>CBDHFQ010000001.1:0-38212 GCA_965262565.1 Bacteroidia bacterium
ATACCCCCATGAGGCCCATTTCTCCTAATTCTTTAAATATATGTAGGGGAAATTCCTGAGATTCGTCATATTGCTTAACTACCTCTCTTAAATTTTCCTCTCCGTATCGACGTATCATGTCAGCTATCAATAGCTGATTTTCACTGTACTGAAAATCTAGCCCAGCCGGCTTTGCGACAGTAGTATTCATAATTTTATTTTAATTGCTGTATAATTGATAAACGAAGAAAATGCCCTAATGTTAGTCACTCACTATAAGTTATGTGGTTCATTTCTTACGCCCCAGATGACTAACTCTAAATATCCTGGCTCTTCCATATACAAATGAACGGGATGTGAATATGTATCAGTCCTCCTCCAGGCCCATTGTCTACCTTCCCATACACCATCTTGTATTTGTGCAGCATCATCAGCCGAAAAAGCTCCCTTTCCGAGATCGTCTTCGGAATAAAAATGAACAATCCTGTTAACGAGTGCCTTTACATTTTCCACCATATCCGATTTAAGGATGGTATTTGTCATATGCACATTCATTTGATTATCAGAAAAAACTAACAATCTAATTTGATCAAAGATATTCCACTCTGGTTTAGAAGGAGTATAAAGATAAATTCTCAAAAGCTGGTGTTGATCCTGAACTGAGACTTTATCCAACTGACATTGTTTATTGGGTAATGATTTTAAGTCCGTCTCAAACTCATTTAACATCCAGCTTTTAGCCTCTTGTGCTGCCTGACTAACAAAAGCTTCATAGGGATTTAAGCTAGATCTGAAAAATTGTTCCGTTACATTTCCTCTAGTAGCTTTGAAAATTCTGGCAGAACCAAAAGAAGGCATTAAATACAGATAATAGGTGCGTAGGGGTAATTGCGGAATAAGATGCACCCTCATATCCTCTTCACTTCCATCCAATAAATAAATTCGCTTTAGCTCAGACATACTATATAAAAAACGCAAGTCAAGATGTTGGTACAATCTCAAATACAGGTGTGTGATAGAAGCATATTTATCGATAGGCACACTTTCTAATACAGCTTTAGTATAATCGGGAGCAAATCTGGCATATCCCGGAGAACCTTCAGCCTGATGGATAGAATCAAAAAAGAGGGTGATAGACATTTCTGCATAATAATCAGCCATATCCTCTAACCAGTTTTCTTCCAACATGCTCACAGGAAATCTTTTCTCAAATACACCTTTTGCCAATACATAAGACAATATCAGCAGATGGGTAAATCCTATGGAATTATCGGGATACAGACGAATGACATTTCCCTTGATTTTTCTGGGAGATATTTCGTGTTTATGTACCAATTCATGAAATTCAGCCTGAGATAATCTTGGTAACATCCCTTCTTTCAAATGATGATATACCTTTTCAGCAGCATCAAACAACCAACTTCTCCATCCTTCCTGTTCCCTAAATTTACTGGCAGGGCTATCGCTGGCATTTTGTTTGATCCATCTTTCACAAGTTTCCTCCCAAATCTGGTATCTGTAATGGATAGGATTAGAGGACGTTGTTATTTTTGCAATAGCCTGAATGAAAATGGGATACCGTAACTCTTGCTTAAGTTTTTTTGTCTCAACTGGTGCCAAATAAATTTTTTTAAATAACTGAACCTGATCATTCCCTATATAATTAAGCTGCTCCTCATGTATAGCTCCCTCCATATATTCAGGAAAAAACCCAGACCTACAACTGATGAGAACCCTGGCAAACGCTTTTGTATGCAATAACAGCAAATCCATCTTAGCTTTTAGCGACATTATAGCCTCCGGATCTTCATCTAATCCATCCAGCATGAGTATTGTTTGGTGGGGATTAGGAATTTGTCCCAATAAGCTAAATAAGCCAGCATGGGAAATAGGAAAAAGCTGCAGTTCAAAAGGAGACCGAGAATCAAGACCAAAAGAGGATCTGACAAGTTTTATCAATGTAGTAGTTCTTCCAGATCCTGGGGGACCTATCAGCATAAAGTGAGTAAATGCTATGTAGTCCGGATGAAGAAAAGTTCTCTGTAAATAAGAATGTAGAGATAGTTTATCAGTAATTATGCCTTCAACATTGAGCATTTGGAGAGGAATATTTCCGCTAAATGAACGCTTCAACTGGTCGGCCGGGAAAAATGGGAGCAGTTGATTTGCTGCTTTTCGATCAAGTATCCATCGATAAATACTAACCCGATATGCATATAATGTGATACATGTCAAAAATAAAATGATAGCCACGACAACTTCCTGATCTAAAACTCCCATGCTATTGAACTTTATTGGGTTGATCGAATAATTACAACTGGCTCAAATGGTACATACAAATCGCGCTAGCGATGCCAACATTCAGTGATTCTGCTTTACCACTACCCGGAATACACACCTTCCGTAAGCCTTTAATTCCTTTTGTTTCCTCACTGATTCCATTAGCTTCATTCCCTAACAAGATCCAGTCGGTATGAGCTATATGGGTTTTTTGGATAGATTCTCCTTTCAGGTCAGCTAATAAAATCCTGTCTTGATGCCTATTAATCCATTCCTTCCACTCAGAAATGTAGTGAAGATTTACTCGAAAAATAGCTCCCATACTTGCTCGTAGTGTTTTCGCATTCAAGAAATCTACCGTATCCGATGAACAGTACAAGTCAGACATTCCAAACCAATCTGCTGTCCTAAGAATGGTTCCCACATTCCCGGGATCTTGCAAATTCTCTAGTAGCAAGGAGGAGGATGTAGTACTTACGGGCCATTTTGTTCCGAGGGTTTCCTTACCCCATATATGTTGAGGGAAATGGATAATAGTTAGAATTCCTTCCGGATGCTGCAACTGACTCATCTGTCCAAACAATGCTTCAGAAACCTGCCAACATTTATCCTCAACTGTAAGATCATAAAAAGTTGACAATAAATCCAATTTATTATCCTGAATGACAATAGCTTCTATCTTTAAATCAGATTGGTACGCTTCTTGAAACATTTTAACTCCTTCTACCAGAAACAATCTATTCGCATATCGATTTTTTTTTCTTTGCAGGGAAGTAAAAAACTTTACTTTAGACTTAGATAATGCTCTCATGTCGACAAAATTAGCATATTACTTCTTTATTTGGTCTCTGGGCATAAGTTTGCTATGCCTAAATGCCTGTAGATCTACCCGATTTCTGGAGGAAGGAGAATATTTGCTAAGAAAAACACCAGAAATTACGGGGAATAACACCATTCCTGAAAGCGAATTGAGGAGGGGGATCCTAACCATACCCAATAGAAGAATGTTGATCCCTAAAACATATCTACATTTGTACAATACCGGAATAGCACTGGAAAGGGATAGTCTTTCCTGGAGAAGGAATGTTATCAAAGGATTAAGCTTAGAAAAAGCTTATGTCAATTTATCTAAATGGCTCAAAACAAAAATAGGAGAACCACCTGTTCTCATTGATACTACCCAATTAAATGAAGATATTCTTCAGTTGAGGAATATTTGCTTTGCCAATGGATACTTTTTCCCACAGATTAGCTACAAGATAGATACCTTAAATACCTGGTTTGCCAGAAAAAAGGCCAATGTGAGCTTTCAGGTTAAAGAGAATATTCCTTACCTGATAGATAAGGTATCTTATACTTTTGACAGTCTGTTATCGCCTATGGAGCAACACAGACTTATCACAGCCTTAGATACTTCCTCCAGTTTATTACGCATTGGCCAAAATTATAATCACAAAACTTTTAATGAGGAACGGATCAGAATCACAAATGCTCTTCAAAATGCTGGATATTTCTATTTTTCCCAACAAAAAATTCGATTTCTCATAGATACGCTCTCTATCGTACCTCTGGTCAGAGATACTTCTGACTATTTCTTATCCCGGCCATTAAACGTAACTGTCGACATTTCCGGTAATCCAAATGTGTACCATATCAGGAATATTGTGGTTCGATTACAAGCAGATTCTGATGAGCAGGAAATAAATCAGAATTGGAACACTGTGCTCAATAGAGAAACGAGGGACCGCCTGGGAATTTCTACCAATAAATTTTCGGACTCCATCACATTCGATTTTCAGGTTACCTCTACATTGATAAACAAAATCAATTATAATTTTATTGCTAAACGGGTTCACGTTAAGGAAGGGAATCTTTTCAGATTAGCTGATGCCCAGCGGAGCCAACGACGATTACAAGAATTGACTATGTTTCGTTATGTAGCTTTGGATTATGTCACCATTGATACCTCAGGACTATTGGATATTTTTATTGACTTACAATTTGCTCCTCATTATCAATTAAAAATTGGTGCAGAAGCTTTTACCACTGATATATTAACCTCTAACAATTTACCGGTGATAGGTACCAATGTTTCGTTGCGAAATAGGAATACCTTCGGCAAGTCTGAATTTTTAGAATTGGGGCTGGGTGGAAATGTAGGATTATATGCCAGCACCCTAGAAAACAACCAGTTCGAACAATTTTTTTATGAGTTTTCTTCTGTGGCCAATATAAGCTTTCCCAGTTTTTTGCTCCCCTTTCCATCTAAACGAGATTTGAGCTTATTATCCCCTACTACTTCATTTACCAGTACCATTATTGGAGAGTTTCGGGAGGAATTTGATCGTTTATCTGCTGGTGCTGCGCTATCCTATAATTGGAACCACAAGGAAAGCGGTGCCTCAAAAATCCTTGCAAGTCAATTTACTCCATTGGGATTTGATTTTATTTTTACCCGAAATATCACTGCGGCTTTTGAGGAAGAAATTGCTGATTTACCCATTACCATACAAAGAGATTATCAATCGAGATTTAGTTCAAGGCTTGCTTACAGTTTTATTCGTTCAAATTATGGGTTGACCCGTTTGCATCCTACCTGGTATTTCAGAATCCGGACCGAGATCGGAGGGAATTTCCCCTGGTTACTAGAAAAAATTTCCCCCAATGATACTTCAGCTAATGATAATAATCTCCAGCTTTTCTCTTCCAATGCTGATACATTAGTCTATGGTCAATATGTCAAAAGCTCTGCTGAAATAAAGTATTATCATCCCGTGAATTCAAAAACAGAATGGATTATCAGAGCATTTTTTGGATTTAGTCATCCATACAATAATACAGGAATTGTTCCTAGAGAAAGTAGATTTTTCAGTGGAGGAACTAATTCTATGAGGGGTTGGCAATCAAATACCTTGGGACCTGGAAGATTAAGTCTTTCGCAATTATTAGGAGAGGAGTCAAACAATGTTACCACGAGTAGTTTAATAGCTCCCGGCGGGGAAATTAGTTTTGAAATGAATGCAGAATTAAGATTTGATATTTATTCTTTTCTAGAGTTAGCCTTTTTTTCCGATGTAGGGAATGTTTGGTTCAATAATATTCCTGCATCAGAATTTGAAGGGGCAGAAAAAGCAACTTTCAGGAGAGAGAATATCCGCCTGGGTTGGGATGCAGGTTTAGGTTTTCGATTTGATTTTTCTTTCCTGATTCTCAGACTGGATGTGGCCCAACAATTAAATGCTCCTGATGTAGGTTGGGTATTTGGCTCAGGAAGCAGAGAAAGAAGAACTCAATTGAATTTAGGGATTGGATATCCATTTTAACAGACAGCCATAGTTTAATAGCGTAAAGCTCCTCAAATAACCGACCAATTTACCTGATTATCCCTTTAACCCCCTATGGGCCCTCCTGAACAGGGTAGATCATACCCTGAATTTGCTTCATCGCGTCTGTGAACACCTATTGACGGTAAAGTATACTATTGGGCTAAAAAAATTGCTATATAACTGAATATCAGCTAGTATAATTATAGTTGTTTTATATTCACCAGCATTTCTAATTATTCCGGACCATGTACACATCTTCCTTATATCGGATGATTCCCTGCTTTTTTTTGTGGATCTTTTTTATCCAACATTCTTTCTACAGTTATCCTCAAGTTAAAGAAGAAGACCCTACGGATATATTGAGAACTATCAATTATTACTTTTATGGGGAAAATTTAGGAACCGTCTCCGCATTAACCACAGCCTATCATGAGCATGCTACTTTCACCTACATAGACTCGGAGAAAGACGTATATCACAGTTTTCCCATTGAAGAATATGTGCGGAATATAAGTCAAAATCCTCCTCCATATGTAGATCGAGAATTAATCCTGAAAAGTATAGATATTACAGGAAATGTTGCTATCGCAAATACTCAGGTATTATATAAAGATAGAGGAAAGCGATTGAATGAATATTTATCACTGCTTAGAATAGGAAAACAGTGGAAGATTATTCACAGATTAAGCTATAAGGAATTTGCTTCATTTGACATTAGCGTTGTTCAGAATAATATACAGTTTCAGGAAGCAAAAATAGAACGCATCCTAGATACTTATTTAGAAGGAAGAGAAACGAAAAACGAGCATCTTCTAAATATTGCTTTTCATCCTCAATCAGAGATGTATCATGTAGCAGGTTCCTATCATACTGTTCATCAGTTATCATTTGAAGCATTTAAACACTTCCATTCCCATTCCTCTTCAGAAACATATAAAAGTACTCACCATATAGACTTTATTAAAACCATAGGAAATATTGGTATCGCAAAAGTTTCTATTCGATGCAAGCCCTACAATACAACATTGACAGATTACATTTCATTAGCAAAAGTGAACAATCAATGGCAAATAGTTAAAAAAGTGTCTCAACAAGATAAGCTCCCAACTCATATAATCATGTAAACCATTACAATTTTTGTAGCATTTTTACGAGAATAAAGTAGCTGTGGCATTGGGTTCAGCTACTTTTTCTTTTTTAATAGATAGAAATACAAATTTTGCCCTTCCTATTTCCGCTGGATTGAATGGATGAATTTGATAATTCCACTGGGATAACCATGTTCTAAAAGATTCAGCATATTTCGCTTGTTGAAAGGCGGATGGTAACACAAAATAGGCTTCGCTGTTATATGCAAGCAGTTCCATCGCTTTTTCTACTACATACATATAGCTGTAGGCCTGATATTGGTACAAGGTATATCGTTCCTTAAGTACAGTCCTCACATCTGCCATATCAGCTTGTGAAATACTCGCAGGCTGAGATAAAATAAGATCAAAGCCCTTTCTTTCTGTTTTCTGATCCCACCAATGCCAGAGTTGATCTTTGTCCTTTCCACTAATACCATATATCTCTTTCTTGGCACCATTTAACGAATGATATTCATCGCTATTTCTATTATTAGCAGACGTTAGCTGTTGTTTATCTACTGAGATAGGCTCTACTTCATTACTAAGGTTCTCCCAAATTGTTGGTAATTCTTTCTGTCGCAACCTGGATTGCTGAAGCTTCATCCATTGATGCTTCTGCAATCGTTCCAGTTGCTTTTGATAAGATTGGTCTACCTTTAGTGCATTCTCCTCTATTACTGCAGCATTTGACAATAAACTGTAGCCTAATATTAAGGATTGAGAAAGATCCGGCAGGTGCTTTAAGTTAATATGAGCTTTTTTGTTTTCATCTAAGAACTGAAATAAATCCAGATAACATCTTAACTGAGTAGCAATGACGGAAAAGGGATCAGGTCCTATTCCTATCAATTGTTCCTGGAGTATTTCACATTTTGCCTTGAATATAATTCCTTTTAATTTTTTGTTCAGATGTTCACTGTTAATGTTCCATTGGTCCATGCTAACGCTTAATTCGCCATTCTGATAAGTAGCTTGAGCTGTTTTTCCATAGATACCTAACGCTAGTCCTATTTCAATGAGCGCATTTGTAACATAGATGACTTTTTTCCCTCCACCAAGCCAGGGATCCAATATATAAAGTGTACAAAATTTCATTTTAAGCTCCGTGCTGGTAAAGTTCTTCGCTGCTTCGTATAAGGTATCCAGATCAGATGCTGATGCGGACAATATTTGTTGAACTAGTTTTCTGGCTGCTATCTTAGCCATTGACCATAAACCTTTATTACCTACTTCTTCTTCAGCTAATTGATCAATCACCCTAACCGTATCCTGTATATCTATGTGTGATTGGGAAGAGGAAATTACAGTAGGTCTCCTCATTGGCACAAACTCAAAAGCATCCAATCCATCTACAGCATCAATAAATAGTCCATTATCCGAACCCTCTTTTTTGCTTGTTTCCTCAAATGCTGCTAAATGTATGAAGGCAGGAAGGGCTGCTTCAAAAAAACGGGAGGAATGGGGTCCATAGATGAAGCGATAACAGAGATATTTTGCCCAACTCAAAAAAGAGTTGGCACACCACTTTTGTCTTTGTTTGGGAATCAGATGTTTACCTACAGATTCGAACGCGTAGGATCCCTTGGACAATTGATCGTCCTTCTTCTTTAAAGAGTAGATCACTGTCTTCTTTATATTATCCAGTAATTGCTTACTCACTTCACCTTCTTGCAAAGATAGGTGTCGACCAAAAAGATGAGTTTCAGAAAGTATTTTGTTGATAGGGAGCAATTTTTCCTGAATAGCGTCTTCATTATTCAATAACTCAGCACGTAACCCATACAGATTAAAATAGGTGATCGACTTAATCGGTTCATGTGCCAGCACAATATTTTCTACCTCTCTACAAAAAAGTAAGCCCTCTCCTTTATTCAAATCTTCCAAAGATTCTCTTTCTTCCCATGAAAACGACAATTTTACCAGCAGGCGATCAAGTTCAGTATGATGAATAATATACCATTCAAATATATTAGAGATGATTATATATTTAGGCCTATCCTTTTCTTTGGTAAGAAGATAATCCCTCAGCACCGAAAAGAAAGCGGGCTTTAGCATGGATCTTCTACTTATGAATCGAGTTCTTTCCAGCGGATGTACGGTTTCGATCCACACTATAGATTTTCTACGGTTCTTACTAATGATTAGTCGATGCCCTTCTAAGATGGGGGTAGTTGAACAGATATGTTCCCAAAAATGGCTGAAAAGCTGGGTGAAATAGGGAAGTTTTTTTTCTACGGTTAATCCTTCATCAGCCTCAACTAACAATTTGTTTAACTGTACAACAAAATGCTGGTATTCTTTTATGTCAACATGAGTTTTCCTCAGCTCGGCACTTAAAGATTCCTCAGGAGATAGTATTTGATAAGACATATGTAAGCCCTGATAGTTTCACACAAAATTAGCATTTTTCTAATATTATTAGTGGTAATAAGCAATTTTTAGGACAAATCTTTTTTCTTTATTTTGTCGTAGATTATAAAACGTTTAATTTTAGTCGTTTTTATATCGATCGTTTGTACATATTTTTTTACACATCAATTACATGAAAAGGTCAATTTGGATTATCCTCATTATTATTGGGGTTGTTGCAATATATTTATACTCAACTGGGAAATCCAGTTACAACACCATGGTTACTCAGCAGGAAATGGTAGATGGCGCCTGGGCAGAAGTACAAAACCAATATCAGAGAAGGGCAGACTTAATCCCAAACCTGGTTAATACAGTGAAGGGATATAAAGATTTTGAGCAGGAAACGCTCACTCGCGTAACAGAGGCCAGAGCGAGAGTTGGTCAGATGAACGTTACCAAAGAGGTATTGGAAAATCCTGAGTTATTGAAAAAATTTGAGGCTGCTCAAGGAGAATTAAGTTCTGCCTTATCTAGATTATTAGTTGTAACTGAGAACTATCCGGAATTAAAAGCTAACGAAAATTTTAAGAATTTAATGGTTCAACTGGAGGGAACAGAAAATAGAATAACAGTAGCCAGACAAAGATTCAATGATCAGGCGAGAGAATACAATTCCTACGTTCGCCAATTCCCACAGACGTTGTTTGCGAATTTCTTCGGATTTGAATCATATGAATATTTCCAGGCAGCACAAGGTTCAGAACAAGCTCCTAGTGTGAGCTTTTAATTTTCAATCATGGCATGGTTTTCTTTTAGAAAAAATCCTGCAAAGACTTTTTTTACCAAAGCTGAGTCTGGCCAAATTGTTGAGGCTATTCGGCAGTCTGAGTTAAATACTTCAGGTGAAATAAGGGTACATCTGGAAAATTATTGTCCTGGAGATGTATTCGAGCACGCTGGTGAGGTATTCCATCAATTAAAGATGGATCAAACGGTTCAACAAAATGGGGTACTTATTTATCTTGCTGTAGAAGATCACAGATTTGCTATTTATGCAGGTAAAGGAATCAATGAAGAGGTCCCAGATAATTTCTGGGATCATATAGTGGAGGATATGACTGAGCAGTTCAAGAAAAAAGCTTTTGTCGCTGGATTAGTTAATGGTATTAAGGAGATAGGGGATCAACTTCAAACCTACTTCCCCAGATTAGATGACGATCAGAATGAATTACCAGATGAGATATCTTACGGTTAAATATATAGGATGCTTCTTTATTTTTGTTCTTCCCTTTTTGCCTCTCTGGGGCCAACAAGCACGCATTCCAGAACCAACAGGTTTTGTCAATGATTTTATCAGCTTGTTGAGCGTACAGGAAAAAGCAGCTTTGGATACATTTTTAACTCGCTCTGCTGAAAGGACATCCAATGAAATAGCTATTGTCATTACTGAACTTCCCGAATATGAATCAGCAGAAAGTTATACCTTAAAAATTGCAGAGTCTTGGGGAGTAGGTGGTCAACAAAAGGATAATGGCGTATTATTAGCCATCTATCCTGCTAATCCTAAGCTAAATCGAAGAGGGAAGGTACGTATTGAGGTGGGCTATGGATTAGAAGGTGCTATTCCTGACTTAGTTGCTCATAATATTATTGAAAAAGATATCGTTCCATACTTTCGGGAGAACCGCTATTTTGATGGCTTGCGCTTAGCAGTTACTAATTTAACTGAGTTTGCGGCCGGAGAATATAGTGAAGCAAAACGTCAAAAATACTATACCAGAAGGAATACAAGTAAGGAAGAGCCTTCTCCAATAGCAGTGATCATTATTATTATTGTCATTATTATTTTAGTGTCGAGTTTTGGCAGAGGAGGAAGAGGGGGAGGATATTATGGTGGAGGATACTATGGACCAGGACCTATGTGGGGAGGTGGATGGAGCGGGGGTAGTAGTCGTGGTGGTAGCTGGGGTGGTGGCGGATTTGGAGGTGGTGATTTTGGTGGATTTGGTGGTGGTGGATTTGGTGGTGGTGGAGCCAGTGGGGAATGGTAAATGGTAGAATTGGTAAATTTCTATATCTTTAACACCTCACTTAACAATTCCCTATGCTTAATAAAATTTACCAGTTTTTTCTCAGGTTATTTGGTCTGGAAGATGAACCTGCTTCCACTCTACATTCTACTCCTTCCAGTACCGATTCTTCTAATGGTACATCCTCAACTTTCGAATATGAAGATGCAGGTGATCTTCCACCAGACATCATTGAGAAGGTTATCTCCACCACTACAGACAATGCTTTAGAAGAACCAACAGTAACAACAACGAATAGTACATTTTCTACCTCAACAGCAACTGGTCCTTCTTCTGATAGTATAATTACGGTTACTACTCCAAAATTTTTGTGGTGTTTAGACAATGGACATGGGGTATTGCAGGCTGGTAAAAGATCTCCCATTTGGTCAGATGGAACTCAACTAGAAGAATGGAAATTCAATAGGGAAATAGTCAAAAGAATCGCCAGAAGATTAGATGATTTGGGACTCATTTATTTCATTGTGGTTCCAGAAGATAATGTTGATAGTTTTTTGCCAGAAAGAGTAGCCAGAGCAAATGATTTAATCTCTGACCTTGGACTCCCAAAAATCTATGTATCCGTTCATGGAAATGCCGCCCAATCCTCAGATGCCACAGGAGTAGAAAACTGGTATTTTTTAGGGAGTAACTCAGGCGTCAGGTTAGCTTCCATTTTCCAAAAGCATATATTAAGTTCTTTAGGATCCGCAGGAACTTACCAATGGGTAGATAGAGGAATTAGAACATTTACACCTGCCAGTAGAAACTTTTTTGTACTGAGAGAAACACAAATGCCCGCCGTTCTTTCCGAGAATGGGTTTTATACCAACGAAATTGAATGTAGGATGATGCTAAATCCTGAAGTACAGGATAGGATCGCAGAAGGTCATATCAATGCCATCCTAGAGATTGAATCAAAAGGATACATGAACGCTTCTATTTATCCTGTTAATACTGAAATTACCCTTCGTTAATTCATTTTAAATGATTAAAATGAGTTGTGATTAACTATTTGCGCTGATAATCGTTTTATTGGTTTAAGTGAAATCAATGAGATCAAATATAATCTAAGATGATTTATACTGAGATTACCCCAAATCCGTCCTCGTTAAAATTTGTTACGGATCAACATATATTGACAAAGGGATCAGCTGATTTTCCAAGAGCAGAAGATACCGAAGATGCGCCTGTTGCAAAAAAATTATTCGATTTTGTCTTCGTAGAAAGGGTATTTATTAGTAATAATTTTATTACGATTACCAAAAGCGAGGAATTTCAGTGGCAGCAGATTATTCCTGTAGTCAAAAATTTCCTAAAAAATTATATAGCTTCAGACCAACCCATGCTTACGGGAAAATATGAAGCACAACAACAAGCGGCTCCTGCAGAAGATGAAAGCGAACTTACTCAAAAAATAAAATCTCTCTTGGAAAGCCATGTGAGACCTGCAGTAGCTATGGATGGAGGAGATATTATTTATGAGTCTTTTGAAGAAGGCACCTTGAAATTAAGGTTACAGGGAAGCTGTAGTGGATGCCCTTCCTCTACGATGACCTTGAAAGCTGGAATAGAGGGACTTATGACACGAATGATTCCTGAGGTCAAAAGAGTAGAGGCTGTGTAGTAGCATTATGTTACTGTTCATGACTAGATTGCCTCATTTATCTTGACAAGCGATTATTTAAAGAATGCCTGTACTCTATGGATAGCTGAGGGTAGAGAGAATACTACTACCCTATCTCCCTCTTGAATGTGTAAATCACCAGAAGCGGTCATACTTTCATCTCCTCGGATAACTCCTGCGATGACAGCATCTCTAGGAAAGTTGAGCTTTTTGATGGGAACAGAAGTAATTTTACAATTTTTGTGGACTATATATTCCAACACTTCAGATTCTACACCATGTAGACTGGTTAAGGCTTCTACCTGACCTTCTCTTACAAATCGGAAAATATTGTTGATAGCAATCATTTTTTTATTGATTAACGTATCTATACCAATATTTTGCGACAAGCTGATATAATCTATATTTTCTACTAATGCTATAGCTCTTTTTACGCCATGATTTTTAGCGACTAAACACGAAATAATATTAGTTTCGGAATCTCCGGTTACAGCGATAAATGCGTCCATTTCCTCAATTCCTTCTTCCTCCAATAATTCTACATCACTACCATCTCCGTGAATGATCATTGTTCCGGGAAGTTCGTCTGCCAATTCAAAACACTTTTCCTTCGATTTTTCAATCATTTTTACGCTATAATCATTCTGGACCTTTGTGGCAAATAGTTTTCCCAATAAACTGCCTCCTAAAATCATGATATTTTTAATCTCTACCTTGACATTACCTGTCAATCGAATAATTTCCTTAATGCACTCAGGGCGGCTGATAAAATAAACATGATCTCTGGACTTAAATACGGTATCTCCGCGGGGGATGATGGTTTTGATTCCACGTTGAATAGCTACAACCGTAAATTGAATACTAGAAACCTGTTGGACTACATCTATTAAGGATCTATTGACGATAGGAGCTTCTTCTTCTAATACAAAACCGGTTAAGGATAACTTCCCATTACCGAATTCAAAAGAATCAGTAACAGCACTTCGCTTTACTAGCCTGTAAATTTCCTTAGCGGCCAGGTCCTCGGGAAAAACCATCGCATCTATTCCCAAATCGTGAAGATCAAGGTGATGAGTTTCATCCTGAAACTCGGGATTAATGATTCTGGCAATAGTTCGTTTCGCTCCAAGTCGCTTTCCTATGATAGCTCCCGTGATGTTTGCCTCTTCTGAGGAGGTGGCGGTAATGAGTAAATCAGCTTGATCTACCCCAGCTTCTAACATTTTTTGAACAGATATAGCATTACCTCTTAATACTCCCACATCTAAATGAGATTCCGCATGACTTAGCTTTGCATCGTTTTGATCTATAAGGATAATATCGTGTTCTTCATTTGAAAGCATCTTGGCTACATGGAACCCTACCTCCCCGGCACCAATGATTATTATTTTCATATGTTTCTGTCTAAATAGATCAGCCCTTAGCGTCTCAACAATTTAAAGCCGATTTCCCTTCCTATATCCGAATCCCTGGACAATTGAACCAATAATTTTCCCATAGGCTCTAACATTCTTGCACTTTTTAATGAACCTGCATCAATTGGCTCAAATCCCACATCTTCAATAATCTTTCGTGTAATGTTCTTTGCTTCAATATCATCTCCACAATAAAACATGCTTGCATCATTGGACCCAAAATAAGGACCTTCTTCTATGTGCTCTTCAAAAGCTGTGTTAAATGCTTTAACTATGCTAGCTTCAGGTACCATTCCGGCCAATTGTTCCGCACCAGAAGTAGAATGCCCAAAAATCAACTCTTCTCCAAGTTCAGAGGTAAAGGGGTTTGTACAATCAATAATGATCTTTCCTCTGTAAGTATCAATGTTTCTTAGAATAACTTCGAATTCTTTAAAAGGAAAAGTGAGGCAAATAACTTCTCCATAATGAATAGTATTAGCAATGGTACCTCCTCTCGCATATCTATCCATTTCGCCTGCCAACTCATTAGCCTTAGCTATATCTGAGTTTCCAAACATAATGTGATATCCATTTCGAGTAAGTACTTTACCAAGGGCTCTGGCTTTTTGATCTATTCCTAGAATACCTATTTTCATCTATTGAGGTTTTACGAATATTTGCATTTTGGCTTCTCAAAGATAGAGGAATATCCATAAAATTAGATATTGCTACTGCATTAAGAAAAATAAACCTTAAAGAATTGTTTAACCTACCGAAGAAGGGGGAGAAAAGATGGGCTTTAGGTCTACATATTGTTCAAATAATTCTACAGCTTTTTTTACTTTCCAGGGAGTTTTCGTATTTATTTTCACTTCAATTCGACTAATCTTAATGACTGATTCATAGGTGTCTATTTTACTGTGAATCACTGGTACTTTATGCTCTAGAAAGTAATCTATATGTGTCTGTCTAAGTTCTGCTTTTCCCGTAAGGATCACACCTGCCAAAGGACATCCCTCCTTTTCACCTGGACTTAACGACTGATTTACCTTATCCAGCTTGGTAAGTGCGTCATCTAATCTGGCAATACTTACAACTAATAAAAGATTACTGGATTTTTTTATATCTTCTCTATCTATCAGTGAGCCCGCCAGGATATCTTCTACTCTACGGTCTAATTGATCCTCATTGTAAATTACTTCCCCATTAATGGATTCAACGATCGTGCTCATTAAAGGTAAACCCAATATCTCTTCATAAGGCATTACTCCCAGGATATTGATTCCTCGCTCTTTCAGCTTTAGGCCCACATAATGATTTACCATATCCATCTTTGAAGGTACAGTCTTATTGATGACTACTCCGATAATAGGGATATCCTTTTGTTGAAAAACGGATAAATTCAAATCGAGAGAGTCAATGGTACTGCCAATACCTGCTTCTACAATCATGATCACTCCTGCTCCCAACATTTCTGCTACCTTTGCATTTGAAAGATTGACTACACTGCCTACTCCAGGATGACCAGTTCCTTCATATACCACTATTTCATATCGGGCCTGGAGGATTTTAGAAGCCTTAACTATTTTATTGGCAAAATTATAATTCTTAGGATTATCCAAAAAACTTCTGGTAGCTCCTTTTCCAAGAATAACCGGACTGTGAATTTCAGGTTGAACGTCAAACTTCATTACATCAGCAAATAGCAAAGCATCTTTATCAGCAAATCCACTTTTATGAGGTAAAGCCTTCTGCCCTACCGGCTTACAATATCCTACATGATATCCCCTATTCATTAAAGCATGGACAAGTCCGAGGGTAGTTGTAGTTTTCCCTACATGCTGACTGGTAGCTGCGACATATATTTTATCATGAAACATAGGATAACTGATTTGAATATCAATACTAATTGATAAATCGTAAATTTCGAAAGAAAGATCAATACTAAGTGCATCCCCACATAGGAAGGACGATGAAAAAATGTTACCTGGAAAAGCAAAAAGGGTATATTATTAAATAGAATGAGCTAAATTTGTATTGATCAGTAGGTTTGGTCGTCTATTTTGATAATAGTGCGCCAATATAATATTTTTATTTGCTCTAGAATTAATATTTAACATAAAAATTCACAATTTAACCCCATCGTTTAGCCAGCTTGTATCCTAAGTACATGAAACTAACTAAAGGAGAGCAAAAAATTAAAATCAAATCTCGTTCCTCGCAGGAGGAAGCACCTCTCCATGAAAAAAGAAAAATTAAGTGGATATCTTCTAAAGACAAAAAAAAATCATCTTTCAACCTTAACAAAGTTCATTTATTCATTGGAATAGGAGGGTTTGTCGTAGTTTGCTTAACTATGTATTTCATTTATTTCTACTCCTCATCTTCTATTGACAAGCCTGAATCATCCACAAATTATCTGGAAGCCTCTTCCACAAACGATCATATTTCGACTGCCAGCGCTGAAACTTGGTTTGGAAAACCCCTGGCATCTTTCGATATTCTAGCACAAGGAATTTTTGCAGAAGATCAGACGCCCTTATTAATATACAAAACCTTATCGAATCAATTTCCCTTCCTTAGCCAGTTCTCAATAGATCAATCTAACATTCCTGCCTACCAATTAGCAGAAAACCAGAGATATATATTGCTTTCCGACAGTAATGATCCTTCTCAAAGATATTTTATCTTTGAATCGACCCCTGAGGAATACTGGGAAATAGGCCTTTCTGATCCTTTGAGCGTCCAAAAAATTCGCAGAAAAGTAGAGAAGAAGCAGACTTCCTATGCTACGATCATTAAATCTGATTTGAAATCTGCTCTGGATAAATTACCTATGGATTCAGAATTGTCGGAAAAGATAGAACAATCTCTGGCCTGGACAGTAGATCTTTATCACCTGGAGCCTGCAACAAAACTTAAACTACTATATGATGTAACTTATATTGACGAAGAAGTTCAGCAAATAGATACCCTTCAGGCAATTTGGCTTCAAACAGATCAGAAAGAGTACTACGTCTACTACTTTCGAAAAGATTCCATAGATGGTTATTTCAATCACGAAGCGTATCCAATGAAAACCACTTTTTTAAAAGCACCAGTTCCCTATAATTACATATCCTCTTCTTTTGGTTCCAGGCTTCACCCTATTGCTCAGGAACAAAAATTCCACTTTGGTACCGATTATGTAGCTCAATCTGGAACTCCTATTCATGCTGTTGCTGATGGAGAAGTAATAGATGCTAAATTCAGAGCGCATAATGGGTATTTTGTAAGACTTAGGCATTTTGGGGGATACGAAACATTTTATCTTCATATGCAAAAAAATAGTTTTCCCCCAGAAATAGTAAAAGGAGCAAGGGTACATCAGGGAGAAATTATTGGAAGTGTAGGCCAAACAGGAGATGCTACAGGGCCTCATGTTTGTTTTCATTTTAGACATCATGGAAAACCTATAGATCCGGAACAAGTAGAATTATCCCGATCTTCTCCTCTACCCGTTTGGGCGTTGCCAGCGTTTTTCAAAAGAAGAGATATTCTTAAACAGAAATTAGATGATATTCAATATTTTGAATAATCTGAATGTTTGATGGCCAACTCAAGTACTTCTCCTTTTCACTAAGCACTACTTAGCTTATATCCTTAACTGGTATCAAAATATCTCAACTATCTTCTACCACTTTATCCTCCCAATCTTTTCCCACCCGTTCTTCCATAGTTATTTGTATGTGGCTCACTTCTCCCCCTTTGCCCATCTTTTGACACAATCGAAGTAATTGTTGACCTACATTAGGAAAGGTAGACCCCTCTCGGCTTTGATCATCTAGTTCTTTTCCTATGTTCAATGCGGAATAACTCACTTCCCACGCTGATCCCAAATCTCCCATTTTTTCAAAACTCAATCCCATTAGTCTGTAAGCTTCCATAAGGAGAAGAGAATCTTGCAGCTTTTCTGCCATGTCAGCTGCATCCTCATAAGCCATGATCGCCCTATCGTAATGTTTCATAGATATATGACAATTAGCTTTCCCCAATAAAGCCTGAATCGCTAATTTTCCACTTACTATCTCTCCGGCTTCATATGACTGCTTAGAGAAATGGAAGGTATCATCGTAAATGTCTTTCGCATAGGTAAACTCTTTCATTTGAAGATAAGCTCCAGCAACAGTAAGATAAACAGTTGATTGAAGATGGGTCCATTTTTCTTTTTCAGATATAGATAACGCCATTTCTTTATGCTTCTCCAATTCTTCCACATCCCATTGTTCGGCAGCCTCAGTCATCTGCATAAAATGTCGCTTAAACCTGGAAGCAGGATCATCTTCCAATTCCACCTGTTTCATTAAGGCCTTCATCACTTTTTCTGTATCAATTTCCGCCTTAATCTCATATACATTATCAAAATATTGACTGTTCAGGTTTTTAAGGACAGGGGTTTTAGACGAATCTACCAGCATCCACTTTATGTTTGAAGGGAAGCTATGTTGTAACACTCCGGAAATCCAGGAAATCCAATCTTGTAGATGCGCTATCTTTTTGGGTTTGACATATACGATTAGGTGATGAAACTCCTGGGGCAATTTATTGGCAAAAGAAGACAATTCTTCATACAAAGGGGAGTTGGCAAACGAAGGGATGTCTACCTGTCGCTTCACAATTTTGACTCGTTTCCTTATTTGAATAGATTTTCTTTTGGGTGCTTTGTTTGTTTCTTTTTGGGCCAATGAAGGAGGTTCCTTGTCTTCTAACACCTGAGCTTCAGACCTAGTATTAATTGAGTTTGTTTCTGTGGTAGTTTGATGCTGCTCTTCGAATGATGCCCTCCATTGTTGAAACTCTTTGACTACATCTGCTTCATATTGATGAAGATTCAAGAAAGGTGTGCTTAGTTTGGTAAATGCGTCATTAGTTTTACGATGTATAGTATTTTCCCTTTCAAAAAATGTATCTACCCATAAACACTCTTCATCGGTTCCAATCCATTTACATAGCATAGCTCGTTGATCCTTTGAAAAATCATTCCATTTCGTTACCCAATCAGCTAATGCTTGATCATAAGTGTGCTGTACGCTGTGTGTGGTCGACATACTAAAAGGTGTTTAAATTTTCAGTATAACAGTATAAGAAACAGCTAAATTAATTATAATGCTTCTCTTTCAATAAGCTATATAACCTCTTTTAGCTTATGGATATCCTCTCTTTGGAAGTTTTCTTCCACATATTTGACATAGTTTTCTATATTCAGTAAACCTTAAACGATCCAATCCATAAATTTCCTTTCTCTCGTAATGTAAGCTGTATATTTTTTTTGGATAATTAAGAATATTTATATCTTTAATCGCATCTCAAACCAAAGTTTCTTGATTAATTAATCAACCATAATGACTGCCACACTACCGTATGCCCCTGAAACAAAGTTAGCTATAGAGATAGCCCAATCCATTGCCAAAGAATATCAAAATAGTCAATTTTCCCCTGCTCACTTACTGCTAGCCCTGTTACATAATGACGTGGGATTAGGTTCTTACCTGGTAGTATTGGGAAAAGATATTCATTATTTGAGGGATTGGGCTGAAATGAGAATTGAAACTTATCCCAAAGCGGGAAGAACTGTTTCAGAACCGGGGGGAGATAAACAAGTCATAGGTTTATTAGAGGTAGCTGATGTGGTAAGAATGAAATTGACGGAGGACACCATCAGTCCTATGGCGGTGCTAATCGCGATGACTAAGCCTAATGTTGCTTTCACTCCTGAACAATTAAAAACTTTTTCATTACTGGAAAAAGACTTACTTGAAGCACACTTGAGAGATTTGTCGCTACAAGAAGCTACATCATCTACAGATCCTGCCACTAACACTTCCGAACCAACCAATACTTCCAGCGCTTCAGGAACTGGAAAAGATTTATTTAAGTATTGCAAAGATAAAACCTCAGAAGCAAAAGAAGGAAAATTGGACCCCATTGTGGGAAGAGATCGAGAAATTCGTCAAATCGCAGAGATTCTGGGTAGAAGATTAAAACCTAATGTATTAATTGTAGGGGAACCCGGGGTAGGAAAAACCGCCCTGGTGGATGGGTTTGCATTGAGTGTGATAGAAGGGAGTGTACCCGAACATCTAAAAAATGCCATTCTTTTGGAATTAGATGTAGGCTCTTTGGTTGCAGGTGCTTCTTACAAAGGTGAAGTGGAAGATCGGTTAAAGCGTATTATCCGTGATCTAAAGCAATTTGAAAAAGCGATATTGTTTGTAGATGAAATTCATGTGTTGCTAGATGGCAAAGGATCTGTAGGAAGTGGAGTGGCCAATTTGTTGAAACCAGAATTGGCAAGAGGTGAATTGACGGTCATCGGAGCCACAACTTCAGAAGAATACAGGGAATTTATTGAATCTGAAGAGGCTTTTAATAGAAGATTCGAATTATTAAGAGTAGATGAACCTGATGTGGAAACAGCTATCAGGATGTTAACAACCCTCCTTCCTTTTTACGAATCTCATCACCAAACTCCTCTGGAAGTGGCAGCCTTAGAAGCCTCAGTCAGCTTATCTAAACGTTACATTAAAGACAGAAGACTACCTGATGCAGCTGTTGATTTGATAGATAGAACATTGTCTGCAATCAGGTTGATGAATGACACTTCAAGTAGGGAAATAGAAGAATTACAGGTACAGCTTAGCAACATTGCTCAAGCAGAAGATGTCCCCGATGCTACCAAAGAATATTTTTGGTTTCACAAACAGCTGGAAGATAAAGTTAGTCCTGTTCTACTTGGGCAATTGACTGATGAAGAAGATATTAAGGCTTTTAAACAAGTGGAAGAGATTCAGGCATATCTTGAGAAAAAATTAAGCTTGTTGAAAGATCTTGCGGCCAAAAAGAAAGAACGGGTAGAGGCTTCAGACGTAGCGGCAATGGTATCATATAAAACGGGGATTCCCTTGGGAAAACTTCAAACGCAGGAAAAGGAAAAACTGCTGAATATGGAGGAAATTCTCAAGAAGAGAGTCATTGGCCAGGATCATGCTTTAAAAACCATTGCAGATGCTATTCTCGAATCCAGATCGGGTATGGCTAAACCGGGCCAACCTATAGGATCGTTTTTCTTTTTAGGTCCAACAGGAACGGGTAAAACTGAATTAGCTAAGTCTCTGGCTGATTTTCTTTTCAATGATGAACGAGCACTGATCCGATTCGATATGTCCGAATTTAAAGAAGAACACTCTGTCGCCCTTTTATATGGTGCTCCTCCAGGATATATTGGATATAAAGAAGGTGGATTGTTAGTAAACAAAATTCGTCAGCAACCATATGCAGTAGTTTTGTTTGACGAGATTGAGAAAGCTCACTCATCAGTTTATGATCTTTTCTTACAGATTTTAGATGAGGGAAAACTAACAGATAAACTTGGTAAGGAAGGAGATTTCTCCAATGCCTTAGTCTTGTTTACATCGAATATTGGAAGTCAATGGATCGTAGAGCAATTCCAGCAAGGAATTTTACCAGACACTGATAAACTGAAAGAAATTATGAGTCAATATTTTAGACCAGAATTTCTAGGGCGTTTAACAGAAATTGTACCTTTTTCTCCGATCACTGATGACATCATCGTCCACATCTTCGATATACATTTGAAAAGTTTATTAAAGCTTTTGGAGAAACAAGGAATTCAAATGCATATTTCACCAGAAGCTAAACAAGCGTTAGCGAAAGAAGGATATAATCCGACGTTTGGAGCCAGACCTTTGCTCGGGGTAATTAGAAACAGACTCAGAAGACCAGTATCAAGAATGATTATTAGTGGGGAGGTAAGTAATGGATCAGTTATTTTGATTGATTTGGATGAGTCTGGTGAAGTGAGATGGACAATAAACTAGTAACTTGTTACTGATTACAACTATAACTATACGAATAAATTGATTATCACACACTTTTTAAATAACATCTGATATTATGGCTAAACTATTTGATGACAGAGGGATAGGCGGTCAGGTGCGGCCGAATGAAGCATCTGAAGCAATTTCACAAATTTCTCAGAACAGAACCCTGTTAGTTGAGAAACTTACTAACGACCCACCTACTAAACCTGAAATTGTTCAAGGATTACAAACGGTAGAAGACGTATTTGCGAATTATAAACCTGAAATTGAGGTGGAATTTGAAGATGCGGAAGGAACTGAAAAAAGTGAAACCATACAATTCAGAAATTTAGGTGATTTTGGAAAGAAGGGAATCACACATCAAAGCAATTTCTTGCAAAATCTTCAAGCTCAACAGGACAATTATCACCAATATGTCAAGAGTTTGAGATCCAATAAAATCCTTCAACGCCTACTAGCAGATCCTGAAGCCAAAGCGTCCTACATCGCAGCACTAAATGCAATGATTCAGGAACTCGAAGATGTCAGTGCGTAATCCCTAACTAATTTCTATCCCTTATTTATCTAATAACACGAAGATGGCAGAACAAGAAAAAGAACAAGAATTACAACAGGAACAGGTAAGATTCGAAAATCCAGCCAAATATGTTCAGGAACAAACAGAAAAATTGAACAAATATGGAGGATTTGATATTGTAGAAACTACTGTAAAAGGTGTAGAAAACCTAAATCCAAAGAAAAAGGCCAGAAAGCAAATTTTCCTGACTGAAGATCAGTATAAAAATGACAGAAAGGAATTAAAGCAAAAGCTTCAAATGTGGAAGCAATTACTGGAGAGTTCTGATGATTTAGCGGAAATGATTCAAAATGGGGAAGAACAGTCTTCAGAGGCCAGTAAATTATACATTAACAATTTGGGTAAAGCCATTGAAGCCAGTAAAGACCTGGAGAGGTCATATAGAACAGTGGCTTTATTTTTTAGAAATACTGAAAGCGATAAGCTCAAAAATGTCTCTATCATGAATGCTGAAATGGATCAGCTCATAGATTTAGATGTAACCACTTTCTTCGATGAGGTACAGGCAGAATTCGCTCAAACTTATGACCGTCTGGATTTGCGAGAGAATTATAGCATGCTTGTGATTCCAGGATATATGGGTTCCAATAAAGTGGTGGAAAAATGGGCCAAGATAGCACATGATCACAAAGTGATGATGTTAACAGACTTCCGCGATTTAGACACTCCTGATGATGTCATGGACCTGTTTGAAGCAGCTAACCTGGCAGGTGGAGATGTGTTTAAATCCAACGTAATTATGGCCTGTAATTGGCTTGTAGGTCGAGAGCGCATCGAAGAAATTGGAGAAGAAGAAGAATTGTACGTCCCACCATCTGCGGCCCTGGCTGGAAAAATCTATCAGACACTTATGTCTCAAGTTACGGCTGGTAAAAAGCATGGAGGAATGAACGAAGTAGACGGAGTTCGCTTTCCGTTGAAGAAAAGTGAGATATCCAATCTGGAAAAAATGGGATTGGTTCCTATGGTCAATGAATATGGAAAAGTCATGGCATTTTCAGCTAAGACTTTATTCAATGGGGACAATATAGGATTACAAACTTATTCAGTGGTGAGAGTTTTTGACTGGGTATCAAAAGTATTAGTAGATTTTCTTAACAGAAGAGCATTTGAAAACTTCAACTCTTCAACCAAGAAAAACATCAGGCAACAGATCGTGAAATTCCTTGATGAGATTTCCGGCCCTAACAATCTTATACAAAAATTCAAAATTTTGAGATTTGAACAAGATCCTAATCAGAAAGACCGCATTTTCCTGGATATTCACATCTCGCCTTACTTTCCTTCTAAGACTTTTGTCATGAAACTAGATGGACAAAAAGGAGATGATCCGGATTCTGCAGAATGGAAAACTGAATACGATCAAAATTAATTTTTATTAACGCACGTAATCTAAATTTATCTATAAACATTAAATCAATTTAGCAATGTCATTTTCAGCAACTTTAGAAGTAGACGGTAATTCACACCGCGTTTTAGAATGTGATTATACCTTGCAGAGAAGTGTAGACTTTTCAGGTAGACCTTCTTCTGATGTCAACGGAGGTACCATTGACGTAGTCATTGAATCTTCAGAAGACACAGCTTTTTTTGAGTGGATGTGCGAGCCTTATTCTCGCAAAAGTGGTTCGATTACATTTTACAAAACTGAAGAAGAAGCAGCTCTTAAAACTTTAGAGTTTGAAGATGCATATCTTATTCATTATCAAGAGTTAATTAATACCACTGGAGAAGACCCAATGAGAGAGAGACTTCGTTTTTCCGCTAAGATGATCGGTTGCGGTAGCGCCAAGCACGAAAATGAATGGCCTTCCTAAGCCGTTCTATCAAACACACTTTAACTTGTCTAATTCCCGGAGGAAATTCCTCCGGGATTCAAATCAATCAATCATTTTACACATAATTAAGGAGGGATTGTGGCTAAAAAAGCACAGGTTCAAATAGAACTGGAAGAGGGAGGAAGAATATTATCCCCTTTTTCTCAACTTATCATAGAGCAGCACTTCGACTGGCATCACAGTTTTGAACTGAGAATGGCAATGCATGCTTTCACTGGAAATTCCCAGAGCTTTTCTGATACCTGCCAAAAGATTATCGGAAAGCCTATGAAGGTAGGCCTCAATTCATTAACGGATAGCAGTGCTGAAGATAACTTTTTTAAAGGGATCATTACGGACATCAGCATGTCAAGAGCGCATGGTACAACGAATGAGGTAGTTATTCGTGGATATAGCCCCACCATTTTATTAGACGATGGACCTAATTCCCGTTATTTTGAAGAAATGGGTGTCAGCCAGATAGCAAATCAAGTACTATCGTCTTATCCGACCAACATATTAAAAAATCAGGTAGGCACAGTCAATGATGCTATTCCTTATACAGTTCAATATCAGGAAAGTAATTATAATTTTTTATGCAGATTAGCTGAAAGAAATGGAGAGTGGTTTTTTTATGATGGAACAGAACTAAAATTTGGCAAACCTACCGGAAACAAAGCTGCAGATTTACTGTTAGGCAAAGATCTGTATCACTTTGACCTGGGACTAAAATTGGAGGCTCCAAACTTTAAATTGACCGCCCACGATTATATTAAACACACAGATTATAACGCAGACGCGTCAAGTTCAAACGTACCCGGCCTAAACTCTTTCGGAAAATTTTTAATGCAGGCCTCTGAAGATGTTTATAATCAAAAACCTCTACACATGCATCATATGTATGTGGACAATCAGAGTAAATTGAATGATATAGCCAAAAGAAGAAAGTCTTATCAGGCATCCGGTATGGTTAATCTTTCCGGTCAGAGTGATAACATTGGAATAAGAATAGGGAAAACGATAGATATCAGTGCTTCATTTGGAGATGTTCTTTCCGATAAAAAAGAGGAGCATAAATCCTACCTGGTATATCAAATTACGCATTGGATAGATGGCCAGGGAAATTACCAAAACCAATTTAATGCTATTCCTTCTTCTCTGACCACCTCTCCAAAATATAGTCATATAACCTATCCAGTACCTGAAGTTCAGTCAGCTTTGGTCGTTGATAATAATGATCCTGATAAATTAGGGAGAGTTCGTGTAAAATTCTTTTGGATGGAAGATGGAGGATTATCTCCGTGGATAAGATATATGCAGACTCATGCTGGTAAAGACAATGGCTTTTATTTTTTGCCTGAGATAGATGAAGAAGTACTGGTAAGTTTTATTGCCAATGATCCTGAAAGACCTATTGTAGTTGGGTCGCTTTATCATAAACAAAATTTACCCCATGATTCCTGGATTGATGAAAAGAATGAGGTTAAAGCTATAAAAACCAGGTCCGGTAATGAGATTAAATTTACGGACAAGAAGGATTCCGAGGAAATCACCATCTTTAATGCCGAAAAGCAAAACGAAATCACGCTATCTCTCTCTGGAGATGGCTCTATTACTATAAAATCTGAGGGGCAAATTAATATCTCAGCTGCAAAGGCGATGAAAATAGATGCAGAAACCATTGACATAAAAGCTGAAAAGGATATAACTGTAGATTGTAAAAACCTTAAGGTATTCACCAAGGAACAGATAACAATGGATGCCACCAAAGCCATTAATTTGAAATCGAAAACTGATTCTGTTTCAGTTAAGGCGATGAAGGATTTTACAGCAAATGCAACTAATAACGCTACCGTAAAAGCAACAGCTCAATTAGCCTTAGAAGGAACTGCAGGAGCTAAATTATCAGGGCTAATGACGACTGTTGAAGGAAAGACAACAGTAGATGTAAAAGCTAACGCAATGCTCAACCTAAAAGGTACTGCTATGGCCAATCTACAAGGCGCATTAGTCAAGATAAATTAAGATGAATGATCAATATTATAGCATCCCCATCTCTTTTAAGCGGCTTATTAAATGTGAGCCCCTTAAAAGAGTGGAAATCGAAAAGTCTATTGCTCAAAAAATTTTCCTTATACTTTTAACTCATTTTGAAGAATATCGCTTTGATTACACTTTTGGATGTAGCATTTGGGAAGAGGATTTTGAATTACTCCCCAGAATAAATATTTGGAAGGAACAATTAAAGCGTTCCATTGAAGATTCGCTCATAGATCACGAACCAAGACTCACCCAGTTACAGGTGAAAATTAATATAGACGAAATTCCATTTACACATCCTGAGGATGAAAATGTTAGAAAAATAAAAAAGAGGATCACAGTCTTTATAGATGCTCGATTAACCAAAACAGATGAACCATTTTCTCACGCAGAAACATTATTCTTAAGTCCTATTTCTGTGGATTAATCGTATCAACATGGCTAGCACAGACAATTTATCGCGGGAGCGGATTAAAAAAAGGATGCTGAACGATGCAGCAGATCTTTGGGGATATAAACGTTCCAAAATAGAAGAGTTTGACCCTCTCATCGATTTACTTTTCGGAGCAAGTGCTACAGAAATTAAACGAATTTATGATGAAATTCATTCCTCCGAAGCTCGGATTCTAGAGCGATTAGCCGAATTACTCACACCAGATGTGGAAAAAGGTCATAAGCCTGCACATGCAGTAGCTAGCGCAAGGCCATTAGATGCTACCTTTACTCTGGAACCTGAAGAACTATTTTACCATATCTTGAAAGAGGAAAAGGTAAACACCAACATCTTTTTTTCCCCTGCTAATTCAATTAAACTTCTGGATGCTGGTATTGCATATATGGCTTTTAATAATGTCTTATATGTAAAAAAGGATGGCGATTTCGACAAACATCTCGAAGGAAATAAACAGTTGCCCGGAAACATTCTCTACCTTGGAATTGACATTGGGAAGGAAGTGGAGTCCCTGGAGCATCTAAATTTTTTCTTTGATTGGAAAAATGAACTCTTCGAACAAAAGCAAAAATATATTAGAGCATTGCGCCATACCAGTTGGAAAGTAGAAGGTAAATCCTATCAGCATGCCATCGGTTATGGAGCCTCTACTTCTCATAAAAGAGATGCTCATCTATATGAACTATCTGAAGAATTTGACATCACTTTCAAAAATGAGAAGTATGTCTTAAACAGATACGAACACCAATTCATCACCTTAACTCAAAAAGAACCTCTTTCTAAAGATCTATATCTACCTGAAGCTTTTTCAAGCGTATTTGAAGATAAATCACTTTCCAAAATTGATCCTGATATTATTTGGGTAGAAGTCAGTTTCCCAAAAGTTTTTCCTTCTCAGGCGTTTGAGAATATGTTATTGGAGACCAATTGTTTCCCTACAATAAACAGAAATCTACATACCCTTCCCTATCAGGCACTTCAAAAGGTTCATATAGTATCTCTTGAAGCTGAAGACTTCTTTTTCGCCATGAAAGATATTATCAGTAATGACGGCGACTTATACAAACCAAGTCCTTTCATTGGACTTCAAGAGGGAGACAAACGAACTTACACCTTGAGACAAGGAGGTACTGCAAGATATGATGTCAGAGACTCTGCAGAGATGTTGGATTATTTATTCGATTTGCTTCGCGATGAAAGCTCCGCTTTTAAAGGACTTGGTTTTGATATATTAGCTTCGGATATAAAGTCGCTGGATAAAATTATATACAGATTAGAGCGGAAGAAAAACCAGCATTTAAAAGACTATCAAACGCAAGAAAGAGCTTCTGAACCCATACATTATCTGGTAGTTAGGCCTGAACGAGCAGGAGAAAATATGGAAATTCGATTCTGGGGAACTAATGGAGAAAAAGCTAACGATCTTCCTACAGGTGCTTCCTTACAATCCTACCAAGGGCTTAATTTCCATCGGAATTCTATCAAATTGGTTTCCAAATCTACAGGTGGCAGAGCCAGATTAAACTCAAAAGACAATCTATATGCCTTCAAAAAAGCCTTGATGAACCGAGGGAGAGTAGTTACCATAGAAGATGTTCGAACAGAGTGTTTTACACTTTTTGGTTCAAGATTAGAGGAAGTAGAGGTTAAACATGGGGTAGCTTTAAGTTCTCAATCTCGAAAGGGTATGGAGCGAACCCTGGACGTTATTCTGACTCCAGCAGAGGATGAAGCTATCTCTTCGGAAGAATGTGAGGAATTATTAGCTTCATTAAGCGCACAATCTACTGGTATACTGCCATTTAGAGTATTTTCCTCCAGAAAAGAAGAAGGGGAATGATGTTAATTAGTTCAAATAGTGCATGGAAGAAAAGAATATCATAGAACAAAGTATTAATGATAACGCCCTGGATTTAAAAGCAGAGGTAGATGTTGCCAATTTGATTGAATCAGGACTGCCGGAAGAGTTATTTTATTTTCACCCCAAAGGAATCTTTAGTAGGAATTTTCGTTTTGACATATTAGAAAAATATACCCAGCTAAATGAAGAAGGCGAGATCATAGGCTACCATTTGGATATTAGCCGGGAGGGATTATATGACATGTTGCCAGAAGGTTTGTTTCACCAAACTGAAGTAAAAGATCCATTCAAAAAGGTTACTGAGATGGTTGACGAATATAAGCGTCAACAGGAAGAAGAAGCTGATGCAAGGAAATTTTTCTCTCCTTTGGAACAGGCCTTTTATCGGTTGCGGCTCATGATTGAATTAAAAGAGAGGCGAGCATTTAAAGGTTTTTCGGACCCCACCCAGCAAAAGGTATTAAAAGACAAGTTAGGGTTGTTCAAGGAGTCTTTACATCCAGTTCAATTAATGATTCTTCTCTACCTTCTCCCCATAAGCTATAAGATTGTGGGAGATCTTTTGTTAACCGAAAAATGCTTTGAGGCCATTCTTGGCGAAAAAGTACATATTCGTTACGCAAATGATCAATTCTCAGAAAATGATGCATCTTTTGTCCCTGGGCTAGGAGAAACCAGTTTAGGGGTTAATTTCATCATGGGAGAAGCTTTTCATGACTTTATTCCATCAATTGAAGTAATAATTGGCCCTATATCATCAATAAAAATAGTACATTACCTTAAAGAGGGAAAATACAATAAGATAGTAAGCATGTTGTGTGATTATTTTATTCCTATGGAATTAAAAGTAGAGATATCCTTGGAAGTAATGCATGAAGAACAGGCATTTTCTCTGGGTTCGGGAAGTCATCTGGGTAGAATGGGCCTAACTTCGAGATTGTAAGTTAGATTTATTATTGTCATCGATAAATAACATATATACCAAAGCATTTAAGCATGTTTGACTTGTTATATCAGTTCGTACTTTTACAGATTAACCCCAGAAAAGCCCTAAAATACGGTAAAAAAGCAGCCAGGGCTGGTATATCTGTGTGGTTCATTGTATTAGTCATAGCATTATTACTAGCCACCATTGGATTTGCCATGGGGTTTTATCAATCTATCAAGGAAAAGAACCACAAAAAAACAGCCATTCTTGTTCACCTGATAGGATTTGGAATAGCTATAGGATGTTTTGGGTTAATAGGGTTACAAGGAATCTCAAATGCAGGATTTTCATTTTGGCTACTCGCTGGAGGTATGTTCCTATTAGGAAGTCTTCATGCCTGGTTTATTTATTTATTACATGAATGGAGTGATCGAAAAGGATTTTGGCCAGAAGCATTTTTTACAGGTTATGTTGGATGTTTAGGTGCACTTCTATTTATTTTAGTATATTATTTTACAAATAAGTCTGGCTTCGGTATGACTTTTGGGCTGACATTATTAAGTTTTCCGTTGCCTTTTCTTTTTCTTAAATCATATGACCAGTTTATGGCCTTTCCACAGCGTGCTTACAAAGGGTGGAAATACCCTAACCGTAGACCGTCGGTATTGGCAAGTCAATTGCAGGATCCAATGCTCATTCATTTGATCATTTCGGAAGAAAATGCAAATAATGCCTTTCCCAGGAAAGTACTTGTAAAAGTATCTCCGGATTTTGTATTCGGTTCTTTCTTTCACGCATGGGTGCATGAACGCAATCATCAAAGCGGTTTAGGTACTATTCTTTATCTGAATAGAGGTCCACAAGATGAACCTATCAGTTGGATTTTTTATATAAAGCCAAGGTATTGGTGGCAGTTTCGCAGGTATATTCATCCAGGAGAAACTTTCCAAAAGAATGGTATTCGACAGACAGATACCATTGTGGCACTTCGGATCAAAGGAGATACTATTTTTGCAAGAGATATTTCTGCTTCAGCGACACATGTAAGAAATGTTAGCGATAGTGATTCACAAGCAAGTTCTCCCATACCGTCAGTCTCTCCTACAACAAGGAGGGAAAGAAAAGCACCTCAGAATACTGGGGGAGGAATAAAAATAAAAAAAAGGAATTAATATCACATTTATTAAATTATGTTACCTCACCAACAGCATTTTCCCCTTAACTGGCAAGATGGAATGAAGATTTCGAGTGGTCACTTCCAGTCGTGGGAATCCGCTATGCAAGATCAATTCAGGGATATCTATGCTTCGACCGTTAATGAGCATAGTTATGGATTGTTATTGTCAGCGTCAAATTCCCATAAATCATGTGATCTTCTTCTTCAACAGGGAGAATTGGTGTTAAGTGAGTGCAGGGCTATCACTCGTGGAGGAATTAGAGTAGAAATATCTCAGTCTAATGACCTTACACCTGTTTTGCGCAAGCCTCTTTCCCAGATCAGGCAGGAAGCAGATCTGTATGCTGTTGTCTTGATGATTAATCCGTTTAAAAGACAAGCTACTGGATCTCCTGATCCTGAAGAAGTGCCACCCAGACTCCCCTACTCTATCCCTACCTACAAGCTCGAGGTACTCCCATTGGGACAGCATCATCCTAATAAGCTCCTTTCCCAAATAATGATAGGAAAGCTTCAATTAAATGGAGCACAAAAGGAATTACTAGACTATATACCGCCCTGCACCTGTGTAGAAGCAGATCAAACCTTAAAAGGTTATTTTGTGGAATTTTGTAATCATTTATATCAAATTCTTGTACATGGCGCTGAGATTGTACAAAAAGTATATGGAAAGAGTAGTAAAAAGCCATTAGCTCAGCACATTTCATTTATTGCAGAAAAGACTACCTTTTATATATCTGAGAGACTGGACGTCATTAAAAATCAGGGGCCATTTTTACCTCCGATGTATCTGTTTTCGCAAATTCAGGGACTTGCACGAACATTAGATACAGCTGGAATGTGTCTAACCCAGGCCGACCGTGATGATACCTTCAAATTTTTCTCAGAATTTCTAAATACTCGTTTGGGAGAATGGAATCAAACTGTTAAGAGCGTACTCAATCTTTCTTATAATCACGTAGATATTATCTCCAGCATGATTGTTCCTCTAGGGAACTTTTTAGCTGTTACTGACAGACTTTTCCATCAACTAGCAGAGTTGGAGGAATTTGACTGGAAAAAGAGAGAGATTCATAGAATCAGGGTTGAGGAACCAAACTATTTTGAAGTTTCAAATAATAGAAGTCGAGGCACCAAAATCAAAAAAAGAAATAGAGAATAATTAATGTTTTCTATCTACAATTAACAAATTCAAAGAATTTCATTATTCATTTGTAACAAATCATGGAAAGTACTAATCAAAGACCAAGAGTTGTAGAAGTGCTGAAATTTATGGGGATATTTCTATCTTCTTTACTCATTATGGGGTTTGTATTTATCGGACAAAAAACCGTCTCCGAGATGGAAGATGAGCTACTCCTGGCCCAAATAGATTCTCTGGAAGTGCAAGTGGCCAATTATCAAAACCGGGAAAACGTATTGGCTAATACGCTATTTTATGCTGATTCTTCTCTTAAGTTGTTAAAAAAGCTCAGTGAACTGGAAGATCGATTAATTAGTATGAAGCGACAGGGACTTGAAGGGGATTTTGGGTTGATAGGACTAGAAGGAGAAATTCAGTCCGAATTACGAGGCGTTCAAGCAGCTTTAACTCAATTAAGCAGAACCCAATATGAGAAGGGAGAAAACCTTCCCTATAGAAATGTGGATCTGATTAAAGGATATAATGAACATCTGTTTGAGACCTATAATCTACTTTTGAGAGAAAAGCAATTTAAAAGAGCCGCGGTAAAAGGAAAAAGTGATAATGATGAATCAGATTCAGACGATTTGGAAGAAATGCAACGACTGGTAGAACTTCAAAGAGAACAACTTGAGAAACAGCAAATAGAAAATCAATTTTCAGGACAAATTGATCGACTATCTCTAGAAAATGAAAATTGTTCATCAAAACTGGAATCAGCTCAAGTCAATTTAGAAGCTACTAAAAATACCTTATTAGAGCTTAGAAGGACTGTTAATAAAGGTAAAGAGGTAGTTGCTACACAAGCTCCTGCCATTTTGACCCATAGCCGAGATTTAATTAACTATACTAATTCTCTGGATGGAATCGTTCAACGAATTAAGGGGATTGGTGATCGCCAGGATAAAGAGTCGCTTGAAAAATTAATTAAATCTTATAAGCAATTGGCCGACGAATTAGAAAGTAATGCTTCACAATTGAGCCGTCTTAATGCCCAACTATAAAAAAATCACATTTTTCAGATGACGATTGAGATATTTTTGGCATATATAGATAGGGTAATGTAATATTACCTAAAATAATTTTACCCTTTGGGCTTTCTCAGGACAGAAATATAATTACGATGAAAAACATTTTACTTGTAATTGGGATAATTGGGATAGGGAGTATTACTACATTACAGGCTCAGCTTTTTCCTTTAATGTATAATACCAGGGATAATGCCTTTATTATCAATCCAGCTATGACAGGGATTCCCTTATTACTGGAAAGAAATACTCCACCAAAATTAAAGACTAAAACAATTGCAGGCATCAGCAGTAGACTACAATGGACCAATTTCGGAGAAGATAGCCCTATCACTCACTATGCAAGAATTCAACACAGATTACAAGGAAGAGGAAGAAGAAACACTGGAAAATCGGCATGGTTAGGAGGTTATATCGTTACAGATAGAACAGGTCCTCTTAGATTAAATTTATATGGAGTAAATGCTTCTTACCATCTCTACCTTTCTGGTCAAAACTATTTACATTTTGGGCTCTCTGTAAGATTGGCCACTCAGAATTTAGATCAAAATAGAATTGTGGTAAATGGAGACCCTTTTCAAGATGAAGTAATAGCTAATAATCTTAATAATAGTAATACTTTTTTAAGCTCTGGATTCGGAGTATTTTATTCGGGAGAATTTTTTTATGCAGGAATTTCCATTCCACAAACCACCTTCTCTAGTAGTGAAAATGCTGATGTTTTGAGGCTTTCCAATCACTTTTTCGCCAATGGTGGTCTTTATATTCCACTTACCAGTATAAATCGGGATACTTATATTGAGCCAGCTATTTGGATCAGAACTGCCAGCGAGATTAGTGCTTTATTCGATGTGAGTGTTAAATACAGATCTATCCTTAAAAAATCTACAGAAATTCCTTATTGGGTAGGAATTGGCTTCGATACAAATAACTCTGTAAGAGCTGAGTTAGGTGGTAAAATACAAAAGCTTAAGGTAAATATTATTTACAATTACTACTTTGGTGGATTGAGTGATTTTGGTAGTGGGCTAGAAGGAGGTGTAAGTATTTTATTGAACTAAATATTTCCTATCCAAATATAGCACAGAATAAAACAGATTTTATTTGTTCAAACCTTACATTTAATTTACTCAAATATTTAATCTATAAGCTGAAAATAATCCAATACTTTCACACTCTGTACGTTTTTCACTATGTAGGTATTTACAGAATTAATTGCAAGTTCCATGATTCGTGCAGGAGTAGTGATATTGATGGCACTCAGTTTTATGTTCCCACAAGCAAGTGCTCAATCAAATGACGCTTTTTTTTATCAGGCTGTTGCGAGAGAAGGAGATACTGGAGAGCTTCTTTCAAGTCAGTCAGTTCTCATATCATTTAGCATTCACAAAGGAAGTGCAAGTGGTCCCATCATTTTTGAGGAGGATCACAATACGCTTACGAACGAGTTTGGACTAATTAATTTAAACTTAGGAAGTGTTAATGCAGGAGATTTTAATAATATAGACTGGGATGAAGGGCCTTATTTTCTTGAGGTAGAAATAAATGGTGAAAGTATTGGCACTACTCCATTTCAAACCGTTCCGTATAGCAAACTCGCTACTGACATGAGTATTGATGCGTTAACGGATGTTAGCATTAGATCACCACAAAGAGGTGATGTATTAAAATGGGATGGTTCAAAATGGGAAGCCAAAATAGATGAAACAGCTGATCTTTCTGGCTCAGTTGATACAGACCCCACAGATGATATAATTATTGGAACTGATGCAAAAGGAGATTTAACGGGTTCCTACCCAGATCCTAAAGTGATCGGCATCCAAGGTAAAGCCGTTTCTAATAAAGCCCCTGAAAAAGATCAAATATTAAAATGGGATGGAGAAAAATGGACACCTGCTGATGATGAGCAAGGAAATAGTAATGGTTCAGGGGATCCTGATCCTGATGATGATATTACCATAGGAAGTAAAGCATCTGGGGATTTGGCAGGTAATTATCCCGATCCGGTAGTATCAGGATTGTTAAACAGACCTTTAGGTTCAGAAACACCTGAGAATGGCCAAGTACTAACATGGTCGAGAAATGCATGGAGACCAGCTAACGCTGCCAGTACATCAGGAGATCCTGATCCTACAGATGATATTACTACCAGTACCGAGGCTAAAGGAGATTTAACAGGAAGTTATCCAGGTCCTGAAGTGTCAGGCATCAAAGGTAATCCGGTATCTTCTAAAAAGCCCAAAAATGGAGAAATCCTTAAGTGGGACGGTAAAGAATGGTCACCAGGGCCTGATCTAACTTCAGATGATATCGGGGTTCAATCTCCCTGGAAAATTAGGGCAAATGATATTTTTTACGACAATGGATTTGGTGGTGTGGGAATTAGAAATGCTAGTCCCTTGTTTCCTTTAGATGTAACAGGTACTATAAGGTCTAAAGGAAGTCTAGTCGTTGACTCTACTATTTATTTTTTAAAGTCATTAAAGCTACTTAACATCCCAGATAATTATTCTCGTGATGGGATAAGGTCAGCAGGGTCTGCCATTGAAATCTCCACATACAAAGAAAATGCCTTTTGGGATAATGGCTATGGAATAGGTATTCTTAATCAAGGAAAGTTTAGAGCTGGAATGTACTATAATAGTGGACAAGGGTTTTTATTTGCAGATGTGAAAAACTTCAGGATGGAACATCCGTTGCATCCCGATAAGGAAATTTGGTATGCCTCTATTGAGGGTCCGGAAGCCGCAGTATACTTAAGAGGAACCTCATCTCTCAAAGATGGTAAGACAGAAATTTCCTTTCCTGAACACTTTTCCTCTATTGTCAGTGAAGGTTCGATTACAGTGATACTGACTCCCTTATCAGGTGAGTCCAAAGGTTTAGCAGTTATCAACAAAAGCGCTCAACAATTTAAAGTAATAGAATTATTCGATGGAAAAGGAAACTATGAGTTTGATTGGGAGGTGAAAGCAGTACGAAAAGGATTCGAAGATTTTCAGCCCGTAAGGCCAGCAAAGTAAAGATTTATAGTCATGAGTTTTCCTTCACAAATAACAATTGCATAAAGCCATTTTCTCCAGGGTGATTATGAGTATATGAGAACGTCTATTTTAACATATATTATTCTAATTGGATTTCACTTCAGTTTTAGTCAAGAGTTTACATTGGACCGGGGAACCCTGAGTTCGGGTGGACGAGATATTTCTTCCCCTTCATACTCCCTTACTCAATCTATTGGTCAGTTAGCAATTCCTACCATTAGAAAAAGTTCCGTAGTGCTCACCCAAGGATTCCAGCAAGCAGAAAATTCTGCTATTATGTGTCAGGCACAATCAACTTCCATCATACCTAAAAGTGTTAATACGTTTATTGATAACAAAGCTGTAGTTTGTAGAGATGAGGAGCCTGATCTTATTGAATTAGAAGTAGAAGACGCTTCTATACTGTTGGGAGAAAATTACCAATATATAGTCATTGATTCGTCTAATACTATCTTAGTTACTTTGGGAAATGCTAACTCATTTATAGCTGATGAATTAGGAGCAGGAGAGTTTTCAATTTATGGTATTTCATTTCAGAACAATACTGATTTAAGTATCATTGAAGGAGAAAAGGTTGATCAAATAAGTACAAAACTTACTTGTTATCAACTTTCGAATAATTTTCTAACCATTATCAATGCATCTGATCCTGAACCTGCTGTCATTCTGGATCCGCAACATATGGATACTATTTGTGGTACCCAAACAGTACAGCTGAATGCCCAGGGCTTAAATTTTTCGAAGGGTAAATGGGTAGGTCCTCCTGATGTTGTATTCTTACCTGACGATTCTTCTACTTCAGTATTTGCTTCTGGTTTTGAAGCTGACAATGCTAAAATAACATGGGAAACCTATATTCCTGCTTGTCCAAATAATATTTCATCTGTTGAAATAGATTTAGTGATAAGGCCCAATGGCGCTTCCTCTGCATCCATTCTTAATCCTATAGAAGATACCATTAAATTATGTGATACAAGAACTATTAATTTATCCGCGGATATTTCCAATTTTCAGGCTGGAGAAAGTGGGTTTTGGTCCACTGATCAAGATGTTCAGATATCTCCTTCTCTAGATGCTGCTCAAATTGAAGTATCAGGATTTACCCAGCCTTTCACTGAATTAAGCTGGAATATTAGATCTCCAGGCTGCAGTAGAAATTCCGATAAGATCGTTGTTGCCCTGGAACAGCAAAGTAATTCTTTTTTTCCTTCTGATTCTGTCATTTGCCTAGAGGAAAGTTCGATTCAGTTAACCTCTCCCATTACTGGGAATACATATTCATGGACAACGGGTGATAACAGCAGGAGTATTGAAGTAGATTTAGAGCCTGGCGAACAAAAAGTCATTGGGCTAACTGTGTCCCAAGAAGGAGATTGTATAGTTTCAGATAGCATCAACATTTTTCGGGATACTTTACAGGCCTTTATTACGACTACTCCAGCTTGTTTAATCTCAGGGGTACATTATCCTGCTACATTACAAGCAAATGCGTATCCAGGAGCCTCTTATGTTTGGCTACCAAGTGGCGAAAGTTCCAGGGTAATTACAAGTAGTGAAGTTGGCCAACTTTTGGAAGTTCAGCTGACGAATCAATTTGGATGTATATCATCGGCTTCTGCGATAATAGAAGAAAAAGATTTTCAGGTTACCGTTACGCCTAATGATACCTTAATTACTGTGGGAGCCTCAATACCTATTTCTGTAACTGGGGGAGATTGGATTGAATGGTTACCACCTCTCGAAGGCTTAAGTTGCTCGGATTGTTTTAATCCTGTAGCAAGACCCTTAGATTCAACGAGCTATATTGCAAATGTTATGTCTAATGATGGCTGTGAAACAAACATCAAAGTATCTATAGGATTTAACGACAGTGACGTAGAAAGATGTGATAATCTAATTATCCCCAATATTATTACACCTGACCGACCTGATGGAATTAATGATACATGGTTTATCGAAAACTTACCTTCATCAAACGAATTAATCATTACCGATAGATGGGGAAACGAAGTTTATTCTGTTAGTTCGTATGATAATTCCTGGCGAGGCCAATCAAACGGCAGTAT
>CBDHFQ010000002.1:0-16293 GCA_965262565.1 Bacteroidia bacterium
GATGGATGATTTCACCTTTGATGAAGCGAACAATATGGTAACGATGGCGGTGAATATGAATAGGGTTTTGGTCCAACAGAAAAGTTCTCCGTTTATTTTCCCTTTTATTAATTAATGGAAGGGATGTTATCGTAAGAGGGGCAAAAGATAGAAGGGATATTGTCGCAATATTTATTTCAAGCCAGGTGTTCTGTCATCGCACTCCTTAGTTTTCGGGCTGAGGAGTGTTTTTCCTATTATAAATATGGAGTCAGTTTTTATGATCTGCAGGTAATGATGCTAGAAAGAAGTAAGTATGTTGATTAAATAATTAGGTTAAATAAGGACGAGTTCAAAATGTATAATATCTGACAATGTTCAATAACTAGAATAACCTGAAAACAGCAATAAAAAAAACAATTTACTGAACTCAAATTGTTTACTCAATCTGTCTAATAGAAAACGTTACAAGAGTATCACCTACAGATGGCTCCTAATAATAATATGTAATCAATTCACTATTGTTTACCCCCACAATCATCAATCGCTTCCCATCATTGGTGGTCATGGTTGATAAAGATCGAACCTCTTTATTAAGGTACAATCCAACTTTGTCAGGGCTTAGTGCTTGAAAGTTAAGTTGGCCATCCCCCAATAAGCAAACGCCTAAAGAAGCATCATGAGCCCCGTAGGTGTATTCTGAATGGAATTGATTACCTGCAGCAATTACATCCATATTCCCATCCTCATTTATATCTGTTACAATGAGATCATTTATGGGAGCCAATTGAGCTTCCAAAGGAAGGGCTATTTGTTGAAAGGTCCCATCTCCGTTATTCACAAATACACTCGAACTAAAAGTATGGGAAGCATATACATGGGCTTGTTGAACCATTCGATCAGTTAAGATTTTATCCATAGAGGCATGCGAAAAAGCATCATAGGTCCTAAACATTTTCTTGTAAGCAATTATTTGATGAACAATGTCATCTCTTCCATGCAAAGGAAATAACTGATATGTACCATTGACCTGATCTTTCATATATTGTGCGAACATAGGATCTACTTTTCCATTTTCATCGAAATCATAAGCATACAGCATGAAAGGTTTGTCTTCAGTAGCCTGATAGTCCTGATTGGTTCCTAAATTACCAACCACATAATCCATATCTCCATCTCGATCAAGATCCCCTTCTTTGATCACATTCCAAAAACCTGTGCTATGAATTAAACTTTGTATATCTTGCTTTTCCAGTATACCCTCTCTATTCTTAAAAATGGTCATTGGCATCCATTCTCCAACTAGTACCAAATCTGTCCATCCATCATTATCATAATCTGACCAAATAGCACTGGTTACCATTCCGACCTCCGAAAGGTCCGCTACTTTGTTGGTGATATCCATAAATTTATCTCCTGTATGCGCTAACAAATAACTTTGAGGACTAAATGGATAATGCCCTGGTTCATATCGACCTCCGACAAATACATCTATGTCTCCATCTTTATCATAATCTTTTCCTGCGATACAACTTCCACTGGAATGAATAGGAGGTAACACATCCGTTTTCGAAAAATTCCCTCGTCCATCATTAATGAACATTCGATCCTGATACATGGGCGAACCTTCTTCAAATTCGCTCCCACCACTAACTATGTATAAATCCAGATCATTGTCTCCATCGAAATCAAATAACAAGGAAGCGGCATCTTCATATTGTTTTTCTCCAGGAGGAAATGTACCAGGGAAAAAAGTACCTTTCTCGTCCTGCAGAAAAATCGACGGGGAATATTCATGACTCCCACCAATGAATATATCTTTCCCAATGATGTGATCCATTTCACCGACACTCATACAAGGACCTACTCTGGAATACATCCTCAACAATAATGGATCACTGTAATAATCGTTGAATTCATTTTCTTTATGCTTAAAAGATATAAGGCCAGTTACTTTTTGAAAGATAGGTTTTTCAGATGATTTAACTGATTTCATGCTTTCTGTATGTTTGGCTACAACATTAGGATCGTATGTGATGCCCAATAGTTGATTGGCAGAAATGTTCGAAAGCATTTGTGTTTGACCATTAGGCCATATCACCTTTATTTTTCCAATGAGTGTATCTTTTCCCAAGCCGACATGAATAGGCCCAAGCATGCTAGATAAATATCCTTTTGTAGGCGAAACGTAACTGTATGAAGAGAAATGGTCCGTTTCTACGATTATTTTTGTTCCAATTCCGTTAAGATTATCCCCTTTATATAGGAGGTCAATATGTAGATAGTTGTGTTCGACACTACTTATGTTTTCAAAAACCAGGGCTTGAGCATTAATGTCATTGGTTACCATATCAAGATCGCCATCGAGATCTAAATCCGCATACATCGCTCCATTAGAAAAAGAAGGAATACTAATGCCTGCAGAGTGGCTTACATCTTCAAATTCAACTCCTTCCTTATTGCGAAAAAGAACATTGGGGATTTTTACTTCAGTCAAGGTTTCAATTAACTTTCTTTTTCGGTTTTCTTTAGATTCTCTTGTTCCAAAATAAGAATTATGTGCGCCAAAATTTATGTAGTCCAAGTCTGTCATATCTTTTACAAATCCATTGGTAACAAATAGGTCTCGGTATCCGTCATTATCAAAATCAGCAAACAAAGGCGCCCAACTCCAATCAGTAGCGTGAACTTTCATTAACTGACCTAATTCTGAAAAATGGAGATTGCCATCTGCATCTTGTCCCTGATTAAGCTGCAAGGTATTTCTGACATATTGTGCTTGATATCCTGCACGTATTTGCATGGTAAATTCATGGAGCTTCATTTTTGGAATCATGGATTTCCTTCTATCACTATTATCTGGCAACATATCTAATACTATAATGTCTGGTTGTTCGTCATTATTGATATCTGCTATATCTACTCCCATCCCATTATAACTTTGATGTTGCATCGCATCCCGGGCTTGATTGATAAAGGTGCCATTCTGTTGGTTGATGTATAGTCTATCATTTGGCATAAAATCATTCGCCACATAAATATCTGGCCAGTTGTCAAAATTTACATCATCTACAGCTAATCCCAGGCCATATCCCTCTTCGTTAATTCCACAACTTTTGTCTAGCTGTCGATAATACACGTGTCCTAAACTATCCACCCATCCGACATTTTCATATAAATGGTCTATGGTCTCTCCATGTGTAACCGCAGTTCCATTTTCGTATATAGCCGCTTTATCTATATCATCTACTTGATTCGTAAGTACATACAAATCCAGGTCTCCATCTCTGTCAACGTCTAAAAAAGCAGATTGGACACTGAAAGAGATATCGTTAATCCCATAAGAGGCCGCACACTCTTTAAAAATGGGAACCTCTCGATCATCTACCCCTTGATTCACAAATAGCAGATTTTCCTGATGGGGGTATGCATATGTTGGTCCTGCTACATTCAAATAGATATCCAACCAGCCATCGGAATTAATATCTACTACATTGACCCCCATTATCCAGGAGTCTGTCATAACATTCGCTTCTCTTGTCACTTCCTGAAAAACAAAATCTCCTTTGTTAAGAAATAATTTTGAACTAACCATATTTCCCGCAAAAAATATATCTGGTAAGCTATCACGGTTGAAATCTCCTACTGCTAATCCGGCCCCATTATATATATAGTAATAATCAAACAGGTTGATAGTATCATTTTCGTGGATTGTGTTTTCAAAGTCTATTCCTGTGCGTTGGCTTTCCAGGTGTCGAAAGACAAGTGTTCCCTTATCTGTCTGCTGAACATGGCAACCTACCAGGGTAATTAATAAAAGGGAGTATTTGAGGAAATGAAGATAAGTCATCATGGAATGGAAAAAAAGTCGACCTAAGAAAAGGAAGCCCCAATACATCTTGAGGCTTCTTTTTAATTATAGGAGTATAAATGAGTGCGCCAAATATTCCTGGAATATATTAGTATCCAGGATTTTGAGTTAAATTTGGGTTACTATCTACATCCTGTCTGGGTAATGGCAAGTATTCGTGTTTTCCAGTGACAAATACGCCTCCACTATTTTCTCTCAATTCAGGATTATTCTGGAAGCGCTCTGCTGCAATACCCCAACGTCGTAGATCCCACCATCTGTATCCTTCAATGGCAAGTTCTCTCACTCGCTCATCTCTTATGGCCTGTCTAAGGGTTTCCTGATCCATTCCTGCATAGGCTGGCATATTGGCTCTGGTTCTGACGCGATTAATGGCTTCAAATGCTTCTGATGTGGGCCCCTGGCTCTCATTTACCGCTTCAGCGTACATCAATAATACATCTGCCAACCGGATCAATCTCCAATTATTTGTATCGCCAGCCCAGTTTCCAGGTGCTAAGGCTGTTTCATTTTCGAAATTCAAGTATTTCCTTACCCAAATACGTTCCAAATCTACGCCACTAAATGCTTCACGAAAGGGCACTTGATACATCATCGCTCCGGGATAGTCCCAAACCATTGTTGCTTTTGCTCTGGGATCTTCTTCGCCATCTAGTGTTTGTTGTGCCATAAAGAGATCAAGGACAAATTGATTTACGGTTACACTTTGTTGGCTTGAAAAGGCTCTGGGGGCAATATCTGCTTCCCAGGCTTGACCGCGCCAAACATTTCCGCCTGTTCCTCCCCATCCTCCAGTTACATTGCCATCATATTGAACCTCAAATAAGGATTCTATATTATTGGTCGTCTCTTCTCGAAAATTATCTGTATAATCTGCTGTCAAATCGTACAGACCTGAATCTATGATTTTTCTGAATTCTGCTGCGGCTTGTTCCCATTGTTGGGTGTAGAGGTAACATTTTCCCAGTAAGGCCGTGGCGGCTCCCCAAGTAGCTCTCCCTACTTCCGACTCCGGCCATGTCTCAGGTAAGGAGCTTTGAGCAACTTGTAAATCGGCGATCATTCTATCATATACTTGTTCAGGCGTAGAATTACCGATAAATATTTCCTCTACCTCATCTTCGATTTCCTCCAGATGAAGCGGGATATTTCCCCATTGGTTTACAAGATAAAAGTAGGCATGAGAACGAAGAAAAAGCGATTCACCCAAAATTTCATTTTTCCTCACAGGATCCATTTCAATATCGGGAACATTATTAAGTACCTGATTGGCTGCTGATATTTGCTTGTACAATTCTCCCCAGGGTTCTTGAAGACGTGGGAAATCGGGGGTAGCACCAAATATTCCCGCATCATTAACATTGATTTGGGGAAAAGGATCAACTTCATCAGATCTGTGTATCAACATTAATGCAACACCTATCCGGCCAAATGCAGGAATAACAGGAAGAGAAGAATACACAGCTGTCAATCCAGCCTCAGCATCTATGTCATTTCGCCAAAAGCTATCTGGCACTAATCTATTTGGGTCCGTTATATCCAAACTATCACTACATCTAACGGTCGTAAGTAATAATATAGCACACAGGGTCGGAGTGATAATGTTTTTATTTCTTAATAGCTTGAATTTCATAATATTTAATTTATAGTAGTAAGTAGTCCTGACTAAAACGTTAATTGTACACCTCCAAAGAAAATTTTAGCTTGAGGATAGGTTGTACGGTCAACCCCTCCATTAAAAATGCTGGTGTTAGAAAAAATTCCACCTCGGCCTATTTCAGGATCATATCCTGTATAGTCCGTAATAGTGAGTAAATTTTGGCCACTGAAAAATATTCTCGCTCTGGAGAGAGGTAATTTATTTAATAATCCAGTTGGTAAACTGTACCCTATTTCGATACTTTTTAATCGTACATATGAACCATCTTCTACATAAAAAGAGGAAGATCTTCTATTATTAGCCTGGTCGCGAATCGTCAGTCGAGGAATTTCTGTATCGGTATTTTGTGGCGTCCATGCATCTTTAACTGCTGCAATTTTATTACCTCCACTTCCATCAAGAATGAATTGTAACCTTTTTGCGTTCCAAAGATCTATCCCTTCAGTACCTTGAATGAATAAAGTGAAATCGAAGTCTTTATAATTTGCAAAAAAGTTGATTCCATATTGGATATCGGGAATAGCATCTCCCAGAAAAGTACGGTCATCATCATCTATATCTCCATCTCTATCAAGGTCCACATAATTAAAATCGCCTAAGACGGCATCAGTTCTTCCATCTGCTTCAATTTCCCCCTCATTTTGATATAAACCTTCTACAATAAATCCGTAAAAAGCTGCTACAGGATGTCCTATATCAGTGCGGGTTGCCTGTACTCCTGATTGGCTAAAGCTTCCTCCGGAAATAGGATTAACTCCTTCGCCCAAAGCTATGACTTCATTATCCAGGGTGGTCAGATTAGCATCTATGCTGTAACTAAAATTTCCTGAAGCGGAAACACCTCTATAAGATGCCCCTAATTCAAATCCTTTATTATCAATGGTTGCTGCATTACTTCTCAGCGAACTTCCTACCCCACCATGGAAGGGTATGGGTAAGTTGGTTAAAATATTTTCTGATCTCTTCTTAAAATATTCCAACGTCAAAATCAGCTTGTCGTCTAATATCCCTGCATCAATTCCTATATTGGTGGTTTTCGTAGTTTCCCATACCAAATTCCGGTTAGCTAAATTTCTTACTATAGATCCTGAGGAAGTACCACTGCTTACCCCAGCATAGTTATATCCATTATCGATATTAATTCCACTGACAATGTCAAAGTTGCCAATATTTTGAGATCCCAATTCTCCATAACTTCCTCTTATTTTTAGATTAGTGATAAATGCGGAAGGAAAGAAGGATTCATCACTGATTCTCCAACCGACAGAAACGGAAGGAAACGTACCCCATCGGTTATCTTCTGCGAAACGGGAAGATCCGTCTCTACGCACAGCTGCACTTAGTAAATACTTTCCTTTATAATTATAATTTAAGCGACCAAGGATAGAAAGCAACGAATTTTCCTGAAGTTCACCTAATACATCAGTATTGTCAATGGCCGCTGAGAGCACTCTTTGATCATTTGTAGAAAAATTGGTACCAATAGCTCTCACATTTCTTCTTTCACCTTGCTGACTAATAAATCCACCTAATATGTCAAGATTATGTCCTCCAAAAGACTTCTTGTAATTGATGGTATTCTCAATAAGAATACCCACAAATCTGGAAAAGCTTTCATCTAATCTGGCGATATCATTCGAAGCTTCCTGAGAAGTACTTAGGAAAAATACTGGTTGAAAGGCAAAATTATTGGCTACCGAATAGTTCAATCCTAGATTTACCTGCAGAATCAGTCCGGGTATCACTTCTAATTGTGGAGTAATATTCCCAATGACACGATCTGTCGTAAATCGATTTTCTTCTAATATGGCTCTTCCATACCAGTTAATCCCCCTTGCTACTCCGTGAAATACCGGATCAATTCCAGCAAAACCACCTATATTGTTTTCATTAAATACCGGGATGGTGGGAATTTCCCCACGTTCTCTCCCGAAAAACGTATTGGGATTATTCACTTCTCGAATAATCGCCAGGTTTTGTTGCATGGAAAAGATGCCTTTGGAAAAAGTAGAATTGGCTCTAATATTATATCGCTTAAAGTCAGAATCAACCACAATGCCCTCCTGATCAAGAAACTGACCTGAAATATAGTAAGTCGAATTTTGGCCTCCTCCAGAAACACTTACATTGTAATCTTGATACAGGGCAGTATTTAAAGATAAGTCTTGCCAGTCAGTGTCTATCGTGGGATCGAATCCAGTATCATTAGGTACTGCACGTGGATCTCCATCATTGTCATTAGCCGCATTTCTATAATCTGCATATTCACGTGCATTTAAAAAGTCAAATGTGTTTGTCGGTGTTTGAGCACCCAATTTCACATCAAAATTAATTAGGATTTCTCCTGCTTGTCCCTTTTTGGTAGTTACGAGTACCACTCCATTAGCTGCTCTGTTTCCATAAATAGCTGCTGCAGATGCATCTTTCAATATTTCTACAGATTGTATATCATTGGGATTGATAAAATTAATCGATTCAACGATATTTCCATCTACTACATAGAGCGGTTGATCATTACCAAAAGTTCCTGTTCCGCGAATCACAATATTTACTCCTGCTCCCGGAGCTCCCCCATTGGTTTCTACTCTTACACCTGCCACTTTACCTTGTAATAAGGCTCCTGTACTCGCAAAAGTTGTATTATTGAGAAGCTCCTTTGATACAGATCCTATAGCGCCAGTAATATCAGCCTTTCTTTGAGTTCCATATCCCACTACTACAACTTCTTCCAGAGAAGATACATTTTCATCTAAAGTGATATCTATGGTTGTCCTACCTTCAATAAGTATTTCCTGAGTAATATATCCCAGGTAAGAAACAACTAGTGTCGTCACTTCATCAGATACCGTAAGTTCGTAATTTCCCCCCTCATCCGTTAATGTTCCTTGATTTGTTTCTTTTGCCCGAACAGTAGCTCCCACTAATTTATTCCCTGCTTCATCTTTCACTTCTCCTTTAATCGTTTGTTCCAGGGATTGTAATTCCTGAACAGATTTAGAAATGGCTTTTACCCGTTTTGTACTAATTTTTCCGGCTATCTGAACATCCATGCCTGCTTCTTCTTCTAATTGCTGGATCTGCCTGAATTTTCGTTCCAATTTTCTTATCTGTTTTCCATTGGTCTGGTGTTCTGGAAAAATGACATAATATTTACTTCCTAAATATTTATATCGGAGATTCGTCTTGGCTAATAGTCGATTGATGGCAACTTCCAGGCGTTCTTCGGATTTAATTTCGAATTCTATCTTGACTTCCGCTAACAAATCTGCGTCAAAAGAAAATATTACCTGATATTTTTCACTTAACTCTTCTAATACCTCCACTAAATACCGCATATGAGGCATTAATGGATCATTTGTTTCATAAGCTTTCGCTTCAACAGTAAATGTACTCACTCCAAATAGTAGAAAAGTGAGTAAGGCGAGCGTTTTTCGTAGTAGTGTAATTCTCATATTATCGAGAGGTTAAATAATGATGATATAACATGCTAAGCATAATGGCCATTACGCTAAAAATTGATTATTCTAGTATGTAGGTCCTATCTTCGTGTAAGCTAATTTCTGTGGATAATACATTTTCCAAGGTCTCAAATGCTATCCTCAAATCTTCTATAGGAATACCTATAGTTAAATTTCGTTCTAATAATTCTTTATCAGCGACATCAATCCGAACTCCGTATAATTCTTCGATCTTTTCAATTATTTCATTTAATGAAGCTTTTTCAAATAATTGAATTCCTTCTTTCCAGGAACTGTGAAGATCAGCTTTTACTTTCATTTGAATGAATTCATCCTTTTCATAAGAATAATCCACTAAATCTCCTGGACACATAAGTATTTCCTCAGCTTGTTTCTTTTTAAGGTTTAATCGTATTTTTCCCTCATTTAGCACGACTCGTGTTTTTTTCGATCGGCTGTTTACGTTAAAATGAGTGCCTAGTACTTCTATCGTAAGCTTAGATGTATGAACCTGGAATTTGCGATGAGTTTGTATTTCTTTTTCTACCTCAAAGAAAGCTTCTCCATCTAATGTCACCGATCTCTCCTTAACTTCATCCCAATTATTTTGGAAAAATAGCCTGGAATTAGCATTTAATTGAACATTTGAACCATCTGGTAAGGTAATACGCTTTATTTCTCCATAGTCAGTTTGATATACAATGAGCTGACTGCTTTGGGTTAGCACTATAAAAATGGAAGCTAAGGCGACGAACAAAAGAATAACCGCAGCCCAGGCCCAACGCATGGAAAAGGAAATCAGCTTTTTGGGAGGAGATGTTGCTTCCATAGACTGAACATTCTCCATCAAATTATCATGTATTTGGGTTATTTCTTCGGCTGTTAAATGCTGTTCACCAAAGTATATTTTAGACTGAGTAATAATTTCTCTGGCATGCTCTACCTCTTTCAATTTGTCAGGATGTTGTAATAAATAGGTCTGCCAAAACGAATTATCCTCTTCATTTGCTTGTACTACCCAACGAATAAAGTCACTGTCTTTGGCAAAGTCATCAGCATTATAAAGGTTATACTTTCTAAATTTCATTGAAGTATATGATCAAGATGATTAATAGGAATTCTTACCGTTACATATACAAGTGCAAGGAGCCAGGAATTCCTAATCACTTCATCTTAATTTTTTTTTTAAATGGATTTTTACAATTGACTACTTGATGTATAGAGGTCTAGGAATTAATAAACATCTGGAAGGCTAAAGGAATAATTGTAAAGAAATGTGGCTTATTTCTGATGAGGCTTTTTAACTTTTTTAATGCTCGGGAAATGAGGTTCCATGCTGCCTGGGGGCTTATGTCCATAATATCTGCAATCTTATCATAGCTCAAATCCTGATAATATCTTAGATAAATTATTTCCTTCTGTCGAGAGGGTAGTAAAGCTATCTTTTGAGAAAAATAATCACGCTGAGATTGATTATTTTCTATCTGCATCAGGTATTCTTCAGGGGAGGGTTCGATTTCATCAAATTCATAATTGTATAAAGCAGGATGATTCATATCATTTTTGATCTTTCTAAGTAAAATTCGTCTGAAAGCTTTTAGCAAATATGGCTTGAGCAGGATAACATCGGGAATTCTTTCCCGACGGTTCCATATATCCAGGAATAGATCTTGAATTGAATCTTTTATGATTTCTCTGTTTTTTGTAATGGCGTATCCATAAGTAAATAACTCATCCTGATACAAATAAAATAGCCGGGAAAGCATTTCTTTATTTCCTCTCTGAATGCCTCTCAACATCTCAAGGTCCTTTTTATTTGCATTCATTTTATCAGCTTAGTGAGCGATTGAATTAAAAGATATTGAACATCTTAATAATAAATTACTTAACATTTCCTTAATAATCAATATTCCAAAGTTTCGCTTTTCAATAAAGTTTGGTACCAGAAAACCGTAAGGAGCTTCAAAAGGATACTATAATAATGCTAACATAATTTAATGATGCTGTAAGTTTGGTACATAGTGGTTGAATAAAAATTGTTAGAACCAGACTACTTTTGGGGGCAAAGATTTTTTAAAAAAGTAGAAAACTCATTTAATATTAAAACTAATTTCGTTTCTGAGATAAGAATATTTGCCTTATTATTGCGTTTGAATCATGGTGTGTAGGAGCACCACTTTTGGCTCATATTTATATTATTTTGATAAAATATTATTAATAGCAAACTATGAAGATCAAAAAATATGTTGTTTCATATATTTTCCTGTGTTTAAGTTTGATGTCTACTAGTGTGGCTCAGGATGATGAAACAATCATTACAAAAGCCATTAAACAGATGGTGGAAAAGGTAGGCAGCATTGAAACCGCAGAGGATGTTAAGAAGTTTTTAAGCTATCATACCCCGAATTATACTGCCATTGAATCAGGATTATTGATTGACGGTAGCTCAGGGATTAAGAACGTAACTTTAAAGGATCTTGAAGCCAGGATGAATAGAATTGTGATGAATGATAAGTATCAGGTTGTCCCTAAGCTTGAGGAGATCAATTATATTAAAATTTTAAGCAATACGGCAATTGTAAATACGACAATCTCCTATTCAGTAAATGACGGTGGAGAATTTTTATTTAGCGGGTCACAGAACAGAACTCAAACATTAGTTAAAACGGAAGAGGGCTGGAAAATTGTGAGAGAATATATCGCAGAGGTGAGAGATAATTTGCAAAAATATGATTGCACCTATGAAGTATATGAAAAGGATGAAAATTCAAGTATTCTAAAAGTATATTATCCTGCTGGCGATGCTTTTCAGTCAGAGTATATCGATGTGGAAATGGAAAAGTTATCCTCCCAAAATTTATTGGTTTCTACAGATAAAGGCGACCAATTTCAATGGGATAATGAAACAATGATTCCTACTAACGCTCGAACAGATAATGGGGAGAAGATCAAAGTGACAACACTTACCGGGGTATATACTGAATTAGTCAGATATTATTTCTCTGATCGTTGTGTAAGTGCAAGAAGGAGTAAATAATCATTGAAGGGCCTGGATTGATTGATCATCAAATTAGGCTTTCTGTTCATTTTTTTCGCAAAAAAAGATACACCCCAGGAGCTGAAGTGGTTTTCTCCTGGGTTTTTTGTGTATAAATATGCGAAGAATGAGAATATTGGGAATTCGGTAGTATATTTGGGGTGCCGACAGAGAATAATAGTAATCCACTTTCCCAACTTAGTAGTGGTTAACCAACAATCTAAGCTTGATCAGGGATAGTTGGCTTGATAAAAAAGGCTCATGAACCATACATATACTCCCATTATGTCTATTTCCCGATTCTACTGGCTCATCATCATTTGGCTTGGCATGTTCGGCTGTAAGTCGACCAAGCCCTGGCAAGGGCAGGCTCCCATCGTCAGAGTTCCTACAACGACACTCCCCATCCAACAACAGCATAAAGGTATTTTTGATATAGGAAACGGGATTTATTGTTCAAACCAATTTGAAGGTGCTCGATTAAATGGTGTCGTATTGACAAATGATACGCTAATTACTGCTTTGATTACGCCTGAAAACACGCCCATTAATCCCAGCCCTTGGTATGCATTTAAGATCTGGTCGGAGGAAGAACAAAGCATCCGCTTGAAAATTACCTATCTGGCAGGAACTAAACATCGCTATTATCCGAAATTGAGTAAAGATGGTCTTAATTGGGAGGAAGTAAAGGCAGCGGATTATACAGTGGGAACCATAGATTCTGAGAATAATGACCGGAAATTGCCAAATGATATTAGTATAAAACTCGATCTCGGCCCGGATACCTTATGGGTGGCAGCTCAGGAATTACAAACGTCAAAACATGTGCATGCCTGGATAGATCGATTAGATGATAAATCGTATGTTACCACTACTGACATAGGACAAAGCCGTGAAGGGAGACCTCTAAAATGCTTACGAATCGGAGAAGGAGATGATCAGCAATTACTCATGATTCTTTCCCGCCAACACCCACCAGAAGTAACGGGATTCCTTGCTATGAAAGCCTTTGTTGAAACGATTTGTGCTGATACCGAAACGGCTCAAGCCTTTCGAAACAGGTACACTACTTATGTAGTTCCCTTTGCCAATCCAGATGGAGTAGACAATGGGCATTGGCGGCATAGTACAGCGGGAATTGACTTGAATCGCGATTGGATCAATGTCAATCAACCTGAAGTAGCAGCCATCCAGCAATTCATGAAAGACAAAATAGCTGAAGGAGGTACATTTTATTTTGCTGTTGATTTTCATTCTACCTGGCAAGATATTTACTACACGATTAATCCCGAACTAAAGGGAAATATGCCTGGACTTGTACCCAATATGATTACTAACATGGGCGAGGAAATAGAAGGCTATGAACCTAATATTCGACCCAGCACAGATACCGTTCGAACCTCTCCCACATCTTCTTCCTTCTTTTTCTTTGAACTGGGAGCAGAGGCCTTAACCTATGAATTTGGAGATGATACGCCCAGAGATCGACTGAAAGAAAAGGGATCACTATCTGCTAAAAACTTGATGGAGTTGATGTTGAGTCGCTAAATTAGGGGTTCAACAAAATGCTCTATAGCCTTTGATCTAGAATGCCAGTTTACTTTTCTGGCACATAATGAAACTGTTCTCCCCAGGTCATCAACAAACTAGGATAGTCCGACCTACGAAGGCGAGTATAGGTCAGAAAGTTAGCTTCCCGATGGTCCACAGTATGGTTCATTTCATTTTCATGTCCGGTCATGATCAGGTTAGGATGAAAGCCTTTGGCCAGGCGAACAATATCCGTTGTCCAACAATTGGGGAAAACTACATCTACCCGATGATTCAACCCTACTTCATCTATCCAGGAAAAATCTTCGTCCAGCGATTGATCACCTGTTTGAGCAAAAGACATTCCCTCAGGAGTAAATACCAAAGAAACATTATTCGGTATATCGGGCCCCTGGTGGCCGGGATAAATCACCACTGTTAGCGTTTGCTTTCCATCTTGAATAGGAAGTTCCTGGACTAAATGAGCCTCACGCTTAAGATGTGTTACTTGCTGATGAAAAGCTTCCTCTTCCCATACTTCTTCAGGCGCTACCACTGGTTTTCCTTGCTCAATGAATTGTTGGGCTACCCATACATCTGCGTGGTCCCGATGGCGATGGCTGACAAAGAGCGCATCACATTGGTTGATGAGGCGTTGCATAAGTGGATCGGGAATAGCAAACCCCTCAATATAAGAGGCTCTACTTAGATCAAAAGCAATCGTAGTACTTTTCGTGCGAACAATAAATCCTTCATTATAAGCTTTCCAGATCATAGCACCTTCTGCTACCCTTTCGATCTCCAGGTTCTTGGCCAAATCCGCTAATTGGCGGTGTAGGAAAGCTTGAACTGGAGGGCGATGAGGCGCTTTTTCTTCATGCAATACATTGTCTAACATCAACATCACCATTTTTCGTTCCAATGGTTCAGGAATTTGCGGGGGATATTTATCAAGTGCCTGAGTGACCAATTCAAGCGTTTCGTCTGCTTGTTGGTCATAAAAACCTTCCACATCATCCCAAAAGTCGAGGCGATCTTCAGGTAATAGGGGTTGTTGAGCTTCCATTTGCTGTGTAAATGCTTGATGATGGATCAGTATCACTAAGGATATGATGAAGTAGTAATATTTCATAGTGTGGGTTTCCTTGGAAATTAACAAGAATGTGAATTGCCCATATAAGGCATATTCCTCTCTAAATAAACATAACTCCTTTAAAACTAAGGATAAATGGATTTCCTAACTACACATTCCCAAAAGTTTAAGGAAACATAAGATTGGCTTAAAATTGAATTCGTCCTCATAAGATAATCATGAGAAAATTAGCTTTTCATCTTTGTCCCCATCTATTTACCTACGAAGTAGATAATTTGCCTGTCTCTCTAACAGACTGGGATGCTTCTATTGCAGGCTATGCGCCTGATCACACATCTATGGAACATCATGTATCCCATATTGCTAATAGATGATTTGAGGAATATTCAAATTCTCTAACCAATGTTGACTTGCAAGCTTGATAGATGATAGGAGAGCTTAGATTGGTAAACGCTAATTGCTAACCCACAACTATAGTATAGTAGCAAGCTTTTCTCATTTAAAGAAAAAAGACCAGCATGGCTCATTGGTACATATCCTATCTCAATGAATGAAATCCGTCCATCACATTCTTACCAATAACCTTCCCACTTTCCTGAAGTTCATGGGCTGCTGTAAGGGTGTCAACGCTTAGCGTACCGAGATGATTATTTACGGTAGATTTGATCATTCCTTCATCGATCAATGCCGACACCCTGTTCAGTAATTCATGTTGTTTTTCTATGTCTTTCATCTTAAACAAGGACCGTGTAAACATGAGTTCCCAACTAAATGTCAACGCCTTCAGTTTTCCGGGGAGAATATCCAAAGACGCAGGATCATCAATGAAAGCTACATGCCCGCGAGCTTGTACAAATTGTAGAATAGAAGGGAAATGTTGGTCAGTAGCAGTTAAAGAAGCTACATATTGAGGTTGAATCCCCAGAATGGTAAGTTGATCCACAAGAGATTCCCGATGATTAATGACATGATCAGCTCCCATTCGTTGGGCCCATTCGGTAGTTTCAGGGCGAGAAGCTGTAGCCACCACCGTCAATTCCGTCAGTTGTTTGGCCAATTGTATAAGAATAGAACCAACTCCTCCTGCTCCTCCAATAATGACCATCGCATCTCCTTTCCCTTCCCCTTCTTTAATCCTAAATGAATCGAATAATAGTTCCCAGGCAGTAATAGAAGTAAGTGCCATTCCCGCCGCCTCAGCATAGGATAAAGAGGCAGGTTTTTTCCCCACAATCCGCTCATCAACGGCATGGAATTCCACATTGGTACCAGGTCTTGTAATATCTCCCGCATAAAACACCTCATCTCCTACCTTAAACTTACTCACTTTATTTCCCACTTCTTTCACCACTCCTGAAGCATCAAATCCCAGGATCGTAGGGCCGTTTTCCGGGGCTCTTCCCATGCGCAATTTTACATCTACGGGATTGATGGAAATACCTTTAACTTCCACCAACAAATCATACGGATGTATTTCTGGGATGTCAGTGTCAAATTCTATAAGGGCATTTGGTTCGGTAATCGCTCCTGCCTGTGTATATCCTATGGCTTTCATTGGTTGTTTCTGATTAGGTTCGAACAATAATAGGGTTTAAAGTGCATACATCTCCATATGAGAAGAATTGTACAGTAAAAGTCCATAAAAATTATGTTGAGATTGTTGTA
>CBDHFQ010000003.1:0-23268 GCA_965262565.1 Bacteroidia bacterium
GATAGAAAGTGCCGATAGAAATATAAAACTATAAACCTGATCGCTATCAACAGCGATCAGGTCTCAGATGAAATTAAGTGAAATAGCTCCTTATGATCCTATTCAATCATAAATCTTTTAGCTATGTGATGGTGAGCTAATTCCACTTCCAATACATACATCCCCGATGGAAGATGGCCAAGGTTTACTTGCTCTTGAAAAGTCAAATCCTGCTTTTCATAGAGGATTTGCTCAACTTTTCTACCCGTTAAATCCCAAATACTTAGCCTAACATGTCCTTCCGCTTCAGAATGAATTTGAATATTCAGGCGTTGATGTGCTGGGACGGGAAACACCTCCAGGGAAAAGGATTCGTCCAGTCTGTCAATGTCAAATCCATCAAAAAAGCTAAAATCATCTATAAATGTATTAACAGGGAATTTTTGAGCATGCAAGGAAGCATTACATAACAGCACAAAAAGGAGAGCCAAAACTCCGGACTTGTGCATGTTGTTACTACTTTTGTAGAGCAAGCTTGGGTGGTGTAGGTTAAGTGAAAGTTAGTGTTTCATGATTATATAGTAGTGTTAAGATTAAATGATATGAATGTTTTCCTACTATAAGGATTCTATAATTGGGAAATAGTTATCATTCAGGAAGCTCTTTTTGTTAAAATTTATTGTTGTAAGCTAGTCTAGAGAGAGAAACATTATTATGCAATCCACAACCATCACAGAGATTAGTAATCAGGAGTTATTGTTGAGTTTGCTCATTATGGGCGTTCCCATTCTGTTCTTCCTTTACTATAAGGTTCCCATCATTAAAAGTACATTGATTGGGGTGGTAAGGATGGTGGTCCAATTAGCATTCGTCGCAGTATATTTGGAGTGGGTGTTTGAGATGAATAATGCCTGGATTAATATGGGATGGGTGTTGATCATGATTTTGGTAGGAGTGATGACGACGATGAGAAAAGTATCTTTGAATTGGCGACCATTTATCATTCCCTTATTAATCGCTGGCTTAAGCTCAGTGATAATTGTAGATGCCTTTTTTTTGGGACTCATCATTAAGTTAGAGTATCTGTTCGAGGCAAGATATATGATTCCTATTACCGGGATGATATTAGGGAATGCACTCAATTATAATATCGTCGGCTTAAGTACCTATATGAAAGATCTACGCGAAAAATCAAATCTCTATTACTTTTTATTGACCAATACGGGCGATATGAGATTAGCCTTGCGACCATTTATCAAGGAAGCATTAATGAAAGCCATGAATCCTATGATTGCTAATATGTCAGTAATAGGCTTAATCTCTTTACCAGGGATGATGACCGGCCAAATATTAGGAGGAAGCTCCCCTGCCACGGCCATTAGATATCAAATCATGATTATGTTGGCCATATTTGTGGGTTGCTCAATGAACCTGCTGTTCAGTATCATACTGTCTAATCGTTTTATGTTCGATGGATATCAAAATTTAAAATCTCATTACTTCACTTTTGAATAAGCTTATGAAAGGGGTTGACCTAATTAATTAACCCGAATATATAGTGAGGGATAGAAATATGTGCCAATGAATAAGTAATTGTCAGTGAAAGAGATGTATTATTTTGAAATGATAAATTAGTGGCTATTAGTGATGTTTGCCAAATGTATGAAGCCCATTTATATATCAAGCACATCCTATGAATATATTTACACATATAAATGTTATTGGTATAGGCAATATTTGTCAATTTTTACCGAATAATTTCTTTTCTTGTACGATAAATCGAGATGAAAGCTTTATCAATCAGTTGTAAATTAAGTTGAGCCCCATGCGTATCCTTACTATCTTCCCTTTGTTAATCATTATTAGTCAATTTTCTGTATTATCTTATCACAAGCATAGGGTAAACGAAGGAGTAAATGAGTATTTTCTTGCTCAAAAAGATACGGTAATTGAAATAATTCCTTTAGCGGATGCAAAAGTAAATAGTGCTGCTTCGGAAGCTGATATTAATTTTGGTGAAATAGATGATTTTATCGTGAGAAACAAGCCTGATGAATGGGGCTTTGAATCTTATCTCCTATTTGATGTAAGCGGATTAGATACAGCAACTGTAACCGATGCGAAATTACAGGTGTATGGGCGAAATCCGAATAATAGCAATATTGTCCAGGTAACCGTCATTCAAACAGATACAAATTGGAAGGAATTAGAGATCACCTATAATAATTCACCTGCCAAAGTAGGAGTGGGAATTGATACAGTAGCGGTTAATGACACCTTGCAATATTATGAATGGGATCTTGGAGGACTGATTCAGGATGAATTGAACAAAGGCTCCAGCTTAATTTCCTTTGTCCTTAGTTCTACAAATGCAGATACCTTGTTTGATCGCGCCAAATTTCGATCTAAAGAAGCCATGGAGTTTCTTCCTAAATTAGTATTGAGTATGAGTGATACCGTATTGACCACGTCACTTCTGCCTTTAGAACATCCATCTAACCCCTTTACTATATATCCCAATCCCGCTACTTCCAACTTTCATATATCCTTTGATATGGTTCAGAGGGGAGATATGTTCATTACCTTAAGAGATATCCATGGAAAAAAGGTCTATCAGGATAACGTAAGGGCGATAGGACAAGCACCAGAACTTATCGTAGATGTGGCTCATTTGTCTGATGGAATGTATTTTGTTGAGTTGCAGTCAGGAGATCAATATTACATAGATCGAGTAGTAAAATCAGAGCAATAGTTACTGGATTAAGTCATCAAGCATGTCTATGATTCTTTGTTGAGAGGGATTAGCTTTTGGATGTAGTTGAGGCATTTGTTCAATAAAGAAGGTCAATGCGCTGAGTATTTCTTCTTTGTCCAGTTCAGCGGATAAAGGATTTCTGATGGTGATGGATAATTCTTTCTTTAGATCGCTTTTACTATCTTCCTCACCCTCATTCGAATTATTCAACAGTAACTCTAACACATAATTTTTGGCTTTACCCAACCAAATATCAGCACGTTGTAATTGATTTCTCTCTGCACACACTTTAGTTCTCAGTAAATGATGAACCATTAATCCGAAGGGTTCATGTATAGGATCGGGAATTTTCTTCTTTTGTTTTTCATGCTGATGTCCGAATAGCAATTTAAAATGAGGCCCTTTGGGACCAAATTCATTGTCAGGCGTAAAGGAGAGGTCCACTTGAAGACAACCGGGGAGAAGAAATACTCGATAGATGGTATTTCCTTGAGTTACATTAAATAACACTTCTCCTTTAAGCTCATTCTCTATATAATCCGTAAAAACATCGATCAATTCACCGATAGCATAGGATTCATCTATTCCAAACGATAGGTCTATGTCGGCCCAACGATCAACCACCCCTCCTGCATAAGAGCCAATAGCTGCCGCAGAGACAATTCGTTGGTCTGACTTGGCTTTTTCAATGATTTTTTCCCGAACTTCGTCTCTGAAGGATACTGAAAACATATATCTTAGTCCCCTTAATGTGTATACCGAGCAATCTTGAAGATAAAATTGAGCTAAGGTAATGATTTTCACATAATGTTTGCTCCTCCTTATTGGAAAAGATAAACTTAACCCCAAATTCCTCTAAGTTTTGCCTCCTCTTGCCAATGTAAGAGTATTGTTAATTTGCTCTTGCGATATACGAAGGGCTATTCCTTGGCCCAACTTTCATAAGCTAATCTTGCGATATCCGTCGAATGGGCTATATCCTTGGCCCAACTTTCTACTTTTATGATATCACTCTGATCATATACATTTTCGTAATTTTTTATTAGTAAGGCTAGTTCCTTTCCCAGGATTTCTACCAAATTACCTATGATAAACTTAATGGGAGGAGTAAAAGCGGGAAATTCTTTGATGGGAGGCATATTACAAAAGACTATAGGAGCCTTGGGAAATGTTGACCGAAGATCTTTGATGAGTAACTGAACGGTAAAGATAATATAGCACCGATCCAATACTTTAGATTCATACATTTATTGACATTCTGTATAGTTCTTCACAACACTAAATATAACCTTCTGTTTTCTTAGTTGTCCGAAAGCTGATATTAAAAATTGAGTTGGATGAGGGGTCATGTGTTGGGCCAATTTAAATGAGCGTATTATCCGGCATTTAATCTGGCAATCAGTAACGTCTTTCTGACCTGGCTTAAAGGAAGCGTTTCTCCAGAGTAAAGAATAACCTGAAAATGCCTGAATTCATCCTGATGAATCGCTTTGACGAAAGATAGCCTGACAATAGCGGAACGGTGGATCCTGAAAAATTCTTCCGGCGACAATTGCTTTTCTAGGTAATCCATACTTTGGCGGATAACGTATTTGTTATTGTCCACATATACCTCCACATATTGATCAGCTGCTTTGATGTAGTGTATTTTATTCACCTCCACATATTCCGTTACAGCTCCTTTTTTACAGGCTAATCGATGTAAGTAATTGTTCCCTTTGTTATGTTGGAGTTGGTCAATGAGTCTTTCGACAACTTCCTGGGTAATGGGGGAGGAGAGGCGATTGATAGCACGTGAGACGGCCTCATCAAATCGTTGGGCTGTGAACGGTTTTAATAAATAGTCTATCGCATTAAACTCAAACGCTTTAATCGCAAAATCGTCAAATGCGGTAATAAAAATGACATTGGGTAGTTGGAGACATCTTTTAAGTACTTCTATGCCACTAAATCCGGGCATTTGTATGTCTAGAAAAACCAAGTCTGGTTGAGTTTCTTCTAACAATGACAATGCGCCAGGGCCATCACCAGCTTCTCCGATGAGGCTTAATTGTTGATGACGGTCAATATGAAATTTTACCAGAGATCTGGCATCCAGTTCATCATCTATTACCGCTACATTGATGGTATGAGTCATGAAGATGGAAGAATTATTTCAGCGAGTACCCCTTGATTGACATTATATATATTGAATGCAGCAGCATCTCCATAATGTGCATTTAATCTTTGACGTACATTTTGAAGTCCAATACCTCCTGTATGTTTATGGATGGAAGGGCCTTCATTGTAAATATGTATTTGTAACTGTTCCATCTCAATGAAACGCACACTTAATTTCAATAAATGAGCTCCTACCCCCTTGGATATACCGTGTTTAATGGCATTTTCTACGATAGGTTGTAAAAAGAAATTTGGCACCTCTACGGAAAGAGCTTCTTGTTGAATATCGTAGATGACCTTCAAGTCTTTAAAACGGTGCTGTTCTATATAGAGATATTTTCGGACATAATCTAATTCCTCTTCCAGGGAGACGACAGCCCTATCTCGCTCATTTAATGCTATTCGTAGCAATTCACTTAATCCCGTAGTCATTTCGCTTGCTACCTCCGATTTTTGTTGGTGAATAGCGCTGACGATACTGTTCAATGTATTAAACAGAAAATGAGGCTGTAATTGCATCTTGAGTACTCGCAATTGTTGGCTAAGTAAATCCTTTTCTAATTGGATTCCTCTTAAACGTTCCATCTCAGAATCTTTATAATAGAGATAGGCATGAACGACAGCGACGATGGCCATACATATAAAGAAATGCCAATGGAATAGATTGACGAAGAGAATCTGGTAAATATTGTTGAAGGTGTTTACATCGACCGTACCATAAGTCGCTATTAACCAAATGAGTGTGTATACGCCCAAATACACCAAAACAATGCCTACCGACATGGGAAGCAAAATAATGCCATTGTATAAGTTGCCTTTTCCTATGCGATATTTTTGGGCTTGAAAAAAAACGATGGGTGTTATGAATGCCCAGACCCACCATACGCATAATTGAATCCAAAATATATGGAACCAACTCTCTTCTTGTCCTGATTGAATGGATGTTAAATATAATTGGGTTGCTGTGAATAGAGCCACGATCGACCACACAGCTAAGTTATAGGACCAAAATCTTCGGTCGAATCTGAACATATTAGTTTACCTTGAATACGATTTCTTTATGTTTTCTCATGCTGGAATGATGGGAAAAATCATCATGTGTTGAATATGCTAATATGAGCCAAAACGCTTCGCCATGTATCAGGCGGTAATCATAGCGATCTTGTCCTGCCCACCATCGACGAAAACGAATATAGGTCTCATCACCTTTTTCTTCCGCTGACATCACTTCCAGGTCTTTACTTCCTCCTAAAGATACATCTAATCTCGAATCACCGATTCCTTTCACATACATATCCTGGGTCTCTACCTTTCCATTTACTATGTGAAACATGAGCAAATCACTGTGTAAGATATTATTTTCACCATTAAAGCCTACTGCTACCCATCCGGTAGTAGGTGCACGAAGCTCCATGACCAGGTATTCTCCCTCTTTGGAACACGACCAAGACATGCCTCCTAAAGAAACGTCCATTTGAGCCTTAAGACCAAGGCCCAAATGACTTAATATAGCCAAAATGAAAAATACTCTCATTACTGAATAGGTTTAATATCTGCCAGGACAGTTACAATAATCCATTTACCCCCTTCTTCGACCATGGAAATTTGGTATATAAAATCGTACTCTTCACTCACTGCTTGTACGATAACATCTGCTGAACCAGCTCGAACGAGTTGTACATTTTTGATGGACATTTCTCTGGACTTTCCCCCAATTTTCTTTTCAGCGACCATGTTAATAAAATCTGGTCCTTTAAAAGGCATCAACTTATCTCCGATTTTGGCGAACTGCATCATGTCTGGATGTAAAATCTTTCGCAATGCTTCAGCATCGTTTATGTCGACAAGTTCTATGAAAGCTTCAGCGGTGTTGATTGCATCTGCCAGGGGTTTTTCTCCGGTCATACTTGTTGTGGTTATAAGGACCATACACATAAAAAGGATCGTTTTCATCATAATTAACGGTTTATGTTTAGCTTTATGAGAACAATATGAAGGTTAATCATGTGAAAATCAGGCTAATGTTGTGAAGTAGGCAGTTTTTGTTGGGAAGGGGAAAAAAGTGTGAGGGAGGGATTGCCTGGCTTGAAAATTCAACGCATGGGCAATCTCTGAAAGAATCGATTTAGGTGTTTCTGGTGAGTATGCCGATGATTAATATTAAAGACATTGTTGCTATGTATTGCTTGGGTCAATCTGTAAACAACTTCAAAAATGACAATAGCTAAGTTAAATAATAAAATATATTTGCTTTACTTTCGTATCAATTGAACTATTTTTACTTCGGTAATTTCGTAGAAATCGCTAATATTAGCTGTCGCAATTTTAGCGATATTACTTATCATCTAGCGTTAATTGAGGATAGACCACTTCTTTAATATAATCCATGATCCACTTATCCGATTGTTTCAGCTTCTCAGCCCGTTGGTTCAACGCTTCAATGACTTGTTGTTTTAAAATATCATCTGTTTCCATCCCTTCTATGGAGTTGTCATAGACAATGACACAAAGTGCTTCCATCAAGATATTTCTTTTTTGATCAGGTACGGACACGTGATCAAGAATTTCCAGGATTAGATCCACATATTGTCCATCTGCCAGAAGTAGATCTTCATCTTGAGGCATTAATAATAAATCAGTATTTGTTGCCCATTCTTTCAACAGGTCAACATCTAGATCGGGTTTTTCGAGGGTGGTTGAAAAAGAGGTAGCATTACATTTACCACAATTTGGACCAAGGATGGTATGAATATCTACCAATTCGAAAGCGGCTTCTCTTTTAGAAACGTTAATTTCTTCCTGGTTTCCGCAATGTGAACATGTTCTTACAATAAAATATCGCTTTGTCATTTACATGGAACAAAAGTGAAGAGGTAGAATATTAGGTTATTATCTTAAGGTAATAAACAGGAATAGGTTATTCATATTTTTTCATTCCGTAAATAGTGGTATGCATAACAATGTCTCTGTCATGCTGCTATCAGAAAAATTCATATAGGTCTTTGCCACATATTCTGTATGAACCCACTTGCCTTTCCCTCCTTCGTAATCACGTTGGAAAGCTGCTTTAGTTTCAGCATGTAAGGTTTCCAAAATAGCTGCTTTTTCTTGTTCCAAATTATCTAATTGATTGATTACTATTTTTGTGTCTTTGTTAGTTGATTTTTTACAACTAATAAAGCAAAACAAAGCTATTGAGAGAAAAATATTGACGTTAAGGACTCAAGGATTCTTTAGTAACTAATTCAATTTCCCTTTGAAATGCCTCTTCCAACCAGTCAATCAAGCCAAAATAGTTTTTTAGATTTTTTCGCCCTGGCTTATATTCAACCAGAAAATCGAGATCACTTGTTAAGTTCTGCTCATTCCTGACAAAAATACCAAATAGCCCTAACCTTTTTACGCCAAAGGATAGAATCTCCAACTAGTGCCTCGTCAAAAAAGCCTATGACTTCTTCTTTGGTTAATATATATGGCTGGGTTTTTTTCAGCAATTTAAATATACAAATTACTCGTCATTTCTGTTTTGCTATGACCTAATCTTCATTCTGTATATTCTAGCACGATTCAATATGGAGACTGTAACCTGCCTTTATTTAACGATCATTTCACATAAGGTTTTATGTCTCCATACCTCATACAAATAACAATCTACATGGTGTCCATAAAGAATATTTACACCTTATTAGCGATAGTTTTACCATCTACTTACCACACTAACTTCAGTTTGGGGGTTTTTATCATCTCGAGGATCAATAGCAACGTTTTCACTAACCACTAATTTTATTGGAATACCCGATTCTGTTAAACATAGATCAGTGTTATTGTCCCCATCCGATAAATCAGCCAATTGAAATGGGGTTACGGTCAAAGTATCCGTCCCCTGAACTAGAGTAACCTCAAAAGCATTCCGTTCGTTGTCTCCGAGCTCCTCTCCATTGACAGCCCTTACTCCTCCAGACCATACTGCCTTCACAACCATGTTTGTTGATTCTTTTGGGCAATCACAGCCAAGTCCACTTTCGATATACGGATAATCTTCATCTAACGTAAAATATTCAGCATAACTCAAAATTGGACCTTCTTCCAATGGGATTACCTCTTTGCTTTGACCTTTATAATTTACTTCTGTTCTCGTCATCAAGTCATCAACTATTTTTAATTGAACAGGTGGATTATTGGGATGATTACCATACTCTCCGATTAGTAATACAGTTCTGAGTTCAAACTCTTCTTCAGCAGGAAGTAAAGTAACAGCTTCTACTGGGAAAACTTCCCCATTTTTAGTGGTAACTTCAAAGTCAGAAGCATCTAAGGTGCTGGGATCGAGTTCATGGGAAAATACTACCGGCATGCCATCTTTACCGTAAGCATTTTCATACAGCAGCCTTGACTGTCTCGGTAATGCATTATCTAGTCCGAAAAAGACAGTTAATATCTTGACTTCTCTGCTTTTTTCAATTTCAGGCACTGAAGTTGATAGTCTAACTACTCTCTGACGATTATCAACAAAAGTACACCCGGAAAAAATTCCGGTTAAAATAACAATGAGGATCAATTGGCTAAATTGAAGATTATTTTTCATATCATGTTAGTTGTTATTGTCTCTATCTGTTTGTTTTATTAATTGAAGCTAACTCCTAGCCAAAAACTATATTCCGTATATTCCCTATATCTACAAGTGATGTCAATATCCCCAATCAACCCTGAAACAATTAATTTTAAGATAAATTATTCATTAGTTTACTTAATAGCATAAATAATTATTTTCTCTTAAAAATGTTAATGAGTTGATTTATGCATGAATAGCTATCCAACAGAAAAACTATTCCCAGCTTCTCTTGAATGGGATGAGAACTTAGCATTCCACCTCAAAAAAACGCCCACTAAGAAGTTCAGGATATTCATTGTATGAATATCCTGGGTGATGTAAAACATCCTGTTATAATATAAGCCCTCTAAGCCAATTGATTCGTTCCCCAAGGACCTTTAATCGCGATCGTCAATCCCGCATGCTGAATATTTACAAACAAGGTCTGCCCATCAGGTGAGAACGTAGCTCCGGCAAATTCAGACTCATATCCCACATTCTTTGCAATATGATAAATGTCGCCTTTAGGAGTTACCCCTAAAATCCTGGGCGTAGCTTTATCTTCACAAATCACCAAATTACCATTAGCTGCTACCGTAACATTATCACAACTTTCAGCGATTTCGGTATTATTGGGTTCAACATAGATTTCCAAGGTACCTGGTGCATCTGACTCATTAGCTTTACCCTCATGTTCACTAGGGATATAGCGGAAAATTTGTCCATGCATCTTATACCCTCCATTGGTACAAGCAAAAAACACTTCTCCATCCCCATACCACATACCTTCTCCACGCGCAAAACGGGTAGCACCTTGTTCGAATCCTCTCAACCTCAAATCATCTTCTGGAGCGTCTATCCCATCCAAATCGATCCATTCTACTTCATAAGGCGCCCTAATAGCCATTTTTTCCGTAGTCAACTCCTCCCAATTCCTCGAATCAAAGCTTTTCATTCCCTTGATAGCCAATGCCTGCAACTTCCCCCCTTTATGTAACTCTCCAGGTACATTGGGAATATATCTGTAAATTAACCCATCTCCTCTATCTTCTGTTTGATATACAATGCCCGAACGAGGATCTACACATACGGCTTCGTGATTGAATCTTCCCATCTCCGTCAATGGAATAGGATCATAGGTCACCGGAGTTAAGCTCACCGGAACTTCGAAATTATATCCGTGATTTTTTTCCAACTTATCATCGGCTACAGAGGTATTCTCTTCACAACTCAACCAACTTCCCCAGGGAGTTAATCCACCGGCACAATTCCTGATCGTTCCTGCTAAACTCAAATATTCCATGTCTACCTCTCCTGTTATTGGATGATAGATGATCGTTGATGTTCCGCCTAAACAAGGAAGTTCTCCACGACCGTAATCATAGAATTTCGATTTATCCAATTTGCTTAACAAGCGCATATCTTCACCAAAAGCACCATTGGCCAGATCTTCGGGAGAAACTTCGTGATTTCTGATAATCATTACCCTCCCATCTTCCATGGCAAAAGTTGCCATCCCATCTGCTTTTCCAGGAACTAAAAGTCCATCCGACATTTCCTCTCCCTGACGAGAAATGATCTTGTAGGTAAATCCTGAAGGAAGATTTAAAATACCTGCCGGATCATCTACTAAAGGACCATACCCTGGACTAAGTAATTCGGGAAATGAAGCATAATCCATATTGGCTGAGGAACCATCTGTAGAAGAGGTACTACATCCTGTCACGAATGTTTGAAGGCCAAGGAATCCCGCACTTATCAATCCGCTCTGCTTGATAAATGTTCTACGTTTCATAAGGTGAAATAGTAAGTTAGTGTTTGTTCTTGTTTCCCTAAATATCTCAATTTAATATGAGGAAATTATTAGATATAACTCTGTTCGTATGATATAAATATGAATTTGTTCTCTTCGACCTCCTAAGTAAGTTAAAATGCCATCTTCTGCCAGAGAATTACCATAAATTATGTTGGAACTTGGAGAACTTACTTATTGGAAAAATATAGCAAAGAAAAATGGTACAAAATCCTATAGTAATTATTGGGGGTGGGCTTTCAGGATTGTTGATCGCTTACCAATTGAAACAACGAAACATTCCTTTTTCCTTAATAGAAGCGAGGGATAGACCAGGTGGAAGAATTCATACGCTGCTTGGCAAGAATAATACTCCCTTGGAAATGGGGGCCACTTGGTTCGGAGATAAACATACCCATCTCAAACAGTTGCTGAATGAATTACAAATAGGTTATTTTGTGCAATTTATGGAAGGAACGGCCTTTTATGAAGAATATACACATATTCCTGCCAGAAAAATGCTGCTTCCCGTCGGAGAACCAAGCTATCGAATAGAAGGAGGAACGATCGCTTTGATTCAAAGATTAGCACAAGAATTGGAAGGAGATGAGATAATGTTAGGCCAACAGGTTCAGGAACTTATCTTTGAAAAGGAACGCGTGAAAATAACCACCCAAACCCATGAGATACAAGCTGATGTAGTGATATCTACTCTTCCACCGGCACTTCTCATTCATTCTATTAAGATGCAACCTGCTATACCAGAAGAATTGGCTAAGGTGGCTCTCCAGACAAATACCTGGATGCAAGATGCTATTAAAGCGGCATTAGTGTATGAGCGCCCATTTTGGCGGGAAAAAGGATTATCTGGAACCCTTTTCAGTATTCCGGGACCAGTAATAGAATATTACGATCATTCGAATCATGATAATACGCTCTTTGCCCTTTGTGGATTTATTCATGGAAATTTGAGATATATCCCTGCCGAAGAAAGAAAACAGGCGGTAGTCCAACATCTAAAACATTTCTTTGGGGAGGAAGCGACCAATTACCAAACGTATGAAGAAGTAGTCTGGGCAGATCAAGCATATACCAAGCATCAATTACAGGAAGGAACGGAAACCTATCCTCATCAGCATAATGGCCATCCTGTGTTTCGCAGCGACTTTTTCAACGGACATCTCATGCTTGCGGGAACAGAGACGGCAGTAAGTTTTCCTGGATATATGGAAGGGGCGGTCATCTCGGCCACTCACACAATAGAAACATTGGTGTCTAAAGTTCCGCAACCCTGGTAGAAATTTATTGTAGCTTAAGAAAAGCTAAGCTTACCTCAACCATCAACCTTCTAGTATTAGTGGCTGTGGGTTTTCATTTGGAGGTAAGACAATAACACGCCCAGACTGATTCGATAAATATATACCTCTCTGCAACCGAACTGGGAATTTAAGCCACTAATGGGTAAAGCAGTTCAATTATGGCCCTTCAACACAACACTGCCCGTTCAGTAGGCATCCTGATCCTCATGACTATTTTTACTTACCACATGGGAGATTACCTTGCCCAATCCTTAGAAAATTCTCCTAATGTTTTAGCTGATCTGTCTATAAGTCCTCACATATTGATTCTGTCTTTGTCCCAATATCTTATTACAGCTGTAGCTTTTTTCACTATTGCTGCCGTAATGTTTCCCTATTTTCGCTCTAAAAATGAACCATTGGCATTAATGTACATAGGAAGTAGATTAATAGAATGCTTTATACTGCTTATGAGTTGTATTATTCTTTATTCCTTAGTGTATTTGAGTAAATCCTTTATTAAGGCAGATGATGCCTCTTTAGCAGCTTACGCTATTTCAAAAGATGGGATATGGAATATTCATTGGTCTTCGATGAAATTATTGATGGTGTTTTTTAGTATAAGTTCTATGCTCTTTTATTTTTTTCTATACCAATGGGCCATGGTCCCCCTTTTTTTATCGCTTTGGGGGTTAGGAGCTGCTATATTAATGTTGGTAGAAACGCTGCTCAAGTATATAGGACTCAGCTTAGGCATAGGAATTTGGGCTTTCATACCTATAGGAGTAAACGAATTAGTTCTATCAGTGTGGTTGATGTGGAAGGGATGTAAGTGCTAGTCTTTCAGGTAGGTGGTGTGCCAACTTAATTTGTCGTTCGCCTGCTTGCTTATAAAAGAGATGAGCTTTTTAACACATTTTTGCTACTACCATAAATTGAACTAACTTATGGGAAAGAACACTCATGAGAAAATTACTACCAGCCCTATTTCTACTCTTTGTGTTGGGATGCCATCTGAATAATGGACCACAAGCAGATCAACCATCAACAGAGAACCTCCCACGAATTGCTATTGCAGGCTTAGCCATAGAATCCAGTACGTTCTCGCCTGCGGTAACTTATGAAGCTGCTTTTCATCCCAGAACTGGAGAAACTATTTTTGATGGTTATCCCTTTCTCGCGGCAGATTCTCTCCATCGAACGCGTGCTCAATGGTTTCCTGCCTTGAGAGGACGTGCTTTACCCGGAGGAATTGTGAGTAGGGGAACATATGATTCATTAGTAAATAAAACCCTGGAATTATTGAAGGAAAATTTACCTTATGATGGCTTATTTTTTGACATCCACGGAGCGATGAGTGTTCAGGGAGTGGACGACCCCGAAGGAGATCTGATTGTGAAGGTTAGGGAAGTGGTAGGGACGGAAACCCTGATATCGACTTGCATGGATTTGCATGGGAATGTATCAGAAAGATTGGCCCAACATACAGATTTAATCACTTGCTATAGATTGGCACCACATGAAGATGCGATGGAATCCAAAAAGAGAGCCGTAGAAAACTTATTGGAGCGATTGGAAAATGGCCAAGGAAAGCCTGCCTATAAAGCCTGGATTCCAGTTCCTATCTTGTTGCCTGGAGAAAAAACAAGTACACGAATAGAACCGGCCAAAAGTTTATATGCGAAAGTAGCTCCGGCGACAACTCAGGAGGGGGTCATAGATGCTGGCATTTGGGTAGGATATGCCTGGGCGGATGAGCCTCGCAATCATGCAGTTGTAATGGTTACTGGAGATGATAAAGGACAGGTAGGAGTAACTGCGGAGGAATTGGCGACCTATTTTTGGGAAGTGAGGAATGAATTTGAATTTGTGGCACCTACCGCAAGTCTGGAAGAAAGCCTGGAAATGGGAATAAAAAGTAAGGATAACCCTTTTATCATTAGCGATATGGGCGATAATCCTACAGCTGGTGGAGCAGGAGATGTAACATGGACCTTAAGAGAAATTCTTGCCAGACCAGAATTCAAGACAACAAAAGGCCCCTCTCTCATTTATGCCTCTATTCCAGGACCTGAATTGATCGAAGAAGCTGTAAAAATGGGCATAGGTGGAGAAGTGAGTGCCTCTGTTGGGGCTGCCATTGATGATCGATATGCTCCACCGATCGAATTAACAGGAACGGTAGAAGCTATCAAAGAAGGAGATGTACACGCAGAAACGGAAGTAGTGGTCAAAGTGGGAAGTGTTCATATAATTGTTACCAAAAAGCGTAAACCCTATCATTATGAAGCAGATTTCACCGATCTGGGCTTACAACCAAGAGAAGCGGATATAGTGGTAGTAAAAATTGGCTATTTAGTTCCTGAACTATACGATATGAGAGGGGGATGGATTATGGCATTGACCCCCGGAGGAGTAGACCAGGATCTGGAAAGACTGGACTATCAGCGAATCAAACGACCGATGTTTCCGCTGGACAAAAATATGGAAGATCCTGACCTAAGCGCTCGTTTTATGGTCCTATCCGATCAACTGTAAATTTTAACAACCTAAAGATGAAACTAGATAATGATTCAACTACACCATCCTTTTGGGTGATAGTTTTTTTTACGCTGTTAGGTGGATTTGTGCCAATGGTGCAAGCACAGTCTTCTATTTCTCAGAATGATGAAGTATTGGCAGCCCTGTTTAAGGAGTGGCGGGACTTTGAAACACCTCCAATGAAAGATGGGGCACCAGATTATACGGCAGCTACCTTTGAACAACGACAGCCAGAATTCGAACAACTTCAAGCTAAATTAATGGCCATCGATACTAGTGGTTGGTCATTAGCCCAACAAGTAGATTGGCATATCTTATGGGCCGAAATGAATGGCTATGATTTTAATTATAGAATATTAAAGCCCTGGCAGCGCGATCCGGCTTTTTACAAATCTCTCTGGATGTCGCGAAGTGATGTGCCAGCACATGAAGGGCCTACCCATCATAAGACAACAGAATTGTGGACCTACTCTTTCCCTTTAAGTGAAACAGAACGAAAAAGATTGTTGGACGATTTAAGTGTCATTCCTCCCTTAAATGCTCAGGCCCAACAAAATCTCACGGGAAATGCGAAAGATTTATGGATAACTGGAATCAGAGATATCAGAACTCAGCGTAAAAATCTGGCTACCATCCTCGATCGGGAAGGTGTGTCCACTGATGAGTCATTAGTAAAAGCGGTAGCAGAAGCGATCCGAGCTACAGATGAATTAGCGGGTTGGTTGGAAAAACAAGCTCCTTCTAAAACAGGGCCTTCCGGGATTGGCAAGGAAAACTATACCTGGTATTTGCAAAACGTTCATTTGGTCCCTTTGACATGGGAAGATGAGGTGATGATTCTCAAACGCGAATTAGCCAGAGCCTGGGCCTCCTTGAAATTGGAAGAACATCGAAATCGAAATCTGGCAGAACTCACAAGTGCAGAATCTACCGCAGCTTACGACCAATTAGCTGAAGCATCTGCTCAAAGCCTGATGAATTTTCTAGAAAAAGATGAGATTGTCAGCGTCAAGGAATACTTTGAACCCGCCTTAAGAGCACATTTAGGTCAATATGTCCCTAAAGAAACGCGAAACTTTTTTTGGATTGGGGCGCATTATGATCCGAGACCATTGTATTCTCACTTTTATCATTGGTTTGAACTTGCCAGAATGGATACCGAGCCCAATCAGAGGGAGATTCGTCGCCAGCCTTTATTGTATAATATTTTTGATTCCCGAAATGAAGGAGTGGCAACTGCTGTCGAAGAAATGTTTATGCAGGCGGGGCTATATGATGACCATCCAAGGGTAAAAGAAATTGTCTACATTATGATCGCCCAACGAGCAGCCCGTGGATTAGGCTCTCTCTATGCACATGCGAATCAAATGACGATGGAAGAAGCAGGTGGGATTCACTCGGAATACACTCCAAGAGGATGGATGAAAACAGAGAAGGAATTATTGATCTTTGAACAGCATCTGTACCTGCGCCAACCAGGATATGGGACGAGTTATATTACGGGAAAATATCTGGTAGAAGACGCATTGGCACAATTCGCTAAAATGAAAGAAGCAGGTGGAGAAGCATTTATCCTCAAAGACTTTTTCGATCAATTAAATGCTATAGGAAATATCCCTATGTCGCTGGGAACCTGGGAAATGACAGGGAATGGAGCGGCTGTCAGAGCCCTGGGACAATAGGATCCTCAGCAATTAATCGCTGTACTTGACAAATATCGGGTAGGGAAGATCGTTATTGAACCAACGAACTTTCAAATTATGATGAATTGATCATGTCCATTAAAATGAAACATCTTTTAATTACTTGTATTATCTCCATTTTTCTTTCCATAAATGCTTATTCTCAATTACTTAATGAATTTAACGCACCTACCGCTGAACATCAGTTAGTCGAAGGGACAAATATTTCTATCATTCCTCCAAAGGACTTTCTTCCTAGTCCTGAATTTAAAGGATTTAAAAATCCTAATGATCCTACCTCTATGATTATGGTGATGGAAATCCCAGGCCCTTTTTCGGAAGTTTCCAAGGGATTTAATGAGGAAATGATGCTTGCCAGAGGAATGAAGTTAACCTCCAAAGAAGAAGTTGAGGTGACGCCTTTTAGCGGTATGCTGATAGAACTAGAACAGGAAGCCAACGGACGATCCTTTTCCAAAGCTATTCTCGTTTACGGGGATTCCTCCTTTACTGCAATGGTCAATGGAGTCTACCTGGCAGATTCAGTTGATCTGGGTAAAAAAATAAACCAAAGTATTGTATCTACTGTAGTGAATCAGGAGATGGAAATAAATCCTAGAGAGGCATTGGATTTTACGCTTCAGGAATCTAAAGGCAACTTAAAATTTCTTGCCGTCATTGGGAATGGAATGTTGTTAAACAGAGATCTTAAAACGCCAACAGAAAGTGAAGATAAAGCCACGCTAATTGTAGACCGGTCATTTGAAAAGCTGGACATAGAGAATAAAGAAGCATTTTGCCTTTCCCGTTTACAGCAATTTGAGGACGACTTTCAGGTGATAGAGGATCGGGGAATGAACGAGATGGAATTGGATGGACTGAATGGATATGAATTATATGCCCAAAATATGGAGAATGAGACGGAGGAAATGTACCAATTGATTCTTTTTCCCGAAGATGGAGGATATTATATTATCATAGGGACTTATGTCAAAGGAAGTCAAAGTGCTATGCGGGATATTAAGCTGGTATTAGATACTTTTAAGCGAAAGGAAGGGTAGCTACATTAAATGAAGCCTATTCTTAGCATGAAGGGATACTTGTCGGTTGGTAGTCGAAAAAAAGAAGGTCGGAAAAATCATACTCACCCTCTTTGGAGAAGTATCAATAATTATGGAGTGAAAGTAATTAAATAATGTGATGAAACTATGATCAATCATAGGCTACTTTTTAATAAAGTAATTTTTGCCATATAGCATTATATAGCCATACGTATTAATTAAACTTTTAGTAAGATGAAGGAAGTTTGGGATAATAAAGAAGTTCTGGAAATATAAGATGCCTGTTAATAAAATAGCCTGCTATCAAATGAGAAATAAATAAGTATTGAGTCTTGTATAATTAAGATTCCAATATATATTATTAATGAAAATTTTTAATATAAAAATTTATACTGGGGGTTTCTACGGTAACTATATCTTCTTTTAGTATATATACTTGTTAATTATAAGAATAAGAAATGCAATTCATTTCATATTTCTTATATGATGCTAATAATTGTCCAACGTTTTCTTAGCAAAGCTCATACATAAACATCATAATTCATATTTAGATTTAAAGATAAAAATTAAGTTAATCGAAATTTACGATTCGATTAATGAAAAATTAATCTTTAATTAATCTACTATATGTTTAACTTTTTACCTAAAGGTATGGGGCTGTTTCCTCTTTGGAGAAAATGGAGTCGCCGATTTTTGTTAGTCTTGGGAATGGGAATTATAATGTTCCAACTTCAAGCTCAAAACCAGGTCATTTCTGGAAAAATCACTGATTCTGAAACTGGCGAACCATTAATGGGAGCTAATGTGATTGTTCCAGGTACTAATTTAGGGGCCATCGCAAATCAGGAAGGTGCTTTCCAGCTAGAAATTCCTTCAGATGTAGAGAACCTCATCGTTTCCTACGTAGGATACGCAAGAGAAACCATCAGTCTAAACGGAGAAAGTGATCTAATCATTAATCTATCTGCGGAAGAAACCCGATTGGAAGATGTCGTAATTACTGCTTTAGGGATAGAACGTGAGACCAAGGCCCTGGGATATGCTGTTCAGGAAGTTCAGGGTTCACAAATCAACACTGCCAGGGAAACGAACTTGGTAAATTCACTTTCAGGAAGAGTTGCAGGGGTGAATGTAACAAGTGGTTCAGGAGGAATAGGGACTAGTTCGAGAATTACTATTCGTGGAGAAATCTCTTTAGCTGGAGCTAACCAACCTCTATTTGTCGTTGATGGAATTCCTATCAATAATGGAGTAGTCGGTTCTTCTCAAAGTGGGCAGGATATAGACTATGGCAATGGAGCATCCGCAATTAACCCTGACGATATTGAAACAATTAATGTCTTAAAGGGACCTACAGCTGCTGCCCTTTATGGAGCGCGTGCAGCAAATGGGGTTATCATCATCACTACCAAGTCTGGAAAGGGAACTAAAGGTCTTGGGGTAAGCATTAACTCTACCACTACCTTCGAAAGTGTACTGAAACTTCCCGATTTCCAGAATGAATATGGACAGGGCAGAGGGGGCGTATACAATATAGGAGATGGTGGGCGTAGTTGGGGGCCTCTTATGGATGGAAGATTAGTAGCTGTTCCGGTGAATACAGAATTTCCTCCTTCTGAGGGCCAGGAAGTGCCTTGGGTACCTTATCCTGATAATGTTAAGAATTTCTATGAAGTTGGACGAACATTGATTAACAACGTTGCTTTAACAGCTGGAAACGAATCCGCTGACATCCGTCTATCTTATACTAATCATGATCAGCAAGGAATTATTCCCAATACTGATCTAAAAAGGAATACCATAGCACTGAAAGGAGGGATCAGCCCTATCAGAAGGATAAGGGTCAACGCTTCTGTGAATTATATCAGGACAGATAGTGATCAGCGTGCTGTCATCAGCTACGGAAATGAAAGCGTTGTTTACACAATGCTTTGGGAAGGTCGTCAGGTTCAAACACCGCTACATGAAGATTATTGGTATAAAGGATTGGAAGGATTACAACCATTTACGTATAATTTCCGCTTCAATGATAATCCTTATTATACTATGTATGAAAACCTTAATCCATTAGATAAGGATCGCCTCATCGGAAACATTAATGTAAATGTAGAATTGTTCCCGTCTGTAACCCTTTTTCTGAGAACGGGTGTAGATTACTTTTCTGAACGTAGAGAACACCTTCGTACGTTTGGTAGCCGTGCATTTCCTAATGGTGCTTATCGTCAGGATCGTATTAACTTCGAAGAGAGAAACTCCGATTTTATCCTGACCTATAATGAAACCTTTAATGATACCTGGGGAGTAAAAATATCAGCAGGTGGTAACCGATTGGACCAAACAAGTCAAAATTTAAGTGCCAGAGCGAATGAATTATCCATCCCTGGTATTTATAACCTTGGTAATTCTCGTATTCCTGTTCAGAACGTACAATTTGATACTCGCAAGCGGATCAACAGTCTTTACGGATTTGCTACATTCTCTTATAAAAGTGCCTTCTTTTTAGATGTTACGGCGCGTAATGATTGGTCTTCAACTTTACCTGAAGACAACAATTCTTATTTCTATCCTTCAGTATCACTTAGTACTGTGTTAACGGATTTATTCAATTTGCCACTCAATAGTCCATTATCTTTTGCCAAACTTCGTGCTAGTTGGGCTCAGGTAGGAAATGATACTGATCCTTTTAGTTTAAGAAATGTTTACAACTATACAACTCCCTGGGGAGGAAATCCTACTGTGTCAGAGTCTTCTGTAATTGCTAATGAAGAGTTGCGACCTGAAGACGTGAATTCCTTTGAGGTTGGAGCTGATCTTCGCTTTTTTCAGGGTAGATTAGGGGTAGACGTTACCTATTATGACATTCGAAGTAAAGATCAGATCATTAACATCCCTATCGACCTCGTTTCGGGATATACTTCGAGAATATTAAATGCAGGTGAAATCCAAAGTAAAGGAGTAGAAATAGTGCTAAATGCTACGCCGATTAAACTCAATAATGGGCTTACCTGGAATGTAAACCTGAATTGGTCCAGAGATAGAACGGAAATACTGGAATTAGCAGAAGGAATTGAGACGTTCCAAATTTCTGGAAGATACGTACAGGTATTGGCGAAAGTAGGAGGAAGAATGGGGGACATGTATGGACAAATTTTTGAACGGGTACCTGATGGACCTTTTGCTGGGCAGATCATTTCATATAAATGGAGAAGCTCAATCCACTGACCAAATATTTAAGATAGGTAACTACAATCCTGACTGGATGGCTGGTGTGAGTACTTCACTTAATTTCCAAGGATTCCGCATGAGTATGTTGTGGGATATTCGTTCCGGAGGTGAAGTTTATTCTCGAACCAATGTAATAGGTAATCAAGCAGGTCAATTAGTAGAATCATTACCAGGTAGAGAGAATGGGTATGTTGGTCAAGGAGTGAAAATAGATGATGAAGGAAATTTTGTGCCCAATGATGTGAATATTAGTGCGGAAAGATATTGGGGGGGAGGAAGTTATTTCAGACGTTCCAATGTAGAAAACTCTACTTTTGATGCTTCTTATGCGAAATTAAGAGAGGTACAATTAGGATATACCTTCCCCAATCGTTGGTTTAGCAAACTCCCTTTTCGCGACCTCACTTTTACCTTAGTAGGTAGAAATTTATGGCTCATTAGTGATATTCCACATATCGATCCTGAAACGAATTCATTAGATGGTGGAACTATTCTACCAGGTGTGGAAAGCTTGCAGGTTCCTTCTGCCAGAAGCTATGGATTTAACCTAAAACTCAATCTGTAAATTAACTCTTTTTACCATTTCAATTTTTCGAATTAAAATGAATAAATCACATATATTACTTCTGATATTGTTAAGCTTCTTATGCTTTGTAGGTTGCGAAGATGAATTTGAAGAAATCAATCGAAATCCTAATCAGCCAGAAGATGTACTCCCTGAGTTGATTTTACCCAACGTAATAAATGTAGTAGTCAGCGACCAGGTAAGCGACGCTTGGGGGGTAGGAAATCTTGTGACGCAATATGCGGCAGCTATTCGAGACCCGGGAACAGATCGATATGCATGGGGTTCTTTCTCTGGAACATGGAATACGATGTATAATGCCCTTCGCGATGTAGCGAACATCGAAGCGTTAGGTATGGAAAGAGGGGAGAGCAATTATGTAGGGATTAGCTTAATTATGAAATCACTGATTTATCAGATTCTGACAGATGCTTATGGAGATGTTCCTTATGAGCAAGCGCAGAAGGGAAAAACAGAACAAGTTTATTTTGTGCCTTATACCCCACAGGAGGTTATTTATACAGGCATGCTAGAAGATTTGCGTACAGCTAATGAAATCATGTCTGAAGATGGTGGTAGTATTAACGGAGATATATTATTTGGTGGAGATGCACTAAAGTGGAGAAAGTTTGCCAACGCTCTTCGATTGAGACTGCTTGCCAGGCAATCCCTCCAAGTAGATCCTTCTGCACAAATGCAGGAAATAGTCAATAATCCCTCTATGTTTCCTATCATGGAAAGTAATGCTGATAATGCAATTCTCTCTTTTTTAAATGAATCTCCTAACTTGTTTCCGATTGCTAATACACGTGAAGGGAGCTGGCTCGATAGAAGATTGAGCAAAACCCTTTCAGATCAATTAAATTCCATCAATGATCCAAGATTATCTGTGTTTGCTCAACCTACAGAAAATTCAGCAGATGCTGCTAGAGATGGAAATGGGGAATTAATTTGGGACGGTGTAAGGAATGGAGAAACTGATGACAATTTGAGTAGTGATATTGACCGCAATGTTTCTCAATTAGGATCTATTTTTTATATACAGCAAGGAACAGCAGTATCAGCAGAAGGATTAATTATGACCTATTCAGAGGTAAAGTTTATTTTAGCAGAAGCAGTGGTGAAAGGTTGGATCAATGGAGATGTCGAAGGCTTCTATCGTGAGGGAATTGAAGCTTCTGTGAATTACTATGCAAGCGTTTCTGGACAAAATATATCTGTGGATGATACCTACTTCGCTCAGGAAGGAGTAGCTTTTTCTACAGAGAATGCTTTGGAACTCATTGGAACTCAGAAATGGATAGCCTTATTTTTTAATGGCTTGGAAGGTTGGTTTGAGTGGAGACGTACAGGAATTCCTGATCTACAGCCAGCGATCGTTAATTCCAATAACGACTTGATTCCTGTCAGGTTCCAGTATCCGCTGGATCAACAAGCACTGAACGAAACTAATTACCAGGCTGCCGTTTCCAGCCAAGGGGCAGATGATATTAATACGCACGTCTGGTGGGATGTGGAGTAATGAGTAAGTAAAAATATTCTACAGCCAATTAAATCGGAAAGTTAGCCGATGTTAAATAATCAGAGGATAATCTATTTGTATTATCCTCTGATGTCTT
>CBDHFQ010000004.1:0-188889 GCA_965262565.1 Bacteroidia bacterium
TATCCTGACGGAAGAGGAATTTGAAACCAAGAAAAAAGAATTACTCAGTAGAATTTGACATTTTTCTTAAAATATTGATGACACCTTTAAAAATTTTTTTCAACAATTTGCTTTCCCGACTGATAATAAGTCAGATTCTTTTACGTCTGATTATTAGAATTGTAAAATGAGCCTAAATATCTGATGGTAAGGAGAGTAAGAGGCGTTTTGCTATTGTTTACCCCTTGCGAAAATGAAGGAAAATACTTATCTTATTTGTAATTGGTATTATCACATTTTCAAAAAGTATAACAATGCGAAGAGATTTAGGTGTTATCAAAGCCTCCGATGGCAGAACATTCTCTGCTTTTTGGAATCGACAAACTAAACGTGTCTATGTCAGGCCTACCCGTTCAGCGCTTCTAAGTGCTTTTAGTAATGCTGGCATTGCTTACTCTGAGGAAGAAGCTCAAGTAGTAGCTCGTTCATATGTCTTAAATACGCTATTTCACTGGGCTTAATCTAACTTAATTGAATGTTTATGGTGCCTACTCTTTTAGGAGTGGGCAATTTTTTTGGCTGAGGGTTGTATATTTAGCCCATGAAGCCAATATTAAAGTTAAGTCGGGTAATCAGTCTTCAGGATGCCAGATATGCTGCTGCTGAAGGATTTGATTTGATAAGTTTTAGTTTATTAAGGGGGGATCTCAGAAAGCTATCTGTGGAAATGATCTGGAATATGATTAATTGGCTGGAAGGTCCAAGAACTATTGTTGAATTAGATCAACACAGTCTTTCAGAATTACGAGAAGCTCAAAAAAGATTTTCTGTGGATGGAATAGCTATTTCAGCTAAAGATCCTTTGCAAAAAACTGAAGGGGTTCCTTTGATGATTCTTCGTTTGTCTACTGGAATTTCACCTAAAGAAGTTGAACAGTTATTATCATATGTCAAAAATACGGATCAAGAGGTATTATTTGAATGTATAGCTGAGGATCTATCAACACTTTCTGCAATTCAGGCATTGTTTCCTTATTTACTGCTCGGATTTAAGGATGGTCAATATTTCGATGATTTTTTTGAACGTGGATTCACCTATCCCAGAGGCTTTTCCTTTGGTGAAGAGATGGAAGAAGAGACAGGAATCATAGATTATGAACGAATGGATAAAATATTGGAAAGGTTGGTCTTAAAATAAATTGATTGGTTATTCTATTAATTATGAATGAGTTCTATGCTTATCCACGGCTTTTCCACTACTTATCCACAAACTTATTCACATTCTGCCCTTTTGATCTGCTAGTTTATGTAAAAATGGGTAGATCTACTTCTAATAAAAAGGCTCTAAGATCCATGCTGGTAACTTTTGGTGCTTCTTCCATAGGAACATGTCCTACGCCTTCATATATGATCAATTCAGATTGGGGAATTAACTCGTGAAACTGATAGGCATGAGAAATGGGAATCCATTTATCTTCGGTTCCCCAAATAAGAAGGGTTGGACTAGCTATACATCTCAGATTACGTGTATTTGAGCTAAAATTAGTATTTACAAGTGATAAAAAAGCTTCAGGGTTTCCTTCTCGCATAAACAGATCATAATATCGATCTATCAGTTCTGATGTTACTTTAGATACATCTCCATATACCTGTCGGACAAAATGTTCTACCACACTTTTACTGATAATATACTTGTACATATTCTTGATCAATGGCATCCGTGCCATTTTGAATGGTAGTGGGTAGTTATTTGATTGATGGAAACCGGCAGAGGCAATGAGGATGAGTTTATCTACCATTTCGGGATATACAAGACTATATTCCCAAGCAAGCCAACCTCCGAGGGAGCTTCCAGCAATGCTACAAGTTTCTATTTGAAGGCGAGAAAGAAAAAGGTGTAAAAACTCGATGAATTTTTCTCGGTTATAAACGTGATCGGCTCTTACCCCAGATAGGCCAAAACCTGGCAAGTCTAGCCTTATAACCCTGAAATCATTTGATAACTCTTTTACCCAGCCATCAAAAGTATGTAAAGAAGAAAAGGATCCATGAATTAATAAAATAGGATCTCCTTCTCCCTCATCTTTATAATGAACCATGGCGTCATCAATCACAAGGAATCTCGAGTGGTCGTCTGTATACTTTGTTAAGTAGATACTCATTAATTAAATTAATACCCCTTGTTATAAATTAATAAAGAAGGGCTTGAAAAAAAAATAATCACTAATTTTTCAGATGGATAAAGTATAATTATCTGTTAAACTTGACATATTAGTTCATGGAAGAATCAGTATTTATTCCCTACAAGCGTGACATTTATCCTACGGATCTAATGATTGAAAGAACAAAATCATTTTATCAATGGATGGATGAACGTCGCTCCTTACGTGTCTTTTCATCCAGACCCATTCCAAAAGAGGTAATTGAACATATCATATTGACAGCATCATCGGCTCCTTCAGGAGCCCATAAGCAGCCCTGGACTTTTTGTGCTGTATCTAATCCTGATATAAAGAAGCAAATACGCGAGGCTGCTGAAGCAGAAGAATATGAAAACTATCACGGAAGGATGTCCGACCGATGGCTTGACGATTTAAAAGTATTTGATACTAATTGGCAAAAACCATTTCTTGAGATAGCGCCTTGGTTGATTGTTGTGTTTAAGCAGGCTTATGGCTTAGATAATGGGGAGAAGACGAATAATTATTATGTGAATGAATCTATCGGAATTGCTACGGGCTTTCTGTTGGCAGCTATTCATCATGCTGGGTTAGTAGCTTTAACCCATACGCCAAGCCCATTAAATTTTCTTCAACACATCCTTGGTAGGCCTAAAAATGAAAGGCCTTACTTGCTTATACCAGTGGGATACCCTACGGAAGATGCCAAAGTTCCGGCTTTAAAGCGGAAAACCTTGTCCGAGGTAGCTGCCTTTTTTGAATAGACCAGAGAGTGTGCAGGAACCTATGTAATTCTTATTCCAATATGATAAGAAGATTCCTTTGAATTACCTCTTTTGGCATGTATATTTCTCATAAGCTCGAACGTACAAATCTAGAGAGAAATTAATAAGAAAACTCATGGCAATCAGAGTTGGAAGGTGGGATTGTCCTGTTTGTGGTACTAAAGGTAACCTTGGTCCTCATACAAGTTGTCAGAATTGTGGTTCTGCTCGTCCCGAGAATGTAAGATTTTATCTCCCTGATGAGGCGGACATCGTTCGCGATGAGCAGCAATTAAAAGAAGCAAAATCAGGAGTAGACTGGGTTTGCGGGCATTGTTCTGCCCATAACAAAGCTCAAAATGTCCTCTGTACATCCTGTGGCCATCCAAAAGATGAATCTTCTGGTGATATTGATTTGTCCGTAAGAGAATACGAAACCCGAGAAATTCCCAGGTCAGGAGGAGATAATGAGGAAACTTCCGGGGAGGCCTATAGAAGAGAATATGCAAAAAGCCGTACTAAGCCAGGATATAAACGGAAGAAAGTGGGAGGTGTATTAGGCAAAATTCTGTCTGTACCTATATTGGCTGCCGTTTTATATTCTCTACTACGGATGTTTCCTGCTACTATAGAGGTAGATGTAGTGGGATTTCGGTGGGAAAGAACGATTCAATTTGAGCATTATGAGCCTGTTCAAGAAGAAAACTGGAGCACTCCTTCAGGAGCATTTGATATACAGTCTTTCAGAGCTATTCATCATTATGATAAAAAATATGTAAGAACGGAAACACGAACCAGAAAGGTGCAGGTAAAAGTAGGAGAAGAACGGTACGTATGTGGGCAGCGCGACTTAGGAAATGGATATTTTGAGGATAAATACTGTTCCAGACCTATTTATGAGCAAAGGGAAGAAACCTATCAGCATGATGTGTATGAGGATATACCCGTTTACAGGACGAAATATAGATACAAAGTCATGAAGTGGGTTAGGAAAAAAGAGAATCTCTTGATTACAGGCGCAGAAAATCAAACTCCGAATTGGCCCGAAGTTCCTTCTATGGGTAGGAGAGACGAATGGCGGGAAGGCTCAAAAACAGAAGGTTATTTTGTCTCTGTGAAGGAGGATGATGGAGATATTCACGAGGAACAAATACCCATGTCAGTTTGGAATAGTTTAAATGTAGGTCAAAAGTTACGTGCAAAGAGGTCTCGCTTGCTGGATATTTGGTATGGATTGGAAATGACCAAAGAAGGTTGATGAGGGAATAAGTTTTGTCTTTATAGAAAACTTCACAAAAAGGCAAAGGTCGTATGCATTATTAATAATGCATGCGACCTTTGTGTATATATTCGAACTTGAGAGAGATTATTTCCCTAATCCCATCAACATAGCTGCATCAAATTCTTTTTGAGTATACTCTGAAGGAATGTCAAATTCGTTGCTAGATAATCCTTCTTTTAACACCTCCTGAGCCATCATTGTCATAGTTCCGGCTCCCATAGGCATTTCAGAAACTACTTTTAATGGAAATCCATCAATTCCCTTTAATAATATTTGGCCTGCATTTCCGATTGTATTCACATCAGGTTTCTGGACCTGAATGTCTTTAGTGGCCCAAATCTCTTGCTTAATAGTTCCTCCATTAGCTGTAATCGTAACTACATATTTTTTACAGGTATATCCTGCTATCTCTGCAGTCTCAGAAGATGGAGTAACTTCTGGTGCTACCTCATTGTCTTCTTCGGAGGAATCTAATGTATAAACTACCTCAGCGCTATGCTGTAAAAGGTAACCTTCCCCTTTGTCATTATAAAAAATCATTTCCACCTGATCATTATCCTCTCCAAGCATGGAAGGCATCATTCCTCCTGAAGCAATAATTTTCATCTGGGAATCTTTAATGAGAAACTCCTGCGTCGATGGCATCATAGGCTTCATTTGTTCAGCATAAGGCCCTTCTATACTCACTCCTAGTATGATTCTTCCTTCAAAACTATCTTGCCCACAAATCATTAAAGGCATTAACAAAAGGATAGGCCAGAAATACACAGTTTTTAAATTCATTTTTATGTTGATTTATAATATTAAATGGTTGAATAATTGTTTGCAAATATAATCTGGTTAAAGTAAAGAAATTCCTCCAACAGCTGGAAGGTGAATAGCACCACATAAAGCATCAGATGTACTTCCTGTAACGCTGGCTAAAGTGGTGGATTTTCCCGTTAACACTCTTAATGCGAGAAAACCAAAAACAATGGCCTCTTTATAATCTGTCCAGGAAAGAGGCACATCCTCAGCTATTCTGATAGATAGATGATCAAATTTTTCCGTTAATAAGGTCATTAAAAAATGATTATGCTTACCTCCTCCTGTGATAAGAATGGACTCATGTTGAGCATTGAGGTTGTCAAGAGCGATAGCTATTTGATGGGCAATATGCTTGCTGCATGTATGTAGGATATCGGGAATATCTTCACTATAACTGAGAACTAAAGGTAGCACGTTATCCTCTACCCATTCCCAACCTAATGATTTTGGAGGTTTTTGTTGATAATATGGAAGTTGATTTAACGCCTGGAATAATTCAGGGTGGAGATTTCCTGATGCGGCGGCCTGTCCTTCTGGGTCATAGTTCCAATCTTCATTATGAGCACGTGCAAAATAATCCAAAATGATATTACAGGGAGATATGTCAAACGCGATTTGATGGAAAGTGACGTTGCTAAAACCACCAAGATTAAGGAATAATCGATACTGAGGGAATAAATATTGTTCGCCTAAAGCGATTAAAGGTGCGCCCTCCCCTTCTAATGCTACGTTCTTGTTCCTGAAATTAGTGACGACCGGACAATTCAAATATGCAGCGATGGTTTCTCCATCACCTATTTGGGTAGTAAAATTTTTATCTGGCTGGTGAAAAATAGTCTGCCCATGGACCGCTACAAAATCCGGCTGAAGTTGGTGTGCGCTAATAAATTCCTGAATGGATTTACCTAACCAATGACCAAAATAAATATGAGTTTTGGCAAATATTTCTGCGGGCTGATACCTTAATTGATCTAATCTGACACGCCACTTCTCATCATAAGGGACATGACCTTGAGCCAACATATCGAACTTATACTGAGCAGGACTTTCTAATTCTGATACTTGAAATCGGCAGGCTACTAAATCTAATCCATCCATGGATGTACCCGTCATCGTACCAATCCCTACAAATTCCTTCATATAAAAAATAAATTATTAGATAAATATAAAACAATTCAAGATTATTTTATACTGATTAGTCTTATAGCTAGAAATTATTGTACCAAACTTTTTTAACTAGATGCCTTTGAACAAAGATACAAGATGTTCAGTGCCCGTTAAGATGCCTGTTTTTACTTGATAAGCACTCTCTTTAACTAGTGATGACATTTTTTGAGTTAAGCCAGGTTCACGATAGAGTAAAACCATCTCTGGCTCGGTTTCCCGATCGAAAACTTCATCCTCTATCCAAGTAATAAAGGAATGGCTTAACCACAGGGGAGCATCTATAGGAATTCCGTGTCCAGCGGTATCATGAACTTTCATGGAAGCGTTTAAGTATTCACTTACAGCACATATACAGGCAAATGAAACAATTTTGTCCGCTTTCGAACCAATGACCAACACGGGAATATTGGGTATATGGTTAGGGGAGCGATAAATCATTCCAGCCACTGTTTGTCTGGCGAGCGTCTGTTTAGAAACAGGATGTCGGTTCTGTAAATTGATCCAGGCAGTTAATAAAGAATCATTATCAGTTAGTTTATTGCTATTTATTTCTACAAATAATTGTTCTCGTTCGAGGAGATCTTCTGTGAAAAAGATTTGTTTAAACATTTTTCTTGCTTCGGGCTGAACACGATCTTTTGGAGAACATACTTCTTTAAAACTGCTTCCAACAAGAGTAATTCCATCAAAATCGTTTGGATACTGATGAATCCAGTCAATCGCAACTATCCCTGCCAAAGAAGTCGCTAAAAGAATATGTTTTCCGGGCTTTTGTAATTGAAAGTAATGATGAATGTGCAGAAATTGACTCATTTTGGAGATAGAGGTAAATGCCGTCTGCTCAAAGTACATACCTGCCCCTGGAAGGTCTAATAAGGTAATCGTAGAATTAGGAACTTTGCATTTAATGGATTCCAAAAATGTATTCCCCCAATGACCTGATTCCCTTCCAAGTCCCCTGAGTAAATATATATGCACCGGTTCATCTAAAGGAATGGTGTATATAGGTCGATTAATTAAAGATTCTGAGGAAAAAACAGCTGATGAAAGATGGAATAAGCATAGCCAAACAGATACTATATTGATTGAAAGCAAGCGGAGATTACTGCTCATTTTTTTCATGATTTCTAGTTTTAGGATGTTATTTGTCTAGGGACTTGTATATAGGTGAGCAGATGCATGGATATAGGAGGAACTCGTCATTCCAGGGTGTGAAGCTTGATAATTAGTACTTAATAGGAAAAGAGGATATCCGGGATAAGGACATCCTCTTTAAGTAAGTACCTATAGGATGCTACTGTTTAATGATACGAACGGTAGTTAATTTTTCTTTAAGCTTAAATTGCACTAAATACATTCCAGGAATTAGATTGGATACGTCGATGGGGTCAGTTAAACCACCTTGATTCCTTTGCCACGGAATTACTTCTTGGCCCAGAGAATTGATCAGGCGAACCTCTGCTCGGGAAGCGAATGTTTGAGGAACATCTATCCAAAACTTATCCTGAACAGGATTAGGTCTAATGATAATTTCTATAGAAGAAGAGTTTTTTGGACTTAACTGATCTTCAATATCAGTGATTACTTGAGGTTCTACTTCTGGTGCCAGTAATGCCATTCTGTTGCAAACATCATCCGTCTGGCCTCCTCCTATACTATCAATTCTGTTTAGACTTACTACATGAAGGTTGGAAAAAATAGCTTCAATATCCTGGACCCATGGAGCGTCTGCTGTTGCTGAATCCAGGCTGAATCCCCATACATTTTGAAACTCTTCTTTAACCCTACCATTGGGACTCCATTCTGTAGCAATGCTGTACTTCTCTTCCAGAGTATAATTAACCAAATATCCTCCATACTCCTTAAATGCTCTGGCAATAATTTTTGCAGGGGCGGTGGAGAGTTGGCTTAGATCGAAATCAGGTTGAAGAGCAAGTAAAGCTCCTAATTCTAACTCGTCATTTGCTCCCCCAAATAATGAACTTGCATTAGCATCTTCTTTCTGGGCAGGCCATCTGTATCCCGGGGTGGAATCACTTTCAGAGTAAAAGATATTAGACGCATGAAGGCTGATTTTAAGTGCATGGGGAATAACATCGTCTGGTTCATCCAGTTCCCCTAATCGAATCGTTCCACCCAAATTGGACATACCCGAACTAACATATCCACCTAATAAACCATTTCCAATAACATTTCCATTCGGTCCTATCTCGTTTGCATAGACCATTCCCCCGGGCTCACAAATGTAAGTATTGGAAAGCTGAACTATACTCGCTTGATCAGGAAGGAGAAAGGAAGATTTCCTGGCTGGAGAATTCGACTCGGAGGTATCTGTGGAAAAAGCCCTGTCGATAGGAACTTGAATATCTGTTAATGTACCTTGGTCAGTACAAACTTCAAGGCCGAATCCATTTTTCATCACCTCCTGTAAAGGAGCAAAAGCATTCAGGAATAATAAGTTCTCATCCGCTGAGATTCCCGCTGACGGGACTGGATTAATATTTGCTGGGATCAAGTAGTTAATAGCATCCTGATGTAGTGGTAAATTCCAGATAGAAGTAGATGAAAAAGGCCATAATAAAGGATCACGTTTTCCTTCTGTCTGGCAATCTTTATTACCATTTGTTTCTGAGGTATCGGTCTTTACATTAAAGTGAAAGTAGCCTTTGCATGTAAGTATCTGGCTAGCTCTGAATCCTCCTGAACAATTCACCCCATTCCAAACTCCTACAGCATAGGTACTGGAATCTTCTGCTTCAAATTGGAAATCCTTGATTTTTATATAATCTACCTCCAAATCTTGATTAGCTTGATTATTATCAAATACGATCCTAAATCGATCAAAACTCACATCCTCCTTAAACTCAAATGTATATTCTTCCCATTCCTCTGTAGTTAGGGTAGAATCACTTTCTTCAATAATAGGATTAGTAACTCCTTCCTCAAAGGTAGAATTTGACATTAACTGTACTTTAAATTCAGCACAACAGACAGGTCCAAGACTTTTGGCTCTAACGGTAACACTAGAGGTAATTGTGGAATCTGGATTTTCAGGGTCCTCAGGTAAAAAATCTATTTTTGCTCTCCAGAGGTCTGGATCACCATCATCTCTGGGGCTCTCTCCGATATTTTCAAAAATTCCTGTAAGAATATCTCCATCGCCCAGGAGAACTACAGCCTCAAATCCTTCAAGATCTCTAACCCTATCTAAATCACTTCCCCCTACTCGAATCAGTCTTCCAGGAGCTAATCCCCCATTTTTAAAGGTTGCAATAACAGTAGAGCTATTAATCCCATCATTATTAATTCCCAGGTCAGGAGAAATATCATAAATTGAATTGCTTTTCATCACATCAAATCTTCCCCCAATAGAGATGAGTTCAACTCCTATAATCGGAACTGATAATTGATTTTCGACCTTGAAAACATAATTCTTGAATAGTTGTCCTTCAGATTCCAATGGATCTATTTCAATAATCACACTACCAGGCGTTGAAGGTAAAGTATCTGCTTCATAGGCTGTTAGTACGTTAATACTGGATGAACAAAGGAAAAGAGCAACGCATAAATATATTATGGAAGGTGGCAGAATCTTAGTTATCATATATTCACTTTCTTTAACCCCTAAATGTTAAGATTCCAAAATAGTTGAATATTTCTTTGTAAAATAATCCAATTTAATTATTAATCTTACATTATTATTTATCAAAAATATACTTACCCTAAAAATTATAGTTAATAAAAGTGAAAATATTAATTGATAAGCACTTATTTATGTATGGTCTTATTAAAAACAAATTCACCTGATGGACTCTTACATAGAAAATTATTACCTGTGCTTTAGCATGTAAAAGAAATCAGAGATTGATAAATAAAATGCCGAAATTCTGCAATAAATACCCAGGCTATTTCATTATGACACTATTTTGGGAATTCGACTTTCTTCGAGCTAGCCTTTTTATCAAATTTCTAGTGACAGCTAAAAAATCAGCTTCAGTAATCATACCTACTAACTTTTCTCCTTTTAATACTGGTAAACAACTGATACGTTCTTTTTCCATCATATTGACCACAGTAATAATATTAGCGTCAGGCGAAATAGTTTTTGGGAGTGGGATCATCTGATTTTTTACAATGGGGGAATTTCCGTTTTCCTGTTCTGAAGGGTGTTCTGAAAAATAGCGAAGTAAATTACTTGCTGTAACTAGGCCTACTAACTTGCCGTGTTTATCTTCTACAGGGATATGCCTCAATTTACGCCAAACCATTAGATTAAGGGCTAAATCCAGAATATCGTCTTCCTGTACAGTTATTAAGTCTGTACTCATGAATTCTTCGACCAATAGAGAGCTGGGCTCATAATCATGCATTTTGTCTATACAGGCAACTTCCCATTCATGTACTGGTATCCCTTTATGTTGGTTTTCAAAAATGGTAGATGTTATCGCAGAACTAATTTCATCTCTTGTATGCCCATCCTTGGCGAGTTTCCCAAAAGAGTTCAACATCCATTGAGATCCTGTACAGCCTGAATCATTTCTTGCATCAATAATGTCCAGATAATAGGATATATCTTCTTTATCGATACCCGCTTTTGCAAGTCCATGTCTTGCGATAGGTAATAATTGTTCCCGAATCAACTGTGAAGGAGGAACTTTTTGTTGATTCAACCAGGTCAATTTAGTATCCAATCCGAATCGGGCAGCTGCAAAAAAATTAGATTTTGCATCTGAAAATTCCATGCAGTTGGTGATATCCTTTACTTCATCCTCCATACCATTCATCAGCCCAAGCCAAAAAGCAGCATTGGCCATGGTATCTGGAAGGCTGGGGCCGGAAGGAAGAATTCGATTTTCTATCCGAAGGTGAGGTTGTTTATTGGGAGATATACCATAACAAGGTCTGTTCCAGCGATATACAGTAGAATTATGAATTTTTAAGGCTCGTAGCTTAGGAGTAATCCCATTATTTACCATGTCCAGCACATTTTCTTCTACGTTAGTATTAAGTAAAATCTTAAATCGGGCGATGTCCTCCTGATAAATTTCAATAATGGATTTCTTTAACCAATCACTACCGAAAGTGACTCTGGGACTCCTGTCTCTGAGATGTTCGGTAAATGTTCTTATGTCAATGGATTGTTGAAAGAGGGCAATTCGAGTTTCTTTCCAAAGGCGTCTACCAAATAATAAAGGAGAATTAACCGATATGGCCATGACAGGACCTGCTAAAGCTTGTGCAACATTATATTTATTGACAAAATCATGTGGAGTTACTTGAAGGTGTACTTGAAAACTTGTATTGCAAGCCTCTAGCATGGCCGTTTCCTGACGAATATTTAATTCATCTACTCCACTTATACGCAATTCAAAAGCCTCCCCTCTGAGATCTTTTAATGCATCCATCAGTGCCTTATACCTATGTATAGGGGTAATATTAGCGATCTCAACATCAAATTTCCTGATGGTTGGAAGAATTCCCGATAACAAAATATTAGCTCCTAATGTGTTGAGCTTCTCTTGAGCCTTGTCCAATGTATTTTTTAGCTCCTGATGCATAATTGAGAGAGCTTTTCCCTTAAATTCCAATGGATTAAGATTGGCTTCCAAATTAAAATTCGCCAGCTCGGAAGTGAATAAAGGGTTATCGATGATATCTAGTGCCTGCAAATTAACATGGGTCGGACGCCAATAACGATCTACCAGACACATTTCCTGCTCGGCACCTATTCGGATTGGATCCTTTTCAAACCAATCATCTTTAAGCATTTTGTACAACGCCTGTACATCCCTTAGTAAAAAACGCATGAATTCCTGAGCCTCTTCCTGCGATTGGACTGCTTTTACATCGAAATCTCCCATATCTGCTGTAGGTTATTGGCGGTTTACTATAGTTCCTTGTAAATAAATAAATTGTGAAGATTAAATAATATATTAATATTTACATACAGATCAAAAGGGAAGGTGAAAAGCATATATTAGGATGGAAATTTAGACAATAACTAATAACCGGATGATCGACCTAAGCTTCTTCGTGTACTTTCATACGTATCAAAAAGTACCTGTTCCAGAACCTTAAAGTCTCTATCTAACACAACAATGTTTATTCCTCTCTTTCCTGCAGCATATTCTCGTCCGTTGATGTTGATAGAGGCTTGGCTGCTACCGGATAGAGAACCGGCAGATAGCAGAGATACTTTTTTCGTCCATTGAAGCGATTGAGTGGATGATCCCTTCTCAAAAAGGGTAGAAATCACTTTATCCGGAGAAATCTGTTCGAACACAACTTTATTTCGATTAACTACAAGCAAATAAGATCCCCGAAAAGGTAATCCTCTCAAATTAGCTCCAATAGAATCAAAAGCAGCATAAGTGGGTTCATCAAGTTGGAAAGTAGCTTCATCCATTACACTCATTAGCATAATATGATCCTGGTGTAAGTCTACATATTCTGCCAATGATTGTAATTTTATTCCTTCTATTCCAAAGGCTTCTTTTTGGATTCCCTTTCCATCAAACGCTTCTATTAAGGACAGTGAACTGGTTGGAGCAGCATATATATAATATCTTTCCAGATATCCCTTTAATAGCTGACCGTGAGTAATTAACTCTTTGTTTAGTTCAGCTTCAGATTCTGGAACAACATATAAAACATTGGGCCTTAGTTGATCACTTACTAATTGTTGTTGAAGTTTTCTAGTATATATCTCTGTATTTCCCGAATTCCATCTGGCAAGAGGACCGAGATTTATGGGGATATGATGCTTACTGGCGAGGAATACAAATGGAATACATTCCTCTCTGGTGTCGAAAAACTGCTCTTTAAACGGAGGATAAAAATTAACTTCTTTAACTTGTGAGAATAGAGGACTCCATGAAGATAAGTTTACCTTCCATTCCGGTTTTTTATCCTTCATATCATTTAGCCGTTGTAGTAGAGGGTATAGGTCAATGAATTGGGCAATCAGTAATCCCAATAATATAATATGTCCCCACTTTTTATGTTGAAGAATCCTTCCAGCAAAAAGAACGAGGAAAAAAAGGATTAAATAATAGAGAGGCCATATAAACCTTCCCGAGGCTCGAAATGTGCTGCCTAAAGAAATCCAAAAAGAAGGGTAAGGCGCTGTAAGGAGTAAGTGCTCATTCAGGTATAATTTATGACTAAATGCAAAAAGGCTTAATCCAGTGATCACTAAAAGCAACGGATATAAAGAAGATATAGGAAAAGGGATGATCCTCGATTTATTGATCCATTTCTCAACTAATACTACAGCTATCAACAATATTATTCCTATACCGAGATAGGAGAATCCTTCAAATTGTCCTTCAGATTGGGGAAAATTAAGTTGGAACAGAGAATACCCCATTCCATTAATCAAGGAATTCAAGTTAGCAGAATATATTCCATAAATAGATTCAGTATCTCCGGTAGCAAGCGTAAAGTAGCCTATTATAAACCAGCTACCCAGAAGAAGATATAATTGCAAAGAAAAGAAACCGAGGGCTTCTAGTGGCTTGGTTACTTTATCTACAAAAAGATGCTTGGAGGTTAAAGCAAAGCTGAAAGCTAATACCATAATCGCTAGGTAGGGATGTATCCAGGCACTCACCAACGTCCAAAGTGATTGCCAACAATAGATGGTATTTAGAGATCTACTTGAAGGATTCATCCAATAACACCAAAGGGACCCTAACAGTAACCAATGTGAATTCAGAGCCGGGTGTGCATTTCTGTACAAGAGGGGAGCACTGAGGATAAAGAAAGTAGTGCAGATAATAAGGATAATAGCATTTGATAGGCCAGCCTCACGTAAAAGAGTAATGGTTAATATCCCCTGAAGTAGGAAGCAAATCAATAGCCACCAGCCAAGATATTGAAATTGATCCGGTAATATATGTCGAAATAACTTTAAGGGAACTGCGATGAGCGGAATACTGTCTGTAAATCCAATATTTGCTCCAAATGGATGGAAATAGCCATTAATCTGGCCGATCGGGAATTGCCATGGAGTATGTTTGTAGTAAGCCCATCCCAGATAGTGAACTGCTGGATCCCCGAACAGTATCCTGTCCAGAAACGTAGGATTAAGGATGTATATACCAAAACAATAGATAAAGATGATGACGGAGATCATGCTCACAGTCAATAGAACGATATGTTTCGATACCCATCTCATGAAAAATCTATTAGGAGACGAAATTACTTAAATTATATCATTCTCATTCATCTGTATTAAAAGTTCCTATATTTACCATCTTTACCAGGGCTAACTATGTCTGATTTACAAGCGAAAGGAAAATTTGAATTAGTTTCAAAATACCAACCTGCAGGCGATCAACCTCAGGCTATTGAACAATTAATAGAAGGAGTAAAACAAGAAGAACCTCATCAAGTGTTACTGGGAGTTACTGGATCAGGGAAGACGTTTACGATAGCAAATACTATTGCCCGGTTAAATAGACCTACCTTGATTATCAGTCATAATAAAACATTAGCGGCACAGCTTTATGGAGAGTTTAAAGAATTTTTTCCTAACAACTTGGTAGAATACTTTATCTCTTATTATGATTATTATCAGCCGGAAGCTTATGTGCCTAGTTCAAATACGTATATCGAAAAAGATCTAAGTATAAATGCAGATATTGAAAAACTAAGGTTAAGAGCTACGACAGCTTTAGTAACAGGACGGAGAGATGTAATTGTTGTTGCTTCGGTATCATGTATCTACGGTATTGGTAAACCTGAAGACTTTGAAGCCAATATTGTATTTGTTACTCGTGGACAAAAAATCACTCAAAATGTTTTTCTGGATAAGCTGGTTCGGCTGTTCTATAGTCGGACGCAGACGGTATTAGAACGAGGAAAATTCAGAGTAAAAGGAGATACTGTTGACATCTTTCCCGCTTATGACGACATAGGATTGAAAGTGATTTTTTTTGGAGATGAAATAGAAGAAATTTATTCATTTGATGTGGCCAGTGGGAGAAAAATCGAATCACTTTACGATTTGACGCTTTATCCTGCTAATCTCTTTGTAACGAGAAGGGAAATCATGAATGATGCCATCAAAGAGATACAAGATGATTTGGTAAAACAGGTAGAATATTTTGAAGCGCAAGGGATGTTTCTGGAAGCCAATCGATTGAAAGAGCGAACGGAATTTGATCTGGAAATGATGAGAGAATTAGGATATTGTTCGGGAATAGAAAATTATTCACGATATCTGTCTCAAAGGAAGCCTGGAAGTAGACCTTATTGTTTACTGGACTATTTCCCTGACGATTATTTGATCGTAATTGATGAGAGTCACGTAACTGTTCCTCAGATAAGGGGAATGTATCATGGAGATAGATCGAGGAAGTTTACCTTGGTGGAGCATGGGTTCAGGTTGCCTTCTGCCTTAGACAATAGGCCACAGAAATTTGATGAGTTTGAGGCATTAACGAATCAAATATTATACATGAGTGCTACTCCTGCAGAATATGAGTTAGAAAAGAGTAATGGAGTAGTAGTAGAACAAATCGTCAGGCCCACAGGTTTGCTTGATCCTCCAGTAGAGGTAAGGCCTTGTATTACACAAGTAGATGATTTATTGGAAGAGGTGGATGAAGAAGTAAAAAGGGGAAATAGAGTATTGGTTACTACTTTAACCAAGCGAATGTCTGAGGAATTGACAAGGTATTTGACGGATTTAAATATTAAAACGAGATATATTCATTCGGATATAGATGCTTTAGATAGAGTAGATATTTTGAGAGATTTAAGAATGGGGAGATTTGATGTACTGGTCGGAGTAAACTTGTTAAGAGAAGGACTAGATTTACCAGAAGTTGGGCTGGTGGCTATATTAGATGCTGATAAAGAGGGATTTTTGAGGTCAGGGCGCTCCCTCATACAAACTGCAGGTCGTGCAGCGAGGCATGAAGAGGGAAGAGTCATTTTATATGCAGACAGTATAACAGATTCCATGCGTCAACTTATAGATGAGACTGAATATAGAAGAGCTAAACAAATTGCTTATAATGAGGAGCATGGAATTATACCAACATCTGTAAAAAGAATTAAAAAAGACATTTTCGAATCTGCTTTAGGGAATAGGGCAAAGACTTATGAAGAGTTTGAAGAGAAGGTTACCATAGCCGCAGAGGCAGCAGCTGAATATATGAATGAAGAAGAATTGAAGAAAAAAATAGCCAAAACGAGAAAGGCTATGGAGGAAGCAGCAAAAGATCTGGATTTTATTGAAGCTGCCAGATTGAGGGATGAGATGTTTGCCTTTCAGGCTTTATTAAAGGAAAGGGCTGTTTGATACAATTTTTATATGAATAATTGGACCTTTCGATTACGGGATATTGTAATCGCACTATTAATGTTTCTTGTTCTTGGTCCTTTCATCTTACTGATCATATTAATGTTATGGTTAACACAGGGCAAAGTATTTTTTCTTCAGCAAAGACCTGGGAAGAATGAAGAGCCGTTTACATTGGTTAAATTCAGTACCATGTATGATGCTAAGCCGGGTGAGCCGGAATATGAACATCAAAAGGAGAGGCTAACACCAATAGGGAAATATTTGAGAAGATATTCGATCGATGAAATTCCCCAGCTGTGGAATGTCATAAAAGGAGAAATGTCCCTGGTAGGTCCGAGACCTTTGTTAACTGAATATCTGCCATTATATACTCAGGAGGAACGTAAAAGACATCATGTGCTACCCGGAATAACTGGTTGGGCCCAGGTAAATGGAAGAAACACGATTTCTTTTAAAGATCGCTTTGTGTATGATGTATATTATATAGATCATAAATCGCATATGTTCGATATGAAGATAATGATGTTAACCCTGTTTTTGGCGATGAAGGGAAATGGCGTATATTCTGATGATCATAACACTTCTCCTCTGTATGATGGAAAAAATTAGTCTATCCACTACCATTGAAGTAAGGACAGCGAAGATAAGTGAGGCCGTGAAATGTTAACAATTCCTTCTTACTTAATTTACAAGCAGAAAAAATATTCAGCTTAAATTAAAAATTCTTTCGTATAATAATGATCTATAAATAGTGAGGGGGGCTGTATTATTATAAAGCTGTTTCTGAGGGTTATTCTGTTCATCTGTGATCCATTTGGTATTAGAATTGAGGAAGGGGTTCTAAAAAGAAATCGAGAAAAGATGCTGAGGATGGCTTTGATTAAAAGAGAGGAAGTAAGAGAAGTCATATTATAATTATTAATAGCAGTAATAACAACAATTCATGTGTTTTAATTGGACCGCCTTTCAACTGTTAAGGACGATGCGTTTCCATGCCTTAATATTTATTTGTCTTGCCCTGTTTACGGCAAATAAAAATATTGGCCAGACTGTTTTTCCTCGTTCATATTTAGGGAAAGTACACACCCCCCGAGGGCACCTTCATGTTCTTTGGATTTTTGTGCGCTACGACAATAAAAATTTATTCAATAATCCGAAATGGTTAGATGATTCCGGGAGGGATGCCCTTCCTGTGATGGCTAATGGATTTCCTAATCATTTATTTAACACTACTCCGGAATCTATCGGACAGGTAGGCCAAAGAAAAAATCTTTCAGATTTTTTTTACAAGATGTCAAATGGTGAATTTCTATTGACGGGGGATGTTTTTCCAGTACAGGTTCCTATTACCTATATTCCAGAGGTTAGAGGGAATTTTTCCACCCGAGGGCAAAGGATGAATCAGGCGGCAATTGATTGGATTGCTGAAAACTATCCAGACTTCGATTGGAGTAAATACGATAACAGAAAGAATAATTCCAATTTCAAAATTAATAATATAGAAAGTGAGCCCGATGGTATCTTAGACTATGTTGTCTTTATGCATAGAGCTCCTGGATTAGAAGGAGTAGGAAGCCCTGGTAGATTAAGAGTACCTAATACTGACTACCTGATCAGAGATGGACACACGGGACTGAAAAGTTTTGCTGAGACAGAGCAAAATTGGCAGTTCTTTTTGCACGAATTCGCTCACAATCTTTATAATAGTCCTCATTATGCCGGGGCCAATGGGTCTGATGGATTGAGATATTACACCCAAAAAGGATGGGGGCTTATGTCCTTTGGTACTACTTCTTTTTCAACTATGAATGCGTGGGAATCCTGGTGGTTGGGATGGTTGGAACCGAAACAAGTCGTCCGTTCGGGGATATACGAACTAAAAGATTTTGTTACTGAATATGATGCTATAAGAATTCCTATTCCTGGAACTTATGATTATGTCTGGCTGGAAAACCACCAAAAGAAAGATCCTTGGGATGATAAGGTATTTTATAATAGCGAAGAAAAAGGCTATCCATCTTCTGCACCAGGGATCTATATGTACACTGTTGGTAGACAAGGATCTAATCGAGATAATGCAAGACTCAATCCACTTCAGGCAAGGGATGCAAACCTAATTAAATTCTTTAACGCGGAAGGAAATTTTGACTATGAGCCTTCCGGTGATAGTATAGATACAGAGTTTTTTCGAGCGATAGCTTTTGAAAAAGTAGAGAAGAATCCATTTTCCGGACAAAACGACTTTCAGTATATTCGATACGATTTCAATGGAAATGAAAGAATTGAGGTAGGATTTTTACATGGGAACAGAGATTCAGGAGGTAAAGAACAAAAAGATATTTGGGCCACAGCACAAAATAACCAATTGTCGCTTACTGTGGATCACTCAGGCAACGAAGATGATGCCTTTGTCCTTGGAGATGAAATAGGACTTTCTGGAATTATTCCAGTTACTCATTTCCCTTTGTATAACAGGAAGCAACAAGAGTTAGAGGCTTACGTCATAAATGGTATAACTATAAAAATTTTAGAGCGTGATTCGCTTGGTACTTATAGGTTGGATATACAACTTGATGATTGGAATGTAAGAAAGGATAGTCGTTGGTGTGGGAACCTCCTTATAGCGGAAGAAGTAAATATTCCTGACTCCATGCTACATATTAAATCAGATGTTGTGTTGAGGTTAGATCATAGTAGGACACCTGACAGATTGACTCCTCATCCAATAACCGGGAATTTTACTAATCCTACAAAACTAGTTGTGGAATCTGGAAGGGGAATTATGCTGGAAAGAGGAAGTGAACTAATCATAGATAATTACAGCCAACTAATTCTACAAGCTGGAGCAAAATTAGTCATAGAAAAAGGAGCAAAATTAACTATTAGAAACGAGGGTGAACTAATCATGGGAGGTGATAGTGAACTGTCGGTAATGAAACGTGGTAAATTTGAAAGGAAAGAGTCAGGAAGAGTGGATATTCCTGAAGAAGCGACCTTAAATTTTGCAAAAAAGTCTAAAGTCCGTGGTATATGATAAATTACCGATTACTTCTTCTCAAGAAAATTAGAATGTTACTGTTCCAGAAGCCGTGTAAATAGTGAGTGAAAATGATATCCCAGATAGTGGTAATAAAAGAATTAGAGAGAAGTTTGTTCTCTTTTTCTATTCATTTGCCATTCGTATATCAACACCCCGATGACCACGCCTATGAGGATAATGGAAAAAATAAGGGATAATCTTTCTCCTTGCCTATATGATTGAGGTTCAAATTTAAAGACAACTTCGTGATTACCTGCTGGAATAACTAATCCCCTAAAAACGTAATTTGCCTGTAAGTGGGGAACTCTTTCGCCGTCTATATATGCATGCCACCCCTTCTTATCATTATAGTATACTTCTGAAAAGATCGCTAGACCTTCCTGGGCAGAAGTACTTTCGTAAGAAATATAATTGGGCCTATACTCTTTAAGGCTTATTTTAGCATTGCCATCTATCTCATAGCTTTCCCTGATCATATCTCTATATTGTTCATTGATTATAGCTGTTTCTCGTGGATCTATTTCATTTAGCGCAGCAATTTCTTCATTGGGGTTAGATACAATTTGTGTGTTGGAAACATACCACACCGGGCCGTACGGATTGGGATTTCGAACCGGAGGTTGGTCGGGATTGATAATGATGTAACGAGTATTGAGCATGTTAAGTGTGTGAAGAGGTTTAAAGATCTCTCTCATGGTAGAATCATCCAAGTTGCTTTGTTGAGCGCGAATACTTGAAATAAATGCTTGTATTTCGGGGCTAATATGTCTTGAAATGAGATCTTGATACCTTCTAAGCTTAGCTGCGTGATATCCTCCTACAGATCTATGATGATAAGATGTTTTAGATTCGTTAAAGGTATCTCCCGTAAGATTCAACACTCTATAATGTGGATCTTTATCTTGTAAAATACTTTGACTGGCTTTAGTAGGTTGGAATTGTTGTTCATAAGCCCTTCTCCTTTCGAATGAATCTGCATTAAGATATCTTAGATTAATGGGAACCATATCAAACAGGATAAGGATTCCTAATCCAATGTATAAGATATTCTCTTTGATCGTTCCTTTAAGGAAAAACCATAAAATGCCAGCGACTAATAAAATAAAAGCGGTAGATCGGAAAGCATCATTTCTTAACATCGTAGCTCGATCTTCATACAGTGCATCTAATACATCCTGCAGCTGAGGAGAATTTTTTTCCACTTGCAACATTCTGCTTAAGGTAGAAGAATCAGAGTGAAATGAAGATTCAGCAGAAAAACTCAAAAGGAAAGGACCTACTAAAGCAATGAGTAAGCATAAGCCTCCGGCAATTCCTGTAGCCAAGAAAAGGTTTTTTTGCAGCGATTCTTCCTCAAAATCATGTCGATGCTGAACAAAGTAATAAAGGCCAAGTGCTCCTAATAAAGGCATTGTAAATTCGGGGATAACCAGCATCATCGATACCGCACGAAATTTATTATAGCCAGGGAAATAATAGAAAAATAATTCTGTTAACAATGGAAAGTTTCTACCCCAGCTTAGAACTAAAAAAAGGACAGTAGTTGCTAATAACCACCATTTGATTCTTCCAGGGACCATCAATAAGCCTAATACAAACAGAAAACAAACAATTGCGCCTACATAAACAGGTCCTGAGGTGAAAGGCTGATCACCCCAATACGTTGGCCACCTTTCGGTATATCTTTCAGCATTCTTTCTCCCTACACTTCTGGACAAAAAATCTACTGTAGCGGAATTTTTAGGAAGTTCGCTATAACTTGCTCCACCGAAATAATTTGGAATCATCAGGGTAAAAGATTCTGATATACCGTAACTCCATCTGAGAGCATATTCTATATCCAATCCAGAATCTCCTGTTGGATTTTGATTGTCAGTAAGTACGGGCTTTCCTCGGATAGTGGCATCCGCATATTCATAAGTAGTCCAAATTCTACCTATATTTGGGCCAACGGCTAAAATAGCTGCCAGAATGAGGGCACCGGAGGCCTGAGCAAAAGGCAAAAATTCTTTGTTTCTTATTGCATCCACTAGATATACAATACCAAGTACTATAAGGGTTAATGCAAGGTAGTAAGTGATCTGGAAGTGATTTGCGTTGATTTCCAAAGCCAGGAAAAACGCCGTTATCGCACCACCTAACAATAATTTTCCACGGAAGGTAAGAATGACCCCTGCTATTACTGGAGCCATATAAGCTATGGCATTCGCCTTGGAAGTATGTCCTGGTTCCATGATAATGAAAAAGTAAGACGACAAGGCAAAAGCTGCAGCCCCAATACCACTTATATAAGGATTTACTTTTAATACTCTAAGTAAAAAGAAAAACCCCAAGAACATGAGAAAAATGTAATTCACGGGCCTGGGTAATCCGAAACGAAAAATTTTATCAATGACGTTAAAAAGGTTGCTCTTATAGAGCACACTAATTTGAAAGGCAGGCATACCTCCAAACATTCTTGTTGTCCACAATGCTTCTTCCCCGCTTTCTGCTCTAAAGTCCGAAAGCTCTTTAGACATTCCCTGAAAATGGGCAATATCACTCTGCGACAATACTTCGCCTTGGAATGCAGGCTTAAAGTAAATGGAAATCACTACTAAAAAGGCAACAATGATACCTATGTGTATACCGATTACCCTTTTCCATTGTGAATCTTTTTGCGGAGATATTCCGTTTTGAGCCATGATAGTTAGTTATACTATCAAAGCTACAAACATTGACGTGGAATGGAAAGTGTGATCCATAAAAATCACAAAAACAGATAAATCTTATCAGATATTAAAGGTTGATGGAGTAATCAATGAACAATTAGTGTAGGAAACTAATTAACAATCTGATGGCTATCTTTCGATTCTGCAACAATTTGCATTAAGTAATTTCCGTACCCACTCTTTCTAAGAGGTTGAGCGATAGTTACTAATTGATCTGCATTTATATATCCTTTTCTAAAGGCTACTTCTTCAATGCATCCAATTTTTAATCCCTGGCGATCTTCGATGATCTGAACAAAGCTACTGGCATCCATGAGAGAAGCGTGGGATCCCGTATCTAACCAGGCGATCCCTCGTTCGAGTATAGCGACATTTAGTTCACCCCATTCCAGATAAGTTTGATTTACATCAGTTATTTCCAATTCTCCTCTGGCGGAAGGGCTTAAGGATTTTGCAATCTCTACTACTCGTTGGTCATAGAAATAAACTCCGGGCACAGCGTAAGATGACTTTGGATTGACGGGTTTTTCTTCAATACTGATCGCTTGCCCATTTCGGTTAAAAGCTACTACTCCGTAGGCTTTGGGATTGGAAACATGATATGCAAATACCATCCCACCTCTATTTTCAGTCACAGTTTGTTGTGCATCTATTAATGTTTCTGCTAACTGTGTACCGTAAAAGATATTATCTCCTAAAATGAGTGCAGCATCTTCCCCATCAAGAAACTTTTCGCCTATAATAAAGGCTTGTGCCAAGCCTTTAGGTTCAGGTTGAACGGCATACTGGAAATTACAACCCAGTTTTGAGCCATCTCCTAACAGTTGTTGAAATAACGGTAAATCTCTAGGAGTGGAAATGATAAGTATGTCTCTAATGCCCGCTGTCATTAAAGTGGACAGCGGGTAATATATCATAGGTTTATCGTAAACAGGCATTAGCTGCTTACTTACAGAAATAGTCAATGGATACAGACGGGTACCTGAGCCTCCAGCTAAAATGATTCCTTTCATATTTAATCAAATGGTGATTCAAAATCAGAAAAGTGTGGGCTGTTTTCATCTTTTTCAGATAACACAGCAGGAATACCTTTCCAAGGGAGGTTGAGTTGTGGATCATTCCAATAAATACTTCCTTCAGAAGCCTTATGGTATAAACGAGTACATTTGTAAAAAAATAAACAGGTGTCAGACAATACCTGAAAACCATGAGCCATACCTTCTGGAACGAACAGACATTTAGGATCTTCTGCCGAAAGTTCAAAGGCATAGTGTTTTCCATAAGTAGGAGATGATTTCCTGATATCCACCACGACATCCAATACGCTGCCTTGTAAAGTGGTAATCAATTTACCCTGAGCGTGAGGAGGTTTTTGAAAGTGTAAACCTCTTAATACTCCTTTGGCGGAATGTGATAAATTATCTTGAACAAAATTTATGTTCTCGAGTCCTAATTCACGAAATGACCTGCAGTTGTATAATTCCATAAAGTATCCTCTGGAATCTCCAAACCTGTCAGGTTCAATGATAAATACTCCAGGAATATCAGTTTCATATTTGCGGAACCCCATAAAGTTGTTGTTTAAAATACGCAAGCGTTCTTGTTAGACCTTCCTTACGGCTAATTTGTGGTTCCCATCCTAATATTTCTCTTGCTTTAGTAATATCTGGCTGTCTTACTTTAGGGTCGTCTTTAGGTAAATCTTTGAAAATGATGTTACTAGACGAATTTGTCAATTCAATAATTTCCTTGGCAAAGTCGAGAATCGTGATTTCCTGAGGATTACCTATATTTACAGGCATTTCTTCATCACTCATTAACAAACGATAAATTCCTTCTATTAAATCATCTACATAACAAAAACTTCTGGTTTGGCTTCCGTCTCCAAACACCGTAATATCTTTACCGTGAAGTGCCTGATTCATAAAAGCCGGAAGTGCTCTACCATCATCCATTCTCATTCTTGGACCATAGGTATTGAATATTCTCACAATACGAGTTTCTACTCCATGAACGCGATGATAAGCCATGGTGAGGGCTTCCATATATCTTTTAGCTTCATCATATACCCCTCTAAATCCAATAGGGTTAACATTTCCCCAATATGTTTCCTGCTGAGGATGCACCAAAGGATCTCCATAAACCTCAGAAGTACTAGCAATAAGTACTCTTGCCCCTTTATTTTTTGCTAATCCCAGAATTTTATGAGTACCCATAGCTCCCACCTTCAAGGTCTGAATGGGTAATTTTAAGTAATCTATAGGACTCGCCGGAGAAGCAAAATGCAGGATATAATCAAGCTCACCTGAAATGTAGGTGTAATTAGTAACATCGTACTTGATAAAAGAGAAATCATCATGCCCAAAGAGATGTTCAATATTCTTCAGGTTACCGGTGATTAAGTTATCCATGACAACCACCTCAAAGCCTTCGCTTAAAAAACGATCAGAGAGGTGTGAGCCGAGAAAGCCCGCACCTCCTGTAATAAGTACTTTTGGTTTTCTATTCATTATCTTAAATCTTTCTACAACACGATTCTCACAAAATCTGCTAAGTTTTTATAGGAAATTACTTATTTACCGGATGAGCATCTGGAATAATAACAGATTTCCTGCCGATAGAAAAATAAGTAAATCCATAATCCTTAACTGTGTCTAGCTCATAAACATTTCGGCCATCAAAAATGATAGGACGCTTAAGACTAGATTTGATCTTTTCGAAATCAGGCGTACGGAACTCATTCCACTCAGTGACGATGATTAATGCATCAGCTCCGTTAAGCACCTCATAACGATCCTTACTGTATTCTATATCAAGATTAGTGTAAGCTTGTACCGATGGCATCGCTTCAGGATCGAAAGCTTTTACTTTAGCTCCTTTATCAAGTAACTCCTGAATGATAACCAAAGATGGAGCCTCTCTTATATCATCAGTGTTTGGCTTGAATGCTAATCCCCAAATAGCAAAATTAAATCCAGTGAGATCTTCTCCATAATGACTCACTATTTTTTCGACTAAGATGCTTTTTTGAGTATTGTTTACCTTCATTACTGCCTCAAGAATGCTGAAGTTATAATCATAATCCTGAGAGGTTTTATATAAAGCAGATACGTCTTTTGGGAAACAAGAACCACCATAACCTACTCCAGGGAACAAAAATCGTTTTCCTATTCTGGAATCAGTTCCAATTCCTTTCCTAACTTCATCTACATTTGCACCCACACGCTCGCAAAGGTTAGCCACTTCATTCATAAATGAAATTTTAGTCGCTAAAAAAGAGTTTGCTGCATATTTAGTTACTTCCGCACTGCGTTCATCCATGAATATGATTGGATTTCCAGACATCACAAAGGGTTTGTACAATCTAGACATGACCTGAACAGCTTTATCTGAACTAGCGCCAATAACAATTCTCTCAGGTTTCATGAAGTCCTGTACCGCAAACCCTTCTCTCAAAAACTCAGGATTAGATACTACATCGAATTCAGCCTGAGTAACTGCTTCAATGGTAGATCTTACTTTATCGGCCGTCCCAACTGGCACTGTACTTTTATTTACAACTACCTTGTAAGAAGTATCTAGCGTATTAAGTAATTGACCTATTTCACCAGCTACCCCTAACACATATTTTAAATCCGCTGAGCCATCCTCCATAGGGGGGGTTGGTAGTGCAAGGAATATGACCTCTGATGCATCCACGGCATCCGACAAAGAATCAGTGAAAGTTAATCTTCCTTCTTTAGTGTTGCGGTGGAATAATGTTTCGAGACCAGGTTCATAAATAGGAACAACACCAGAGTGCAACTTAGCAAGTTTGTCCTGGTTGTTATCTACACAGATAACACTATTTCCAGCTTCAGCAAAGCAAGTTCCAGTAACAAGACCTACATACCCGGTTCCGATAACAGCAATTTTCATAATAACAATTTAAGTGTTTACTTTTCTAATTAATAGATTTTAATGCGAAATGAATTATACCTCGACGGGATCAAGGTTTTATTCACGAATTGTTTGCTAAAAGTAAAATTTCACACAAAAGTATTGATTTGCACATATTCATATAGTTTATTTTCCTCAACGGTTATTCTTTTTGGACGACCAGTTAAATATATTTTGTTATAAAAATAAACCATTTCTAATTTAACAGGTCAGTAGGAATACAACATGCAAAAATTGAATTGCCTCTTACTTATGTAACTTACCAGTGAAAAATCAATTCTTAGCGTCAATTTATACAGCAGCCGTTCAATTATTAGGAAATTCTCTGAAATTTTTGAGTCTTTTTCATTCAAAAGCTAAGAAATGGACAGTGGGTAGAAAAAATTGGGACAATGAATTAATTACTGCCCTGCAAGATCATAGAGAAAGACCATTAATTTGGTTCCATTGTGCTTCTTTAGGAGAATTTGAACAAGGTCGCAATCTCATAGACGCAATAAAAATACAAAATTCATCTTTGTTTATCCTTATAACTTTTTTTTCTCCCTCAGGATATGAGGTGAGAAAAAATTATAAAATGGCCGATTTTGTAGCCTACCTTCCTTTAGATACACCTGACAATGCACAACAACTTTTATCCATTATTAAGCCTACATTTGTTTGTTTTGTCAGATACGATTTGTGGTTGAATATATTAGCTGCTATTAGAGAAAAAGGAATCCCCATAATATTAATTTCAGCCAGAATGGATCAATCCAGTGCCTTTTTATCCTCTGTGTTATCCCCACTTTACATAGAAGCATTAAACGGATTGACAGCCATTTTTACGCAGAATCATAGTACCGCAGCGATATTATCTAAACATTGTAATAAAGTTGAAATTATAGAAAGCTCAGATACTAGATACGACAGGGTGAGCAGTAACCGCATCCAATTTCAATCCATGGGTAATATTGCCGAGTTTAAAAGGAATAGGCTGTGCTTGATAGCAGGGAGCTCCTGGCCTAAAGGAGAACAAATGTTATTACGAGCTTTTGAAGAGTTGAGCAACTCCTATAATTATTGTATGATTATCGCACCCCATGAAATAGATGATAAACGAATCTCAAAATGGGAGAAAAAATATCCAGACCTTTCAATAAGGTATTCCCGTATTGAACAGTTGAATGATAAGCATCGAATATTATGGATAGACAATATCGGTATGTTATCCAGGCTATATTATTATGCAGATGTATCGTATATCGGTGGAGCATGGGGGAAGGGATTGCACAATATTTTAGAACCTACTGTGTTTGGAGTTCCTGTCATTTTGGGTCCTAACTATCAAAAGTTTCCGGAAGCTATCGACTTATTAAATGCAGGAGGAGCTTTCTCTGTATCCAACTATCAAGAATTCTTAAAGACCTTGGATCATCTTCTAGGCGACCCAACCCTAAGAAATGCCGTTAAAAGAACTAACATAGCCTTTATCCAAAGTAGAACAGGTGCTACAGAGCAAATCCTCTCCTGGTGTAATGAGCTAGATATTTTTTCCGAGGTTTAAATTTGATCTCACTTTGTAGATTCCTTATATTCTAAATTATGAAAAGATTAGGTTTCCTGTTAATGTTTCTGATGATAGTCATATTCATGACATCCATGAGATTTTCTTCTGAAAAGTCTTCAACTTTTAAGGATAATCCGAGATTAACTATGGGAGATATTATTGTTTATGATCAACATGTAGAGATACCGTATGAAATTAATTTTGGTGGATTTGTCGAGTTACACCTGTACAATGATAAAAGAGAAAAGATATGGGTTAAGAGGATAGTAAATGACCAAATGGGAGAATATGTGTTGAGAATTGCAAGAAAACCTCTTGAGAACGACAAGAGATACTCTTTTGAATTGAAATATAAAGGCAGGGATTATTATGGATCCTTTACCAATAAGAAAAAGGAGTAATTGTATGATTTTCGGATAATTATAATATTATATGAATACCATTATAAATAGCGGTCAAATTAAGGTAACTACCACAGATCAATCCAGACTACCAGAACTGGATTTCCACAACATACCCTTTGGAAGGGTATTTAGTGATCACATGTTAACAGCGAATTTCGAGAATGGACAATGGGAAGACATCAAGATATCTCCTTACGGACCCATGTTGTTTCAACCCAGTCTGATGGCACTTCATTATGGACAATCCATTTTTGAAGGATTAAAAGCCTTTAAAGGTCAAGATGGTCAGATTAGGATTTTTCGGCCGGACGCTAATCATCGAAGGATGAATCGATCTGCCAGGCGGATGGCTATGCCTCCTATCCCTGAGTCTGTGTTTATGGATGGAATTAAAGAATTGCTGACCTTAGATAAAGGATGGGTACCTTCTGAAGAAATTGGATCGCTTTATATCAGACCTGTCTATTTTGCTACAGATGAGTTTATTGGAGTTCACGCTTCTAACTCATACACTTTTGTCGTATTCACTTGTCCAGTGGGACCATATTATGCTCGCCCAGTAAATCTATTAGTGGATAAAGACTTTATCCGAGCGGCCCCAGGAGGAACAGGTGCAGCCAAAACAGCTGGAAATTATGCTGCAGCTCTCCTTCCCGATAAACTGGCCAAAGAAAAGGGATATGATAACATTCTATGGTTGGATGCTAATGAGTTGCGATATGTAGAAGAATGTGGTACCATGAATGTCTTCTTTGTAATTGATGATATAGTTATCACTCCTCCTTTAACAGGAACCATACTTCCTGGAATTACGCGCGAAAGTGTTATCCATTTACTCAAAGATCACAAGTATCAAATAGAGGAACGCCCTATTACCATAGATGAAATTGTCGCTGCACACGAACAGGGAACCCTTAAAGAATGCTTCGGAGCAGGAACTGCCGCTACTATTTCACATGTTGCTAACATCGGATATGCAGGTAGAGATATAGAATTGCCGCCTGTAGAGGTTAGAAAAATTGGTAATTGGCTCGGGGAAACGCTTCAACACATCAAAACAGGAGCGATCACTGATAAATACGGTTGGACAACTCTCATTCCTTAATCTTCGGAAATATATTTTTAGGCTAAAAATCTATAGAAATTATATTAACCCAGATAAATAATTGGCAACCAGTTTTCCCTCAGAAGGCTGGATGCCATGTACGACTATAGGTCCATTGAAAGAGCCAGCTTTAAGTTGCTGTATTAAATAATTGAATGGAATGATCCCTTTACCAGGAGCACCAAATTGGCCAACAGAAAGATAGTCTTTTGCATGAACCATTTCTAAAGAATCACCTAACATGTCAAGGCCCTCATCGATAATTGATAAAATCTTGTTTTGTGCCATATCACTCTCAATCAAATTCGCTACATCAAAAATAATTCTGAGGTGAGGAGATTTCATTTCATTTAGTAAATCCCGGGCTTTGGAAATACTATTTACTACATTATGAATCTCTGGTTCCACACCTAATCTAATATCGTGTTCTTCTGCTATCCGAATCGCATTTTCCATGGAACTCAATAAGTCTGACCAGGATTCTATACGACCATTATCCGGATGAGCTTTCCACTTATCTGTTTCGTTTCTGGTTCCTGTACAAAGGCTGATAAAAGATGTTCCTATAGGTAGGCAATGTTGAGCTATGATTTTGAGGCTGTGAAGTCCGCTGTTTCGAATGGTAGGATCGGGATGTATCATATTAAAGGTCGCAGAAACACCACACATATTTAGAGGTCTTCCATCCATACTTTCTTTAATGGTGCCAATGATCTCAGGAGATATGTCTGTAGGTAGGGGGGAAAGACCTACACAGGAAAAATTGAAATGCATGCTTTGATAACCTTCATCGATTATTCGTTCTATGATAGAAGGAAAAGACTGCCCCAGATATGTTTTCGCAAATATCCCAATATTCATATAGGATAGATTATAAGGCTGAAAAAGACAATTTATCTAAATATATCTTTTTTTGCTTAATCACAGACTCATGGATAGCGATCATGCTCTCTACCACATGCTGTCCTTCATTTATGCTTGTTCCTTTAGGGGGAGCATCAGTCAAAATAACATCTGCAAAGTGCTCCAATTGCCGTCTGTAAGAAAATCCATCCGCCCCTAGAGGCTTGTAGTATTGTTGTTCAGGCTCAAAATAACAGGATACCTCACTGCTCTTGTAATACCATGGATTATAGGTTTTCGCCAGGATACTTCCATATTGTCCGTACATCTGAAATCCCTCATGCCAATCTAATCGAATTTTAATGGTTAAATCCAAATGCCCTACTGCGCCGTTAAGAAACTCTACACTTATGAACCAACAAAAAATATCATATTTTTGAGTGAATTGAGCATAAACACTACCAATTCGACCTCCAAACAACACTGCCGTATCCAGAAGATGGCTTCCATGAGCCATCATGTAATACCTTTGTAGATTCTCTTTCACATTTTTTCCTGGTTTTATCGATCGAAAGCTCTTTTCAGGTATAGGCTGAAGATTATCCGTTTCGGTATATCTTTGCAAATGATCTCCATACCAGGCTTTTAACGCTATAAGCTTTCCCATTCGTTCGGTTGCAAACCGATGGGCAAATTCTATTCCCGGGTCAAAACGTTTCATATGCCCTACCTGAACATGTACACGATTATCTGATACAGCTTGGTGGAGTTGTTGACACTCTTCTATGGAGTGGCTAAGCGGCTTTTCTACTAATACATGTTTTCCCGCTTTAACAGCTTTTAAGGTGAGAGGAATATGAAAAGGATCAGAAGTAGCTATAATTACAGCTTCTATATCAGGATCTTCCAACATTACATCAAAGTCAGTGTAAGAAGTTATTGGATTCCATCTTCTATTCATTTTTTCCAGAAGATCTTCTGCTGCATCGCAAATACCGAACAGGATAATATTTCTAGCTTTTTTACAAGACTCAAAATGGGCGAATTGAGATATTGGACCACATCCCAAAACGCCCACTTTTAGAAGAGATTTATCATCACACATATGAATCATTCATTTCTAAGGGTATAATAAAGAATAAAAAAACCGTTCGAAACAAATGCAGGGATGATATGACAGGTCTTATTGTTTTATGAATGTAGCATGGTTAGGAGCACTTTTATGATTATCCAATTCAATAAAGTAGATACCTGGACTGAAATCACTTAGATCCCAGGCAAATACACTTGTACTATTCATCTCATCTACAGTGGGGAATACCTCCTTTTTCGAAAGCAATTTCCCATCGCTTTGGTATATACTAAAGGTATGCCTGGTCGGAGAACTTGGTTGATATTGAAGTGAGATCAGATTTTTCACTGGATTAGGAGTAATGACCAGGGGATCTAAATTCAACTTGGGGATTTGAACCATTTTGATGGAACTGTGCTGGAATAGGCCACCTTCGGCAACGAAAGCAATTCTGTATAAAAGATTTCTACCCTCAAATCTTCGAGCTTCTCGATCTGTATAGCCTGTTGGAAAATCCAAACGTTTTTCTAGCTGTAGAAAGGCAATACTTTCCCATTTTTCATCATCAACTTTTCGCTGTACCTCTATGAATGGCCCGGTAGTTTCTTGTGAAAGATTCCAGTTGATGTTAACGTGATTTGAGTCCCGGTCCCAATTGGCTTCCCATGCTGACCATTCCAGTGGAAGTACTTGATCAATAAATAATTGGACCACTAAAGGAGCATCATTATTTCCATTCATTTTAGTCGCCTGATAGGTATCTCCCTCCATAGGAACCTGAGTACTATGAGAAGTGATGCCCAGTGTAATATATTCTTTCCCCAAATAAAGAGAACCTGCCGCTCTGGGATATTCATTATTCTCTCCTCCCAGCATTGTTGAGGCAATTAATTCCTTTCCGTTAGGGTCCAGTTTGGCCAGGAATACATCATACATAGATGTATGAACTGACTGAGAGGTTGTTACTGGAAAATTGTCTGAGCGAGAAGCCCCTAGGATGTGGACAAATCCGTCGAGATCTACCTTAATGGATTTGGAAAAATCAATATCATTTCCACCTAAATAGGTACTATACAATATATTAGATGCAGTGGCATCTAATTTCGCCACAAAAGTATCTCCGTCTCCTAACCTTGGATCAAGTCCATCACTCATTAATGAGCCTGGAGTGGTAGGAAAATCTACGGAATAAGTTACTCCTGTAACATACATATGTCCTTTTGCATCTACGTCAATTCCATAGATTCCATCGCCACTAGTACCGCCTAAAAAGGAGGCAAATTCCGGCTCTCCTTCAAGATGATCAAATTTAATTAGAAATCCTTCCTCTGCGATTTTTCCCTCCTCATACAAAAAATCTTGTTGAATGACATTACCTACCGTAGGAAAATCATTGGAGTTGGTATTTCCGACGATATATGCAGCTCCTTGCTCATTGACAAAAATATCTTGCCCTATTTCGTAACCACTTCCTCCATAATATGTCGCATAAATAATGTCATTGCCTTCTGGATTTAATTTGCATAAGTAAGTATCCCCATTTGTTCCTGAGTTTGGCTGGAAGGCATTATCTGTTACTGGAAAGTCAGTGGAAAGGGTAAATCCAGTAAAGAATAATTCATCATTGGGACCCAATTGCATATCGTATAAATAATCTCGATCACTCCCACCCAGGTAGGTACTAAAAATTAATTCGTCTCCTCCAGGAGCCAGACACAGAATAAAGATATCGATGAATCCATTGGATTGGTTTTGATAATTTGCTGATAAAGTGGTGGGGAAATCTTCAGAACGGGTAAATCCTCCAATAATGATATCTCCTTTGCTATTTATTTCTATGCCGTATCCCAACTCCCAATCGCTTCCCCCCAAATAGGATGCATATTTTAGTTGTTTACCATTGGGACTTAACTTCGCAACATAAAGATCAAGCCCTCCTCCATAAACATTTTGATATACTCCAGGGGTCACGGGAAAATTATAAGATTTTGTATATCCTGTAAGATAGATGTTACCCTCATCATCTTCTTTCAGCGCCATAAGATAATCATCGGAAGTGCTACTGTGGACAAAAGAACTCCAGTTTAAGATGACCGGATCAATAATTAATGGAATGCTTGGATCATAATAGCTTTTAATCTCAAACCCAAGTGTTTGTTTATCAATTAGGGTATACTCCACATCTATTTCCTCCCTATATTGATATACATCTTGATAGCTATAGGGGGCTGCGTCTGTGAATATACCCCACTGCGTATGAATAATCAGTTGATTATTTGCATCGATTTCTAGGGAATCGATACCTTCATATGTCAATTGAATCGATTTCACTTCAGCTCCGGGCCTTAAAATGAAATCATATTTCAGTTCCTGATTTTCTGTGCCGTAATATCTCAGGTCGATATTTGGGTATAAGTTCGGGTAATTGAGTTGTTTAAATCTTTTGACGTTTTTATTCCAATCAGAAGATTGGTTCCCTTTAAAATAGTGAATGTTTTCTGGCCTATTTCCAACGGCTTCGGGGCGAACATGATCATTTGCACCTTTAAACATCGTGTTCCATACTAAGGCTTCGTGTTCTACATTCACTTCTCCAAATAGGCCTATTTTCCTTCTGTATTTTTCAGGTTCATCGTGATGTTCAGTAGTGGAAGTTTCCCTTATCATGGCATAACTGATCCCTTTAGCACAAAATCTGATTTGGCTTCCAAACACTGACGACTGGAATAAAATGGAGTCTTGAAATTGACCCTGATTTTCTTCAAAAAAAATTTGACTTTTGTGAATTGCCCAAATAGAATCAGAAGGCGTATTAGTTACTTCTGTTATTTCATTGTCCTTAGCCAATGTAAAAGTGTTCACTACCAGTTCTATAATAAATAGACAGGCGGTAATTCTATACTTATTATTCATGTGTCATACTGTTTTGTGTGTAAAACAATATGAATCTCTATAATAATTTATTTACTGAAAATTTCTGCTTGTGATATTTATTACAATGTAATAGGTTTTAGCCTTTACACCTGTATTAAAAGGTATCTGAATAGATGTATATAAAAGATGGAACCTTATAACAATCTGGCTTTCAATCCCTAGGTCTTACTCTAAAGGAAACTTATCGAAAGTGTCCAGTCTTTCTTGCTTATGGATTAATTAAAATATTTCGTGTGATAAAACAATATTTTGCCTGTATTATTTGGCTTAAGTAAACTTAAAGGGTTTTTTCATACATAAAATGAGTGAGAATTTAGTCAGTGAGTTAAAAAGCGGAATCTGTTAAATAGGAAAAAAGTGAAAAAAGATAGAGGGATTGGTAACGTATTGCCTATTCATACCATTAAAGAGTAAACAGCAAAAACACACTTAGAATATGGTTTTTGTTATTTGTTCAGGGTAAATTATTGTTAGAGGGGCGAGTATATTCCATCGTGGAAGTACTCGCTTTTTATGTTGAGGCCTTTGCCGGATTTCCGAATACAGTACTTCCAGCACTTACATTTTTATAAACAACTGAACCTGGAGCTACTATGGCTCCTTCTTCAATGGTAACCCCTGCTTGTATAATCGACCCCATTCCTATGATTACTTCATCTTCCACTTTCGCATTCATACCAATTTTACTTCCAGATTGTAGTGTACAATAACTTCCAATTTCTGCATCAGCTTCTACTATGACAGAAGTTCCGAATATATTAAAATTATATACCTGGGTGTTGGTATGGATAATGGTTCCTGCATGAATAATATTTCCCATTCCTAATTTTGCATAGGGCGATATCACATTTAGTGGATGAGTTGCATTGATGACTTTTGCAGCTACACTTTCCAATTCATCTACCAGCTCCTTTCTTTTTTCTATTTCCCTTTCTGCAATAACAATTCTGATGTGTTCTTCTGCTAATAGGGTATCGCTATCTTTATCTCCCAAAGATGCAACTACTAAAATATCATTTAATTCAGTCTGTACGAGATCGGCATCATCTGTTAGAAATCCGTATACTAATACATCAAGTTGATTCGCAATATCTAGGACCATCCTTCCTTCTGCTCCAGCCCCTACAATGAGTAAAGGAATTTTACTGTATTCCATAGAAGAATAAAAGTTTCGTAGTTTTTCAAAAATCGAAATTAATATCCTATTATGTCAAAACCAATCATTATAAGCTAATACATATATGGCTCGTCGTTTTTCAGCTTTGGGTTGATGGATAGTATTAATTGAATTATTATTGTTTTTATCATTTAATCTCCTGTGTTTAATATGCCAAATTCTCGGATATTTTCACTATTGGTAGGAATTGAGGAATATGCTCCTGGATCACTGGTGAGTAACCTTCATGCTTGCCTAAATGATGTGTCATATATAGAAAAATATTTATACGAAAGTTTTCCTTCTGATATCCTTTCCATCAAAAAACTTTTAAATCAGGAGGCAACTTATGATCGATTAATTATTTCTTTCAAAAATCACTTCAAAGAAATTTCTAAAGGAGATACTGCCTTTTTTTACTATGCTGGACATGGCTCTTATACCCCCACAGCGGTTGAATTTTTAAGAGATCATAAGCCTAGCGTAGACAAGACGCTGGTATGTTATGATAGCCGGCTGCCAGGAGGGCTTGATTTTGCAGATAAAGAATTGGCGATATTAATAGATGAAATAGCTCAAAAAGGAGCACATGTAGTGATTATGTTGGATACTTGTTATTCGGGATCTGATTCAAGGGATAGGAATGATGTAAACTTTCTGGCATCCAGATGTATATCGCCACGAGAAGACAAACGCAGCCTGGGAAGCTATTTAGGTGGATATTATCTGGAACATGAAGACATCCCTACTGGAAAGCATATTCTCTTAACCGCGGCTTCACACTATCAGAAAGCATGGGAAAATTATGATGGACATGGCATTTTTACGCAAAGCATGCTGGAGGTTTTATCTAATCACAGTTATGGGATTAGTTATGCGGATTTATTTTACAAAGTCAAGGCTAAAGTCAATCAAAAAACAATACATCAGACACCACAATTTCAGACTGCTGGATTTTTTCAGGCACATGATAGATTTTTAGGAGGAAGAACTCTAAGGCAAGCTCCCCGATTTCGCGTTTTTTTTGATGCTGATCCAAGTATTCATTCATGGATGGTGGATGGAGGGGCTTTTCATAGGTTTTCTACTGATATCAATCAAAAAACGGAAATGAATATTTATGAGGATATGATCTCTGAAACACCGATCGCGCATGCCAGAACCCTGACGGTCGGTACAAATAAGAGCATCATAGATTTTTCCTATCCATATACTCAAAAAGAGTTTGTCGCAGAGTTGTTAACCATTCCCGAAGAACCTCATCTTATATTTCTCCACGTTCCCGAATCATATAGAGTAAAGCTGACGCAATTACATGATGACCACTTTAGCAATATATTTGTTGAATATACAGATGTAAAAGACATAGCATCTCATGGTATCATATTAGAGGACGGTGTGTTAATCTTAACATCACTGCCGGAAGAAAACATAATCTATGGGATTAAAGGTGGAGTGGAGGAAGATATGCTTATAAATTTGCTACAAGCAGTAGAAAAAATAATTAATTGGCAGCGTATTTGGGATCTACAAAATCATCAAAGCAAGTTTAAAGATCAGGAGATAACCTTTATGTTCTCTCAAAGAAAGCCAGATGGAAGTTTTCACAAATTTAGGGAAGAAGACGGAACTCCACAGACACACATTAGACTTCATGTAGAGAAGAAAGGAGGACATTGGGGAACCATTTCGTTTAACATTGAAGCCGGAAATCATCGATCTACAGGGTTTAAGCCTTTACATGTCGCTATAATATATGTTTCTCATAAGTATGGGATCAATACGCTATATACAGGGATCTTACCAACTACGCCACAAAATGAATATACAGTATTGGTAGATGATCCGAATATGCACATAGGTATGACCAAAGAATGGGGAGAGATTACAGAGCGCTTGAAATTAATAGTGAGTACTCATCCCATAGATAGTCTTCTCATTGATCAAGACAATATCGACTTAGGAAAGATCATTGATGTAGGAAATGCTGGAACTGGTAGAAGTGTGAAAGGGGTAACAGGAGAGCGAATACAAAAAATAGATTTTGACTGGTTTGTAAAAGACATCACTTATACACTGGTAGGAGTGCAAAATGAACTTTCAAAGGAAGATATTGAGCTTGCTGAGGGAAGGATTGTTATTAAAGGGCACGAAGAATTAACTGCTTCTGTTCAAATGCGGACCGATACGCGGAATTCCAGAAGTGTTAATGCTATGGAAGAACTTTTGGGATTAATGCCAACTTATGGTGCAGAACCGATTTCCTTCCCCACTACTTCAGGAATTGATTATAAGTATTTAGAGATGACTGGCCTACCACTGGATTATGATTTGTCAAAAAAATCCTTTAGCGCTGGAGGTAACTATTCCCATTTCCGAAGAGGAAGTAATTATGGCTGTCGGAATGGACAATGGTGTGATCTTTCCATTTGAAGTTGAGCAGGAAGGTAATAAGACCAAAGTTCCCGTAACTTTTATTCCCGATCCTCAAGATGGAGATACCAGGAGCTTGGGGAAGGCATTAAAAATGGCTTTTTTTAAAATGGTCATCAAACAGAATACGACTACGTTAAGCTGGGTTAGCTTTCATAAAGATGGGACGATTACCAGAAATGAGGAAGGAATAGCTGAGCAAGTATCAAATGCGCAGCGAGTATTATTATGTATGCATGGAATTATTGGAGATACGGAGGAAATGTTGCGTTCCCTTCATCTTATGAAAGATCCCAATGATCATAGTTTTGCGGCCCTAAAACATTATGATCTAGTGCTGGCCTTCGATTATGAAAACCTGAATACACCCATAGAAAATACCGCCTTAAGCTTGGAAAAAATTATTGAATGAGGTAGGAATTCATTCCGAGAGTGGAAAAGAGTTGACGATTCTTGCGCATTCTATGGGAGGCTTGGTTTCCAGATGGATGATTGAAAGAGAGTGGGGATGTAAGTTTTGTGAAACACTTGATTATGACAGGAGTTCCTAACCAAGGTAGTCCTTATGGAAAAATGTCCGATTATCATGGAATATTGATTCAAGGCTTTAACCTCATGAAACACTTTTTTGCGCCTGCTGGATGGGTAGCTTTAGTGTTGAAAAAAAACTAAGGAGCTGACAAATACCCTTCAACAATTGCAAAATTGGGTCTCCTTTTCTTCATAAATTGAACCTTAGTGAAGATCCTGGAATTAAGTATAGCTTGATTGCCGGAAATATTAATGCCTACCAAATTCCCGATGGAAAAAAACTAAAGCAGGTTCAAGATTCTATTGTCACACGTTTAGGAGCCTATATTTTAGAAGATGCTAGTGATGCAGTGGTAAGTATCGAAAGCATGCAAGGGGTAGCAGATAACAGAAAATTTCCTGTAGATACGATAGAAGTATCATGTCATCATATGGTATATTATACTACCAGGGAAAGCCTGAAAGCGGTAGAAAAAAATGTTGCAGAAATAGTAACTGTGTAATAGTAATGCTAAGGAGGAGTTGTAGGGAGCAAGAATAAATTATGCATCTCTCTTAACAGCTGATATGGTCGCGAGGTGAATTGATCGGAAGTTGGGTTGTGTGTTTTTATTGAAATCCTTACAATCGGTAAAATCGACCTGCATTTCCCCCTAGTATCATGGACTGTTCATCTATGGGTAATTGCTTGATAAACTGTAAGGTCGAATTCATCACTGTAGAATAATTTCCAGCTAACAAGCATACAGGCCAGTCTGAACCGATCATTAATCTATTGGGCCCAAAGGCATCATATGCTACTACGATATAAGGAAATAGATCTTCAGCCTTCCAATTCTCCCAATCTGCTTCCGTAACCATTCCCGAAAGTTTACACATAACTAAAGGAAATTGAGCTATTTCGTACATATATTCCTTCCATTTCTCAATATTGCCCTCTTTAATGTTAGGCTTGGCGAGATGATCCAGGACAAAAGGTTGATCAGGAAATGTTCCAATAAATTCTACTACTGCTGGAAGTTGCTGGGGGAAGACGAGAATGTCATAGGTCAAGCGAAAATTGGACAACTGACGAATGCCATGTTGGAAGGAATCTCTCATTAAAAAGCGATCATCAGGTTCGGATTGGACTACATGTCTCACGCCTTTAAACAAGGGATGCTTAGCATATCGAGCTAATTGCTCCTCAACCTGTGGAAACTGTAAATCTACCCATCCTACAACCCCTTTAATAAACGAGTTTTTATCAGCAAGATCCAATAAAAAAATCGTTTTCCTGTAAGCTTTGATTTGCCTGGACAGCTACACATCCATCAAATTTCTGGGCTTTAAGAAGAGGGGCTAAATCAGTTGGAAGAAAGTCCTTTTTCAGGATATTCATTTCCTCAGAGATCCAGCCATAAATTTCAGGATCGTAGTACCAAAAATGTTGGTGTGCATCAATGTTCATGAATCAAAATATTAGCCTGGATATGCTTTAACTTCCTGCCGACTAGTACCAAGCCCTTCGATCCCCAATTCCATGACATCTCCAGCCTTAAGGTATTTCGGAGGATTAAATCCCAATCCTACTCCAGGTGGCGTACCTGTAGAAATAACATCTCCAGGAAGTAAGGTCATATATGTTGATATATAAGCTATGAGAAAAGGAATATTGAAAATGAAATCTGACGTATTACTATTCTGAACCGTATCGCCATTTAACTTCAGCCAAAGCGGTAATTGATGTGGATTTTTAATTTCATCTTTAGTTACCAGCCACGGACCTATTGGCGCAAAGGTATCACAACTTTTACCTTTTACCCACTGTCCTTTATGTTCTAATTGGTACTCTCTTTCGCTCACGTCATTATGTAGCACATACCCAAAAACGTAATCCATCGCCTCCACCTCTGACACATAAGATGCTCTTTTGCCTATGACTACTGCTAATTCCACTTCCCAATCTGTCTTTACACTGTTTTTGGGCAAAATAACAGGATCATTTGGTCCACAAATAGCTGTAGTAGATTTGAAGAATAAAATAGGTTGGGTGGGGGGTTTTACTCCACTTTCTTTGGCGTGATCAGCATAATTTAATCCTACGCACACTATTTTGGAAGGTCTCGCCAAGGGAGGTCCTAATCTTTCTGAAGGGGGAACATTGGGAAGTTGATCAGCCTTTCCTATGAGTTCCTCCAATTCTTCTAAAGCTCCTCCCTTCGAAAAATGCTTCATTGTAATCTGTGATATGAGCTGAGACGTCCTTTATTGTTCCTTGTTCTAAGAGAATGCCTGGGCGCTCTTTTCCAGAAGATCCAAAAACGAACTAATTTCATGTTAGTGAGGTGGTTAGAATATTATGAATTCAAGGTGGTAAAACCACCATCTATATGAACATTACTACCCGTAATAAAGCTGGCTTCATCGGCTGCTAGATACACAGCTAAATTGGCAATCTCTTCAGGGATGGCCATCCTTCCTATGGGTTGAGTGGCTGCTAACTTGTCATACATCTCTTTTTCTCTTCCTGGATAATTTTTTTTCAAGAAGCCATCTACAAAAGGAGTATGAACTCTACCTGGAGAAATGGCATTGCACCGAATATTATATCCCAGGCAATCTTTAGCTATGGAATAAGTCATCGTGAGAACAGCTCCTTTGGTCATGGAATAAGCAAAGCGTTCTGAAATCCCCAAGGTGGCTACGATGGATGCGACATTAATAATACTGCCTCCATGTAAACGCATGAAAGGAATAGTGGCCTGGGTACAATTAAATAATCCCTTGACATTAACCTCATACAGCCTATCCATATCCTCTTCTGTGGTATCTTCTATGGTGCCAATATGGGAGATTCCTGCATTGTTTACCAGAACGTGAATAGCTCCTTCTGTTTCTCCTATCTCTGCGATACAAGCTCTTACTTTATGCCTTTTTGTTACGTCTATTTCCCAGGCGGTAGCTTGATGGCCAGCTTCCCGGATTATTTCTTTGACTTCGTTGGCTGCATCTGCCTGAATGTCCAGAATATGAATATTGGCCCCTGCTGCGGCCATTTTTATACAAATTTGCTTTCCTATTCCACTTGCTCCTCCCGTGACGATGATCGTTTTATCTGTTAATGAAAACATAGATGAAAATTAAAGAGAGACTCCCTGTTTCCAGGGAATAAAATCGTTTTGTCCCAATTGCTGGGCTTTAGTTTGGTATTCACCACTTGCCAGGCCTATAAGGTATTCCATGATTTCTGCTCCAACTTCTTCCAGACTTTTCTCGCCGCTAATGATGGTTCCAGCGTTTATATCAATGATATCGCTAATGCGATTAGCGAGGGAAGTATTACTGGAAATTTTTACTACAGGAGCGATGGGATTGCCAGTAGGAGTTCCTAATCCTGTAGAAAACAAAATAATATTTGCTCCGGCTCCAGCCAAGCCCGTTGTAGATTCCACATCATTTCCTGGAGTACATAATAAGTTAAGTCCTGGCTCGGTAGCATATTCTCCATATCCCAACACACCAGAAACAGGTCCGGTTCCTCCTTTTTTTGCTGCACCTGCTGATTTGATGGCATCCGTGATAAGCCCATCTTTGATGTTTCCAGGAGAAGGATTCATATCAAATCCTGAACCGACAGCCTTAGCCTGCCGATGATATTCCTTCATGAGGGCCAAAAATTTCTCTGCTAAGAACTCGTTTTTGCATCTGTTAACGATATCTTGCTCCACTCCGCATAATTCCGGAAATTCCGAAAGGATCGCTTTTCCTCCTATAGCGACCATAAGGTCTGCTACTACGCCCATAGCTGGATTAGCTGAAATACCCGAAAATCCATCCGAACCGCCACATTCCATGCCAATGGTTAATTTACTTAAAGGAGCAGGAGTACGATCTATTAGATTTGCCTCTACTAATCCTGAGAAGGTTTCCTCTATGGCTAAACTTAACATTGCATGCTCAGAAGGAAATTGTTGCTGCTCATAAATAAAGAGGGGCTTATCAAAATGAGGATTAAGTTGAGATATTTTTTCTTTTAACAGAGAAATTTGGGCATTTTGACAGCCTAAGCTGAGGACGGTAGCCCCAGCTACATTTGGATGGTGAATATATCCTGCAAGAATGGCGCAAAGATTTTCAGAATCCTGACGAGTTCCCCCGCATCCTCCTTCATGTGTCAGGAATCTGATTCCATTGATGTTGGGGAAAACATGAGAAGAAGGAGTATTATATTGGATATGTTGTTTGGTCAACCCAGGGGTTATCAGTTGTGTAGCATTCGTTCCCTCGGATGAATGATAAGAAGTTACTAACTGCTGTACTTGTTGTAAATAAATATTTTCGGGAGGAGCATAACCAAGGGCTTGTTCGAAAGCTTGCTGTAGGACGCGAATATTTCGATTTTCGCAAAAAACTAGAGGAATGACTAACCAATAATTTGCTGTTCCTACCTGTCCATCTGAGCGGTGAAAGCCCATGAAAGTCTTCTTTTCCCATCTTGTGAACGAAGGAGGTTCCCAAGGAGAAATGGGAAGGCGAGCATGTACCGGATCGGAATCATGTCCTAGATTTTCCACTGAAATAAGTTCCCCTTTTCCTATAGGCTTAAGTGCTTTCCCTACTAATACACCATACATATGAACAGGGTCGCCAACCTGAAAATTATTTAATGCAAATTTATGTTTTGCAGGTATAGCTTCTTGTAATTCTAAGGGTTGATCTTTAATCTGTACAACTGTCCAGGGTTGAAGGTTTCTTAAAGCTACAGCTACCGTATCTTTAGGATGAACCAATAAATATGTACGATTCCTTAATTCCATATATGCATGTAAATTATGCTAATCTATCTTCTTGGCTGCGCAATGCTTTGCACATCATTCAAGTATGTAGTTTGTATAGTGATTTTATTCATTTTGACAAAATAAATATATGAAGACCTTTGGATTAACTGTCAATTTAAAAGACGATCCTCAAATTATTAGTGCTTACAAAGCATATCACGAAAAAGTATGGCCAGAGGTAATATCTGCATTAAAGGAAATCGGAGTAGTGGATATGAAAATTTGGTTGAAAGGAAGAAGTCTATTTATGTTTTTGCAAGTTCTCGACCATGTTCATCCACAAAAGGATTTAATGAAATATATCGAGTTACATCCAAAGTGTAAGGAGTGGGAGGAGTTGATGGGAACTTTTCAAGAGCCTGTTCCTGCTGCGTTAGATGGCGAAAAATGGACCTATATGGAGGAAATCTTTGAGTTGAGCCGATATTGATACATGAGATTCGAATAAATTAATTAAACACTGGGCAGCGTAATTATGAATTTACATCTTAAAGATAAAGTAATTATTGTATCTGGAGGGGCTGGAAAAAAGGGAAGTATTGGTAGATCAATGGTGATGTCACTGCTAGAAGAGGAGGCAATTCCAGCTATATTGGACCTCCACAGCAGAGGAAATGATTTGGTAAGGGAAATACAAAAAAGTGGACGGGAGGTGATGTTTGCTCAGGGGGACCTAACCGACCCTAAGGACTGTGAAAGAGGAATTAATGAAGTGCTAGCTAAATATGGTCGAATAGATGGAATTATAAATAATTTAGGGGCTAATGATGGGAAGGGATTTCAGGCAACATATAAGGAGTTTATGGATTCCTTAAAACTGAATCTGGTTCACTACTTCTTGTTGGTTAAGTTCGGCCTGGAGGCCCTAAAAGCTTCGAAGGGAAATATCGTAAATATAGGATCTAAGGTGGGCATTACAGGTCAAGGAAATACTTCCGCGTATGCTGCCGCTAAAGGAGCAGTATTAGCTTTGACCAGAGAATGGGCCTTGGAATTGGCACCTTTTGATATTCGGTCAAATGCTATTGTTATTGCTGAAGCGTGGACTCCTTCCTATGATGAATGGGCAAGTACATTAAACAATCCTGATGATACGATTCGAAAAATCAAACATCTCGTTCCATTAGGCAAACGAATGACCAAGCCTTCAGAAATTGCAGATTTAGCACTGTTTCTTTTATCAGAACGGTCCAGCCATATTACCGGGCAACACATACATATAGACGGAGGATATGTACACCTCGATAGAGCTGTAGGGAGTATTCATTCTTTATAGCTTGAAAAATCATTACAATGATAAAAGAGAAGATTATAGTCGTGGTGTCGTATCTCTGAGAATTAATTCCGTGTTGATAATTTCAAAATCATATTCACCTTGGCGAAAAATTTTTCTGAACTCGGTAATGTCCCAATCAGGCATGTAATTATACAAGAGCTTGGCTGCAGCTTGCCCAATTTGAAAAGCAGGTTGTCTGACAGTACTTAATTGAGGGCTCACATAGGTAGCAATGGGTTCATCCGCAAAACCGATAATGGCTAAATCTTTGGGAATGTGAATGGACAATTCTTTAGCAATATTAATTACCTCAAAAGCTACATAATCATTATAAGCAAATATAGCATCAAGGGACATCAGTTTTTCGCGTAATTTATCTCTGTCAGCTAATTGTTTTCCTTTATCATCCAATGCCTGGAATAAGTATTCTGGATCAACAGCTCTATGAGCGTCTTTAAGTGCTTCTCGATAACCCATAAATCTGTTAAAGCTAGTAGAAATGTGCTCCGGGCCCTGGATATGACCTATATGTTCACATCCGCATTGAATGAGATACGCTACCGCTTGCTTAGCTCCGGTAAAATCATCTGAAATGACGTAGGGAGCTTCTATTTCTTCACTATGTCTGTCGATAGATACAAAAGGAATTCCTGCCTGCTGGATAGCTAAAAAATGTTCGAAGGTGAGGGTTTGAGAAGTGTGGGCGATGATCATACCATCAACGTGTGCATCGTACATTTGCTTAAAGATGGTCTTTTCTCTGGATGGCTGATCATTAGAAACTGCAAGAATCATTTGATATTCATGAGTCGAGGCCACAGAGTTTATGCCACTGACTATTTTTGAAAAATATGGAGGATCCATTTCTGGCACGACTACTCCCCAGGTGAATGATTGTTGTTTGACAAGGCTGACAGCATGGGGATTAGGTCTGTATCCATATTTTTCAGCTAACTTTTTAATTCTTTTTCGAGTCTTAATACTGATACGAGGTTCATCTCTTAAGGCTCTTGAGACCGTAGAGGGAGCTACGTTTAGTTCACGTGCTAAATCAGAAATACTAACTCTTCGAGCAGGCATAGTGGTGGTCTAATCATGTATTAGTAAGATAAAGGTAAAATGATAATTATCCAATACCTTCATTCCACTATATCAGGTTTGGGAAATATAAAGTGTTTTCCGAGAATATGATTTCCTACAGCACAATGTAGACATTTTTGCTGATTACAATAATACTTTTTCAGCTCTATCATTCCCTGGCTTTGTAGAGCATGTTCATTTCTCCATCCATATCCTTCAAATACCTTGGTTATTCTGTTATGCTCAGGTGAAATGGATGTTAATCCCAATTCAATGATTTCCGAGAGATTTTCTTTTCCGTGAAACCGATGATATATGACTGAAAGTGGAACGATGGTATTGCTTACAATAATTTCCTTGTACTTTTTTCCTAATTTTTTGGAATAACCTTTTTGAGTCGGTTCGAAAAATCTATAATGATTGTTCCAATAAGTAGAAGCACAGACTGGGATCTTGAAAAAAGAGTCTAGCTGATTTAATTGTAGTAAATCGATGAGCTTGGGGAGTTCCTGTAATAGCGCAGCTAGTTGGGACAATCGAATGGTAGGAAAAGAAGCAGGACGCATTCTCATAAATTTTAGTGGAATGAGACTGGCTTTATGGATGTTGTGTTTTTGCTTGAGAAAGATCCATTCGTTGCGGAGAGATTGATAATAGGTATCTTGGTATTTGGAATTGTGATGAGATAAAATTCCTGCTGCACCAAAAAGTAAAGCTTCTAAAGCGATCCTCTGATCTTTATATAGATTAAGGAGAGAATAAGGTAGTAGCTGGGCTAAGGACCTGAAAGCCTCTTGATTAACTGGACCTCCAAGGATAGCAGCCAATTCTTCCCATATAAGTTGATCCCAATCCCTAATGGTTGAAGTTAATCTTTTGTTGAACCTAGCTATTTTTCTTTGTATTCTTTCTATACCAAGGCGCTCTAGCCATGGATGGATGTGAATGGCAGGAACATGAGGAGCAAATTGAGTACAAGGGATATCTTGTTGGGCAAAATGAAAGCACTTATATTTTTCAATGATTTGGGGTGGTATTCTATTTTTTAGCTCCAATTCAGGAATAATACTTCCATCTTCTCTGTGAATTACTCTTCCATCAGATGTATGGACAACATGCAAGATAGTATTATTGTAAAATCCATCTAAATGATGTCCATGTTGATACCAATCTTTGCTTGTTAAATGGATTTCCACATGACCATACCATAGAATGCCATCAATATTTACCTTTGCTTGAAGAAAGTCGGGCCCCTGGTTATGATTCCAGTGACCAGGGAACAATATGTTTACAGGCTTACCAAGACAGCTGGTTAAATTCCTATATCGATAGTTTCTCGTACGCCATACGAAATGTAGAAAGTCCTCTGTCAAATGAGAAGAAAAAAACATAAGCTTCAATGATGTAGATTAACACAATGTATCACTGAAGCATTAATTCGCTCCTTATGGGGGTTAGCAATAGATGATTTATGCTAGCTGTTTCTCCTGTTCAACGGAATCTTCCGCTAGAATAGGTTGTTCTTCATTTTCAACTTCTTCGAGCTCTACTTTGAGGTTTTCAATAATGAATTTTTGACGATCAGGGGTATTTTTACCCATATAGTAACCAAGGAGCTTTTTAATAGCTGTATCATTTTGAACCAAAACAGGCTTAACACGCATATCATCGCCGATGAACTGCCCGAACTCGTCTGGAGAGATTTCGCCCAATCCTTTAAATCGAGTGATCTCAGGCTTACCTTTCAGTTCATTTATCGCACGTTGCTTTTCTGATTCTGAATAGCAATAAATGGTTTTTTGCTTATTTCTCACCCTGAATAAAGGAGTTTCCAGAATAAATAAGTGTCCTCTTCTCACCAGGTCCGGGAAAAACTGAAGGAAAAAGGTAAGCAATAATAATCGTATATGCATACCGTCAACATCTGCATCAGTAGAAATAATGATATTATGATATCTAAGCCCTTCTATTCCATCTTCAATATTTAATGCGTGTTGAAGTAAATTAAATTCTTCATTTTCATAAACCACTTTTTTAGAAAGGCCAAAGCAATTAAGCGGTTTTCCTCTTAGACTGAAGACTGCTTGTGTGCTTACATCTCTGGCTTTAGTAATAGATCCACTAGCAGAATCTCCCTCTGTAATAAATAGAGTAGTATTTAATTTCTGCTCCTCATCTCCTCTTTTATTATTTAAATGCACCCTACAATCCCTAAGTTTTTTGTTGTGAAGATTAGCTTTTTTAGCTCTCTGGGTAGCTAATTTTTTTATTCCAGCAATTTCCTTCCTCTCCCGCTCAGATTGTTGGATGCGTTTTTTTAATGCTTCGGCAGTGTCGGGGTTTTTGTGTAGATAGTTATCGAGCTTTTTGGATATAAAATCATTAATAAACGTACGTACAGTTGTTCCACCTGGAGCGATATAAATAGAACCTAACTTAGTTTTTGTTTGAGATTCAAATACAGGCTCCTGTACACGAACACTGATTGCAGAGATAATAGAGGATCTAATATCTGTGGTGTCAAACTGCGTTTTAAAGTGATCCCTGACAGTTTTTACGATAGCCTCTCTAAATCCTTGGAGATGAGTCCCCCCTTGAGAAGTATATTGGCCATTTACAAATGAATAATATTCTTCTCCATAACTGTTTCCATGGGTCATGGCTATCTCTATATCATCCCCTAGTAGGTGAATGATGGGATATCGAATTTCAGCTTCTTTTGTTTTTTCTTCTAACAGATCTAATAACCCATTTTGGGAAATGTATTTTTCTCCATTTAGGTAGAGGGAAAGACCCGCATTCAGGTAAGAATAATGGCGAATGCGGTCCTGAATATACTCTTGAAGAAACCTGTAATTCTTAAAAATACCATTGTCGGGTCGGAAGCTTACCAAAGTTCCATTGGGTTCCTTGGTTTGCTTTACGTTGTGATCTTTGACTAGATCTCCTTGTTCGAATTCAGCTATTTTTTTCTTTCCATCTCTTACAGACTCAACTCTAAAATAGGTAGATAGTGCATTAACCGCCTTCGTTCCAACCCCATTTAACCCAACAGATTTAGTAAAAGCTTCAGAATCGTATTTTCCTCCTGTATTGATTTTGGATACACAGTCTATCACCTTTCCTAAGGGAATTCCTCTACCATAATCTCTGACCTGTACTTCTCCATCAGGGCTTATGTTCACGTCTATCTTTTTCCCAAATCCCATTACATATTCATCTATGGAATTATCAATGATTTCCTTTAATAATATATAGATTCCATCATCCTGAGAAGATCCATCTCCCAGCTTCCCAATGTACATCCCTGGACGCATACGAATGTGTTCCTTCCAATCCAGGGATCTAATCTGATCTTCGGTATAAGTAGCTTTTTTGGCCATACAATGATATATCTTAAATAATAAATACCTCCAAATTACGAAAAAGCTAAAATAAATGTTTTATCCTGGCCCATAGGATGAATAATACTAAAAATAAAGGCACTCTAAATTAAAGATAAAAATTGTGCCAAAAAAATGAGTATTTAGAAATTGTGTTACAGTCCGTAAATACTCATAACAAAAACTTAAATGTGTCCTAAAAAGTATAAATATTATGGATAAGCCAATATATCTTGATTATAATGCTACTACTCCTGTTGATGAGCGAGTCCTGGAGGATATGTTACCCTATTTTCGGCAAGAATTTGGTAATGCTGCGAGTAAAACACATCCATATGGGTGGATGGCAGAAGAAGCTGTACATCAGGCAAGAATGGCAGTAGCTTCATTGATAGGTTGTACGGAGCAGGAGATCGTATTTACTTCTGGGGCTACTGAGGCGATTAATTTAGGCATTAAAGGACTAGCTCAGACATATTCTCGGAAGGGAAAACACATTATAACGGCTTCCACTGAACATAAAGCAGTTCTGGATAGCTGTAAATCCCTGGAAAGGCAAGGCTATGAAGTAAGTTATCTTCCTGTAATGAAAAGCGGTTTAATCGACTTGGCCCTATTAGAATCGGCGATAACAGATCAAACTATTTTAGTGTGTATTATGATAGCCAATAATGAGACGGGGGTTATTCAACCTATAAGAGATATTGCTAATATAGTGCATTCTAAAGGAAGTATATTCATGAGTGATGCAGTTCAGGCTATCGGTAAAATCCCTGTAGATGTAAATGATTTGGGAATAGACCTCATGCCAATATCTGCACACAAATGTTATGGCCCGAAAGGAGTAGGAGCATTATATGTAAGAAGGCGGAATCCCAGAGTCAAGTTGGCATCTCTCATAGATGGAGGAGGTCATGAAAGAGGTATGAGAAGCGGAACATTAAATGTTCCGGGGATCGTTGGACTGGGAAGAGCGGTAGAAATTGTTAAGGAAGAATTGAGTGAGGATATGGAGCGTATGGCTACCTTAAGAGATCAATTTGAGCGAGCGCTTTTAACAGCAGTAGCTGCCAGAATAAATGGCGATCCCAATGTTCGTTTACCGAATGTTTCCAATATCTGTTTTCCCGGCATAAAGAGTGAACAGCTTTTAATGTCTATGTCTAACTTAGCTGTATCAACAGGTTCTGCTTGTACTTCCGCAGACATGAAACCTTCACACGTATTGCAAGCTATGGGATTATCATTGGAAGATGCCTATAGTTCTATTAGATTTAGTCTAGGAAAAATGACGACGGAAGCGGAGATTGAACAAATAATTCCTTATGTGGTCGAAAATATTAACAAATTGAAAACTACCTCTGTGCTACAAGGATGAATTATTCAACATTAACTCAACATCTAAAAATTCGTATATTACCCATTGAATAAAAAGTATACTTATGACTAACGAACCAATGATTAGGGTATCAGATGATGCCTTTGAACATATAAAAAAGTTGCGTGAAAAAGAGAACTATGACGATTCCTACGGATTGAGAGTAAGTGTTGAAGGAGGTGGATGTTCAGGTTTAATGTATAAACTAGAGTTTGATAACCATGAGCAAGTTGGAGATCAGGTCATCGAAGATAGAGGCGTCAAGATTTTTGTAGCAATGAAGAGCTTGTTATATCTGGTAGGTACTGAACTTAATTATACAGGCGGATTAAATGGAAAAGGATTCCATTTCGCCAATCCTAATGCTTCCAGAACTTGCGCATGTGGAGAGAGTTTTTCTGTATAGTGTCAAAGGGAAAAAGTTTGATTGTCTGTAAATTATCCTCAGTAGCTAATAGTAGTAGCCAGTCATTTTTTAGTCTATCTCATTGCAAATTAACGCGTTAATTATTAGTTTTAGTTTCAGGAAAATGTTAAATAGTTTTAGCTTGCTATAAGCTCACTATTGGCTGTTATTATTGTTCCATCAATTCCCAACAGAAGCCATGTATGCGTTGGATCTATTTCGCGATCTCCTTGGTTGTTACCATCATATTTGTTTATTACTTGTCTATTCCTCTACCTCCTGCTAGTTTTCCATTAGGTTCATTTGTAAGCCCATTCCATGGTTTTTGGCAAAATGCTGCTGCTGATTCTGCGGAGCAACCTCTTTCTATTGAGTCTCCCTACTTAGATAGTTCAGTAGAAGTCATATTTGATCGTAGAAATGTCCCTCATATATTCGCCCAAACAGAAAAAGATCTAGCCTTTGTACAGGGATATGTAACCGCAAGAGATCGCTTGTGGCAAATGGAATTTCAGGTATTAGCAGCTTCAGGAAGATTGGTAGAAATATTACCCCAATCATTAAAAAAACGAGTTTTACCTATAGATAAGGCAAAAAGACGAAAAGGAATCGTATACGCTGCGGAAAGGTCCTTGGAAGGATTCATGGAAGATACCCAATCCCGTACATGGCTGGAAGCTTACACCGAAGGAGTGAATACCTACATCAATGAGCTGGCTGATAGAGATCTTCCTTTAGAATATAAACTTCTCAATTATCGTCCCGAACTTTGGAGTCCGCTAAAAAGTTGTCTTTTCCTGAAATTTATGGCTGAAATGTTAAGCTATGGACTGTATAATCAAGATATTCCTTATACCAAAGCATTACACACTTTTGGTAGAGATACTTTCGATCTATTTTATCCTGAAGTGGCTTTCCCAGAGGAGCCCATCATCCCGTCCGCTATCCAACCTGATTTTACGCCAGCTACTATTCCCCGTGCTCCAAGAACATACTCGCCTGACACAATAAATTTCCTCACCCGGCACATTGATCATGAAGCTCCGACGATCGGAAGTAATAATTGGGCTGTTGCAGGGATTAAGACTAAATCAGGGGCTCCTATATTAGCAAACGATCCACATCTCAAGCTTGGTCTTCCTGCCATTTGGTATGAAATTCAATTATCTGCTCCAGGAATAAATGTGTATGGTGTTTCGCTACCAGGTACTCCAGCGGTAATTATCGGGTTTAATGATTCTATTGCGTGGGGCTCTACAAATGCAGGAAGAGATGTAGTAGATTATTATAAACTGGATTTTAGAGATGAGAATAGAAAGGAATATAAATATAAAGGAGAATGGGTGGAAGTAGAGCCAAGAGTAGAGGTATTCCAAATATCCAATGATGAAGTAGTATATGATACAGTAGATTATACGATTATGGGGCCTATCATTTACGACCAGGATGATACCCTAAAAGAAGTGCCGTTTACTATGAGGTGGACAGCATATGAGACTTCAAATGAGTTACAGACGTTTATCAAGCTGGCAAAAGCGAACAACTATCAAGACTTTACCAATGCACTTGAAAGCTTTAAATGTCCAGCGCAGAATCTGGTTTTTGCCAGTGTCCAAGGTGATATAGCTCTTTGGCAACAAGGATTATTTGTTAATAGGTGGAATGAACAGGGAAGATTTATTTTAAATGCATCAGACTCTACGCATTTGTGGCAATCTTTTATTCCTCAGGAGCACAACCCTCATACCTTGAATCCAGCCAGGGGATTTGTAAGTTCTACGAATCAACATCCTACTGATAATCAATATCCATACTATTATACAGGTTATTTTGAGGCATATAGAAATCGAAGAATCAATAGATTATTGCGAGAAGGTGATTCTATGACAGTAGAGGACATGTTCAGTTTTCAATTAGATAATTATGGAGTGTTGGCTGAAGATATTCTCCCCTTACTGTTATCAGAACTTGATTCCAGCCGACTTTCTGCTATCGGTATGGCTGCCAGAGATACCTTACTGAATTGGAATTATGTGTACCAACCTAACTACACTGCTCCCACGATTTTTACTCAATGGTGGAAAAACCTTCGATCGGATATATGGACAGATGATATACAGAATGGCTTGCCTTTACCGGGTGGTCCAGCTACAGTTCAGTTATTAAAGAATCAACCTGATCTGAGATTTTACGATGATATTCGAACCTCTATGAAAGAGAGTAGGGCAGATATTATACAGCGATCTTTTATGGACACCCTTGATTCTCTCCAGCGTTATGCCAGTAGTACAGCTGATTGGCAATGGCATGCATTTAAAGCGACTACTATTCCTCATCTGGCACAATTGAAACCTTTTGGGACGGACGTTCTTTACGTAGGTGGAGATAAATCTATCTTAAATGCGATTGGGAAAGGAGATGGCCCTTCATGGAGAATGGTTGTGTCTTTAGAAAGGCCGGTAAAAGCGTTTGGTGTTTATCCTGGTGCACAAACGGGTAATCCTGGTCATCCTGAGTTTACGGACTTTATTGATGAGTGGGAAAATGGGACTTATTTTAACTTATGGTTGATGGATAGCCCAATGGATAGAAAAAATCCTATTCGGCAGACTATTCAATTTACTCGAACAAATTACTAGTATTTTCTATAGATTATGATACAGTTTGTGATCAAGACGTTATTAATATTGGTACTCTCTTATTTCAGCTGTCTATTTTTCCCCTGGTGGTCCGTAGTAATTGTGGGTGGGATGATAGGTCTTACTTTCAGTCAGAAAAGAAGAAGAAAGCGATTCGAGCGAAACAGAAAGATGAGCTTCAATTTTTTAGCGGGCTTTTTGGCCATATTTCTTTTGTGGGGAGGCATGGCATATCTGATTGACCAAGAAAATCATAGTATCCTAAGCCAAAAAATTCTACAACTCCTTTCACCTGACCAAGAACATCTTAATTCTATATGGCTGATTCTCTTAAGTGGAGCTGTAGGGGGTATATTAGGAGGACTGGGAAGCATGACGGGAAACTACCTGGGAGAAGCATTAAAGAGTTAGTGGTCATTCCAACCAATATCCATACTTTTAGTCTTTTTTTGAGATAATACATTCTTTCTACCTTTCAATGCGAATTCCAGATGAAAAAACACGTATTATTCTCCTTTTGGGCGTATTTCATTTTTAATGTTATCTCTCCTACGTTAGTCTTATCACAATTAGCTGCAAACACGCCCTTTTATCCTCCTTGGGATGCAGCCGGTGATATGGTCGCATTTCATAAAGTGGGCAATAGTACCCAATATCATATGGATTTAGTAACAAGAACGATGAATGAACAAATAGAACTTATATCAAAAGCCAAAGAAGGAAAGCGGAAGGTGGCTATGTACATTCACAATGGCATGGAAATTCTGGATTTTGCGGGTCCTACAGAGGTATTTACGTTCGCTGGATTCGAGGTATTTACTGTTGGTTTAACCAAAGATCCAATTATCAGCCAGGGAGTCGTGAAAATTACTCCTGAATATACCATTGAGGATTGCCCGGCACCAGATATTATTGCTGTATTTGGGGGCAATGGGTACAAAGCCTCAGAATCTCCTGAAGTTATTCAATGGCTTCAAGCACAACAAGAAGAAGCAGAATTGATGTTCTCTGTTTGTACCGGGGCCTTTTTCCTGGCCAGAGCAGGATTATTAGATGGAAAAAAAGCGACCACTTTTCATAACGCTATCGAATCACTCCAGGAACTGGCACCAGAAGCTGAAGTTATCAAAGGAGTAAAATATATAGATGAGGGAAGTATCATCACTACTGCTGGCGTTTCTTCAGGCATAGAAGGCGCACTGTACCTGGTCCAGAAATATATGGGAGCAGATAAAGCGCGCGAAACGGCTGAATACATGGAGTACGATTGTTGGGAACCTAATTGATTTTGTAGACAAATCGGATCATAGGATATGTTAGAAGCAATTCCGGGTAGCGCTCCCTGTACTTTTTAATAAGGTGGTGCAGTTGTCCCGTATTTCTTCCATTTAACGCTGCTGCCGCTTTAGATTTATCTCCATTATACTGGGTAAGTGCATTCTCCACATAGCGCAATTCAAGTTTAGCCACCTCCTTATCCATATCATTCATATCCTCCTTAGAAGATATTTGAATTAGTTCCCTCGGTAAAGATGCTTCTGTAACTTTTTCAGTCATGTATAAAAATGCACCTGATTTGGCCCTTCCTTTGAACTGGGTACGATGTCGTTCAAAAGTGGTCTCAAGATGATGTAATAATTCGTTTTCATTATAGGGATAAGCGTATTGAAGAAAGAGAGGCAACACCTCTTGAAGCAACTTAGGCGGGTATTGTTTCCATTGCATCCACTCTTCGATGATATGCTTAATATCTTCTTTTCTGGTATATAGTGGGGGAATGTCAATGATAGGAAAATCAGAAATAAATGCTGGGTCTATTATGTTTTCATCCAATAGTCGCTCTTTAGGCAGATTAGAACTGAATACAAATTGAATATCTAATCTGTTGGGATCATTGACTTTAAGAAAGTTACGCTTTGCCATAAGTAGTAGGAAGGCTGACTGAATTTTTCTACTAAGTCGTTCAAAATGAGGGACGTACAGAATATGTTTGTAAGCATCTCTAAGAAAATCGATCCCTTTCATCTGGGCCACATTTTCCCTCTTTTTTTTCTTCTTAGCGGTTTTTTGGGATGCACTATGATCAGTAATTTCTCGTTTAGCAAGTTTAGGTTGTCTTTCTGCGACCCCATTGAGTACTGCTAAAATGTCTGATTCGGTCCAATGAGATAAATCTGCGGTTTGAAGCTCTTTTTCAATTTGGCTGCTATGATGATGAAGAAAATGAACCCAATGATGTAACATCGCTCCTTCACCCCCCAGTAAAAGAAAAGATTGGCGAGATGTAGCCAATTGTTCCACCTTATCTTTTAGAAAATGTATCTCCTGGCTATTTCCCCAAATATGGCTATCCACCTCAGACTTAATCGTATCCTGTTGCAATTTGCGCTTAATTAAAGCATTGATCCTTTCGATGAAGGAATAATCGGTGAAATCCAGGGCTTCTTTCCATAGATAGGCATCTGCCATATAATTGCCAGCCGTTAATATATGGTCGATGTCTCTATAGGCAGAAATCACCATAACAGGTAGCGATGGATATCGGCGCTTAATTTTTTTTATGTAATCCAGCCCTTTAAAGTCTGTATCTATGTTACCGTCATTTGGGCCATCGAGCTTAAGGTCCACCACCGCCAGGTCAATGGCATTTCGATTGAGTTTAGCACTGGCTTCCTGTAGGGTATGTGCTTGTTCCAGGTCATGTGCATGAATAAACTTTTGGAATTTTTGGAACAACCAATCTTGATCATCGATGATTAGAATTTTGCTTCTTTTTTTTCGGTTTTTCATAAGGCTCCATGTGATAGAATTGAGTAATGTAGCTTATTGTATGTTCTAGATAGTGAGTAATCAGGCGGCTTAATTTTTGATTGAGCCAGTCTTCTGGAGAGAATGCTGGGATAGCATTGCTTATTTGTTGCTGAATAGCTGGCCATTCTGCCAGGAGAGGATATTGAGGCATAAATTTGAAATAACAATAGTTAAACTCCCAGATGTCGCTTGTTTGGATAAGTGCTTCTTCAATGGCTGACATAGCTTTATTTCTGGAAATAGGCTTGAAATCAACTTGCCCATGGGAGTTTTTATGTTGTAGAATAAACAGGTCTTCTTCCCATTCCAGTAGGGCGTTTCTCAGCTTGGTTAAGGCTGTTCTGAAGTTGTTATCTTTATGACTGGTGATCGCTCTGGTAATGATGTCTTTAGCCTCTTCGCAGGAGAAGGTAGGGTAATAAGGAGTATCTTCAGCAGGTTCCAGTTTTTCGATCAATGTATCCAAGGAATAAGTCGTGTGCAATTCCAGGGAAACGCATTGCGTTCCTGAGGTAATGGTGTCACACATGAGACCGAGCTTTCCCTTGGGATTTTTGATATTAAAAAAAGTCTTCCACAATGATAGGAAGCTCACATGTTTTCTATTGATGGAATATTTATCCCAAAGGAGGAGAACGGGTGCTTCTAGAAGGGAGGGATGAACCTCTGAAAAAACTTCAATGGTAGAAAATCGCGCTTCTAACCAAGGTTTCCATGTAGGTGCCGGAATGAGGGCTACAACGGATGAGCGTGGCATACGTGTCAAGGATTTTGGTCAACAGTAAAGATAGTGTATAAGGTATATATTATTTCATATACTATGAGTTTTGAGTGCTACCTATTGAATATCCTCTCTTGATCCATCGCTTGCTACGGCTCATTGGCACAATTAATCAGACTACACCACTTCTTTAATTAAATTCTTCGCTAGCATCAAATTCGCTGGCGTAAAGTCTCCTCTGGCAATGGTCAGGATAACATTTCTAATATCTTCTACTTTGGTGTCGTCTTTTTGAGCGATACAGCCAGCATACGTATAGGGTGCTGGGAGGTCCATATTATCAAGCTCATCTACAACTTTCACATTATTTTTCAATTTTGCCATATAAGCGTGACCACGGAATTCTTTAAACTCCTGACAACCAGTAGAATCATAATTTGCGGCTATGTTAGATACGCGAATTTTTATAGATCCTTCATGTTCTTTTCCTACGCCTAACAGATAATTGCTTAAATGATCGTAAAAGTGGCGCAGTTTCTCCTGCCATCTGGTCCATGCATAATCCCACACTAAGGAGAATAATTCCGCATTGATCTGTTTTACCTCTCCTATTTCCTCTGCTACATCAATGCCGTAATCCCCTGTATTGTAGTCTAGTAAATGGTATACGACACTTTCTAAATTCAGGAAATGCTGATATGCCCATCCCTGTTCATAATGTTGTTTAGGTTCACTTCCCAGGTATTTACGATGGGAAAAGAATAATACCTGTTCAGCTTTTTGTAAGGTGGAGTGGGCGATAAATTCTGTAAGTTGTTCTTTTAATTCTATAATTCCTGCTCCGGTGTATTTAGATAAATCTGCCTTTAACCTCAAGATGCCATCATTTACAGTTTGTTCTTCTGGATGTTGAACCGGATCAATTAAAAAGCGCTCTTCAAATTGTTCTTTGAAAGTGGCCACGTCTTTTTCGGCACTTTCACTTCGTACCAAATGAGGAAAGGAGGAGAGCAATTTCCGCTTCCATTTCCAATTGATAATGATGATTCTACGATATGGTTTGTTTTGATTATTCATGTTATTGATCGCAACGAATGTTTGTAGTTTACAGGTTTGGGGAAGTTAGGAGCCAAAAAATACCTGGGATAAATTGTATTTTACTTGAAAGTCGTCTTTATGGGTTAAGCCATCTTCTATGGCATTGAGTAAATCTTCTATCGGTCTAAAAGTAATATTGGACACATTTAATTCTTTTACATTGTCCACCCACGCATCATTTCCTCGTCCAGAAGTAATGACAAAAATAAAATTTGCTGGCAATCCATTTTCGTCAATGTGTTGGGTATAAAATTCTTTGATTTCAGTCGTAAAAAAGTCGGATAACCTATCTTCGCTATACCGTCTTCCTTCCTGGTCAATGATAGCTTCAATTAGGGAAAGGTGTATAACTAAAAAATTGGTCTGAGTTAACAAGCGTTTTCTTTTTTCGATATTTGTAAATAAATCTCCGTTTTCCGGGTAAATTTCCAGCCGAAGATAGGATTTGAATGTGTCGTATTTATTAAGAATTCCTTCTTCGCTTTGGGGTAATCTATCATGTAGTCGATTGTCGACCATCACTACTCTGGTCTGTATGATTTCGAGGAGTCTTAAAGGTTGGATATGGTTAGTGAAGTGGGCATCGCTAATGTCATCCTTTGTTTCATCATCTGAGTCATAGTTGTATTTGTTTTCATATAAATCCGTAATAAAGGAACAATGAGAGCGAATCCCTAAAGAGTTTTCGGTATTACTCAATGGAGAGTGAGAGGTTACAACGGGCATTAATTGGCTTAACACAGAGCTGAATGATGGATCTGATCTCTGTTGTTCTCTGAGTTGAGGGGTATTGAGGTAATAGACTTCTATTTGCGCTTCATCATGATGTTCCAACCAAGCGACGCCAAACCAACTTTTCTTTCTGGATGCACTGGTTCCTTTATACATGGCTTTCCGGAGTTTGATTCCTGTAATATTTTTGGTAAAAGGCAACCAGAAAGAAAGCCATTTTTTCATGGCATATTCGTACATCTCATCGTATCTTCCTTCATTTTGCAGATTTAAGAGGTATGGATCTGTTTTGACAATGCGGATGACGCCTTGTTTTCTCAGTTGATCTCGGATCAGTTTAAATTCTCTATCCGAATGAGTAGAAACTGCTACGATTCGAAAGCGGGAGGAGTTATCGTGATGTTGAAAATTGTCTATGGTTTGGCCCGGTTTCAGGATGAGGCAATCTTTAGCGATCCAAAGGTGAAAGTATTTTTTGACTAATCCAGTATGATTTGGAGCTTGAATGCGTTGTTGGTATTCTTGTTTTGCCTTTTGATATTTTTGTTGGCGCAATTTATGCAGAGCCTCTTTCACCTCAATATCATCTAAGAGATCATGTGATAAATGTTTTTTGTTGGCAAGCAAATCTTTTGGTAGATCATCAACAGTTGCTCTGGTTTGGGCATTATATATCGTATCGAAATGAATATCTTGCGGTTTGAATGGAGCGTTGCTTCTTTCTTCAGGAAGTTGGAAAGGCTCACTGGTAGGGAAAATATAAGGATAGTAATGCTTTTTTGCCTTACGCCAATCTGGTTCATCCACACTGACAAAGGTATTATTCATCAACATAGCTGCACACACTTTATCTTGAGAACTTCCCCCTAATCTCGGTTTTCCCGTTTTGTAGATAATGCGTTGTTTTAGTTGTTCGTAGTGTGCAGGAATAATCATATGCCCTCCTTCATTCATTAAAATTTGTTCATGATGGAGCCAGGTGCCTACTTTGTAGAGTTTCGCTTCTTTAGGCATTCGGTCGTTAGTGGTAGCTCTTTCAATAAATTGGGCAGGTTGGATCGATATATAAAAATAGATCCCCGTTTTACGAATTTCTTTTAGGATGTGCTTGTAATGCTTTATGTTTCTAAGCGTATTTTCAAGAATGGTATATAGCGCTTGTTGACCTACTATGCCATTAGGTAAAAATACAGGAGCTAAGTTTTCCAGTAGGTTGGTGATTTCTTCGAACTTTTCTCCAGGTCTGACGAAGGCGTAGCTGGAATATCTATCATTCTCCGGCTCTTCATGCATATTCGCTTCTGCAATCTTTCTATTTTCAGGATCGAAGCGTTCTTTTCGAATGACATCCAGATTAATTTTGGCTAATTCTCCGCTAATTTGTTGGTTTCCTTCTTGGTCATAGACTTCAACGTAGAATCGAATGCGGTTAATTCCTTCTGAATGGGCAATGGTTCCCAGGAAAAGGGGATTACCTACAAAATCTCTGACTAATAGGTCTGACCATTTAATAGTTAAGCCACTGAAGGTAATATCTCTGGAAACGCCGCTCCAGAAAGCTGCTTTATCTCTGAGGGATTGAAAAAAGGGATAGAGGGCAAAGTCAATGGGGATGGGAAAGGCAGCAACATAATTATTATATCCATGGTTATTTTTCAGGTCGCCTTTTTGATCATAAAATTTTAGGAAGGAGCTTTCCAGATTTTTGTCCATGTACCGAATGACATCGTTTAAAGAGGCGTAGTGATCTCTGTTGGCACTTTCGGATTTATTGATGGCTACTTGGAAAGGATCTTTTTTAGCAAAGCGGGCTAATTTTTTTCTGGAAATGTTGCGAGGGAATAGGAAATTAAGTTGGCGTTGGTCTTCCCCTACATCGAATCGCTCATCCATCAATTTAAAGCGATTTTCGAAATACCATTTTAATTCAACGAGGCAGTGTGCACCGTAATTATGGGCAAATGAATCGACCAAGATAGATGAGACGGCTCTTCTAACGGTAGCTTCTCGCAATCGATCTGCAAACTTAGCCATGCGTGCAGCATATTTATTTTGTTGGCGATAGAAGTTGGGATAGCTAAGCGATTTCAGCAGAGGAATTTTTCTGGCTTTTTCTTCCATTCCTTCGAACACTGCATTGGTACTGATAGGACGCTCATAAAAGTTCATCATTCTGATTTGAACCGTGGTTCGTTCTAGGGCGTCTGTGGCTTCTCTTACGAGGTCTTCATAAGTGAAGGGTTGATTAAGTCTGTGTTCAGCAGTTTCATTTTTATGTGCCAAATTTTCATCCTCACGATAGTATATAGCATATGCAACACCTACAAAATTGCACAGATGAAAAATAGGAATAGGGCGAAAGTAAATATTGGAAATATCTAATTCTTGAATATTATTTAGATCAATTTTAGGGTTTCGCTGTGCAGACATACTTAAGATGGTTCGAGCCACCATAATGGTCTCCGCTAAGATGAACTGCTTTTCTGAATCATATTCGTTTTGCTCAAAACTATACTGAGAAGGTAGGTGGATCTTTACCTCGGTTTCTTTAAAATAGTTCTTTATTGATTTTTCTTTAAGTAGGTGAATATTGAGATGAGTAAAGTTTTTACTACGAAAGAGCCTGTATAATTCTGATGCGACAAAGTTAGTACGATTTAAGTCAATGGCTGTCCTTGATAAATATGACTTAACTTTTTGCCAGGTAGAATCTTTTGGGTCTAAAAAATATTCGTCATCTAACTTATCTAAGTTGTCATAAGAAGCATTTGGCTCACCACTTTGCGGTTCATTGATCCAAATAGTGGTAAGTTTAATAAAACCTCTAGTTTCGAATCCTGTTAGAACACTTAATTCTCTGATGAATATGTCGTAAAAGGCCTCAGTATCAAATTCGGAGATTTGATTCATAGCTTCTTTTCGTTCATCTAGAATGAAAACTGGACTATTCGATTCCATTATTGTATAAACTTACCTGGAGATTATTTGGGCCTCATGTATATCCAATATGGTCATAACAATTTCCTAACAAAACCATAAAAGAGACATGCAAATAAGCTAATTCATTCTATTTGATAGGTAAAAGGATTATATAGATTTCTTAAGTATATGAAAATGAAAGGAATAAAGTAGGGGTAATTATAAAAAGTAAATTTTTTTCATCAAATATCATTTAAAGTCCTAATGGGGCTAATGTTTTTAAGGACGGATGCGTCACTTTTTGAGAAGTAACATTTTTTAATGCAATGTCATATGCCTTTGAAAGATTCATGATCAAATGGCTGTATACCTTTTTAATCATTTCATCTCCTTTCTCGAAAGTATTTCCATCATATACTAAATAAATAATCCCTACTAATTCATCATGTTTATTTTCATTATTTTGATGAAAAATTGGAATAGGATAATAGAAACTTGATTTAGCCTGAAAATTATCAATAAGCATGCTTAGCATTTCTTTCTCACTATTTATAAATTCTTTAATGTCAGGATGTGTATTGGAAAAATCAGTGCCTAAATAATGATCAATATTTTCTGGCTGTAAAGGACGTTGTCCTACGGAGAGTTCTTGATTTAAAATGAACTTAGCGTAAATTTGATAAATAGTAAATAAGCTAAAGATTGGATTGTTTAATTCTACAGGAGTTTTCTCTAATTTTTCTATAGGTTTTATGGATATGTTTCTTTGTTCCAAATGCTGCTTATCCTGGTCTGAAAAAGCATATTTCCATGAATAAGATGAATCAAAAATATTGTAATGTATAAATCCAAAGGTAGTGAGGATAGGGGTAGATCCAAAAATAGCTGGTAGGACAGTATGATCTAGCAAGCTCTTGAAGTGATTTGTGAGTGTATTACGCATTATTACAGTTCAATATGTTCATTTATTCGGACTGCAAAATTACGTCTTTTTTTGATAAGATAAAATATAAACTAAAAAAAATCAAAAAAATAAATAATTCAAATAATTATACTAAATGAATAATTGATTATTGAAAAAACAATATTAATATACTTAATGAAAAATCTTAGACTATGTCAACTTTCCAAATAGACAGATGCCTATTTTTGGCGATCTAATGCAGTCACCTCGGAAATATGGTTAAACTTAATGCCTTAGCATTATAAAAAAATAAGAAATATTATTATTGAGTTGATAATCAGTTAAAAATGATATTCATTATTATTCAAACTGGATTTATTCGAGATCCTACTCATTTTTATACGGAACTCCCTTTATTATTTGACAGGAACTATCTTATGGATTTCTTTATCCTATTATAATATTCATAATATTGATTAGATTCAGCAAAGGAAAGCATGTTATTTAATGAGGTTGTTGCGGGATTATTGGGATCTAATAGGTTCTTCGCATGAGAAGCTAAGACTGCTCCAAAAGACATGCTTTTACTTAATGCTCCACTAGACAAAAATTGTAAAAGTATTTTTTCCTGATCTTCATGACGGTAAAGGTTTAGATCATTTAGTTGATCTTTTAAATAATCTCTGATGATCCCTGTTGGAATTACGTTTTGACTCAGAAAGTAAATAACAGGAAGCGTAACATTATTTTCCCTCAAATCGCTAAAGGTATCTTCCTGATATTTACAGGAAGTTGGCTTAGCGTCATCCACAGGAATATAGTCTGAAATATCATTTGCAATTTGTTGGATAAGACCAAAATGTCGGGCAAAGGAAATTAAGTTTTTTGTTTCGGTAGTAGTCGAGTCGACATAAAGATTGATGAGTAATTTCGTATGCACATAATAGAAAATGACATTAAGCAAAAAACATCTGGCAAAATATAATTTAAGATACTTAGGTTTTGCATAACCTACATGTTTTGTTTTACGACTCTTGGAAATAGTGTTGACAAATTCTTGTGAATTAACTAAATCGAATTCTTTCTGCTGCTTTCTTGTGTGTTTACCTTCAAAATTGTCCAGAAATGGTATATAACCCTCTAATCCTTGAATATGCGATTGAATAGCTTCATCAGGGTAAATATCATCATCAAAACCTTTTAGCGTAGTAAACTCTTTATCTAGCATCATTCCAATCAAATCATGAACCTGATGCATAAAACGATTGGCAATTTTGACTTTTCTCAAAGTATTACTTTGAAAATATTTTTCAATTAATTGATCTCTGGCAATAATTAAATTTTCCTTTTCTTTCCTTTTTGCTTCAACGGCTATTAAATCCTCTCTACGAATACCATATTTTTGATCTCGTATGTGGTTTTCGTGATACATAATAGTCATATCATATTCTCCAATAGCTGCTATTTGAAGAATTTCATTTGGAATTTTATCCCGAAGATGTGGTAAGGCTTTTATGTATTGATAAATCCTCAAGATGAAGACGGATCTGGTAGATGACTTATTTTGCTCATTATCTGTAGGATCATCTTCGTTGTCATAAAAGTGTACTCTTTTATTGAGTAATTGGCAATCTGAAGGGATAATAAACTGATTGACTAATTTCTGAATATGGTTACGTTCCATTTTATCCTGCCGACTTGAAATCTTATCTATATTATGAGTTGACATACCTTTGAGTTCCCTCAGATCACGTCTGCTCCTCTTTCGCAGCATCTACAATGATCCACTGTTTATCTTAAAATATTAACAATGAGACTTAATGTTGGATTCTTTTACTCCCCAGAAATGATAATTGGAATGACTGAAATCAGTTACAAAGACAATAAATAATCAGGTTCGATTTATTTCGGATGAATTGAACATGGAACAAAATATACTTATGTGGGGTAGAGGGTTCCGTATAAATTGCTCTATGGCGAATTATTAAATATCTAATCATGCGAATGCTTGAATATTACTAAATGAGTAAGTAAAATAATTAAGTATAATTAACAAAATTCAATTGAAAATAATTAAGTAACCTTTACGGGATTTAATGGTATTTTGTCAATGAGAGATTTTTAAAAAACTACAAAAGCCCAGCTTTCACTGGGCTATCAACAGAATAACGGAAAATAACAGCTGATGCCTATAACATCGGCTCTGGGAAATGATTGTGCATTAACATTGATCCTTAGGTAATTAATATTAGTCTAACACCTAACTTAATAGTTCAGAAGGAATGAATAACTAATTGATAAAAAGTGTGTTAAGTAAACAGGAATTAAAAAAATTCCGAATTTTATATCGTTAAAGGCTGCATATTTTTTGAATACGAGTAACAATTAGTTCGTGATTCTTGCTATCTTTTGATGAGATCCATCGCCTATGACTAACTCTCGACAGGAAATCAAGACACGAAATACTTCATCAAAGAGGACATACTCATTCTAACAACATGAATCATCCCAGATTTTCTGACTTAGAAAATATTTAGGGATGACTCACGCTTCTCAATAGCAAACTGTCGATAAAAACTTCACTGACGTACAAACCATCACTAACATCTACAGGAACAATTTCCACATCTCCGCATGTCGCATTGTCCGTGGCGACAACCCCAATCGTGAGGCCCGGGAGGAAATATCAGTCCATCAAGCAATCGCCCAACAAACCAAATCACAAATACTACTAACAAGATCTCAAACATAGGCCAACAACATTTAGGTTAAGGTGAAAGAACAAAAAGCAAACTTTCTTTCGTGTTTTCGTGATTATATGCATCAGCAGGATCATCTTATTAACTTATTGTCAAGATATGGATAAGTGCTTGCGTAGAAATACGATATAAAGGAGATGAGAAAATATATATCTGATTATCAATTAATTGGGTATAAACAATCAAGTCTCAACAAATTTTTTTGGGATATTCGATTAATTTCTGGGATTTCGTATTATTAATCAAACATTCCTCGCTTGACCTACTCCTCATTAAATCACCTTCATAAACAATGGTGCATTGGAATGTATAAGAAAGATGTTGACAAAGATCCTTAGGAAAATAGAGCTTATAAGGATAATTAACTCGTAAAGAATAGGTTAAGTGAAATATCATTCATAAAAAAAGGAAGGTCTACTTAGCGTAGACTTCCTCCACATCAATAACAGAATATTAATAATAATAGGTTAAGTATGTTTATGTGTTCAATGTTTTTTACTTCATCCTTTTTCCCAGTTGATCTATAAACATCTACGATAACATTTATGCTACAACCATTTAATATATATGTCAATATATGGTAATTTTTATTGACGTAAAATCATAAATAGGTGGAATTGAGTGAATAAATGTTAAAAATTGACTAGGTATATAAAATTAAGGTAAGATTTTAGAAGGGTCTATAGATTTGCTCCTATTCAATTCTTAATTAATTTATCATACTACCTATCTTATTTTGTATAAATACTTAATTAAGTAATTAAGCTGACTATTTCTACAGCTTAAAAAAGGGTAATAATATTATTTCCATCTTATTTGGCACACCTAGTGAATGGTATATTGCTTAACACTAACCAACAGGCTTAACTCTCCTAATTCATCACTTTCCTCTCGCCCATATGATAGCGATCCCCGGCCCGCAAGAAATAAAATTGTTGATCTTGTGGAGGAAGCTTCTTCATCTCACTCCCCTCTCTCGACCAAAAACTCCCATCATACATAATCACGTATCTTTGTCCTATCACCTCAAATACATTTTTCTCTACGACAATAGCAGTCCCTTCATCGATACTAATCCCCAATAATTCAGGTCGTTCTTTCAAAATAGAGAACATATCGAAATGCCTGTTTCGAGCAAGTACATGTTGGTCGATAGCGATATTCTTAATAAATCCAAAGCCCTCTTCATGATCCCCCATCATGAGTTGGTTAGTCTTAGTATCTCCCCTGGCTAAATAGGAACCTTGAATGGTAGCTCCGGCTGATGATCCCCCTATAACTCCTCCTCTTTCTAATACCTCCCACAACAGGTGCTCCGTTTGAGTATTGGCATAAGCATCCACCAATCTCCACTGCCTTCCTCCACTAAACCATACTCCTTTTGCCTTCTTTAGGGGTTCAACAAAAGCGTCAGAATCGGCCATAGTCTTATCATTGGTATGAAGCAACGATACATTTATACCCATCTTTTTCAATATGCCAGCATCTATTACATCATCCAATTCATAGCTTTCCCTTCCTCCAGCAGTAGGGATACATACGATCGGAGCATCCTTTCCTCCTGCTAATTCAATGAATTTATCCCAAATGTCTTCTCCAATGTTTCCACCTCCTACCACAATTAATGATCCTTTTTCAGGTCCAGTGGTCAATAAGGGATCTTTAGTTACCTGTTGTTTATGTGCTTCTACGGTTAAGCCTGGATGTTGGCGCTCATGATGGGAAATGGCTTTGGTACAGCTTTGAAAGGAGATAAGTATAAGCCAATAAATAAAGGCGATGAAAAGAAATGAAGGAAAAGGTTTCATAGTGAAAGATGTATACATGAGATAGGATGTAAAATTAAATTTTTTTAGTCATAGATGTTAGTTACAATTATGCTCTTAATCAAGCGATCATTTGGTTGCTTTTTAGGACAATAGGCAAATGCAGGCTTCTAACTAACGATGTTACTGTAAACAATGTAAAAGTAGTGGGAATAGATAGAATTTTTTTCGGTACGCATTTTGTGTTTTAACTAAACTGAAAATTCCTATAGATTTACCATTTAAGATGAAAAAATGAATGTTGTATCATGGAGCTCTACCTTAGTGTTGGGCATGCTTCATGCGCTAGAACCAGGGCATGGGAAGACTTACCTTGCAGCAGTGATGATGGGAAAGTCGTGGAACAGAAGGCAGTTACTCATGTTGATTTCAAGTCTGATTAGTTCGCATTTTTTGGTGTTATTGGGCTTGGCATTCGTCATACGCAGCATTTTCGGGGGAATTCAAGATGAAGAAATGGTTCATCAATTCGCTGGATATATGCCGCTATTTATTATAGGGTACGGCGGTTATCTCACTTGGAATTATTATCGATTACAAAAAAAGGGCTGTTTAAAAGGGAGCTGTTCCTGTCATGCTCACAAAATCTCTTCTACAGATGCCCCCGCTAATTCGATAGTTGCGGGTGCTATCGCGGGTTTAATTCCATGCCCTACTGCTTTAGCACCATTATTACTCGCCGGATTGGACCAACACTTTTCCCATGTAGTCGCCTATCTACTTATCTATTTGTTGGGAATGAGCTTAGTGATGGTAGCTTTGATTCTAGGATTCCAATTGGCTCGACCCTTTATTATGTCAAAACTCAATGATGTTACTCCCCGCATTCATCCCCAATTATTTAGTGGACTGCTGATTATGGGGGTAGGTTTATGTTATTTGATGATCCATTTTACGGCCCATTCCCATATTTAACCATAGCGATAGGGAGGAGGTAGCGAAAATAGTAATCGAGTCATTCACATCCTTTTTGACAAATGTTATCTCAAGCTTATTAAGCCAGGAATAATTCCCGCCATAATTTTATGCAACATTGTTGCATAAATGAAACATATCATTCATATTTGTGTGAAGTGAGTATAGCAGAGGAGACGCCATCCATGTTAACATCTTGAAATGAAACATAAACTGTGGTTATCAAACCTAGATTTTTGGGGGATGACAGCTTCTTTATTATGCGCTATTCATTGCCTCAGCCTACCTATTCTGTTGACCTTTACTTCTTTGGGTATTTTTACTTTCCTAGAAAACCCTTGGTTTGAATTTATGATGTTTAGCATCGCATTGTGCATAGCTAGTACTTCATTATTAACCGATTATTTCAAATACCATCGCAATTTCGTTCCATTAAAGTGGGCCTTATTAGGGTTTCTACTTATTGGAATAGGGTTTGTTTGGGTGAGCGAATTCTGGGAACCTTTCTTTTCGGGAATAGGTGGCTTGCTAGTAGCGATTTCTCATGTACTCAATTGGCGGATAAGAAAAGGGGGAAAGTAGAGATAGCAGCTAACAAAGTATGAGTAAATAGGAATAGAAATGGTTTGGGTACATATGCAGCTGCTCCCGTTTCTAATCCTTCTATTTTAGAAATATGATCTGCTTTAGCGGTAAGGAGGATCATCGGAATATGACTAGTACGTTCATCGTTTTTTTTAATGTATTCACTAACTCAAATCCATCTTTTTCAGGCATCATCACATCACTCACGATAATATCAGGAATAATCTCCAGCGCCAGATGAATCCCTTTCACCCCATCAGCAGCTGTTCTAATGTGATAGAAATCTTCCAGGCAAAGGATTAAATACTGAAGTACATCCAAATGATCTTCTACTATTAATGCGATAGGACGATCTTTCTCTTCCGCCGTAGAATCATATACCATGGGATGCTTTGGGTGCTGATACTGATCCATAACGTCATAATTGGAAATGAAAGCAAGGCTGTTACTTTGTATCGCCTGATTTGTCTTGGGTATATGTAGAAAAAAGGTGGTCCCTTTCCCTTCCTGACTCCAAACCCCATCATTATTTGATCCCCATACTTGAAATTGGTAAGTACCTGGTAAAATGTTTGTAAAAGTGGCAAAGGGTCTTGCTGCATTGGTATAAAAAGTATCTCTGCTAAGACCTTTAAGGAGGTATTTATATTGGTTAAGCTCAGGCTGAACATAATCCAATGCAGCAAATTCTATAGTGAAATTATTTTGAGTATGAGTTAATTGAATATGTTGGGTATAGGTAATGGATTGAGTCAATGGGGATGTCCCTGCGCTATCTTCCTCAGTTCCTCTAATAGGTACATATTGATTAGCTATGTTGAAATCTGTCAGAACAATATTAGGGGAATGTTTATTTAATTTTAAGCTATCGGGGTGAAATCTAATGAGTCCATAATAATTACCCATATAAATTTCTCCTGACTTTGTCGCTAATATGGATCCATCCAAATGCTTCGTAACTCCCTGAAAGGAATGAGTAATAAGCTTTCCCTCTGTAGCAGAATATAGGCAGATGATTTTCTTTTCATGATTAGCTAACCAAACCTTGCCAGCTGAGTGTTCAGAGATAAATCCCATTTCATTTTCCCATCTATCCATTTGGGTGATATTTCCTAAGGAATCGTAAGAAAACCTTGTAAAGGTATTATCCAAACTCGCCCAGATAGATCCATTAGAATCAACAAGAAAAAGTGGATAATGAGCACTTGCCATATGAGCGGGTACCTCTGTGGGGAACAAAGGAGATTTGAATACACTAGTTTTAGGATTGAACCATTGTAAACCTCCTCCTTCCCCTCCTAACCATAGGTTTCCATAAATATCCACCTGAATTGAATTTAACCATTTGATATTTGTTCCATTAGGGTCAGTTAAATCGCTTACGTACTCATTGAGAAGTGTCCCTTGTTCTTGATCAAATTGAAGAAGCTTAGATTCGCTTCCAATCCAGATGTGGCCATGATGGTCTAATGTAAAGGCATCCACTCGAAGATTTTCCCTTTCTGGGTGCAAATTTCCCCAAGCAGTCTGTACTTGATTCGTAACAGGGTCGTAGTATCGAAGGCCATTAAATGCACCTATCCAAACTCTTCCCTGTGAGTCTTCTTCAAACTGCCAAACCATATCTTCAAATGAGAAAGATGTGAAATGGTTAGAATTTGGGTTGAAGAAGGTGCTTCCATAATGTCGATCTCCTAACCAAATGTTTCCGCGACTATCTTCAAACAAAGTATGAACTCTAATCTCGGAACTTGTTCCATCAGAAAATTCATCGTCATATGGGATGAAATGAATACCATTAAAATTAGGACTAATTTTACTAACATTACCCCAACTAATAAGCCATACATTATGATTCTTATCTTCCATCATTCGGCTAAAACAATTCGCACAGTAGCGCCATTAATATCCATGAGTTTTTTCGAAGGTAATTCTTGAAGAACCTGACAATTCTGTAGTAAGTTCGGATGGAAAATATTCACTTCTGAACCCGTATCTATGCCTAGTCGGATAGGTTTTCCATTTAGTGCAGTCTCAACTACTAATAAATGTGCAGCTTTTCTAAATGGTATTTGTGCCAATGACGAATTCGTACTATTTAGAATAGGCAGATGGTTGGTCTTGCTATGTTTTTGGAGAGTAATGATTTGTTGGGACGGGTCTATGTGTAAGGTGTAAGGATTCAGCATAGATACATCCATCATTCCCAACAGTCTTATCCCTTTCTGTTGTTCTATCGCACTTAAATCTGTTGAAATAGCTTCTCTGCCGTGAAAAGTGAGACTCCCTAAGGTGATAGATACATACCCCGCTTGATAATTGTTCAAATTGCTTCGGATTCCTTTGACAGGTATGCCTAATTGATCCTTAACATACTTACTATTTAACACCATACGAGGTGCTCCAGTATCTAGAATCATACTCCCTGTTTGTCCCTGAACACTTGCCTCAACAATGATTAGATTATTGACGAGTCTATATGGAATGATCGTACTTTGGGGCAAAGCATAGCAGTTGACCAACAAGATCAATGTGTATAACATTAGATATCGAAACATGATTTGAAGGATTATTGGTTAATAAAATCCTTCAGCGCTGATGTTGGAATGAAATTGACGATGATCTGTCAGATTTATGAAATAAATTAGTTCAAATGTGTTGGTGAGTGAAAGATATATTATTGTAAAGAGTAGTTATTGTTTCTGTTGAAAAGAATATCACTAAAAAATGAATATAAAAGAATTAGTACAATATGATATACACTTTTGAAAACGAGAGGATAAAGTGAGAATTATCAATCCTATTTGTAAGAAAAAAATAGTTATAATTCATGTTATAATAATATTATAATATAATAAAAATACGTATAAATACGGCAAATTAATTTCAGCCAGGTATTATAATATGTGTTTAAACAAGATGAAATTGTCGGATATTTTCCTTAATATCATTATATCACTATAAAAAGGACTAAGTTTATGGAAAAGTTACTGCTACCCTTAAGGAGCGTGGGCTTCCTGCTTACGCTATTATCTTTAATAGGCAACAATTATCTGGCAGGAAAATCGGTAAATCATGATGAACTATCTGATTTAAGTATTTATACTGTTGATCAAACGATCTCGGGGATTGTTCTGGATGCAGATGGGATTCCTCTCGTAGGCGCCACTATCCGTGCCAAAAATTCCGACAGTGGAACCATCACAGATGCTCAGGGAAAGTTTACCCTTACCTTACCAGATGCTGAAACCACGCTGATTATTTCCTACATCGGCTATGAAACCCAGGAGATTCCCATTGAAGGTAAAACTGACCTGCGAATTACCTTGACCGAAGTGGGAGCGCAGGTAGATGAAGTGGTGATTACTGCATTAGGCATCAAAAAAGAAGCGAAGAAACTTGGCTATGCTACTTCTAATGTAGAAGTGGAAGAATTTACCATTAATCGAACCCCTAACTTTATTAACGCGCTTCAAGGAAAAGTAGCAGGTGTAAATATCTCTGCCTTAGGTACAGGGCCAGGAGGTACCTCTAAAATAAGAATCCGTGGCCAATCGTCTATTTCCGGGCAGAATAATCCGCTCATTGTCATTAATGGCGTTCCTATTGATAATACAAATTTCGGGACTAATCCACGTAATGCAGCATCTGATAATTCCATTGGTACTCGTGGAGGGGGAATTACGGCAGACGGAGGGGATGGACTCAGTAGTATCAACCCTGATGATATCGAAAATCTAACTATTCTTAAGGGAGCTGCGGCTGCCGCACTTTATGGATCACGTGCAAAAGATGGTGTGATTATGATTACGACGAAAACCCAGGGCGAACAAGAGGGAATAGGAGTTACATATAATGTGAATTATACTACAGATATCCCCCTGGATTTTACTGATTATCAGTATGAGTACGGTCAAGGAGAGAATGGTGAGCGTCCTACTTCGGCCTTCCCTACTTCAGGTCAATGGTCTTTTGGCGAGCGTTTCCAACCTGGGATGACTCAAGTATTATTTGATGGCGTAGAAGTGCCTTATGTTCCTGTACGAGATCGCATCGATTTGTTTTTCCGTAACGGCCAAACCTGGACCAACACGCTTTCCCTTTCCTCTGGTGGCGAAAAAGGAGGGTTCCATATGTCTCTTTCCAATCTTGACAGCGATGGGATTGTCCCTAATAATAACTTTAAACGACGTACTGTTAACCTGGGCTTCAACTATGCCTTAAGTCCAAAACTTAGCGTTATGGGAAACATCAATTATGCTAATGAAAAAAATACAAATCCTCCCAATGTGGCCCAACAGGATAACACTATTCCTGTCTCGATCTACAATATGGCGAATTCTATGCCTTTTGAATTGCTGGAACAATTTGCCGAAGACGAAAATGGAGATGAGTTTGTTTACTCAAGATTTAGAAACCGCACCAATCCATATTTTACTCTCAATAACCAGTTTCAAAATATACGACGGGATAGAGTTTTTGGAAATATATCTTTAAAATATGATATCCTTCCATGGCTATTTGTGCAGGGAAGAATAGGACAGGATTACTGGTCAAGAGACCAGGATTATAACAATTATCCTACAGGTCAGGCTTCCCGCCCTCCAGCGCCCGACGGTTTTGTTAACGGCATTTATACTCAGGAAACACGAAGGTTTAGAGAACTTAATACAGATTTCCTTATTTCTGCTGAGCGCGAATTTGGAAATTTCGGCGCAGGCCTCACTTTTGGTGGTAACCATATGGAAAGACGCTCTGACCTCAATAGTGTGCAGGTGAGAGATTTTGTTATTAGAGATCTTTACACAGTTGCCAATGGACGAGTCAAAGACCCTATTTATGATCTTACGGAACGTGCTGTCAATTCTCTATATGGCTCAGCGGAGGTTTCCTTTAAAAACTATATTTTCCTCACAGGAACCTTGCGAAATGATTGGTTCTCTACCCTTTCTCCTGAAAACCGAAGCATTCTCTACCCTTCTGGTTCGTTGAGTTTTGTCTTTTCTGACGCGTTTGAAGGCTTGCCTTCCTGGTTAACATTTGGAAAACTGAGGGTAGCCTATGCTGAAGTTGGCAGTGATACCGATGTTCCCCCTTATTCGGATGTCCTATTTTATCAAATCAATCCTAATCTCTTTGCTAATCCTTCTGGTGCGTTACAACCTGTGGGAAGCCCGATCGGAAATACATTACCCAACCCTAATTTGAAGCCAATGCGGGCCAGGGAAGCTGAAATCGGGATTGACCTAAGATTATTTAACAATCGCCTGGGGATAGATATTGCGGGTTATCGAAAAACTACCCTTGACCAGATCGTTTCTGCACAAATCTCAGATGCTTCGGGGTTTACAAATACGCTCATTAATAGTGGGGAAAGTAGGAACCAAGGAGTTGAAATGCTGATCAATGTCGTAGCCCTGCGTAGAGGAGACTTTCAATGGGAGTCCACCTTTAATGGGTCTTACAACAAAACCAAGGTCATTAGCCTTCTTACAGATTCTGCAGGAGAAACGATCACAATCGGGCGTCATGTATTTAATGGCGAATTACGACATGTTGTAGGAGAAGAGCTCGGCCAATTAGCAGGATTTGGATATAGGAGGGATGAACAAGGAAGACAAGTATTTGGTGATAATGGAATTCCATTGCGGACAGAAGATCTTCTTCTTTATGGTAGCGCACTTCCTACCTGGGTAGGTGGATTTACAAATGCTTTTACATATAGAGGCTTCAATCTATCCTTCCTTATCGACTTTAAATTGGGGAATCAAATGATGTCTGGAACCAATTTCAATGCTGTACGTCATGGATTGCACAAAATGACCCTTGAAGGAAGGGAAGGTGGTGTGATTGGTGACGGCGTAAATGCGCAGGGAGAGATCAATAACGTAGCTGCTCCGGCTCAGCGATTTTGGGAAGTAGTTCGCTCCCAGCAATTAGTAGAACCGATTGTCTATAATGGAGGTTTCTGGAAATTGCGACAGATCACTGCTGGCTACGATCTTTCTCGTTTATTGCCCTCAGACTTTCCTATTAGGTCCCTTCGCTTGAGCTTTGTAGCCAATAATGTGTGGTTGATTAAGTCTTGGGTACCCAACATTGATCCTGAGACCTTTGGATTTAGCTCTGATAATCTGGTGGGGCTAGAATCTACTGGATTACCTACAACTCGAAATCTAGGGTTTAATTTGAATGTCAAACTTTAAGATTTATCCATCATTTGAAATTCATTTTTCTTTTCCATCTTAATTATAGGACAATGAAAACATATCTCATACATATTATACATCGCTCAATAAACGGTAACAGCCATTCTCGGATTTGGTATCTTGCTTTAGTTGTTTTGCTCTTATGTTCTTCCTGTGATGAAAATTTTGATGAATTAAATACCAATCAAGTATTACCTACTTCTATTAATCCCATTTTTCAATTGAACAATGCTATTCTCAGCAGTGGGTTTGGGGGAAATACATTGATTTATGAAATGGGTATTGTACAACAGATAGTTTCGCCTAATTCAGGAGTGATTACAGGGGCGAATTATAATCAAGATAATCGCAATGCAACAGACAATCTTTGGCAAGGGAGTTATCGGAATGTCATTAAAAATACGCGTGATATCCTCAGTCAGATTGAAGGCGATCCCGAGCGAAATAATTTACGGCAAATGACTCGTATCTGGCAGGCTCGTACATTTATGGTGCTGACAGATACATACGGAGACATTCCCTATTTCGAAGGAGGCCTGGGCTTTACTGATCAGGTTGTTTTACCGGCTTATGATCCGCAAGAAGTAATATATGAAGACATCATCAACGAATTACGCGAAGCAAGTGATGCTTTGGATATAGCAGGGCCTACAGAGACGGCAGATATATTGTATGGAGGAGATGTAGCGCAATGGAGGACATTAGCAAATTCTCTGTTGTTAAGGGCTGGTATGCGATTGACCAAAGTAGATCCTGCCAGGGCGCAGCAAATCGCAGCAGAAGCTTTTCAGAAAGGCGTCATGACTACTAATGAAGGGAATGCAGTGATTCGCCATGATAATAATTTCCCTAATGGCATTGGTTCTACCTTAAATGGATCTGAAGCAAATAACTTTTTTCTAGTATCTTCTTTTGTGGATTATTTACAGGAGACCAATGATCCACGATTAGCCGCTATTGCCGTTCGTTATGTAGGGGCTGCTTCTGGTTCTGGTCAAACCCAGGATGTAGCAGATACAGATCCCACTATTCAAATAGGTATGCCAATGGGCTTTGATAATTCGTCTATTGCTCCGGTGGCGGAAGGCTTGGGACTTGCTAGTTTTTACGATTTCAGTCAGGCGGATCGAACAAGGGTTACTAAGCAGGCTTCTCCTATGTTTCTGGTTACCGCTTCTCAGACATTTTTATTACTAGCTGAGGCAGTTGAGAGAGGTTGGGTCAATGGTTCCGCAGAAGAGTTTTATGTCCAGGGCGTGAGAGCACATATGGAGCAAATGGTAGAATTTGATCCCAATTCTGCTGTAGCCCCCGAGGCGATAGATGCGTATTTGGCCGCTAATCCATATAATTCAGCGGAGGCATTGGAACAGATCAATACACAATATTGGGTTTCTTCTTTTCTCAATGGCCCCGAAGCCTTTGCGAATTTCCGTAGAAGTGGCTTCCCCGAGCTCACGCCCAATCCTTTTCCTTTACAAGATATTAGTGGGGATTTTATCAGAAGATTGACGTATCCTACTACGGAAATTTCGGTAAATGCAGAACAGGTGAGGATCGCTATTGATCGGATGGGGCCGGATGTACTAGATACCAGGGTTTGGTGGGATCAATAGGTTCCTTGTTTGGGAAATATGTTAAAGGTGTTGATGAATGATTTTCATGAAAGCGTCTGTCAGATCCATGAACTGTAGGAGTTCAAGCTTTGGCAGATGTTTTTATTAGGTAAGTGGACTAATAATATAAGGTAGTAATCAAATTTAAGGAATTGATTATCAGTTGTATTTATTTAGAAAAGCGTTGTTACTTATGTCCACCTACTTAGGTTATATGGGAATATATTCCACGGATAAACATAGCGTTAAGATAATTTAGTGGATAGATTAAAGATATTGACATTATTATCTCAACAGAAGGAAGAGATGAGGTGTAAATTTCATATAGTTTGGCTAGGGCTATTTAGTAGTTATGATAGGGGGGAAACAGACTATTTCAAGTGATGTTGATCTATTATATGATCTTGAACATGCTTACACCTTGGGTGTAAGAGAATTAGATGAATTTGAGCACTATGTTAAAGAGCTATTATCAGTAAATAAAGTAGACTTAATAGATAGGCGGTTTCTTAATGCTGTCATACCCTTGGAAATTCAAGAACATGTCCTTTATATATGACAAAAGAAATATTGCATACATATTAACCTCCTTGGAAGCTATAGAAAAGATATTTCTTTTTCACTACAAATGGCAAAGATGGCTGGAGGGTTTAGTCTGGAAGTGCGGGAGGATAGGCGCTAAGACCGAGCCAATAGGTGAGCCCGGAAGACATCGGTCAGCGTTCTGCTGACGCCCCACATATGTAAAAGGTAAAGCCTTCTCTGACTGCCGTTCCAAGATCATTTGTCATGTATTCTATTTCTCAAATGACTCGATTTCATTTTTATTCACTCGACCTTCACGGATTTCTTGAATAATCTCCTCTGGACTTCTATCCTCCTCCCAGGCCCCAAAGCAAGCAGAAAAATCCCTGTCACCAGAGGAAGGAATTTCTATGGACTTGGTCAACTTAATGATTTATTCTTTTTTCATTTCCACATTCCAGTGATTATATTCTCGAACGTTTTGAAGATATTTGTAAAAATCATGTAGGGAACGCCCAGAGATTCGAGACGTTGGCAGACCACTTTGAGGATTTCTAGCATAATTCTGGCCTTTTCGATAAAATTAAGCAGAATTATATGAACAATAGCATCCAAAAGGCCGCCCCTCACTAGGCGTCTAATTTCTTTTGATCAACTTCTTATGAAGATCTTTGTTTTTCCTTGTCATGTGGGGGGCTGCAGAGAGTGAGGTTCTAGAACCTAATTTTCTATTGACTGGCATTCAGGGCATTATGTGGATGGTTTTTGAATGGGTGTCGATAATGTGTCGGTTGTTAAATTCGCTTTTTATGCACGAATTTACAGCATACCGAAATTAAGCATTCATTATCAATTATGTAAATTCGATTAATAAGTGTTTATCTCTAGATTTGTTTGTTCAAAAGTTGGTGCAAAGACTTCAAAAAAATGCAGCTTGAATTGTCCGAAAATGAGGGGAGCCGACAGATAATTTACATTTTCCAAATGATCCACAAAATAAGAAACACAAAAAAAACATCATCTTCCTACAGAGGCTTTATCCCTCAATAGGAAGATAATGGGTAGGTTTTTTTTGAGAATGGCTGAGTCATATTATTGAATTTACTGCTTGGAAGGACGTGAATTGAATGAGCGATTATTCTTGTCAAAGATTTTGACTAGATATAAGCCTTCAACAAATTGTTCAAGGTAAATTTTTACTTGCTTACCATTTACCTTTTGTGTGAAAAGTCGCTGCCCCTGAAGGTTATTTAATTTGATTCGATTCATAACGCTTTCACTTTCAACATCCAGTGTCCTTATCGCTGGATTGGGGTAGGAAAGGGGTTTTCTTTAAAATTTCCACCTGCCCCCTAGCCTGACAACCTGGGTTTCGTAGTAATTTTCATAAAAATTGGAAAATCCTTGCCCTTCAATTTCCTGTCTGATTCCGAAGGTATTGAAGAGGTCAGTCCCGGAGAGGGTAAGCTCCAGTTTTCCATTCAAAAATACCTTCCTGATACCCAAATCGACAGAAGCTCGGCTCAATTGCCTTCCTTGGGGGATGTTAAGCGGGGCATAATAAAGGGTCGTCAATTGGATGCGCCAGCCCTGACCGGGGTTGATTTCCTGGTTTATTTTGAGGTCCCAGGTATTGCTTACTGTGCGGGGAATCCTGAAAGCCCTTCGGTAAGGAAAAAGCAGGGTTCCGTCATAGGCCTGGATGACATTGGAGTAGATATTTAGGCTGGCATTAATTTTCCACCACTTCGTCAGTTCCTGGGTAGCCAGTAATTCTACACCTGTCTGGGTCCCATTCCCTACGTTTTGGTAGATCCTGTTGACAATGTCATAAGGACTGCTAGTCGAATCAATGGCGTATACCCTTGTAAAAGGTGCATCAATGAATCGCTGGTATGCAGCAACAAAGAAGGAGCCACTTGTCCAGCTATACCGATAGGCCAGTTCAAAATTATTCGTGAATTGTGGCCTCAGGTAGGGGTTGCCTACCTTAAGCAGTTCCGGGTCGTCGTATTTTGGGAATACCCTCAGTTCGGGCTCGCCCGGTCGGTCCACTCTTCGGTTGTAAAACAGGGAAAGGCCATGGCTGGGATGAAGTTTCAGGGTAAAACGGATGTTGGGGTACAATTGAAAATAATCGTAAGCGTCATTTTCCTCATAATAAGCATTTTCAGGGTCAAGGGAATAGAAGACATTGGTTTGCTCTGCCCTCAAACCCGATTCCAGTTCATAAAGAGGCTTCTCCCAAATATAATTCAGGTAGGCGGCAAATATATCTTCTCCCCAGTCGGAAAATGTTCCCAGATTTGGGTAAATGATCGATTTTTCACCCTGACCTATTTCGTAGGTAACGGGGATTCGCCTTAACTGAATTTTGCCACCTGCCTCCAGCCTGCCACTGGACAGTGGCTTGGTGTAATTCAACAAAAAAAACCCCTGTGTGCTCAATAGCAATGATATGGGTCGTGTCCAATCCTTGTCGGATTGCTGAACTATCCCTGAGAAAATAGGTTTCATCCTCAGAACCCCGGGTATATTGCAGGCTGGTTTCCAACTCATGCCCGGGCTGGCGAAACTGATGTTTGAAAGTCGTCCGGTAGTTAAAAAAGCCTGTAGCCTCCTTTTCAGACCAATGCCAATAGCGTTTTCTGACATCACTACTAAGGTCGATGTAGGGTACCTGAGCGGTATCTACATGGGTCTCGTAGTCCAATAAGGCGGAAAAGGTGAGGGTGTTCTTATTATCGATCAACCAATCGAGGCCAACATGTAGGATGTATTGGGTCTGGACTCGGTTTTCGGGAACCTGCGAAGCGATTACCCGACCGTCATCATAAGTCCTGGTGTTAAACTCATTGTTGGGCAGCTTTTTTTGTCGAAGTAATTCTCCTCTCAGACTAGCCCTGAGCTTGTTGCTGGAGTAATTGAGGTTGAGGCTGGGCTGATATTTGGGATTTCGGGCAAAACGGCCCATCTCTGTAGGCAGGCTAGCTTTTCTTTCTGTTATTTCTCCCATCCCGAAAATAAAACCCAGTTCGGTTTTCAGTCCTGCTTGTTCTTCTTTTTTGTAAATGATGTTGATGATGCCAGCCATTCCTGAAGCATCGTATTTAGAGGAGGGATTGTTGATGATTTCAATCCGCTCAATGTTAGCGGCAGGAATGTTCGCCAGTCCGGTCTGCTGGCCAAATCCTGTTAGGCTGGACTGCTTACCATCTATCACTACGGCCACCTTATCACTTCCCCGGAGATAGACTTTCCCTTCTGAATCCACTGTAATCCCTGGTAGGCCTCGCATTGCGTCGAGCACGGTGCCACCCGATTGGGAGATCTGTTCATCCATGGCAAAGCTTTTCTTACCCAATTCGGGGGAAATATTGCTGGCCCTACCCTCTATTTCTATCGTCTTGAGGCTATTTTCTTTCGGTTGAAGGGTAATTTTACCCAGGTCGTAAAATTGATTGAGCTTCCCGATCAAAATTCCCTGACTATGAGATTCATATCCGTAAAAACTCAGGATCAAAAAGTATTGACCTGAGCTGATTCCTTTCAGGCTGGCCTGCCCATCTTCGCTGGTCAGCATGCCTGCCACAAACTGGCTGTCCGGAAGGGAGAAGAGCCTGGCAGTCGTACCCGAGAGGGGAGCGTCCGAATCCCCATCGAATGCTTGGAGGGAAATGGTGGCGGTGTTGGTTTGGGCGTATAAATGCCTCAAAGGTAAGTGGAGAAACAGAATTAATCCAATATGAAATAGGTAGCGAAGCATCTTCAAAGAATTAGATAGAAAGCTCTAAATAAAGGTAGTACATTATTCTGAAGGTTGGGTAGTTTTGTCATTTAGTCCTATTGTGAGGAGTGGCAATCCTTTGAATATTTTACTTTTTCCAAAGATGAGCTAACCTGAAAAAGGTACTTATAGCCATTGGTGCCATTGTTGGTTCGACACCATCAACTACTGTGGCAACAAAAAACCACCTATCTCCTATAAATTGGAATAGATGGGTGGTAAGAAGCAGAGAGTGAGGGATTAACTTCGTTGATCCGCAGGGTCTCTTTAAGGAGATCAAGAAAAAAACAGCGTGTTCACTTCGTTCTATTTTTTATATCCTTCTACCGCTTATCGAAAGAAATTCCCCCTTTCGAACGCACTCTGCGGATACAAAAAATGCTGCTCGCTTTCGCTCGCAGCACGCTATTTTTCTCTTGGCAGAGAGTGAGGGATTCGAACCCTCGGTACCCGTAAAGGTACACACGCTTTCCAGGCGTGCCCAATCGACCGCTCTGGCAACTCTCTGGATCGACCTGACAAACAGGTGTGCAAAAGTAATAAATAAATTGGAAATGGCCCTATTTCAGGATCGTAACTTCGCGATTTTTTCCGATGATAAATTCGATATATTCCCGCTCCTCAGGCGTGTCCGCGATTAAAAAGTATTTTCCTATAGGCAGCGGATTGTCATATTGAATCAAATGCTGCTGCTCCGCCTCTACTATGCCATAAAACAACACATCTACCTCCCTAAATTCTTCATCCAGAATCTTTACCCTCACTCTCTGGATCTCATCAGCGTTGAAACGCACATTCAACGGCTTTCCCGTAGGCTGAACCCGCGTGATCAAATCCATGCTCAATTTTCCATACCCATTGCTGGTATGAACCCTTGCCAATTTAGATGAAACCCAAGAACTAAACTTATCCCTCGTACGAACCTGATAATAATAAAATTTCCCTTCCTCTGTCGTTTCATCATATATTTTATACTCTTGGGGAAAATCAGTATTGATATGTGCCCGCTTTTGTTCGATGATCCTAAAATCTGCCCCATTCTCGCTCCGCTCTACAGTGTGATAATAACAATCCCGCTCAAAAGCAGTTTGCCATTTTAGTGTCACTAGTCCATTGACATAACTCACCTGAATATCGTCGTACTTGGTAGAAGGAACCAAATTCGTCCCAGGCTTTCGGGAATTGATGCGCCACTGACCATTTACCTTGACATAAGCAAAAGATGGATCGGGATTGATTTGAAAATAGGTCCAATAAGCACTACGCTCGTCAGGCACACGCATAGGAATGGCCGTGCGTCCATAAGAAGTGAACTGATCAATCGCAGGTAAATAACTCACTTCCCTACTGGGCCCAAAATAGAAAGCATCTACAATCCGCAATTGAGGTGAAAATAATACCACAAAATCACCCAGCTCTCTCCCTCTTTTCGCACGAACATAAAAATCATTCACACTTCCCCCTAGATACTCAATATCCAGCTCTCTATTTGTGCTCAGATGACCCAGCCGCAGTGATTTCAGGCTGCCAATCACCGTTCCTTCTGGTATGCGGACGATGTAGTTCCTCGTAAATAAAAAATACCCTCCAAGCGACACGGGATCGAAAGATTCGTTAAAAATATCAATCTGATGATTAGCATTTCCAGCTTCACCAGAACCCACATACTTGGAAATATATAAAGACTGGGCAGATACAGACAAAGAAATACTCACGCTACAGAAAAATATCCATGCGCCTAGATAAGTGGTAAGTATCTGTCTAGCTCGTTGGCCAATAGTTTCAAGAAACCATTTCATCATTGTATGTTCCCTAAGGTAAACTATCCAATTGTCAATGATTTTGGAAGAATAAATTCTTCCGTAGAGAAACTTCAAATCTTATGCCAGTTACTGGAAAGTGAACTAATTAACCAATTCTATAATATACCTGTTCTTCTTTCCCTTCTGAATTTGGATATATTTTCCGTGATAAGCGTAGTTAATATCCAGCAATTCTTCCGAAGATTCCCAACGATTGGCATTGATCCGAATGGATTTATCCTTCTCAATAGATCTTCTTGCCTCTCCTTTTGATTGTGTAATTCCCAGCTTGACTAATAACTCCAAAATACCGATTCCCCCTTCCACTTCATTCTTCGCTAATTGCTTAACTTCCGAAGCACGTACCACTTCCTCCCATTGAGCGACACTCAATTCGGATAATGCTTCTTCCGTTGTATTTCTACTAAATAGGAAGTTGGTTAAGGTCAATGCATTATTCAGGGCATCTTTTCCGTGAAGTCTCTCTGTAACTTCTGCTGCTAAGCTTTTTTGAAGAGCTGCTTCTCCAGGCTGTTGTTGATGACGCGCGATCATGGCCTCTAATTCTTCCCTGGATTTCATACTAAATACCTTGATCAATTTGGCAGCGTCTTCATCTGATACCTGTCTGAGGTATTGGTAAAATTCGTAAGGGGAAGTTTTATTCGCATCCAACCAAATATTGGTTCCCGATTCCGATTTTCCGAATTTTTTTCCATCTGCCCTCGTGAGCAACGGACAGGTGACGGCAAAAGCTTTAGCTTCTTTTCCCAGCTTCTTTCCTATCAGGTAGGTTCCCGTAGTGAGATTTCCCCATTGATCTGAACCCCCCATTTGTAATTTGACCCCTTCCGTCTCGTAAAGATGAAGAAAATCGTATCCTTGAAGCAATTGATAAGCAAATTCCGTGTAGGATATTCCAAATTCCCCCTCTATTCGCTTTTTCACAGATTCTTTGGCCATCATATAATTAATCGTCACATACTTTCCGACATCCCTCAAAAATTCAATAAATCCAATATCTCTGAACCAGTCATAATTATTGACCATTTTAGCAGCATTCTTTCGCTTTGGATCAAAGTCTAAAAATTGCGAAAGCTGACGTGCCACGCCCTCCTGATTGTGGCGTAATTGTTCTTCAGAAAGTAATTGGCGCTCCTCACTTTTACCAGAAGGGTCCCCGACTCTTCCTGTAGCTCCTCCTACTAAGGCATAAGGGGTATGGCCCGCTTCCTGAAAAAACTTCAGCATCATGACCGTCACCAAATTCCCTATGTGCAAGCTATCCATCGTAGGATCAAATCCTATATATCCGCTAACTTTATGCGCTATTAAGTATTCTTCTGTTCCTGGAATAACATCGTGGATCATGCCACGCCAACGAAGTTCTTCTATAAAATTCATGTCATTTATACATTACCTATCTATATATTACCTAAGAGGCCTAAAAATACACAGGCTTTTTTCATTATGGTAATTTCTTTTAGTACTCCTGAAAAAAGGAATTGAAGAAATATTTTCGTATATACATCTATATTAATGTTATATATATGAAATTTCCCATAGCTGCAGGTGTGCTCATCCAAATAATATGCCTGATTATCGGAATGGGTCAATTAAACGCGCAGGATGAAGGGCGTAGAGCCTTTGAACAAGCGGAATCATTGCGGAAAGCAGGTCAATGTGAAAATGCAATTACCTATTATCGTGTTGCGATAGAACGAACTCCCAGAAATCATTTATATTATTACCAAAAAGGGAAGTGTGAATATTTGACCAACAAGATCGATTCGGCTAAATATTCCTATAAAAAAACTATTTCTGCCAATGAGGAATTTACCCCGGCCTACGCCTTATTGGCAAAAATTTATAAAGAAGAGAAAGATTACGATAATGCTGCTTATTACTACCAACAGGCAGCGAACTTCGAACAAGACTCTTCCAGAAAAGTACAGTATTATCTTCTGTTAGTGAACTTATTGCTCAGAGAAAAGCGGATAGATGAAGCTCAATCTTTTCTCGCTAAAGCGGAGAACATCGATAAAGAGGATGCTTACATCTTATACTACTACGCTGAAATTTGGGCGATGAAGGAAAATTGGGAGAAGGCCCAGGAGTATTACGAAAGGGCATTAGCCTCTGAACGAGGAAAGAATGCTTCTGAAGCTGAATTGGCGAAATTTTATTATGGATTAGGTTACGCTTATAAACAATTGGGACAGAAAGAGAAAGCTAAGATTGTGTGGGAAAAGGTGACCTTAAACCCCTATCGCCAATTAATAGATGAACAATTAGCTACAGGTAGTGAGGCCTTAAAGTCCTACAAGATCGCATTGAGTTACTATGCTAATGAAGAGTATCAGGAAAGTTTATCTTTTTTGAAGAAAGTCATAGAGGAAAAACAAGACTTCGCTGGTGCCTACGCCTTAAGAGCAAAAATTTATGGGAGGATGTATGAGTTTGAAAAAGCGATAGGCCAATATAAACTGGCAGTAGAATGGGAGGAAGATGTCTCCAGAAGGACTAAATATTTTATCCAGTTGGCACAACTCTCGGAAAAAGCACAAGACTTCCAGCACGCTCTCGAATACTTATATAGTGCGGAAGAAGCGGGGATGAAATTGCCTAATAATCTGGCTTTCTTTAAAGCGAAAATGGAATATCGTTCAGGGAAATTTCGTCAGGCCATAAAAACACTGGAGGGCTTGTTGAGTAAGCGAATTGCCAAAGAATCTACCAGAGCTAAATATCAATTTTTACTGGGGAAAGCAGCCAGAGAGGCTAAGGATTACAGCCTGGCCCAATCAGCATTTAAGGAAGCTGCTTATGGACCTTTTAAACCTGCCGCAGAAGTAGAAATGGCAAAATTGACTAATATAGAGTAGCAACCCGTTCCTTTGGACCGATAAAAAAGGATGTCTTACTGAGGTTATTGATATTCTTTCAGCAGGGAACCAAACGCCTTAGTTACCTCTTTGCTGAAATTCTCACTTTTCGCATATTGAATAGCTTGTTCTGCCCCATAAGCTGCATCCTCTTTCATTCCAAATTTCTCCGCAAACTTAGCGTAGGTAAACCACAATTCAGGATTGAACTGATTAAACTTGACTGCTTTGGAAACAAGCTGAAATCCCTCATCTATACGATCTTGAGCTAGATATAAGTCAGCTAGGTTAAGAATAATAGTAGTGTTGAGGGATTGTTGCTGATATAATTGTTGAGTTAGGTCAATGGCTAGGGCTGTGTCTTGATCTGTCAAGGCCTTTTCTATAGCTAACCAATCGCCCATTTCCCCCTTAGTACTATCTGCGGCTAATTGAGCTAATATTGGTTTCGCTTCTTCCAGTTTTCCTTGTGCTACATATAATCTGGCCAGGAAATAGTTAAGGGCTTCATCCTCGGGAACCACAGCCAACCCATCTTTAACGACTACTTCTGCCATAGGAGAATGATAACGATCGTATATTTTTCCCATTTCCAGATAAACCCTTGTCTCGCTGGAATCTGCTGCTAATATATCCCTAAAATGATTTAAGGCCGTCCCAAATCCATTTAAACTGTCTGCATATAGACTAATCCTGATTTGTTCTTCTGCTGTCAACGTACTGAGATCCCATTCCGTTTGAGCGAAAGTTTCATCTCCACTACTATACGCCTTTAATAACATGGCCAATTCCTTGGAGACATCATCCCAAAGATCTGGATGAGATCCACGGATATCCGTTAGCTCGCGAAAAGCAGTATCTGCTTCGCCCATATCTATTGCCATTTTAGCCGCATACAGGTATCCTTTGGGAAATCCTGCTTCCCCCGCTTGGTTAAAATAAGATCGGGCCACTTCAGGCACTCCTTTTGAAAAGTAATAACTCCCCAATAAAAAATGGGCTCTTTCGGCAAGTCCTGAATTTTCTTGAGTGAGAAACTGCAGTCTGCTAATGCCAAGATCGAGAGAATCTTGCTGAAGATAAAGCCAACCATCTAATAGCAAGGCATCGGGCAGCAGAGATGCTTCAGGAATAGACCGAAGAAGGGAAGCCGCCTGTTCTATCTTGCGTTGATAAAAATACTGAAGAGCCTGATTATATCTCAGGACTGGATCTTCGAAGTCGATAAATGGAACTTCTATAGAATCACTATGTGCCAGATTAAAACTAATGGCACTATTTAGCAATGCGGGAAATTCCTGTGGAAAGTTTAGACCTGCAGTGTAAAAATCCTTTGCCAGCGTAAGCCTACCAAAAGATTCATAAAGATTGGCCCAGTTATTATAGATTTCAGGAATACGAGGATGTTGTTGTAAGCCCTGTTGATAGCGTAAAATCGCTGAATCTGGTTCTCCTATCTCCCTGTATAATAATCCCAGGTTATTCGCGAGATGGGGATGGATGTCATTCACCGGTAAATCTTGTTCTAATAATTGGATAGCTTCTTCTATCTGGTAATTGGCATAAAGAAGATTTGCGGCATTAATTCTGGCATAAGGGAAATCCTGATATTGAATCGCTTGTTGGTAGTGGGTCAATGCTTCATTCGAACGGTTTGGATCTCTGACGATGAGGGAAGCCAGATTGTAATTGGCTTTCACACTAGTAGGAACGCTTTGAGTGGCAGCTCTATAAGCTTTAACAGCTTCTTCGGGGTGGTCAGCCATCCTTTCCGCATCTCCTAAAAGCACGGCATAGCTGTGTGCAAACATGCGTATACTTTTCCAGCTTTCTGAACTTTCCAGATAGGTCATGAATCCCAGCCCCAGTATCCAGGCGACCATAATACCGAACTTTGGGCCTCTTCCCAACAGATAAAATGCCAGGATCTTTTCTCTCAGTAAAGGGGCGAAGTTGGCCAGAATATAAATCATATGCGCAGAGCCGATAGTAAGAAGGGAGATAGCTACCAGTCGTTCTACATTGGAAAGGAAGGTGTAATCTCCTGAAGCGAACATACATCCAAAGAAACTGAGTAGCATCACACCCAAACTGATAAGCAAAAAAGTGTAGGTTTCTCTTGTCTGGAAAAAGGAGGGCGCGTTATTATAAAGATTTTGAGAGGTAAAGATCGTTCCTAGAGCAGCTATTAAGAGCGCGTAAAACGCCAAATGTGGAATTCCTGAGAGAGGAATCACTGACCACGCCATTTTTTCCTGTACTAATCCAAGCACGGCCAGGGTAAACAGTGCAAAACTGATAAGAATTACGACCAAGCCGAGTCGATGGGCCTTATTTTTGCGATTGGAGGCGAACATAACAATAAGATGGGCAGGTTCTTTCGCCAGGTAGAGTAAATAGATCATGCTAATGACGGAGAGATATTGGAATTGGGTAGGAATGAATTCAGCTAAACCAACGAAGCCTTTTATTGTATATGCTCCTATATAGCAAGTGGAGAGAAGGACAAAAAAAGTGAGCCATCTCCAGCCAGTGTGCCATGTTATGTATTTAATTTGAAATAAGTAAGCGAGCCCAGTGAAGCCCAATATGATGCCAAATTCTATGCCCCTGTTGGTCCAAATGGCTTCTGATCCTAGCAATTGACCCAAAACAGAAAAATGAATCATCAGCGCGAAGAGAAAGTAACCTATATAGGCTGTATATGTGTTAATTCTGGTACACGTGGTGAGAAAAAGGCTCCAGGCTCCTATTTGAAAAAATAAAAAAATGAAGATAGTGTTGGGGTGAATGGATAAAGGGCCAGCAGTAAAGCTCACTTCTTGTTGGAAGGCGTACAGCGGAAGAGAAATTGTGCGGAAAGCATGGCTAAGGTCAATTTCAGACACTTCTACAGGCTGTGCAATACCTACTTTTTTTACTGCCAATGACCAGTAGGTAGGAAAATGATACGAATGAATGAACCAGATTCCACTTAGTAGTAAGAGCATACCTCCCCCTATCATCAGTTTTTTGAGTAAGGAGGAACTATTGAGATAAAAAAAATGGATAGGAACAAACGGCAATCGTTGCAGCTTCATAGAAAGAAATAAAAGACGAATTCAAATATTAAGCATTCTAAAGAAAAGACCCACTAAAAGCATAACTCATGATAAGGGAAAAGTTACATGCTTTATAGTCTTCTTTAAAACCTTTTGGCAAACTTTACATTCTTAGTAACTTGTTTACGGATATTTAGGTATTTAAGCTGCTTATGGAAGAACAGATTCAAACCCTCTTATCAGAGGTAGAAGCCTATACATTTGACTCGGAAGAAAAACTCGACGCGTATAAACGAGCCTATACAAATAAAAAAGGCATTATTAACCAGTTGTTTAACTCTTTCAGAACGTTGCCCTCTGAGGAAAAACGTCAGTTAGGTCAACCGCTCAATCAATTGAAGACGATGGCAATGGAGCGATTGAAAGAAGGGGAGCGTATGGTTCGTGCTGCCAAAAAGAGTGCTGATCAACCGCACGATTTGACTTTGCCTGGTGATCCTCACCGACCTGGAGCAAGACATCCCTTATCGATCGTCTTGAATCGAATTGTAGCTATTTTTAATGGGATTGGGTTTAAGGTAGCAGAGGGGCCAGAAATAGAAGATGACTGGCATAACTTCACCGCCTTGAATTTTCCGGCGAATCATCCTGCACGTGATATGCAGGATACCTTTTTCGTATCTAGAGATCCTGATTATGTATTGAGGACCCATACTTCTCCCGTCCAGATCAGAACGATGGAATCCCGCCAGCCTCCCATTCGAATTTTGGCACCAGGGAGGGTATACAGAAATGAGGCTATATCGGCACGTTCACATTGTTTTTTCCATCAGGTGGAAGGATTAGCGGTAGATGAAGGAATTAGTTTTGCCGATATGAAGCAGACCTTGTTATTTTTTGCTCGTGAAATGTTTGGGCAGAAGGTGGATATAAGGTTGAGGCCATCCTATTTCCCATTTACTGAGATAAGTGCAGAAATGGATATTTCCTGTCAGATTTGTATGGGGGCAGGATGTAATGTATGTAAGTATACAGGTTGGGTGGAAATTATGGGTTGTGGCATGGTCGATCCCAATCTGTTTATTAATACAAATATTGATCCCGATAGGTATTCTGGTTTTGCTTTTGGGATGGGAGTGGAAAGGATTGCACAGCTTCGGTATAGAGTACCTGATTTAAGGCTTTATTCTCAAAATGATATGCAATTTCTTCAGCAATTTGAGAAGCTGTAACAGAAAACTGTATACCTTTGTGGTCATTATTTATCAAGCGTGTGTATGAAAACCAAAATGCCATTAATTCTAGCTTCTCAGTCTCCTCGTCGTCAGAAATTGCTACGTGATATGGGGGTTGAGTTTGAAGTGATCGTCCGGCCGGTGAATGAATATTATCCTGAGGATATTCATCCACGGGCAGTGGCGGTGCTTATCTCTGAAAATAAAGCCAAAGCATATGATGATCTGTCTTTAGATCATATTATCATTACCGCAGATACCATTGTAGCGATTGAAGGAGATATTTTAGGTAAACCTAAAGATGAAGAGGAGGCCATTTCTATGATTCAACGATTATCTGGTCGCTCTCATACCGTGATCACTGGAGTTACCCTTTTTCAGGACGGGAGATTCAAAAGTTTTGCCGAAGAGACATTGGTAAGTTTTCGCGAATTGAACGAAGCGGAAATCAACTATTATGTAGAGAACTATCAACCATTTGATAAAGCTGGAAGTTATGGTATACAGGATTGGATAGGACTAATAGGGGTATCCAGAATAGAAGGCGATTATTATAATGTCATGGGATTGCCAGTAGCGAAATTATATCAGGAGTTGATTCAATTCCAGCAGTAACATACTTTCCCAAAAATTAATGCTAAGACATGCTATCTATTCACAGCGACGAACATTTTATGCGTCAGGCATATCTATTGGCTGAGCGTGCATTAGAAGAGCAGGAAATTCCAATTGGAGCTGTCATTGTCAGTGAATATCAGATCATTGGCAAGGGATATAATCAAACGGAACGGCTTCAGGATCCTACCGCCCACGCTGAAATGATAGCGATTACAGCTGCCTGTGATTATCTGGGCTTTAAATATCTTCAAAACTGCACGCTGTATGTAACGATTGAGCCATGTGCTATGTGTGCAGCCGCCTTAAGGTGGTCTCAATTAGATCGACTTGTTTACGCAGCGAAGGAACCTAAAGTAGGATTTAGTAATTACCAACCTTCTTTACTTCATCCAAGGACCTTGATTTCTAGTGGAATTATGCGGGAAGAATGCGGTGAACTCATGCGGGAGTTTTTCGCAGACAAAAGAAAAAATTCATGAAAAAGGATGCTTTCATAGCCTGGCTACTGTTATTGATTTTGGCAGTAGTATGGGGGAGTTCTTTTATTTTGATGAAGAAGGGGTTGGATGCTTTTCATCCTTTTCAGGTTGGAGCTCTAAGAATGATACTGGCAGCCGTCGGTCTATTACCGTTAATGCTCATACGTAGAAAGAAACGAACGTTTAAGAGTCTTACTAACACTCATAAAAGGATGTTAGTTGCTACAGGGATGATTGGAAATGCTATCCCTGCATTTCTTTTTCCATTGGCTGAAACCCGTATCAACAGTGCAACGGCTGGAGTATTAAATGCCTTAACCCCTCTTTTTGTGTGGATCATTGGAGTAAGTTTCTTTTTTCTCCCCAAAACTGTCAGGCAAATTACCGGAGTAATTATAGGCTTTGTTGGAGCTTTTTTACTCATAAGGGCTGGAGAAAATGAACTACAATTCCTGGATAATGTATTATACACAGGATTCGTTATCCTCGCTACCATACTTTATGGATTAAATGCTAATTTAATAAAAGCTTACCTGAATGACCTGGATGCAATAACCATCAGTGGATATGCACTGATTTCAGCATCTATTCCATACATATTTTATTTAGCTGGCTCAGACTTTTTCTACCGACTTTCACATATTCCTGAGGCTTGGGAGTCTATGTTTTTTATTCTTATTCTTGCCTGGGTTGGAACAGCTATGGCTTTAGTATTATTTAATCACTTATTAAAACTCACTGACCCCATTTTTTCCTCCTCAGTAACATATCTTATCCCCATCGTTGCGGTGGGTTGGGGCATGTTAGATGGAGAGGCTATTTTCCCAGGACAAATGTTGGGAATGGCTATAATTTTATCAGGAGTCTATTTAGTGAATAGAAAATAAGCCATAAATTGAGCGTGCATTGATTCATCAATTCTAAATGGTATGAAGTCTATTATTTTGGGAATGTTATTCGGACTAATTATAGCGCTATTAACATACACAGAAGTATACAGCCAAACTGCGACTGATCGAGGCGCGGAATTTTATCGCTTGTTTAAAGGAACGACAACCCTGATCGTATTAGACGAAGGCGATAGCTCCCTGTACAACGACCTGATGAAGGAAGCAATAGAAAAATACTGGACTATTTCTCCCTACGAATTTATCCGCCAGACTCAGTTGTATAGCTACTTAAATAAGTCCGATTACTCTCTACTGGTAAAGAATAGTACAGAACGCACTATAAAAAAGGTACGAGGAACCAGCGTAATCAGGAATAACGAAATTGGATTATTTGTTAGTGGTAGAGGAGCGATGGATTTATATGTGGCCAATGATGCTGTCGCATTTATCAAATTTGAGGACGTTCTCAAGGTGGATCAATATGCGTACAAATTAAAAGGGTTGGTCAGAGCAATGCATAATTATGTGACGGATTTTCTGGCGATGAAAGAAATAGATCGGCACAATCGTGAAAAAGAGGAGAATATATTTCTAAATCAACACAATCCACAGCTACGTGATCATACGCTCTATATTAATAAAGAGGATATGCCCTCATCTTTACAAAAGACAGAAAACATAGAGAAAAGGTATAAGTTCCCCGTTAAGCTGGTTAATGAAAATGAAATACGTGAGGCGATTGATCAGGAAAAAAAAGGGATAGCATTTTTACATTTACATCCCAGAGTAAAACTCATTCAGGTAATAAGAACAGAAGATGGACACTTTTTATATTCTGGATCGTCTGCTAAGTATAACCAATTTATTGGGCGAGATCTTGCAGCCATTTCTAAAGCAGCGGAATAATTCACAATTTATAAATGATTGATTTGATATGTCTATAGCAATAGGTCCACTTAGAATACACAAGGAAGGAAAATCTATTATCCCTATTTCCATTGTAGTGATCGTTGGACTGGTACTTTTAGGCTTTTATCTACATCCTGTGCTCGGCTATATACTTACTGCAGGAGGATTGGTACTAGCTTATTTAATCGTTCACTTTTTCAGAGACCCCATCATTCAAATTCCTGTATCCGATGAACATATCATTTCTCCTTGTGATGGTAAAGTGGTAGTAATAGAAGAAGTCGAAGATTCCGCCTATTTTCAAGAGAAGGTTATGCAAATCAGTATTTTTATGTCTCCATTAGATGTACATGTAAATCGAAATCCCATAAGTGGAGAGGTAGTACACTATCAATATTTTCCCGGAAAATATCTTATGGCATTTAATCCGAAATCTTCTCAATTAAATGAACAGAATCTGGTAGTGGTAAAAAATGATCAACTCTCCGTAGGATATAAGCAAATAGCGGGATTCATGGCAAGACGCATCAAAACCTACATAACTGAAAATCAAAAGGTAGATCAAGGAGAAGAGTATGGGTTTATTCGATTTGGCTCCAGAATAGATGTTTTATTACCTACAGAATGTGATATCACGGTAAAATTAGGAGATAAAGTCAAAGCAGGGATTTCGGTGATTGCTCGTGTAAATTAATGGAATAATTTGTAAATTATGTATTTTAAGGATTGAAATACTTTTGATGATTTTTTCGTATGACGCTTCGATTACTGGTTAGCTTGTGCTTTATATCTGTTCATTTTGCTTTCGGTCAAACTGCGCCTGAACAAGCTTTTGCTAAAACGTCTAGAACTATAACACTAGCAGATTCAACTCCTCCCATTGGCACGACACTTTTATCACGTATGCCCTGGTTTTATACGATGGATGAAGCGATGAGGGATCCATTATCAGTGTATAAGCTATCTTTAAAGAATGAAAAGTTGACTAGCCTCCCTCCTCAGATCATGGGGATGAAAAACCTGCAGATTCTCAATTTGAGCGAAAATAAAATTTCAGAAATTCCAGAAGAAATCTCGATGCTGAGCAAACTGGAAGTATTAATATTAAGCCAAAATCAGATTCGCAAATTACCTGAGAGTATCAAGGAGATGCTTTATCTTAAAGAGGTGTACCTGGCTAAAAACAAACTTAATCAGGTTCCTGCCTGGTTTGGGGGACTGGGAAAGCTAAGACATCTTGATCTATCCTATAATCCGCTGACTACCTACGAAATCGAAAGATTAAGGACATTATTACCAAAATGTAAGGTATTGAACTAGTGTTCATCCTCTTAAAAGGGTTGCTCTAATTCTTATCTACGAACTTTGGAACCAGAAAATAAACCCCATCACTATGAGGAGCATTTTTTAAGGAAGCTTCTCTGGGAAGGTCTTCTGAAGGATCATCAGTCCTTGTGTGATTTACTTCTTCCGTCATATGAAATAAAGGTTCCACGCCTTCTGTATCTACTTCTCTTAGCTTCTCTACAAAGTTGAGCATATTCTGGAAGTCGTGTTTCATCTGTTCTTTTTCAGATCCTTCCAATTGTAACCTTGCTAAGCGGGCCACTTTCTCTAATAATTCCTCGGTTATTTTCATTGGTTAACAGGCAAACAACCACCCCTTAATGATCTTCTTTATGCTTTTTATTATACTCTGCTATTTTTTGCAACAGTTCATCTTCGTGGTAAATTTTCTCCCCTACCAATACTTCTTTGACTCCTGCTTCCTCCAGAGCGAGAATGTGGTCTATATGATGAATGTTACCTGCTGCTGCAATGACTTGTCCCGAAAATTCTTCTACGAGACCTTTGTAAAAATTCACATCGGGACCGTATTGTTCTTCTATATCTGATATTTCACTAACAATAAATCGATTAAATCCCGTATTGATACATTTGTAAATAAGTTGTTCTAAAGTTAAATCTGGCACTTTATCTTTCCAACCGTGATAGGTTAATTGGCCTCGATTAACATCAGCAGCGATGACAATACGATCATTTCTGATATCTTCAGCTTCGCAGATTTCTCTGAGAAAGTCAAAATTATCGATCACTACAGAACCAAGAACAAAATAATCTACTCCAGCATATTGTAGCGACTTTAAGTACTCCATAGAGTTAATTCCGCCTCCTACTTCTATATCTATCACAGTAGTATTAGATAAAGAACCCAATAGTCCTTTATTACTATTGTTCGTTTCTCCAGGAATTGCCGCATCTATATCGATGATGATGATTCTATCTATGTTAAACTCCTCAAGCTTGTTTATTAATTCATAAGGGTCATAAGATAGATAGCTAAGATCGCGATAGTTACCCGGTGTATAAGCAGCGACCTTTTTGTCTTTAAGATAGATGGTAGGTATGATTTGCATGGGAGAAAATTACAAAAAAATAGAATTTAACATATCATATGCCAACTTTTCCCATGTCTATTTTTAAATTTAGTAAATAGAATTCGATACTGTAGAGGATATGATTTGGAAATTAAGCACAACTCCTGCCAAAGAAAAGATAGATCTATTAGTAGAGCAACTGAGTGTCAGAAAAGCGGTATCTCCAATCCTGGCTAGTATTTTTATTCAAAGAGGCATAGATACCTTTGACAAAGCGCAAGAGTTTTTTGTACCAAGCAAAGCAAAATTATATGATCCCTATTTAATGAAGGGAATGCAAAAGGCGGTAGATCGGCTAATTCGTCTCAAGGAGGAGGGGGAACATCTTGTGTTATTAGGAGATTATGATGTGGATGGAACTACTTCTGTAGCAATGATGGGGTTATTCTTGACGAATTGGGGTATTTCCTGGGATTACTATATTCCTGACAGATATGATGAAGGCTATGGGATCTCATATAAAGGAATAGAGTTTGCCGGATCCGTTGGCGCTTCTGTAGTAATTAGTCTGGATTGTGGAATCAAAGCCATAGATAAAGTTAAGCTTGCTAATCATCGGGGATTAGATGTCATTATTTGCGATCATCATAAAGCGGGAACTACTTTACCAGCAGCATATGCAATTTTGGATCCTCAACAAGAGGACTGCCCTTATCCTTTCAAAGAATTATCTGGTTGTGGAGTTGCGTTCAAATTGATTTCAGCCTTACATAAGGTGTTTTTGGACCAAGCTGGGATATCTCCTGTCTCTGTAGAAGACCCCCTGGATGCTTATGCAGATTTGTTGGCACTGAGCATAGCTTGTGATATTGTTCCTTTAAAAAATGAAAATCGAATCCTGGCCCATTATGGGCTTCAGAAATTGAGGTCTCATCCATTGCCTGGCATTCATTCAATTATGTCGCTTTCTGACCGAGAGCGATCCTGGGATATTTCTGATTTGATATTTTTTGTGGGGCCTCAGATTAATTCAGCAGGTCGATTAATGCATGCCAAAGAAGCAGTAGAAATTTTACTGGGCCGAGCTAAGCCCGAGCAAGTAAAGGATCTATACAGGACCAATGATCATCGCAAGGTAATAGATAGACAAATGACGCTGGAGGCATTGGACATGATTAGTGAAGATAACAGGTTTGAGGATAAGTCTTCCACTACCTTATTTCAGGCAAGCTGGCATAAAGGAGTCATTGGGATTGTAGCTTCACGTTTAATCGAACACCATTACCGCCCTACGATATTATTCACAAAATCAGAGGAGAATCAATTTTGGGTGGGCTCTGCCCGATCAGTAAAAGGATTTAATCTTTATAGTGCTCTTGAGGCATGCAAAGAGTTGCTGCTCAGATTTGGAGGACATAGATATGCTGCCGGATTAACCATTAAGGAAGAGAATTTACCCCTATTTTGTAATAAATTCGATAAAATTGTTGCCGAAACGATACTCCCTGAACAGAAAAAGCCCGTTTTATCTATTGATCATTTGATTCGTTTTCCAGAGATAAATTTCTCATTTATCATGACGTTAAATAGAATGGCACCTTTCGGTCCTGCGAATCAAAAGCCCGTATTCGTAACTACGGAAGTGGAAATTATAGATGCATCTATTCTGAAAGGTAATCATCTGAAAGTTAGGTTAAAGCAGGATGGAGTTTGTTTAGATGCAATAGGTTTTAACATGGCGGACACCTTTTTATCGTTGACAACAACACGCATAGCCGTGGCTTTTCAATTGAGTATAGATACCTGGAATGAACAAAAGAAGATTAAACTTAGACTTAAAGATATTAAGCCATTATATGAGCTTGAAGGGATTTTTGTATAATTGGTCCTTTTTCCTTGCCTTTTCTTCTTTTTTGCTGGTTAACATTGCTGGAGAAGCACAAGTATTAAGCTGGGAGTTTGAAGATTTTATTACTGACCAACGACAACCAGCTTCAAGAGTAGACATCGTCAAAGATAGATTTGACAATGTATATGCCTCCGTTTGGCAAGCTGAGGCGGATCAACTGGCGTATGGATTTAGGGGTCGAAATGGGAAGGACTGGACTTTTGAGCTAGTAGATTCCACCACCAATGGAGGCTTTGAAAGTGCTGTGGCAGTAGATGAAAATGGTGCAGTACATATTGCCTATTTTGAAAATAGGGGAGGTCAGGCATTTCTAAAATATGCAAATAATATTACCGGATTCTGGGAAGTGGAATCCGTTTTGCCAGACTCTTCATGGGGACCTTATGGGACAGACTTTGATCCCAACTTAGCTACTCAGGCAGCCATAGATATTACTATGCTTCCTGACGGGCGGCCTGCCATAGCTTTTTTTGATAGAAGATTTTCAGAAGCAGATGTTACGACTTGCGAACTAAGTAGCAGGGAGTTTCCCGTTTACAATCGAGATTATGCCCTAGACATGAAGCTCTTAACGCTTCAAGTGGATGGAAGTTGGCAACAACCCTTTGTCTTTGATGTTCCCTATAATACGTCCAATACCTGCAAAATAAGTCCTTCCCTCACAGCCCTACCACTTGGTGATCGATTTGGGGAATTTTGCCAGTTTGCACAGACTTCAGATGGTAGGCTTTGTCTGTTTACCATTGCCACCCATAATCATCAACTATTAATGTGGTCAGCACCAGCCTCAGATCTCTCTGCCTGGGATATCGCTGTGGTAGATTCTGTCGGTAGATTTGCTTCCATAGGGAACAGGGATTTTAGACTCACCTTCGATTATCTCGATGTGTTTATGGATGATCAAAACACAGCTCATTTGGTTTATGGTGTATCAGATGTGTTTGGCTTAGCCATTCAAGATATTATCAATAATGCCTCGGATCCTGTCAACAGAACATACTTTTACGCTCGTGTTGCGATAGATTCTCTTTCCGATTCTACCTACACTCCTTATTACTATAATTTTAATCCCTTTAGAGATAGGATATATAGAAATAATTATTCCATTAGTTTAGCGGGTACAGATACAGTAATAGTTTCCCATTATAATGTGAGTACAAATGAAGTGATCTATCATGTATCATTTGACCAGGGAATAAATTGGGAAGAGGGATTGCTCACAGAAGTAATTACAAATACGCCTCTTCAGTCAGAAATTATAAGAGATAGTATCTTTTGGTGGATCGATAATAGTTCTAAAGAGAATTTTCTTGAAGTTAGTATACCGCTAGGGGGAGGAGATCCATTTATTGTCAATGCGAGTGTAAATGAATCCAGTGGAAGGACCTTGTCTGCGGAGATTGAAAGGACTTCAGAAGGAGACAGAGTACAGGTTGTTTATAACGAAGATTTTCAGGAGCAGCTTCTTTATGGAATTTCAAAGAATGGGGAAGTAACCTCAGAAGCTATAGATGACATTGGACTACGGATCACGGAAGCGGAGCTTGAATTGGATGCTGGTGGAATTCCCTACGTAGTTTATGGTGTTCAGCCTACGAGCGAATTGAGATTAGCAGTAAAGGCAAATAATGAATGGATCATTCAGGTTATAGAGAGTGATGTACAAGCCAGAAATGCTCAGCTACATATCATTGAGGATAGTTTACATGTGATTTTTTATGATGGAATTGAAAGAGCCCTTTTCCATTCAAGAAGTGGAGGTAATGCTAATGACTGGATCACCGAACCAGTAGACAATTCAAGCATATCTGTAGGGCAATTTCTACAATCGGCGGTAGGAGACGATGGAAGCTTACATATAGCCTATCTCAATCCTGGAAATAGGACATTGAAATACGCAAAAAGAGGAGAAAGTGGTGCCTGGAAAATCCAGGAAGTGTCTTCATCCTTAAATGAAAATGTGGTTTGGACGGATATTAAGACAGATAGTATCGGAAGTCCTGTTATTGTATATCGAGAGGCTATCGAAAATGTGATAAAATTAGCACGGCCACGGAATGATACAAGTTGGCAAATACTAAATGTAACAGTAGAAAGAGATGTGCCAATAGGAGACCCACTCAAGCTTATTTTGGATAAAGGAGATTTTCCCTGGATCATGTACAACATAAGTGGAGCACCCGATGAATTGAAGCTGATAAGACTGGATGAAAATGGTCTTTGGTTCCCCCTTTCAGTAGGTGGTTTTGAAGAAGGCTTGTCCGGAAATTTTGATTTACATTTGGTAGAAAGTGATTTATATGTGATAGGTCAAAAAAGGGATATTGATAATCAAGGAATTGCTATTCTCAGGGCACAAGAGGCCCTTACCACGGACTTAACTGTTCCATTAGTAGGGAATAGTTCCGTGAGATGGGAAGTTTGGCCGAATCCGGGTACGGAATGGATTCGTGTAAGTATATCCACTCCTGTACCACAAAAAGTATCTCTGACATTATTTGATATGGCAGGAAGGCTACTGAGGGAGACCTCGACGGTAGAGAAATACTATTCTGATACATACGAATATCAATTACCTACCTCAGATATTGCACCGGGAATTTACACGCTTAGACTACGCTCAAATGATGTGATAACATCAAAAAGAATAATGATCATCCGTTAGATAAAAAAAATTGATTATTTTGAAGGAATTATTGTTATTCTTTCATCATAATCCTTATGCAGTTAAGAGCGAGCAAACTGGTGAAGCGGTATAAACAGCGGGCAGTTGTTAATGAAGTTTCGCTAGAGGTAAATCAAGGAGAGATTGTAGGATTACTAGGACCAAATGGAGCTGGAAAAACCACTTCTTTCTACATGATCGTTGGCCTAATCAGACCAAATTCAGGTAAAATATTTCTGGATGATAAGGATATCACTTCTCTTCCCATGTATAAAAGAGGGCAGTTAGGAATAGGCTATTTAGCACAGGAAGCGTCAGTGTTTCGAAATTTGACCGTAGAGGATAATATTTTGGCAGTATTGGAGATGGGCACAAAATTGACCAAGAAGGATAGAATAGCGCGAGTGGAGCGATTATTAGAAGAATTTAGTATAACCCATGTGAGGAAGAGCAAAGGGAAAGTGTTGTCTGGAGGAGAACGAAGGAGAACTGAAATTGCCAGAGCGTTAGCGGTGAATCCTAAATTTATTTTACTAGATGAGCCTTTCGCCGGAATTGATCCTAAAGCAGTAGAAGATATTCAGGAACTGGTTTCCGACCTGGCAAAGCGTAACATTGGCATTCTGATTACGGACCACAATGTACACGAAACATTAAACATCACTGACAGAACATATATTTTGTTTGAAGGGAAGATCAGGGTTTCTGGAACGGCAAATGAAATCGCGTCGAATCCTGAAGCTAGAAAGCTATACCTAGGAGAAAATTTTCAACTTGACAGATAATGCTGCTAATACATAAGATCGCTAGCTGGATATTAAAGCGGAGGATGGAGCAGATCGAGCAGTTTATCCGTAATCCGATTATTACCCAAACTGTTCATTTTAAAAAACTCATTCAATCCGCCAGGCATACACAATGGGGTAAAAAGTACGGCTACTCCGATATTCACAGAATCGATACCTTCAGAGAGCGGGTACCTGTGAATACCTATGAACAATTATATCCTTATATCGAACGGATGATGCAGGGGGAGCCAGATGTATTGTGGAGAGATACGGTGCAATGGTTTGCAAAATCTTCCGGAACTACTAATGCAAAAAGTAAATATATCCCTGTAACTAATGAATCCCTGGAAGAGTGCCATTTTCGCGCAGGTCAGGATCTCCTTTCTATCTATTTTCACAATAAACCCAATAGCAAACTTTTTGCAGGGAAGACTTTGCCTATTGGAGGAAGTCATAATATCAGCCATTTGAGTGATCATGCTCGTTGTGGAGACATTAGTGCGGTCATCCTGGAAAATATGCCTACATTTTACCAGCTAATGCGGACTCCCAGTAAAGAAGTGGTTTTAATGGCAGACTGGGATAAGAAGATAGAAATGATGGCTGCAGAGGTCATGCATAAAGATGTTACAGCAATTGCAGGCGTTCCTACCTGGACACTTGTACTTATCGAGCGCATTCTCAAAAAGGCTGGACGTAAGAGAGAAGATTTAGAAAGCATCTGGCCCAATTTAGAGTTGTATGTTCATGGGGGAGTAAATTTTGCGCCTTACCGAAAGCAATTCAGGTCATTAATGCCCCATAGAGAGTTGACGTTTATGGATTGCTATAATGCTTCCGAAGGATTTTTTGCTGTACAACACAGTTGGGAAGAGCCTGATAATCCCGATATGCTTCTCATGCTGGATTATGGGATATTTTACGAATTTGTTCCAATAGACCAAATAGATCTGGATCATCCAAAGACATATACATTGGATGAAGTTGAAATAGGGAAGAACTATGCGATGATTATCTCTACCAATGGAGGCTTATGGAGATATCTTATAGGGGATACGGTAACCTTTACTTCTATCTATCCTTTTCAAATTCGCATTACAGGAAGAACAAAGCATTTTATTAATGCATTCGGAGAAGAATTGGTCGTGGAAAATGCAGAAAAAGCACTTTCGATGGCTGCACATATGACTGGAGCCACTTTGCAAAATTATACAGCAGCCCCTATTTATTTTAATCAGGGGTTGGGAAATAAAGGGGGCCATGAGTGGCTGATAGAATTTTCTACTTCCCCTAGAGATATAGGTGAGTTTTCAAGAGTATTAGATGCATCTCTCCAACAGTTGAATTCAGATTACGAAGCCAAAAGAACAGCGGATTTAGCACTTGATCCCCCAATGGTTCGCGAGTTACCTAAAGGGACCTTTCATGAATGGATGAAGAGTAGAGGAAAGTTAGGGGGCCAGCATAAAGTTCCACGTTTAGCGAATGATAGAAAGTATGTGGAAGATATTTTAAATCTAGTAGCAACTCAAAATGAGAGGTCATAATTAGATAGCTTAGGGTATAAGAGGACAACCCAGTTAGTTGGTACGATACTTGAATAAATTATTTACTAACTCCTTCATTTTTTCCTGTTAACTATTAGAAGGTTTTCTTATAGTTGTACATAATTAAAGTACTTATTGCTACTTTATTAAAGTCCACCAAATCAGAATATTTTTGTTATATGCAATTACAGAAGCCTCGCGTTATAAAAGATTTTGAAAAGCTGGATGTTCAAATACAGCAGCAAATCAAGCTTGTGTATCCTAATGGATTTTCTGATTCCCTCATTGCGTTTACAAATCGAGAAGGGAAACGTGTTAAGGCCCTTCCATTCGAAACGGAAGATAAGTATTACCTTGTTCGCATGACCGTTCAAGAGGCAGAAGCCATTATTAGTGAAGATGATGACTATGATGATGATGGGGTGTTGAAGGATGATGTGAAGGAAGAATACGAGGATAAATATGCTGACCTGGATTATATAGCAGAAAATCTAGAGGAAGATGCTGAGGATAGAGAAGAGGAGGATTCTCCTTCAAAGGAAGAAGAGTAATAATAAAAGATATGCCTTAAAAGGCATATCTCCCTGGTCTTTACAAAATAGGTGTATGTTGTAAATTGATCTCTATAGTGTTGTTGCATTAAAAGTATCTCCCTGAGAAAGATCCCCAGTATCAAATCCTTTCTTAAACCATCTCATTCGTTGTGCAGAAGTACCGTGCGTAAAGCTTTCCGGAACGACATATCCTTGTGTTTTTCGTTGAATATTATCATCACCAATTGCCTGAGCAGCTCTTAAGGCTTCTTCTAGGTCTCCTTCTTCTAAGATTTTCTTCATTTTCTCTGCATGATGTGCCCAAACCCCTGCAAGGAAATCGGCCTGTAGTTCGAGCCTCACCGATAATTGATTATACTGAGATTGAGAAATTCTACCTCTTTGGGCATCTACTTGGGTAGTAATTCCAAGGATTCTTTGTATATGATGGCCTACTTCATGAGCAACTACATATGCCATAGCAAAGTCTCCAGGGGCACCAAACTGATTCTTTAGCTGTTGGTAAAAACTCAAATCTATATACACTTTTTCGTCTCCGGGACAGTAGAACGGTCCGGTAGCAGCACTGGCAAAACCACAAGCAGATTTTACCTGGCCTGAAAATAATACAAGCGTAGGTTCTCTGTAATTTTGACCCAATTGTTCACGGAATAGTTTGTTGAATACATCTTCGGTATCTTTTAGTACCACAGATACGAATTGTCCCAGCTCATCCTGAGGGGCTTGTCCATTGGCTGGTGCTTCAGTAGTTCCCTGTATTTGCTGAAGAACCTGAATGGGATTTTGACCAAATAATACCGCCAAAATGATAATGATAATGGTACCAATGCCAAAACCGCCTACTACTCTGGAACTTCCTCTTCCTCGTCGGTCTTCTACATTGGAACTACCTTGTCTACCTTGCCAACGCATAGTGATTTGTGTTATTTAATGGTTAAGGAACGTATGTAATGGTTAAATAATATGACGATTCATCAGTCATCGACGGCAAATAAGTTACAAATTTTACCCTAATGATTTTACTTCATTAGCTAATTTTTGAAGGCTGTCCTTAGCGTCTCCAAACAACATGCGGTTTTTCTCATGAAAGAACAATGGGTTCTGAATACCAGCATAACCGGGGCGCATACTTCTCTTTAAAACGATGGTATTTTTCGCTTGCAAAATATCCAAAATAGGCATCCCATAAATTGGACTGCCTGGATCATCCTTGGCAGCAGGATTGACTACATCATTAGCACCTACTACTACTACTACATCTGTATTTCGAAGGGACTCATTAGCATCTTCCAAATCGAGCAGTTTATCGTATGAAACGTCTGCTTCAGCCAGGAGAACATTCATGTGGCCTGGCATTCTTCCCGCTACAGGATGAATGGCGTAATAAACATTTACTCCTTCAGCTTCTAATAAATTTTCCAGATCATGGGTGGTCTTTTGAGCCTGGGCCACGGCCATTCCATATCCTGGGACAAATACTACTTGATTGGAATATCTTAACATAATGGCTGCATCATTAACATTTACTTCTCTTGCTACCTGATCGCCTGACTGAGCAGTGGATGTTCCCGTGCTTCCGAATCCACCTACGATAACATTCAATAAAGATCTGTTCATCGCTTCACACATCAGGATGGTGAGAATAGTTCCCGAAGATCCTACCAGAATACCTCCCACTAACATCACCTGATTATTGTATACCAAGCCCGCCAGGGCGGCAGCTACCCCTGTAAATGCATTTAACAATGAGATAACGACAGGCATATCGGCACCACCAATTGGAATCACAAAAGTAATTCCGTAAATCAGGGAAACGACCAGGATGAGAATAACAATGGCAAACGAGGCCTTAGGATAAATCGTCATAAAGATGATGGCAGCTACTAATCCGATCAGTAAGGTTAAATTGATGAATGTGGGCTGAGGTAATCGAACTTTTCTGTCATTTATTAATCCCTGTAATTTTCCATAAGCGATAAGGCTTCCGGTGAAAGCCACCCCACCTACAAACATGGCTAAGAGGGTCGTGAAAAATACGCCTTTATTTATGTCGGCTGCTGCGACTTCCTGATAACGGAACATTTCCACCAGAGAAATGGCCACTGCACAAGCACCTCCCAGTCCATTGAAAATGGACACCATTTGAGGCATATCTGTCATAGCTACCCGCTTAGAGGCGACAAGGCCAATGACAGTTCCTATAGCTAAGGCTGCTGCAATCAAGCTGTAAGTTAAAGCCACATTAATTTGTGCTCCTTCCAGGGGAATAATTAATGTCATGAGAATAGCTACTCCCATTCCCAGAGCTGCCAGAAGGTTTCCCTTCCGCGCTGTTTTTGGGCTACTTAAACCTTTTAGCCCTACAATAAACAGGATAACTCCCGTTAGGTAGCCCAGATTAACGATTTGATTAATGAACATGTGTGATTATTTTTTCTTTTTGAACATCTCCAACATACGATCCGTAACAGCATGTCCTCCGACAACATTGATCATGCCTAACACGATTCCGATAAATCCTAAAGTAAGTGCCAGAATATCTCCGCTTTCAGATTGCCTGATCAATAAGATGGCTCCTATAATGACGACGCCACTAATAGCATTTGCTCCCGACATGAGAGGGGTATGCAGTACTGTAGGAACATTTGAAATAAGTTCATAGCCTAAAAAAATAGCCAGCACAAGCACATAAATCATGATGAGGTGCTGGGAAAAAAATTGTAATAGTACTTCCATATTTAGGGATTGATAGGTTCTTGTTTTTTCAAAAAGGTAGATGTTACGATATCATTATGATAGTCCACTTCCTCAATTCCGTTTTTAAAGACGTACTGGAAGTAGTTCCAAACGTTATTACTGAATAATTTGCTTGCGTGTAGCGGCATCTGAGATGGGAGATTAGACTCTCCAATGACAGTCACTCCTTTGTAATTGATAATTTGATCATTTTCTGTGACGGCACAATTACCTCCCGTAACGGCTGCCAGGTCTATGATAACACTTCCAGGTTTCATGGCAGCGACGGTCCTTTCTTCGATGAGCAGCGGTGCTTTTCTTCCAGGAATATTAGCTGTCGTAATAATTACATCAGCTTTTGTAGCTCGCTCGTGAATCAATTCTTTTTGCTTTCTTTGGTAATCTTCGGTTTGACTAACAGCATATCCACCTGAAGCGGCATCTTCACGAGCACCTTCTACTTCGATAAACTTAGCCCCAAGACTCTGAACTTCTTCCTTTACAGCACTCCTGACATCAAAGGCTTCTATGGTGGCCCCTAATCTTTTCGCGGTAGCAATAGCTTGCAGACCCGCTACTCCTGCCCCCAGAATAAGTACCTTTGCTGGAGGGATCGTTCCTGCTGCTGTCATGAGCATCGGGAAATAACCTGGTAAATAATTTGCCGCCACTAATACAGCTTTATATCCAGCTAAGGAAGCCATGGAAGACAGAACATCCATAGACTGAGCGATCGTACTCCTGGGAATGCTATCCAGGCTAAACGGAAGAATAGGTAACGTTTGGAGTTCAGAGATGATTTCCTTATTAGTACGGGGATTAAACATCGCAAGTACGATAGTTCCCGATGACAGAGCCGAAAGTTCATTTATAGAAGGAGGATTGATGCTAATCAATACATCCGATGTACTTAGAATGTTTTCTCTGGGATGAATACTCACTCCTTTTTCTTCATATGCATGGTCATCGTAAAATGCCAATTTACCGGCACCTGCTTCTACTTGTACTTCGTGCCCTTCTTTGATAAACTTGGCGGCTACTTCTGGAATAATAGAAACCCTTGCATCTTGAAATTCTTTGAGAATGCCAATTTTCATATTTTTTAATTAATCTATATTGTCAATAGAAATGGATCATTAATTGTTTTAATCTTCCAGAAAATCCGGAAAATATTCAGGCTCCTCAGGACCATCTTCCCCATATTTTTCTGGATCAAATGGATGATTAGGATCCACTGGGAGAGCAGAAGTGATAGCGGCTTCATCCTGTAATGCATGTACTGGAATGGGTACAATGGATCTGGGAGAAGGTAATTGTTCCACCTGAGTCCCTTGAATAACGCGCTCCCAATCGAATGCTCTACCTATATCCCATTTTCCTCGAGAGCGAAAGTTCACATGAGTCAAAATACCTTTGAAAGTAGTAGCCTTCTGAGTGGCTTCATATCTTTCTGGCTCATCCAGGAAAGCTCTAGGGATATTATATGTAACGGTCAGATATCTTAATAATAAGATCAGGCTTTCATATTGATCATTGGTATAATCAACAAAGAAAATCTTCTCCCTAAAGGGTTTTTCGAGCCGTATATACTCTCTTGTATCTCTGAGAGAACAGTAGATATCTTTTGGTCCTATTTTTCCTGTACGACGATCTTTTATCCTGGAATAACATGTTTCAAGAAACCCATCTTTTTCATGGAGAAATCCATAATTACTTAGTTCAATTCCTATGGATTTTCTGCTTTGCGTTCTATTGCCTCCTATTGCCCGTGGTCCCAGGTGAAATGCCCAATCTTTTGAACTAAACATTCTATAGATAGTACCATCACGAGCTATGACAAAAGCTACTGAAATTCTAGGCTTTCCGGGCCCAGGAGCTAACTTGTCTATATCGCTTTTGATATTGCCAGCTGTGTAGTGAATAACGATTTTCTCTTTCGGTACATCTTCTCTGATAAAGAATCCTGTATATTTATCTTTTCGGCTGACCAACATACCATTAAGTCTGTGACCTGGATCTCCTTTTATTGGAATAGAAAAGGGGGTTAAGTCAAATTTTGTATGATTGCCTTCCCCATTTTGCAGGAACCTTGATTCCATACCAGGAATTCTTGAAATTTTCATCGGGCTAATAATTATGTATGAATGATGGGTATCTAAAAATGTGTTTATATGAGTGCCTGTGATCGGTCCTTCCTATATTATGTCGATCATCGATGATTTGTAAACCTACCCTCTTAGTCAGCGGCATGATAAGAAATAAATTCTGTGGATAAAATTGTGGATAAAGTGGGGATAATGTGGATGGATGATGTCGAATATATACAATTTGATTCATTGGGTGAGGATCCTTTTAAGTCTTATCATATTTATTATCAACATATTCAATTTAAAATATATGTTCCAGGCATGTTCTTAATTTTGCTAAATCTGAGTGTTGATTATACACATGAGGAGAAACCCTGATAGCATCTCCTCGAATAGAAACATAAACTTTCTGAGATTCCAATTCGCGTTTTAGCGCAATGATATCTGTTTGTTGAGGGATTCTGATTCCAAACAAGTGATGTGATCTATACTTGGCATCTGCGATATAAAACCCTGCTTCTCTGAGATGTTGAAGAGTGGAAGAGGAAATATCTTTGCAATAGTTTTGTACACGCTCTGCTCCCCATTGATTGATGAGGGTAAGACTTTCTTTAAGCATTGGAATCAAGATAAAATTGCTGCTCTCTCCCACATCATATTTCAGTGCCAAAGGTTTATAATGATCTTCATAGTCTACTAAACCAGCGAAATTTTCACTTTTTAGCCTGTTTTTCCAATTTTCTTCTAATGGAGTGCCATGATCAAAAGCTTCTCCGAAATAGCCTAATCCGATAGAATATGGTCCCATCAAAGATTTATATCCACCACAAATGAGGGCATCTGGTTGGAATACCTGTACATCAAAAGGAAGTGCTCCCACGGATTGTGTTCCATCTATTATAAGTAAAGCTCCTACTTCTTTCGTTTTTTTCCTGATAGCTGCTAAATCGAATAAAGTCCCATCTGCCCAGTGAATATGTCCTAGGGTAACCAGGCGAGTATGTCCATCTATTGCATCAAGAATATGCTGATTCCACACTAATTCTCGATCAATGGACGTGTCAGGTGGTGAAATTGTTTTTATGTGCGCTCCTGCTTCCAAGGCCAGATTACGCCAAGGATATACATTGCTGGGGAATTGTTCACTGGTCAGTACTATATTATCGTTTCTCTCCAGCTTAATATTCTTAGCTACAATACCCATCCCATAAGAGACTGAGGGAATGATAGCTACTCGTTGCGGCTCCTGTAAGTGAATCAATTGGGCAAATAGCTTTCTGATTTCCTCTAGTGGTTCAAAAAAATCTGTCGGCTTGACGTTAGCGGGCACTCTTTTCATTTGTATGCCTTTAATTCCAGCTTCTTCTACCCTCTTGGCAAGCGGGGACATAAAGGCACAATTGAGATAATGAATGTTATCTGGTAGCAGGAATAAATCCTTTTGGCATGTAAGTAGGGATGTAGTAGTCTGCATGTATATTTACCTAACGCGATAATATAATAAGATAGAAATAGCCAAATAAAATTGAAATAAACCCTTGAATATTTTGGTATTAGCTACTTCTATTAATAGTAAATATGAGCAAATTTGATAAGAATATACAGTAATTGGAAAAATCAAAGCCATTTTAGCTTAAAAAATGGCTAGAACACAATAATGTCTTTATCTAATATTAACCATTTTTGCCATTAACTTAGCAAATCTATTACGCATTAGTCCAGCACTTCCATCGAAGTTATTCGAAATCATAGCAAAAGCAACCGTTTTTCCTGTAGTTGTTTTCACATAACCAACATATCCCCGAACGCCTGAAATATAACCACTCTTGGCATAAATCCTGCCTTCAGCCATGGTTCCCTTTCCTACACTTTTCATAGTTCCTGATTTACCTGCTATTGGGAGTGTTTGCAAGAATTTTTTTCCATAAGAACTATTATATGTCAATGCAAGGATGTAAGCTAGCTCATAGGTGCTTAGAATATTATTGGACGACAGCCCACTTCCATCCCGAATACGCGTTTCTTTCATATTCAATCCCTGAGTTGACCAGTAATCTTTTAAGATATCGATTCCTGAATAGGTATCTCCTTTTTTTCCTTCATTTATGGCAAGCTGCTTCATGATGGCTTCTGCAAATATATTGACACTGTGATAATTTGTCTGCTCAATGATCTCAATTAGTGGAGGAGAAGAGTGAGTAAATAAATAAGTGATCGTTAAGGCAGCTTGTTTATTATTATAGGATGGATTCTGTTTTTCTCTGCGTAGCGTAGTAGGGGAATTAGCTACTTCTACTCCGGCATTTTTCAATGCATTTGTAAGCTCTAGGGCGGTGTGGAGGGCTGGATCAGGAATGGAACCTTTGATAGAAAAAATATTTACCCCTGATGGAATAGTGCCCCTTAAATATCTTTCATAAGTATAAGGGCTTCCAAATATATATGCGTTATCTCCAGACCCGGGAGGACCTGTAGTTACTTCGTTGAAAAATTGTAACCCAGGAATAAGGGGCATAGTTCGAATGACAATGGTGGAAGAACCTAAAGTTCCTCCCGGCTTAATGTCTAATCGGTATAAATTTTCATATATATTGATAGCTCCCGATCCTGCACCGTAGTAATTTCCTAAATGTTCCCAGGCCCAATCTGCAGGAACCATCTGAGTACTGAACGTAGATTCATCTGCAATAATCCTTCCCTGAATTCTGTGAATTCCTGCCGCTTTTATCTGATTTACCCATCCTGCCATGAGTTCTTCTACCATATAAGTTTTTCCAAATCGCTTACTTGCAAATGTTGGATCTCCACTCCCTCTGATAATCAGATCCCCATAAAGTGTACCCTCTTTTCCGATGCTACCCGTTGCTTCAAATCGCGTTTCAAATTTAAATTCAGGTCCTAATAATGCCATGGCAGTAGCAGTCGTAACAGCTTTCATGGTGGAAGCCGTCACCAGCCTTTTTTTAGATTGATGCTCCAGGATGATTTCTTGGGACAATGGGTCGATAACGCATAATCCCCAACTGGCAGAAACCATTTCTTTAGCTTGATCTAATTGTTTAACCGCATCCATTAAATCAGAAGGAGCCTGGGCAAACAAAATACTTTTTATGCCTAGGGAAAAGAGAAGAGTGAGTGTATACAATATGCGCCACCTGTGTATGCTCATTCTATGCGTTTCTGTGTTGCAGTGAAAGATCAATAGATCATTTTTATTTGTGAATGATGAATGTTGTGTGCCAGCTAAATTCAAGTAGAGAAAATAATTGGAAATTCTCAAATTTAAATATTTGTATAGATTGACGAATGAGTAGCTGAGATTTATGATATGAACTGGTATATTATTCTGAATACTAAAAAGTATCGAAAAAAAGAAGCTCCTTCTTTTTGAATGAAATGATCAATTGAGGATAGATATGTTGAGACAATGTAAGAACTGTCAATAAAGGTGGATTATTGGTCGTTCACATGGCATTTCTTTTGTGTTATGGGATAGAAGTGAAGCTGACATTTTGTATTCAAGAATCAGTTTAACGTAAAAAATAATTCTTTTTATCTCCTTAAAGTGGAAATATTTCTCCTATTAGATTTCTCATTAAGTGTTCTTTTGGATTAGAACATTTTAGTAGAGGTTTAACATAGAATTCCACCGTAGTTTTATTATTTATTTTTCAAGGAATATGAAGCCCCAAAAAGTAATTCTTGCAGATCTAGATGAAATGTTATTTGAACATCGCGACAAAACTTATGGCGCATATGTTTTACGCAAAAGTTATCCATGGTACCTGATCACTGCCTTAACAGCTGTTTGTCACGTATTTTTATTAGTTGTTTGCTGGCCCGTTATTTCTCATCACATTGATGCGAATGGGTTAGATAAATGGAACATCAAACAGCCAGTAGATCAGGCATATAATGTTATAAATCCCTGGGAATATTTTGAACCGGTTTCTTTGCAGCAACGATCGGATCGCCATATCCAACTTCAGCTACGCTTTCCGCCCTATCATAGTATTGGAAATGATCATATAGATGAGCTTCCATTGGCACTAAACTTATCTCAGGTTCAACATGAAATGAACGATATCGCCACTAAGCAATTAGGTCATCTTCACGGCCATGCATTAGTTAGAGTTTGGGTAAGTGATCAGGGAGTTTACAGGGCACATAAAGTCAGGTTTTTTAAAGATAAAAGGTTATTGTCGGTCATATCTAGCCAGATTCACAAATTGAAATTTGTTCCTGCCAGAAAAGCATATAAAGCAGTAGACGCATATGTAGATGTTCTTCTTATGATAGGGAACGAACATTCTAGCATGCGGTAAGCAAGAGATTTTTCTCATATGTAGTTGTGCTGAAACGCATTGAGTGATTGGTAATTAAATGGTTGATTCGTCATAGTACGAAACCTAAACCTTTTACATATGCACTCACCTAATGTTGTTTATGCCGACCGAGATGATATGTTGTTTGCGAATCGCGAAAAGGATTATGGTGCCTATGATTTGAGAAAAAAACATGTTCGTCATGTGTTCATAGGCACTATTATCGTAGCGATGTCTTTTATCAGCATTTCCATCTTGCCCATGCTTATGGCTTTTACTTCGGTTGACGAAAAAATCGAAGAAAAAAGAGTGGTCAAGGTAAGCATGTATGAACTACCTCCTCCTCCTGCCTTAGAAAAGGATGTTCTGCCCCCGCCGCCACCACCAAAGTTGCCTCCCCCGAAAGTGAGGACTGTAGCTTTCAAAATTCCGGAACCCACTCCTGAAGACGAACTGGAACCTGAAGAGGCTGAACAAACCATTGCTGAAGTCGAAGAATTAATTGATGCTCCCAATATAGGATTAGAGGATCAGGAAGGTGCTGAGGAAGGCTTTTTCGATGGGGAAATTGAAGGTGAAGGAACAGCTCCTACAGTCATTATAGAAGAAAAAATCGTAGAGGATGTGCCAGATATCAATGATTTTATTTTCGTAGAAGAAGAACCTGAACCTGTTAATCTCGAAGAAGTAAAACAACTGATCGGTTATCCAAGGGTAGCTCAAGATGCTGGTATAGAAGGGAGAGTTATTTTAAGGGTGTTAGTAGATGAATTTGGAAGGTATAAAAATCACAAAGTGATTAATAGTGTGCATCCTATCTTGGCAAGTGCATGTGAGAAGCATATAGGACAATTAATGTTTACCCCTGCAATTCAGGGAAATACACCCGTGAAATTTTGGATCAATATTCCCTTTGCATTTAAACTGCTGGAAGATGCTCGTTAGCTGGAACTAAGGTAAAAACCGTGATTTCAGGCCATATTCCTAATCTACCGGAGAAACCTATAAATCCAAAACCTCTATTGACATATAAATATTGATTATTTTCTTCATATAGTCCTGCCCATTGCTTATACAAGTATTGAGCAGGACTCCACTTAATTCCTGGAATTTCTACTCCCATTTGGAAACCATGTGTATGACCGGAGAACGTTACGCCAATGTCAGGGAATTCTTGCAGAACTTGCGCCTCCCAATGTGTAGGATCATGGGATAACAATAATTTTAATGGCACCTTTTCAGAACCCTGGACTGCTTTGTGTAAATCTCCATATCTTGGAAACCGCTCAATAGCACTCCAATTATCCACACCGATAACAGCCATCTGATCCTTCCCTTTATTTAGTATGACATGTTCATTTCTCAACAAGCGCCATCCCATTCGATCATGGCTTTCTATTACTTCTCGAAAATGTGCTTCTTTAGCTTTTTTAGTGGGCCAATGGGTATAATCACCGAAATCGTGGTTTCCTAAAATGGAGAATACCCCATCCCTGGCATGCAGGGTACGCCATAAATCCTCGAATGGAGATAACTCACCTATAGTTTCATTGATTAGATCGCCGGTAAAAAAAATAAGATCAGATTCCTGCGATTGGATAAGTTCTATTCCTCTTGTCACAGCTTCCTTATTATCAAAGCTTCCATTATGTATGTCTGAAATTTGCGTGATAGTTAAACCGTGAAAGGATTGGGGTAATCCTGAAATGGGGACATTAATGCGGTTTATTTGATATTGATACTTGCCTTTTAACATCCCATACCAAATACCTCCGAAAGGAATAGAAGATGTAATAATGGCTGCCTGACTGATAAATGTAGATCTTGAGATGCTATGTGAGGATTCTTCCGGAGGAGTTGTGGATGAAAAGAATCGAGAATTTAACGCTAGATGTATTAATCTCACTATATCCTCAATTGATAGGAACAAAGCGATCCCCAGCTTAAAAACATACCATGCAAAAGCAATACTCAATATGAGATACGTCCAGGGCATAGGAAGTTGATCCCTAAAGAAAAATACAGTCCAGGCCCCCACATATATAGGTAAATGGAGGAGAAGATAGATGGATATTAATGATCGTCGGGAAAGAGGAATCCATTTAAAGGCAGAAAAGGTGTATATATCTAATAATATGACAATGATGAATAATACAAATACCTTAAGGATCATAATTTTTGATTGGAAGCCGAGCTACATAATAAGACACTCAATAAAAATTCTGAATGATTTATTACCCAAACGTATTTACATAAAAGGTGTTTATTTAGTGTTATGTTAATTTAAAAATGATGGCCGCAGACTTGAATAAGTTTTTGGATGAAGTTTACTCCCAATTCCAGTTGTGATTCAGTTATAAATTCATCGGCCCTGTGAGCTTGAGCGATCGATCCAGGACCACAAATGACGGCTTGCAGGCCTGCATTAGAAAATTGACCAGCTTCGGAAGCAAATGAAACTGTTCTTAATTCCTCCTTTCCGCTTAATCGTTGGATCAATGGAATTACATCCTGATCCTGTGTAGTATATAACGGAGGAACAGGAGGGTGATATGGATAGGTTCGTATTTCAAAGTCAGCGAAAATGGATCGACGTAGGCTCATTCTTTCATAACAATGGTCATTAAACTCAGCTAATATTTCTGTGACATCATCGCCTGGCATAGTTCTAATATCCCATTTGAATGTACATTGGTCTGAAATTACATTAGGTGCTATTCCGCCTTGAATCATCCCTATATGAATGGAGGAATGAGGTGGGTCAAACATCTCATTTTTATAACCCGACTCAATCAGGCTATCCATTTTTTGTTCGAGCCAAAGGATCAACTTGGCAGCCTCATGAATAGCACTCACTTCCTGCTTAATTCTGCTACTATGTCCAGCGGAACCATTTACATGTGTTTCGAAAATGCTTATCCCTTTATGTCCTATGACAGGGTGAAGCATAGATGGTTCTCCAATAATGGCATAAGAAGGCCGCTCAGGATATGTATGTAATAATTTCTCTATCAACGCTGGAGCAGCTAAACATCCAATTTCCTCATCATATGAAAAAGCAAAGTAGATAGGACGCTGTAAATTTGCCGACAATAATTGAGGAACACAGGCTAAGCAACAGGCTAAAAACCCTTTCATATCTGCAGTCCCTCTTCCATATAGTTTCCCATCTTCATGCATTAACTCAAAGGGCGGTTTTGACCATGCCTGACCTTCTACTGTAACTACATCCATGTGCCCGGATAAAATAACACCTCCATCTTTTTCTGGCCCAAATCTGCAAAATAGGGATGCTTTGGTTTCTGACTCATTTGGAACCAGATAGAACGGAACATGATGCTGCTTAAGGAAATCAGTGATGAATTCAAGAATACTGAGATTGCTTTGGCCTCCGATCACCGGAAATGAGATAAGTTGGGAAAGAATTGATTTGACTTTTTCTGGCATAAGAGTAATGAACTTAATAAATGGTTTTAACATCGAAGGTAGCTCTTTACTTTCGAAACATTGATCTGAAAGGGGATATAGGGTATGTGAAGTTTTCCCTTCAATGGTTCACGGTCGGCTACTGACCATCTTTAAACATTCATTTTGAAGGGATAGTTATGCTTTCGAGCTTACATAAGGTTCAGCTAACTATTCTAATGATGAGACAAACTTTTCACATGTTGTTTTATATTGGCATTGCATTCTATTGTACCACTAATCCAATACTTTTGATGAGCCAAATAAATGATAGCCTTTCCTATACCCTTTTCGATACGAAAAATGGAATTGAAATTTCCCTACGGGAAGTGGTAGAGAAAATTCAAGACATAGATGTCATCTTTTTTGGAGAAGAGCATGGAGATACTATCGCACATCAACTTCAATCAGAATTACTCAAATTATTATTTGAAAATAGAAATGGAGCGGTAGTGTTAAGCATGGAGATGTTTGAAAGGGATGGACAATTAGTTTTGGATGAATATTTAAAGGGGATCATACAGGAAAAAAATTTGATCAAAGATGCTCGTGCATGGGATAATTATGAGCGGGATTATAAGCCCATGATAGAGTTTGCTAAGGAGCATCAGATTCCTGTGATTGCAGCAAATGCGCCACGAAGGTATGTGAGTTTGGTTAATAGAAAAGGCACAGACGCATTGGAACAACTTCCCAAAGAAGCTTATTCATTTCTGCCTCCAATTCCTTATCAGTTATTAGAAGGGCCTTATTTGGAAAAATTTAATAAGGCTATGGGAGGGAGCACCGATCATAGTGGATCTAATATATATGCCAGCCAGAATTTATGGGATGCTACGATGGCGAATAGTATAGCTGCTCATTGGAAGAAAAATAAAAATGATCTTATTTTCCATCTAAACGGAAGATTTCATAGCGATCATCGATTAGGAACAGTAGCCCATTTAGAAAATATCAGACCTAAGATTCGTACTTTTACTATTTCTTGTTTTCCCTCTGATGCTCCAGATGCAATTTCTCCTCCTAAGTTTGATCATATAGCCGACATAGTTATAGTCCATTAAACTAATAAATTGATTTTTATTTAATTGCATCATGGAAGAGACCTTTCTCTTAACTGGCTTGTAAAGCTAATATCTTGCATTTTTGTCTACATTCACTTCACAGGCTCATATACAACTAAAAATGTAATAAATTCGTTTGATTTTTAGAAAAATATGATTGATTTGCAATATCGAAAATAAAGATCTTTTGAAGGTTGAATATTGATCTGCAAACTATGAAAACATTTTACACCAAAATTTTTTTCGTATTTACGCTTTTTTCTTGCCTTGTTAGTTCTTCTTACGCTCAATTAGAACTTGGAGCAGGCCTTGCTTTTGGAACACTTACAGATGATATAGGTATTTTTGTTAAAGGTAGATGGAAGTTTACGGACCAAATTGCCATCTCTCCCAACATCACTTACTTCTTTGTGGAAGATGTTAGCGTGATCAACAATAGTTTTTGGACGATCAATGTAGATGGTCATTATCTTTTCCAACCACAAGAAAATATTTATGTATATCCTTTAGCGGGACTTCAATTAGGTATTTTTAGAGTAAGTTTTGATGATGGGGTAGGATTAGGACTGGCAGATGAAAGTTCTACAACCTCCGAATTGGGGTTAAATTTAGGAGGCGGTGGCCAAATTAAATTTACGGATACGCTATCAGGGGTGATGGAGATTAAATATGTCTTATCCGATTTTGATCAGTTGGTGATTTCTGCAGGAGTACTGATCGATATAAAATAGATACTTTAGCTTCGATCCTGTATTTATAGTCTTTATTATTTGTGCCAATGAGTCTTGACTGGGATTATTATAAGTTATCACGGTCACTTCAGGATTACTAATGGGCTATCTTACTCTTCCCCAATTATAAAGATCCCGAAAAGACTTAACTTAAGACTATTCTTATGCAATATTCTTGAATATCCAAGAGAAATTGAGATAAATATAATCTCAGATTATATTAAAGGGCATATCAGTGAGCATGATGATGACCTCCATCTTCTTCCCCTTTTTTCATTTGAGCCAAGAGAAAATAGGCTCCATTGATGACAATAGAAGCATCTGGAGAAAGCGGTGATAAGGGATCTATGGAGGTATAACCCATATCGTTGGTTCCAGGAATTACTGCTATTCGCTTGAATAAGGTTTCTTCCTTCTGTTTTTCTTCTACCACAAAAATGTAATTAACTCCTTTATCTTGTACAATGGCAGATTCGGGAAGGCTGCTAAGCGTTTCTTCTGAAGTAATAATCCTCGCCTCTACAAACATGCCAGGAAGTAATCGAGCATCCTTATTTTCAATTTCAGCATGAATCATAACTGACTGATCATCTTCGTTCAGTGCTTTTCCAATAGTAAATATCTTGGCTTTCATTACTTCAGAAGGGTTTGTAAGGAGATAGAAGTCTAGGAATTGACCCTCTTGAACATATGCTAAATCTTTCTCAAATATCTTTAAGTCGATGTGAATATGGTGATTATCCAATACCTCAAACATATGGGTACTTACCTCCACATATTCACCTGTAGCCACATGAATATTACTAATGAATCCATTAATAGGGCTCTTTACAGGAATATGTGGCTGCAGCTCTTCACGTGAAGAATTAGGCGAGATTCCTATTAGCTTAAGTTTGGCAGACAAGCCCTTTTTCCTGGCTTTCATTATGTTTAATTCAGAAGAGATCTCTTCATATTGTTTTTCAGATACGACGGCTTTATCTAATAACCGAGCTTGCCTTTCCTCTTCTTTTTCCAGGTAATCCAGACGGCTTTCTGTTTCCATGAATTGCTGTTGAAGGTCGAGAAATACCGGATTTTCCAGATACGCCAGAACTTGACCTTGTTTAACATATTGACCTGGAATCACTAAAATGCGTTTGATTTTTCCTTCTATAATTGGACCGATATGCGCCTTATTTTGGGGAGGAATTTCCAGTTTGCCTGTAATTTTTATATGAGCACCCAGGTTCTTCTCCTCTATATAGCCGATAGACAAACCTATTTTTTCCTGTTGAGTAGCAGTCAATTTAACGAGATCTTCCTCTTCGGCTGTATAAGATGCCTGATGTTCTCCGTATAATTGATCCTCCGGGGAATCCTTATGAGACGCCTGTTGCATTTGTGGGGCTTTGGTAAGTGGATCCTTCTGTACATCTTCACTTGGGGAGGTACAAGCAGCAAGAGAGGCGAAAAAGATGAATGATAAAGGTAGGTATTTCATATGTTCTTGAGTCAATGATTAGTTATTATAATAGATCCATTCCGCATGTAGGTCTGCCAGTTTTCTTTTAAGGTCGAGAATATTGAGTTCTAATTTGAGCGATTGGTTAAGGCTATCCATATATACATCATAAGGAACTTCCTGATTGAGAAATGCCTCTTCCGAAAGTGCTAATTGGTCCCTTGCATCCGGTAAAAGATCCTGGATTAATACTTTTAGCATATCGCGACTAGCCGTAATTCTTTGAAGGATGGCCGTTTTTTGTTGTATAAACATTAGTTGCTGTGAATAGAGTGCTTCTTCCTGTATCTTAACCTGTACTTCTGCTGCCCGTTTTTCCGCCATATAGGCTTTTCTAAATATAGGCATTACTATACCCAACTGATATCCAAAAAAGGGAAAGGCCCCTGCGATCGTTTGTAATTGAGCACCGACTTGAATCTGAGGATGCAATTTACTTTTAGTCACCTCTAATTGGGCATAAGATACATTTACTTGTTGAGCGTCATATCTGATGAGAGGATGCAGAACATCTTCAACTCCCGAAAAATTGGGGAATGAATTGGCAGAATCGGGGGAAGCGATAAATACTGTATCCGATATAAGCCAATAATTAAAAGACAATTGAGCAATTTCTATATCTCGGTTGGCTGCTGTTAATTGGAATATCAATTCATTTAGTTGATTCTGTATGGTCAATAATGGAATCTTTGCATCTTCTCCTTCTTCAAAGCGAACGCTCATAATCCTAAGAAATTCCTGATAGCGTGTGATCGTATTAGTTAGTATAGTTTGTTGGGTTTGATTGTAGCTAAGGTGATAGTAAGCTTTTCGAACTTGTCGTTCAATTTCTTTTTGGGTTAACTCTACTTGAATTCCTGCCAGCGATTGTTGTTCTATCAAGTAGGTTTTGGTCGTTTTACTCGTAGAGGGAAGGATAAAATTTTGAATAAATCCAAAGGAATTAACTCCATCAAACCTTTCAAAGTCGTTTTCTTCTCCAGAGAAGAAGATATTCATTTTAGGATATAGAATCCCTCCTTCCGCCCTGATTCGCTGTTGTTGTAAGTAAAGATGGCTTCGTTCCGACTCGGGGTGATAGCTTTTAGCCCGTTGGAGGGCTTCTTGTAGCGAAATGGGAATGGGGGCATTGGGGATAGATTGAGCAATAGAGAAAACGGGAGAGCATAAGATAACTATGCACAACAGATTGAGCATCGTCTGTTTCGAGTTATCCGATGGGCGGAAGGGTACATATGTTTCTGAAAAGTAATATAGGATCGGTAGAATAACTAGGGTAAGAAAAGTGGCAGAAATCAGGCCTCCTATTACTACGGTGGCTAGTGGTTGTTGGACTTCTGCTCCAGGAGCGGTCGAAATGGCCATAGGTAGAAAACCCAAAGAAGCCACCATAGCTGTCATGATAACAGGTCGCAGTCTAGCCTGAGTTCCCTGAAGAATCCGTTCCATCAGATGAGCTACGCCCTCCTTTTTTAATCGGTTAAAGTAGGCAATCATGACAATTCCGTTTAGTACTGCGACACCAAATAAAGCAATAAATCCCACTCCAGCTGATATACTAAATGGCATTTCTCTAAGATAAAGGGCCCATATCCCTCCGATGGCAGACATAGGGATGGCTGTAAAAATGAGCAACGCCTGTGTAAAGGATTGAAAGGTAAAATACAGGAGAATGAAAATAAGAAAAAGGGCTATAGGAACAGCTATGACTAACCGTTCTCTGGCTTGCCTGAAGTTCTCAAATTGGCCACCAAAAGTAATAAAGTATCCTGAAGGTAATTCAAGGTCCCTGGCTAATGTTTCTTCAATCTCTGAGACAAGGCTTTGTAAATCTCTCCCTCTGGCATTAACTCCTATCGTGATTCTTCTTTGGGTATTTTCCCTGGAGATTTGCGTAGGCCCTTCCTCTAATATCACTTTTGCTAAAGTACCTAAGGGAACCTGCTGACCGTTATTGAGTGGAATATAAATGTGTTCAATTTGACTTGGGTCTGCTCGAAAAGCTTCATCCAGCCTAACTACAATATCATATCGCCTTTCTCCTTCGTATAAAACACCTGCCTTTTCTCCAGCAAAACTTCCTTTGATCATTCGGTTTATAGTGGCGATATCCAAACCGTATTGCGCAAGACGGCTGCGATCGTAATTAATCATGATTTGTTGTAATCCTCCCGTCACCTCTACCTGAATGTCTCCTACACCCTCTATATTCTGAATGATGGTTTTGGCTTCTTTGGCTTTTTGTGCCAATACTCCAGGGGATTCGCCAAATATCTTAATAGCGATATCCTGTCTCACTCCTGTCATTAACTCATTAAATCGCATCTGGATAGGCTGGGTGAATTCATACATCACCCCCGGAAATTCGGATAGAGCAGCTTCCATTTTTTCAAACATCTCTTCTCTGGAATAGGCACTGGTCCACTCTTTTTTAGGTTTGAGAATGACATATATGTCCCCTGCTTCCATTGGCATAATATCCGTGGGAATCTCTGCTGTTCCGATTTTTGTGACCACTTTTTCTACCTCTGGGAATTGGTCCAATAAAATATCCTGAATATTTTTAGAAACTTTTATGCCTTCAGAGATGGAACTGCCAGGCGGAAGGATTTGGTGAAGTGCGAAATCCCCTTCTTCCAGGGTAGGGATGAAAGCACCTCCCATTCTACTTAACATCCAGAGGCTACCTCCAAAAAGGAGGATAGTAATGAGTAGCCAAGCTATTTTAGCCTTCATCGCCTGGACCAAAATCTGTGCGTATCCTTTTCTCAGCCACCCCATAAATGTTGAAGAGAAAGTTGCTTTATGTTGATTTTCAGGAGATAGGAAAAGGGAAGACATCATTGGAACATACGTAAGGGATAGAATCAATGCGCCTGTAATTGCGAAGCTTACTGTTTGAGCCATAGGTTGGAACATCTTTCCTTCTATCCCAGATAGGTAAAAAATGGGTAGATAAACGATAAGAATAATGATTTCACCAAAAGCTGCCGACTTTCTGGTGTAGGAAGCTGCGTTAAATACTTCTCGATTTAAAGCATCCTGATCCGCAGGTTTTTGAGTAAGTTGGTGTAGGTGGAATAAGATAGCTTCTACGATGATAACAGCTCCATCCACAATCAAACCAAAATCGATGGCTCCCAGGCTCATTAGGTTAGCAGAAATACCAAACATATGCATCATCGAAATGGCGAACAACATAGATAGAGGAATGACGGAAGCGACAATCAGGCTGGCTCGAATGTTACCCAATAATAAAACGAGAACAAAAATGACAATCAATCCGCCTTCCACCAGGTTAGTCACAACTGTATCGATGGTTTGATTTACTAATTTTGTTCTGTCCAGATAAGCTTCCAAAACGATGCCTTCTGGAAGAGAAGGTTTAATTAATTCCATTCGCTCCTTTACCCTCTTAGTTACCGCTGCTGCATTTTCTCCTTTAAGCATCATCACTTGCCCTGCAACTACTTCTCCCATTCCATTCATGCTAACTGCGCCAAATCGGGGCGAATATCCCAAACGTACCTTTGCTACATCTCTTAGGTAAACGGGATAGGCATCTGTCTGCTTTACCAGGATTTGTTCCAGATCTTTCGATGATTTGACTAATCCCTCTCCTCTAATGAAGTAGGTGTAGGGATCTTTTTCTATATAAGATCCACCTGTATTAGCATTATTTTGATAAATAGCTTCATAAATATCCACTAAATTAAGTTGGGCCGCTTTTAATCTACCAGGCTCGATGGCTATTTCAAATTGCTTTACATATCCGCCGATGCTGTTTACTTCTATTACTCCCGGAATACCCACAAGCTGACGTTTGATAATCCAATCCTGAATGGATCTTAGCTCCATAGGAGTATACTGATCTTCGAATCCTGGTTCTGGATAAATTACATATTGATATATCTCTCCTAAACCTGTACTAATAGGGCCCAGTTGTGGTTTCCCTAATCCTTCAGGAATTTGTTCTTCTGCAATTTTAATGCGTTCACTAATTAATTGTCTGGCGAGGTAGATATCATGGTCTTCTTCAAAAACGACGGTTATTACAGACAGACCAAATCTTGAGACTGACCGAATTTCTATCATACCGGGAGTATTACCTAGCTCCATCTCTAAAGGGAAGGTGATAAATTGTTCTACTTCCTGTGCTGCTAATGAAGGAGAAGTAGTAATGATCTGGACTTGATTGTTAGTGATATCCGGTACTGCGCCTATAGATAATTCACTGGCAGAATAGATTCCCCAGCCGAGCAATAGCAGTATGAAAAAGCCTACAATGAGTTTATTGTGTATAGAAAAACGTATAATTCGGTCTATCATTTAGATATAATTAAATTAGATGGATGTATGTGAGTCCACCACCGAATGAAACATGAAAATTAGAATGGAATAATGGTGAGGGTAATTATCTAAATGAAGGAGGTCGGAAAAAGGAAGAACAAAACTCTTTTAGATAGAAAGGATTTTGATAAGATGCACTATAAGAAGTGTCTAATAACATTTGCCCGATGTACCTATCGGGAAATGGTAAGAAAAATCCTGTAAAATGAAAGTTTAACGTATGAAAGGGAAGATTTTGATGGCTATCATGATCGGGTAATTCACTATGTGCCCCTTGGTCTATATAGTGTATATAAATAAAGGTGGTAAAGGATATAGAGGTATTTTGGGAATTATTACAAGTCTTGTGAAGATGAAAGTGAGTGAGCATATCATCCAGATAGGAAATCTGACTGAAATCCATTTGAGGGATAAAACTTACTATACCGAAGTATAGAGAAAGTATGCTACACCAAATTTTCATAAAGAAATTCCTCACTACTGCTAAAAATAGGATAATATTTATTCATTGGCACAGAAAAATATAATTCAGAGTAATTCTAAGCGCGGGAAATTTACAATTTCCCATCTTTAGCACGTAAAGCTCCTGAAGCTCCTAATTTCTTTCCTATATTTTTTTTCAGTTGTAGTAGGTGCATATAAATTTCCAGCAATTCATTTTCTTTCTCTTCCTGACCTTCTGGAACAGATTTTAAGGCTCTTTGAGTTTCTATGATAAGTAACTGTACCTTTTTATATTTATAATGGTACATGGCATTTTTTACGCTCCTTTCCAGGTCTGCATCTAGGTCCCAAACTAATGCATCGTGCTTTTTCCAGTTTGGGCTTATTTCGTGCGTAGGAGTCAATAGGCCAGATACTAAATTTCGAATAGCTGGATCTGAATGTTGTAGGTAGTGATGAATATTTAAGGTTTCTTCCTCGGCATATTTATCGATAATCTCATTCTTTAATTGGTCAAAAACTTGATTTTCAAACTCAAGGCCTTCTAATTCTACCTGAAAGAAGTCTATGAGGAAAACTTTATCTCCTTCATCTTTCTCTTCGGAGGGAATGGGGGTAGATCCTTCTGGGAGGAGATTAATGGTAGGTCCTGAACCTTCTATGAAGGATTGATCGTGATAGTTTACCAGAATGCGAAGTAATTCTTTTTCCTGATTTGCGAGGTCGAGTTTTTCGAAAGATTTTAACTCTTTAACTTCTGCATTAGGAGGAGAGGTGGTTGTTGGTGCTTCTCTTCGGTTCTGTCTGGCTTCGAATGTTGAATGTTCTCTTCTTGCTTCTTCTACCGCATGAGTCATCAAGCCTTCGGATACATCTAATCGCTGCGATAGGGTTTTTATATACAACTGACGCTGGATGAGATCAGAAATGTGTCCTACGGTAGAAGCGAGCTCTTTGATTAAATTAGCTTGAGATCTGGGATCCTGATCGTCCTGACCTTCCTGTAGCACCCGGATTTTGAACTCTACAAAGTCCAGTGCCTCACGTTTTGCATATTCCAGGAAAGCATTAGGTCCTACGGCTCTCACATAAGAATCTGGATCGTGTTTATCTGGCAGGATGAGGATCTTGGCGTGCATCCCATCTTTGAGAAGGAGATCTATTCCTCGCATGGCAGCTTTAATACCTGCTGCATCTCCATCATAAATCATGAGTACGTTCTGGGTAAATCTGCGTATGAGACGTACCTGTTCTGGGGTCAGAGCTGTTCCACTCGAGGCTACTACATGTTTGATTCCGTTTTGATGGAGAATGATGGTGTCCATGTATCCTTCTGTGAGGATACACACATCTTCATTTCTGATGAATTGCTTGGCGTGATGTAAACCGTAGAGGACTTGGCTTTTATGGTAAATATCGGATTCGGAAGAATTGATGTATTTAGCGATCTTCTTTTCACTACTGAGAATTCTTCCACCGAAGCCTACTACTTTTCCCATGGGATTGTGAATGGGAAACATCACTCTATCCCGAAATCGATCAATGAGCTTACCCGTTTTTTCTGATTTGCTGCATAATCCTAGTTCCAGCAGATATTCGGGATTGTATTGTTGTTGTTCTGCAGCCTTTGCCAATGTATCCCAGCTATCAGGGGAATAGCCTAGCCGAAATGTTTCAATGGTCGATTCAAGTAGGCCGCGTTCTTTAAAATAGGAAAGACCTATATTTTTTCCTTTTTCGGTTTTAAGGAGTTGTTCGTGAAAAAAATTGGCAGCAAATTCATTTACGATCATTAAACTCTGCCTCTTATCCCTTTGATCTCGTTCGTCAGGGCTTTCATCTTCCTCTTCAAGGTCAATGTGATATTTCTGGGCTAGATGGCGAAGGGCTTCCACATAGGAAAAGCCTTCCATTTCCATGATAAAGCTGATCGCATTTCCCCCTTTTCCAGAACTAAAATCTTTATAGATATTTTTGACGGGATTAACAGCAAAGGAGGGAGTTTTTTCATTAGAAAAAGGGGAGAGTGCCCAGTAATTTGCTCCCTTTTTTTTTAAGGGTAAATAATCTGAGATGACTTCTACTATATCCGCTACAGCATAAATTTGGTCTACTACATGAGAAGGAATCCTACCCATAATCTGAAAACAAAAAAAGATGATGAAAGCCTAATATGGCCATTTAATATCAAAATTGTCCAACTCTTCCACACAGTGCTTGAGTAACTGAATACTACCAAGAATATCTTCTTTATGACACATTTCCACTACGGAATGAATGTGCCGTGTAGGGATGGAGATACATCCTACAATAGCTCCATTCCCAGATCTTTGCATTGCTCCAGTATCTGTTCCTCCATTCGTTAATATTTCTTTTTGGTAAGTGATATTATATTTAGTAGCTATGGATTCCATAAACTTTATCATCCTGAGATCACTCATGACAGAGGCATCCATGATTTTGATAGCAGTTCCTTTTCCCAGAGCAGTAATACTCTCGTGACCATTTATTCCTGGAAGATCGTTGGCAATGGTCGTATCAAGACCAAAAGCAAAATCAGGATCTATTTGGCGTGTGGCTGTTGTGGCCCCTCTAAGTCCAATCTCCTCTTGAACCGTAAAAACGGCATAAAAATCGTAGGCTGGATTGGTTAATTGACGTAGCGTTTCAATTAATATAAAGACAGAAACTCTATTGTCGAGGGACTTTGTGGATACACATTCTCCAATTTCAATGAGATCTCTTTCCCTGGTGACGACATCCCCTACGGAAAGTATTTCTGTTACTTTTTCGTATGACATGCCGAAATCGATGAAATAATCTTTTACTTTAGGAAGTTTTTTCCTGTCTTCGGGAGACATGATATGGATAGGTTTACTACCAATCACGCCTATTAGATCTTCCTTACCATGAGCGATGACACGTTGAGCGGTAAGTGTTTTAGGGTCAAAGCCCCCTAAGGTGTGAAATCGCGCAAACCCATTTTTTTCAATATAAGTAATGATAAAGGCAATTTCGTCCATATGGGCAGCAGCCATTATTTTACGGTCTCCATTGCCTTTTTTTAATGCAATAAGGTTTCCCATGTAATCGATGCGAAGATCATCCACCAAAGGACGTACTTCTTTGACGATCAATTGCCTGATCCTTTCTTCATATCCTGGAGCGCCTGCCGTAACACATAACGCTCTCAATAATTCTAAATTCTCCATGATGATCTTCCTAAAGGGATTTGGGTTAATAATGGTCTGGCCATCCGCTACGCCCATTCAAGGACATTCCTCCAATTTAATTTATCTCTAATATAATCACCTACAGAAGTAATAGGTATTCGCTCTTGTATCATGCTGTCCCTATCTCGAATAGTGACCTTCTCATCATCTTTCGTTTCATAATCCACTGTTACGCAAAACGGGGTTCCAATCGCATCATGCCTTCTATATCTTCTTCCAACGGCATCCTTTTCATCATAATTTACTTGATAATCGTATTTTAGGTCGGCGATAATTTTTCTCGCTATATCAGGAAGTCCATCTTTCTTTACCAATGGGAATACGGCCACTTTATATGGGGCAAGTAATGGATGTAACTTTAGCACCTTTCTGGTTTCCATGGTTCCTTTAGCACTTGGAACTTCTTCTTCCTCATAGGAATTACTCATATGAGCAAGAAACGTTCTATCCAGGCCAACTGAAGTTTCCAACACATAAGGTACATAAGAAGATTCAGTTTCAGGATCAAAATACTGCAACTTCTTTCCAGAATATTCCTGATGATTACTCAAATCAAAATCCGTTCTACTGTGTATCCCTTCCAGTTCTTTTGTCCCAAAAGGAAATGTGAATTGTATATCCTCCGCAGCATCTGCATAATGTGCTAATTTTTCATGTTCGTGTAAGTGTAGACGATCGGAACGAAGCCCTAGGGATTGATGCCATTTCATCCTTTCACTTTTCCAGTATTCGAACCACTCGTGTTGCGTACCTGGTTTGATAAAGAATTGCATTTCCATCTGCTCAAATTCCCGCATTCTAAAAATAAATTGCCTTGCTACAATTTCGTTCCTGAACGCTTTACCTATTTGAGCGATACCGAAGGGGAGCTTCATCCGAGAGGATTTCTGAACGTTGAGATAGTTGACGAAAATTCCCTGAGCAGTTTCTGGACGCATGTAAAGATCTACACTCGTATCTGTAGTAGCTCCCAACTGGGTCTTGAACATAAGGTTGAACTGTCGGACATCCGACCAATTCTTAGACCCAGATTCAGGGCAGGCAATTCCCTGATCGATAATTATTTGTTTTAATTGGTCTAAATCATCAGCTCCAAGGGCCGTAGCTAATTTTTGTTGGAGGTCAATTGCTTTTTGTGCATTGCGATTATTGTGCAAATATTTCTTATAAGGTTCAGAATATTCTTCCCAACCTTCTTTTTTCGCCTTTTTATTTGTGTCTTTTTGAGATTTTTGAAGATATTTTTCTATTTGATCCTCAATTAAAACATCAGCCCGGTATCTTTTTTTGGAATCTTTATTGTCAATGAGCGGATCGCTGAAGGCATCTACGTGGCCTGAAGCTTTCCATACGGTGGGATGCATAAGGATTGCTGAATCTAATCCTACAATGTTTTCGTTCATTTGAACCATTGCTTTCCACCAAGCAGACTTTATATTATTCTTTAATTCGACCCCTAATTGGCCATAATCATATACAGCCCCCAATCCATCATATATTTCACTAGATGGAAAAATAAAACCGTATTCTTTTGCGTGAGAGATTATTTTTGGGAAATTGTCACTATAGTCCATTCTGCATCATTAATTTGATAGTGCAAAATTAATGAAAACCTTCACCTATGGAAGTTTAGGACCAAAAAAGAATTCCTTTGATAAGTAGTTTTACCTTAAAATATAAAGTTTGCCCCATCCATTCTTAAAAAATTGATCAATGGGTTCTTCTCGATGCAGCAACTCCTCATTAGGCATTTTGATTACTACTCTGTACAGGTAGACCCCATTATCTAATCTATCACCAAATTCATCCGTCCCATCCCAGGAAAAATCCGTAATATGCCTCCCCAGCTTTGCGTCGCCTAATTCAACTAAATCAATTACTCTTACTTGCCTTCCCGATACGGTATAAATCTGAATTTGAAATACTTCTGGCAGTTCATTACCAGTTAAGGTATAAACAAAACGCGTGGAGGTCGAAAATGGATTGGGATAATTGAGTACATGAGTGATAGCAGTTTCGTTAACTACCTCAAAGTTAATCTCGTAAAAACTCTCATTTTCACCAGACAAATTTCCTTTTTGATCTTTTGCCTGAATCCTTAAGGCGTAATCTCCATCTGGCAATCCTGCTCCTTGTCCAGGATAAAAATACATTCTGGCTTTATTATCGGGTAAAGTAGCGGGTTGCCATTCTATTCTTGGATCAGAGAAAAATATTCTTTCAAAGGGATTTACGATGTTTCCCTGTCGAAGATAAATTTCAACTGAGTTTGAATCTGTGATAGGGATATAAGGATTCTCATCATTTACCTGAATGAGAATTTCGGGATCACTAGATACAATATCTCCGTTAATAATATATTTTCCATCAAAAGTAACGTCTAGAACGGGATTTGATTGATCAACTTCTACATAAAAAGGTTGAATGTAGGTATTATTGAACAAGTATTGCTCTGGTTGATCTAAATTCGGATTAATCTCTACGATCAAATTAACATTTCCTTCCAGTTTGTTCTCCAAGGTAGGATAGGAAAAAGAAATATCTGTAGAACTGTTGGCTAGCAGGGGAGCAACCCTAATACTATCTAAAACAACGGTAGTTCTATCTTGTCTTTCCAGTGAAAATTTGACTAGTAGACTATCCATATTTGATGGAGTAATATTATTTGCCTTCAAGCTGATGGAGCCTGTCTGCCCTTCAAAAAGCGTATCTGACTGAAAGGAGAAATCTGAAATGGGATCTACAACCGCATCTGGAACAGGTTCGTAAAAAACCTGCCATTTTCTGAGTTGAGGAGGAGTTCTATTGATAGAATCTTGTATACTTAGACGAAAATTAAGGTAGGGATAATTGGAAGCATCAAGACTTGATAAGTCTGTTTGTTTAGTATTATCATTTACCACTAAATATAAACTATCAATGTCTTCTTTATTAGTTACTGATATCTCCAGAGATAAATTTTCATCAGCTATTCTATCAATACTTCTCCAGTCCCACACAATTTTATCCCAACTTTTAGCGGGACCTATTTTCCCAGAGAATATTTCTCCTTCAGTCATAGGAATAGAGAATTCCTTTCTTAGAATATAATTGTTCCCGGAGTTAGGTGTTAGTATTTCTTCTGCGGAATTGGGAAAACCCTTTCTACCTAATACTACAAATCCGTCTCCATCATTTAAGTAGCGAATATCATCAGAAATGCCTACTAACTTCAATGATTCAAATATATCTTCGCTCCAACTTGGAATTTCAGGATTAACATTTGAGGCAATCATAATGTAATCACCGTCCTTCATATTTAATATGGCATTTCTAATTATATAAAAATCATCTACAGATACGTATCGAGCTACCAGATTATTTTCTGGAGAATACTGAGAAACATCCTCTTCAATGATAGCATAAGCCAGGCCATTACGAGTAAATCCCGCTACCTGAAAGTCAAATACATTGGAACCTGAATTACTGGTAAGAGTAAAACTTCCTCCAAGTCTTGATCTAAATTCAAACTCTCTGATTATTGGTCGGAAAGTCCAGCGTCTTTGTAATGCATCTGCCTCAAGATTGGTTAGTGTATTCTCCTCGAATTGAGAAAAGTTTGATTGAGACCAACCTGTTTTATCTTTAATGTAAGTGAATGAAGAATTACTCCAAATACTCGGTGTTACGTCACTCAACCTTACTCTCCAGAAATAAACTACGCTATCTTGTAAAGTAAATGGTACATCCCAGGAAATATAGTTAGCTGAACCTCGAATAGCCCCCGAAGATATTCTTGAAGGAGAAGAAAAATCTGCTGTAGTATCAATTTCAAAAACATATCCGATATCATCCTCCTGGGAGACAAAAAATGAGGAAGCATCCAGATGAACCGTATTATCACTGATTATGGCGAAAGGAGTAGGGAATAGGGTAGCTGGCTTATTTCCTGGTACCGTCTGATTTAGCACTATTCTATTATTCCTTTCATCAATTTCAGTTATCGCTTCATCAGCGTCCACAAATATTTCGAATATATTTTGACCAGTGGCTTCATTTCCAAAAGGATTGACTAAGACTGTCGAAAAAGTATCAATAAATGTGGTAGAAGGAACCTTAAATGAAGGATGCTCGAATATTCTTCCATTAGGAAAACGCTGTTGGATAGAGATGCTGAAGGAGTCCTTTACTGCTCTGCCTATATTATTGACTATAATATTGATGCTAAATGAATCGTCTTGTGCAGTGAAGTTGTCAGGAGTAAAAAAGATATTTGACGAAACTAATTCATAATCAGGCAAATCGACATTATAAAGGGAAATAGAAGGATCTCCTTGTAAATTTAATTGTCTCGCGTGATTCCTGTTGACCAGATTATTAAGTGAATCCATGTATTTGACTATAGTACGCCTTACAGTTTCACCTATAGGTAATCCTATTCCTTCGTCGTATTGAACTTCGTAAAATATTCTTGCATAATTTCTCAATGGGGGTAAATAACCTGCACTTGAATTTCCTAAATAACCTATACTTCCTCTATTTTCAGCTAAAACCCATCTTTCTCCAAAGCTGCTGGAGACAGTAAAATCACCTCCGTAGCAACCCATCGCAATCATAAACGGAAATCTACCTAAGTTTTGATATTCATTTGCTTCCCTGATTGAAATGTCCAGAATATTTGAAGTAGAATGACCAAAAAAATGAATAACCGAAACCCCACTAGAAATTTCTTCATGATAGGCTGCGTTGGTAGGATCAATGATAGAAGCAGTTCGCTTTTGAAAATAAATTCCATTACCACCGTATGGATTATCTTCGAATACATTAAGCAAACTGAGAAACGTATTACTGATACTATTCTGCTCACCGATATTTCCTCCACCTCCAAGGAATACTCCCTGTTTCATCCATCTATCCCATGTGCTGTGTTCATATTTATTAACTTTATCAAGGTATATAAAACCCTCTTGATCATTATTAATATTTACTCTGCCTATTGCAGCTTCTGGGTTTAAATTTGAAGAGTTTTGATCGAAATGGCTGATAAATTCATGATCGGTAGCAGGATAGCCGAAGGTCGGAACTTTCAATAAAGGCTCATTTCGAGTCAAAAAGGCTCCTTTCCCCCAAAGAAGAAAATACTTAGGCTTAATTTGCCAATTATCCAACGCATCTTTACAAAATCTTTTAATAGCCCAAGAGGTTATAGAACCATATCCATATTCATCAAAAATTTCGTCCGTATAAACTATTTTAGCTGTGAGGGGATTAACTGTCGCGGTATCTCTATATTGAGCATAGGCCTCCGCTGAATTTTTAAGAGATCTGTTAGTAATAATAACAAACTCTGCTCCCTGATTAGGATCAAATAATCTATTAAGTGAGTGAGGGACAATCCTGGGGGTCTTAAAACCTTTCTCAGTAACTACGAACAGATCTCTTTTATTAGAAAAGGCTGGAACGATCACTCTTGCTTCTTCCCCATTGTTTAAAATGATTCCTTTTGCTCTAATAGGGTTATTTAGATCAAACACATAAATACTATCCGAACCATTTAGGTTGGTAAATCTAAAATAGGCAGGTAGATCTTTTTCAAAACCAGTAATTCTCATCACAGAATCCCCTTCAAAATCGGGTAATCTATCATATGTAACAGATGTCCAGCAGAGATTATTGTTATCCGTATCTTCTTTGAGGGCATAAAATTTTAAGTCTGTAATATTGGATAATTCCGTGGGATATTCTCTGGTATATGTCTTAATGAAAACTCTGTTTGATGCTAGTAGGGTATCTAATACTGGCGTATCTTCATTACCATTCATTTCAACCCTCAAAATGTGCTGAGTATCGGACCTGTTGAAAATCCTTGCTTTGACAATGGGATTTTTGCCTGGTAAGTTTGCAGCACCTGGAGTAGGTACTTCGACGATCACCGGCCTTCCTAATTGAATGGCAATACCGTTGTATCCCTCTCCAGTTACATAATCACTATTTAAGGTGAAAAAACTATTAAAAGATCCTGCACCTCCTCTAATGTATTGTGTATGTCTATCTCCTGGTCTGTATTCTATTAAGGAAGTATATGAAAAGGATGGTTCCGGCTCATAATTGTCATAGAGCACATCAAAAAACGCTATCATTCGCTTACCTGGATTATTCGACCAGGTGAGGAAGTAAGCGGATACATCACTAAAAAGACTCAAATTTTTATTGGGCTGTAAATCGGGCTTATGTAATCCGGTAATTGGATCTCTATACATAATTGAATCTACCCTCCCATCATTTCTAAATCCTATAAATTCAAGCGCCTCAAATTGACCCGATGCACTCGTACGCAAAAAAATCGGGATTTCTCTGTTTCTATAAATAATTTTTAAAGTAGATGGATTAACTCCAGACAAATCATACCCCGCACTTAATAATTCCTCAGTGGTAATCCGGTAAACTCCATCCTCTTCTACCTCGAGTTTTATAAATGTCTGGTTAGCACCATCTCTATACCAGCTGTTACCATAGTCGAAGCTTTGGGTAAATCCTACGTTCAAAAATGCAATGAGAAAAATATATGAAATTATAAGTTTCTTCATGTTATATCAAATAAGGATTAATTTCCTGTATTTTATAATACTTATTTTTAAATATTATACAACAATAACCATTCACTTGTGTTTTATTTTATATGTATTTTAAGCGAAACTACATGTGAATGAAGATTTTGTGAAAGGTCGCCTATATTAGCTAATGCGTAGTCTAATTGGAGATTCTTCAAAACGACTCCAACCCCTGCTGTTGGGAATAACCCCACCTCCTCTACGCCATCAGTATTTTTTTCATTTTGTAAATTGTAGACACCTCCTCTGAGGAACACGATGGGCTTCTTTTGATCATTTAAATAGGCCAACTCAAATCCTGCATGCGGGTCAATACTTAACGTTTCTGATGAAATGAGAGATGTGGCCCTTCTTCCGTCCAGAAAAATATCCCCATCTACCGCTGTAAGTAAATTTAATCTATGAGTGATGTGGAAGGTATATGCTAATCCTAACCGAATAGACATTGGTACTCTTAATACAGAATTTTGTGGTATTTCATTTCCCGTATTAATGAAAGCATCTTCGAAAGTTTCTGTGTTAAAGGTCCAGGCATTGAATGTGTTAGTCGCATCCCTCAGGGACAGACCTACCTGCAATCCTTTGCGTTGATATTTGGCACCAATGTCTAGTCCGAATCCCCAGGCATTTCCAAATCTTCCTGCTCCCCTGTAAATCACCTTTAAATTTCCTCCTACGCTCAGTCCTTCCAAAAACTTAGGACTCCAAGCGTATGATATGAGCGTAGCGAGATCTGAGGCAGAAAAACTGCTTACAGAATTGTAGTCGAAAGATCCATCTTCTCTGATTAAACTGAGGGTGTTAGGAATATCATCTATTCCCAATCGAATAAGGGTGAGGCCCAGCCGTTTACTCCCCACCGAATCAAGGGGAATGGATAGGCCTATGTGATTATAATTGGCAATGTTCGCAAAATATGCTGCATGCATGAGGGATACCTCCGCATGTTGATCTGAGCCTCTGTGAATAAGACCGGCTGGATTCCAATATCCGGCATTGACATCATTAACTACAGCGACATGCGCATTACCCATACCAAAAGCTCTTGCTCCGACACCTATATTGAGAAAGTCATTTCCATATTTAACTTGTTCAGTTTGCCCAATTGTTAATTGTGCTAACAATAAACATATACTGAATAAAATTATGAATTGCTTCATTCATTTATCATCTAAAATAAAGTGGGAAATTATTCATAGCTAGGGTTTAATCAAAAATTAAACCTAAGACTAATTAACATGAAAAATTGCGGGTGTATAAATAAATATTTAAGAAATTACCTTTCATCAAACGAACTAAATCGCGTGAAAAGTATGTATGGCAAGATCAATGAAATACAGTATTCTGAGGCGAAATTAAGGTGTAGATAATCCCTTAGCAAGTCAAATGTGAAAATCGTGTATGAACAGTTAGAATTTACTCTCCAATAAGCGATATAAGAAAGGAAAATATATTACGTTACACTTTGCACAACTGATTACGGATTTCAAACATACATAGTGGTAGCTTAGCTGCAAGAGAATCCTGGTATTGATTCAAAAGTAGGCTGATTTTTGTACTTCCCAAAAAGCTTATCCGTTTCAATCCTACTTTGCGAAAAATCTGTTCCATCACCATAAGAATAAAAGAAATATCCTTGTAGTTGTAAAGATATTGCCGGGTGGCTACTTTTCGCAAATAAGCTTCATAGGTGGGAAGAATTTTTCTGCACACCCACTCCGTGAAACGTGCGGCCTGAATAACTGTTCTATGAGTATAATGGGCATAGTATTCTTTTAACATTTCCTCATTATCGAGAATGAGAATTCTATCCATCAACAATTCCAGGGTAATGTGAGCAACGAAGAATACTCTTTCAATTTCAAGTTCAGAAAACTCACTTTTCAGGAGGGCAGAAATATGTCGGGTTTCTCGAAGAAAAAATTCAGAACTATGGAATAATCGATCTACCTCAAAGTGTCTGATCACACCATTATAAAATTGAATTTGATCCTCACTTACATCACTTTCCAAAATAAGGGGAAGACGAGACTGTCTTAGACGAATTCCCTCCTTAAAGCTTGAAAGTAGATCTGGTGTACCGACTCCCAACATGTACATGCTAGAGCATACGTCCCGATCTAGATAAAAATGGGACACAAAATTCATATACTGTTATGTGGTATGCAAATTAGGACTCCACAAATATATAAATATTTACATTCATTTCCACACGTTCCGTAATCGATTACACACGCTTGAGGTCTAGAACTTGCAAAATCCTCTGAAAATGATAGTTTTGCTAATAGGTAGGCCAGAAAATTTTTTTTCTTTTCCTTCAATCATCACAAATCAGTTATTATGGATATTGCGCTTTTGACCCTTATCGTAGGATGGGCATTTGTTCTTTTATGGATACCATTCGTCGTTTTAACTCAAAGAAAAATTCATCCTAAAGCATTGTTTACATTATTTTTTGCGGAATTATGGGAACGTTTTTCTTTTTATGGAATGCGAGCCTTGCTCGTGTTATATATGACTAAGGTACTATTTGAACAAATGAGTCAGGGAGAAGCGGATACTCGTGCATACGGAATTTATGGAGCCTATGGAGCCCTGGTTTATGCGGCCCCAGTAATAGGAGGATTGATTGCCGATCGTGTAACAGGCTTTAGAAGGGCCATTTTATTAGGAGGGTCATTAATGGCTTTAGGTCATTTTACCTTAGCTTTTGAAGGAAATCTAATTATATTTTTTACAGGACTGGCATTAATCATCGTAGGAAATGGCTTCTTTAAACCCAATATTTCCAGTTTTTTAGGAACCTTTTATGATCAAAATGATCCCCGTAAGGATGGAGCATTTACTATCTTCTATATGGGAGTAAACATAGGCGCATTTCTGGCACCTTTAACTTGTGGTTATTTAGGCGAACAAATTGACTGGTTCTGGGGATTCAGTGCTGCAGGATTAGGGATGCTTATCGGTTTGATCGTTTTCTGGCGGAACTTGAGTGATTTTGGAGATAATGGACACCCACCGAGACCGGAGTGGTTAGTAGCTCCTAAATTTTTGGGATTATCACCTAATCTAATGGTCATCCTCGGTAGCTTTCTTGTAGTTCCAATTATCGCAGGCCTTTTAAATGTTAACGAATTTATGGCTTATATTTTGTTGGCTGCAGGAATACTGAGTATTGGTTATTTACTGTATACAAGCTTTACTGCTGAAGATAAAGTGGAAGGTCAACGATTATTAGTGGTGATTGTGTTGTTCTTTTTTCACATGATTTTCTGGGCCCTTTTCGAACAAGCTGGTGGATCGCTTACCCTTTTTGCTGAAAGGAACGTAAATCGTACCATTCTTGGTGGAGAAATTCCTACCTCTATGTTTCAGAGTGTGAACCCTATGTTTATTATCCTATTAGCTCCGGTATTTTCCTGGATATGGTTAAGAACAAATAAAGTGGGTCTAGAACCGTCTACTCCTATGAAGTTTGTGCTCGGACTTGCCCAACTAGCCTTAGGTTTTGCACTAGTTGTATTAGGTGCCCGTATTTTTGCGATAGACGGATATGTACCTGTTATCTTTCTCATTTTAATGTATTTGTTCCACACCACTGGAGAACTTTGCTTATCACCTATAGGATTATCATTGGTTACCAAATTATCGCCTGCCAAAATTGTAGGCTTAGTCATGGGAACCTGGTTCCTTTCTATTTCTTTTGCCCACGAGATTGCTGCTCAATTAGGTAAGTTGACCGCTACACCTGAACAAGGTGCCAGTGCAGTAGATACCCTACAAGCCTTTACAGAAGTATATTGGTTTTGGGGAGTATTAGTCGTAGGAGGTGCCAGTATTGTCCTTCTTTTCCTCGTGCCGATGCTAAGGAGATGGATGCACGGTATCCATTAATCTTAAGAGAATTTTCTTAAATTTGATCGGTGTGAGAAAATAATCATGGACCTGTCAGGATGATTTCATCACTTATTTCAACATTCCGATCATTTCCTTTGCATGGAAAAAAAGGTTTTGCCGTCCTGATTGATCCGGATAAGACTACCTTGGATAAAGCTGCTCAGCTAATCACCACGGCGGAGCATTATGGGGTTTCTGTTTTTCTGGTTGGAGGGAGCTTAATATCAAATAATTTTATATTTGACCTGGTTTCTTTTCTTAAAAAAGAGTCTTCTGTTCCAGTAGTACTATTTCCCGCTAGCCTTCATCAAATAGTCCCTGATGCTGATGGAATATTATTCCTATCTTTAATAAGTGGTAGGAATCCGGAGCACTTGATAGGAAAACACGTGGAAGCAGCTCCCTTAATTCGCCAAACGAATCTAAGTGTATTGCCGACAGGTTACATATTAGTAGATTGTGGAACACCTACTACAGCCAGTTACATGAGCGGGACCCAACCTATCCCTTATAATAAACCTGATATCGCAGCTTGCACTGCTATTGCGGGAGAAATGTTGGGATTACAGTTGATTTATTTAGATGGAGGAAGTGGAGCGGTAAAACCTATTTCTGAACAGATGATTAAATCTGTAAAATCTGAAATAGATATCCCATTAATAGTTGGAGGAGGTATTCGCACATCCTTAGAGGCAAAAAATATTTGGGGAGCAGGGGCGGATATCATCGTCATTGGAAATGCCATCGAACGTGATCCCCGTGGAACACTTATAAAAGAATTAGGAGAGGTTCAAAAGAGTTTTGAGCCTAATACGATACCTGATTATAAAAAATGAAATTTTACTAATCATGAACCTATACATTCGTCTGATCTCTTTCTCCTTATTGCTGGTTCTATTAAGCTGCGAAGGAAATGCGCCTACTGAAATAGAAATTAGAGAAAAAGTAAAAGGAAAGTTTTGTTCGAGTACTCATAGTCTAGAAATAAGCGATAGCACTTACAGAAATACTAAATATCATAAAGGATTAACAACCGGTAATCAATTTATGGAATACTGTAAGGGAACTTATAAGTTAGAGTTTGAAAATGATCAATGGGTTATTCATTTTTTTAAAGATAGTAGCCCAAGCAGAACGACAATTTACGATTGCGAAAAAAAAGTAGCAATTTGGGATGCAAAGCAAGGTTATTTGGTGGGAGAAACGAATGTGGTGATGGAAGATCTCTTCGACGGTTCCAAAATTACTCGGCAAGGTTGTAATTGATTTTTGGTATAGATACTACTAAATTATTCATATTTTCGATAGTTAATTTATATGAAAATTCTTTGTGTAGGGAGAAACTACGTCAAACATGCGGAGGAACTCAATAATCCACTACCTCAAACACCATTGATATTTTTTAAGCCTGATACCGCTTTATCCAGGAATAATAGTGATTTTTACTTCCCAGAGTTCAGCAAAAATATTCACTATGAATGCGAATTGGTATTGAGAATTAGTAGAGAAGGAAAATATATTCAAAAAGAGTTTGTACGCTCATACATAAATGGAGTAGGATTAGGGATAGATTTTACAGCTAGAGATATCCAGGATGATGCGAAAAAGAAAGGCTGGCCCTGGGCATTAGCCAAAGGATTTAATCATTCTGCTCCAGTATCTGACTTCAAGAGTATCGATGACTTTCCCGACCTTCAAAATGTTCAATTTGATTGCTATATTAATGGAGAGAAACGTCAGGATGGGCACACTTCTCGGATGATCTTTCCTGTAGATGAATTAATCGCCTACATTACCCAATTTGTAACCTTGAAAAAGGGAGATATGGTTTTTACAGGTACACCTGCAGGTGTCGGTTCGATTCATATAGGAGATCATATTACTGCACATCTGGAAGGAGAAAAGTTGTTAGATTTTCATGTGAAATAGGGAATGCTGGTGTCAAAGAAAAAGCTGATTATCTATCTGTTCGTTGTCCTCATCTGCTGTGAGGCGTTTAATCCTCCTGAGGTCAACTTTTCTTTCCCTGTAGACCGCTTTCGAGCCTTATCAGGTACCTTTGGCGAACTGAGAGGAAGTCATTTTCATGGTGGAATTGATTTGAAAGTTGGAGGGCGGGTTGGAGCGCCTATCCATGCTGTCGAAAATGGATATATCTATCGAATGGTAGTGAGTCCTACGGGATATGGTAATGCCTTGTACATCAAACATCCCAATGGACAATTTTCAGTCTATGGGCATCTCTTGATATTTAACGATACCTTACAGCGATACATCAGATCTATACAGTATCAAACTCGTACTTTTCCTCAAAATGTTTATCCCGAGAAAGGACGATTCCAGGTAAGGAGAGGAGAAGAAATCGGTAAAGCAGGAAATTCCGGTTGGTCCTTTGGACCTCATCTTCACTTCGAAATCCGTGATTCTTTGGATCAAGCGCTTAATCCTCTTCGATACGTTCCAGGTGAAATAGAGGATAACATTAAACCCATTGTTCAGAAAATTGCCTTCGAGCCATTAGATCATTTTTCCAGAATCAATAAAGACTATCGAAAGATGATTTTCGATCCAAGTGGAGGAAATGGCCAATATCAAATCTATCAACCGATTCTCATAAGGGGAACGGTAGGCCTGGAATATCTTGGCTATGATTTATTAAATGCTGCTTATAATAGATGTGGGATCAATCGCGTCAAGTTATTTTTGGATGATCAACAAATATTTGAGTTTCATCTTGATACCCTGAATTTTGATCAGAACCATTTTATCGATAGACATATTGATTACGGGTATCATTGGCGAAATGATCAAAAATTTCAAAAGGTATACATAGATTCCGGCAATCAATTAGAAGCGTATCCTCTTCATATTAATCAGGGAGTAATTTCGCTAAAGGATGATAGTTTACATGCTGTAAGACTAGAACTGTATGACGGGTACATGAATCAAACTGTAGTGAAATTAAACCTGCAAAGAGATACTACTAAAGATGTTATTAATGAGCGTATTAGATATTCCAATAGGCCACAACTGACATATAAAACAAAGAGGAATAATTTTATTTTAAGAATAATTCAGCCTCCCAAGGCTTATTTCTCGGGTATCAATTATGTAAATACACTTAACGAAGAGAAGATCTGGGTTCCTTCCTTCACATATCAGAATGAATTAGTCTTTATAAAACCCTTGGAAGAAGGAAGCTATCCTGCCAGAATTCTAGATGAGGAATACAAACTGGATTATACCTTTCACTTCAAGGAAGAAATTACTCCTAATCAAAATCATTTTGTAAGATTTGAAGATCTGCGTATATATTTCCCTTATGAATCAGTATATGATTGCACAGCACTGGAAATTCAGCCACTTCCTCGGGGAACCAACGCAGAGGAGTTGGCGATGGTAGGGCCTAGTTATAGAATAGGAAATGCTGAAATTCCATTAGCAAAGTCTTATTGGTTAGGATTTGTATTGCCGGATACCCTTCCAAAAGATAAATTAGGGATCGGTCAATGGGACTGGAACGATAAAGAATGGGAGTATAAAAAAACCAGAGAAGGAGAAGCAAATAACCTATATACAAAAACGAGCGAATTTTCTACTTATGCGTTATTTCTCGATACATATGCGCCTAAGGTAACCCCCCTTAATTTTAAAGATAATGCTGTTATCCCACAAAATCAGAACCGCTTGTCCCTAAGAGTAAAAGATGATTTTTCGGGAATAAATGTAAAGAAGATTAATTGCAGTATAGATGGGGCATGGGTGCTTGTCAGATACGATCCTCGTTACGATATACTAATTTATGAGATAGAAAACAGACCTGCCAAAGGGGATCACAACTTTCACGTGGAGGTCGCTGATCATTTAGGAAATATTACTTCTCAATCTTACAAGATTCAATTCTGACGAACTTTCCGCGAAACATTCAGTTTGTTTGTTGGAATATTTCTAAAAATCATTAATATGTCAGAAACTTTATTAATCGTAGGCGCCGAAGTACCAGATGTAGAAGTACCAGATCAGGACGGCCAACCAGTCAATCTCAAAAATTTTAAAGGGGAAAAGCTGATCGTCTTTTTTTATCCCAAAGATAATTCTCCCAGTTGTACCAAAGAGGCTTGTAGCCTCAGAGATCATCATGATACCTTTACAGAACATGGCTACAAGGTGTTTGGAGTAAGTCCTGATAGCCAGAAGGCCCATCAAAACTTCATCAATAAGCAAAATCTACCTTACAGTCTGTTATCAGATCCCGAACATGAACTAACGAAGGCATTTGGAGCCTGGGGGGAAAAGAAAATGTACGGGAAAACTTATATGGGATTATTGAGGAGTACGTTCGTAGTAGATGAAGAAGGGATGATATCTCATGTTGTACCAAAAGTGAAAACCAAAGAACATGCTGAGCAATTGTTGGAAATGCTGAATGGATAATTAAAGCTCTTTAACTCTTTACCTATCATTTCGTATCTTAGACAAATCCGTTTAATAGATAATGAAATGAAAAGAGTGGTAGTTGGACTCTCTGGAGGTGTAGACTCGAGTGTGTCCGCATATCTACTAAAAGAGCAAGGATACGAAGTGATAGGGATGTTCATGAAAAACTGGCATGATGAGTCCGTGACCATTTCCAGTGACTGTCCCTGGTTGGATGATAGTAATGATGCCTTACTAGTAGCCCAGTCATTGGGAATCCCTTTCCAGACTATTGATCTAAGTGCTACCTATAAAGAACGCATCGTAGATTATATGTTCGCAGAATATGAAGCAGGTAGAACACCTAATCCTGATGTATTATGCAATCGCGAGATAAAGTTTGATGTCTTTTTGCAGGCGGCTTTGCGTTTGGGAGCAGATTATGTAGCTACAGGGCATTATGTAAGAAAGGGTGTGTGGGATAAGGACGGAACAGCCGTTTATAGATTATTAGCAGGGAAAGATGCTAATAAAGATCAAAGCTATTTTTTGTGTCAGGTAAATCAGGCGCAATTAGAGAAAGCGTTGTTTCCTATAGGTGAATTATCCAAACCTGAGGTAAGAAGCATAGCCGAAGCTATTGGGTTGGTAACAGCGAACAAGAAAGACTCCCAGGGATTGTGTTTTGTGGGGAAGGTAAGGCTGCCCGAATTTTTACAACAAAAACTACTTCCAAAAGAAGGGAATATTATAGAAATACCTGAAACAGCTCCCGTTTACCAAGAATTAGTGCCAGCAGGAGGTACTCAAATAGGCAAAAAGGAATTCCTCCATCAATTATCTACTCCCTACATTTACCAGGAATCAGATGGGGAGATCGTAGGGAAACACCAGGGAGCTCACTATTTTACGATAGGCCAACGAAAAGGCCTTAATGTAGGAGGTAAAGCTGAACCCCTATTTGTCATCGGGACGGATACGAAGTCGAATTTAGTGTATGTAGGGATGGGAGAGCGACATCCAGGACTCAATAGGAATGCCCTGTTTATTCCTGAAAAGGATGTACATTGGGTAAGAAATGACTTGAAGATGAAGCCCGGGACAGAACAAATTTTCTCCGTCCGTATTCGCTATCGTCAACCCTTACAATCTGCCACATTGTATGCAGAAGAAGAAGGAATATATATCGTATTTGATCAGTACCAACGAGGAATTACCCCAGGCCAATTTGCGGCTTGGTATATAGGAGATGAATTAATAGGTTCGGGAGTTATCAGCTAACATCCCTAAGAAGGAATCATTTGTTCCTGCTTGGCTGCGATCCAGGCGGCACCTATGATGCCAGCTCGATTCAATGTCTGAGCAGGAACTATTTTTGCCGGGACATCTAAGAGATGCTCGAAATACTCCATTTTTTTACTTGTTCCCCCTCCAAGAATGAACATTTGAGGATAGAAGAGATCATAAAGGTAATTTAACACCTCATTGAATCTCATTCCCCATACATCCCACTCCAACTCTTCATTTTTCCGTACTGCATCAGAGGCATACTTTTCCAACTCAATCCCATCTCTGAATTTCATATGTCCAAATTCAGTGTTGACTACTAATTGACCATCCATAAATAAGGCAGAACCTATTCCTGTTCCAATGGTGAGTACCATCACAACCCCTTTCTGCCCTTTTCCAGCGCCAAAGTTAAATTCTCCGACACCAGCTGCATCTGCGTCATTAACGACATAAGCTGGAAAACCGGTAATCTCCTGAATAGCATGTTCCACATTCATATCTATCCAACGATTATCAATATTTGCAGCGGTTTTAGCAACGCCATCAAGAATAGGCGCAGGAAAACCACAACCAATAGGACCGGAATATTCGAAGTGATCTACAATCCCCTTTACTGCCTCCATTACCGCTGAAGGGGAAGAGGGTTGAGGAGTGGGAACGCGCAAACGGTCAGCAAGTAATTCCCCTTTTTCTACATTTACAGGGGCACCTTTAATTCCTGAACCACCTATATCAATACCTAATACCTTCAATGTGTTATGTTTTAAACTTTAAGATAATATACGAATTTCAAGCCTTTAGATTGTCTATTTGTTCATTACCTCAAAGTTTTTTAAAAGTTACGCACTTTGATCTAAAATATCGCTTACTTCCTTAGAAAGTAATTGGAATTGTGCCAGGGATACGAATTGATTAGCACGGATTTGGATTTCCGCTTCCTGAAGATTAACTAGGCGCTCCGGACCAAACTTTTCGACACAAAAACTCGCCATAGCACTTCCATAGATCACAGCTCTTTTCATATTCTCAAATGTAATCTGGTTTGTTTGAGCAAGGTACCCCATAAATCCTCCTGCGAAGGTATCTCCAGCACCGGTGGGATCATATACTTCCTCTAATAACAAACCTGGAGCAGAAAATAGTTCTGACTCACTGAATAATAATGCGCCGTGTTCTCCTTTTTTGATCACTACATAATCGGGACCCATATCCAGAATACGTGCTGCTGCCTTTTTTAATGAATATTCTCCAGATAGTTGACGCGCTTCCTCATCATTGACTAAAATCACATCTACCATACCAATAACTTCATCCAAACTCTCGCGGGCGGTATCCATCCAGTAATTCATCGTATCCATTCCGATAAATTGAGGTCTTTTGGACATGCGCTCGATAACTTTCCGCTGAATGTCAGGAGTGAGATTTCCTAGAAACAAGAAATCGCTATCCTGATATGAATCTGGCACCTTGGGATCAAATTTTGCCAACACATTTAGGTCCGTCCGCAATGTATCCCGGGTATTCATATCATTGTGATATTTTCCTGCCCAAAAAAACGATTTATCATTAGGATCTTTTTCTACACCTTCTAACACTATGCCCTTTTTTTCCAGCATCTGCATGATTTCCTCTTCAAAATCATAGCCCACAATCGAAATCGCACGTACAGGATTGGTAAAATATGAAGCTGCCAGTGAAGCAAATGTAGCAGCTCCACCCAGAATTTTATCCGTCTTTCCAAAAGGAGTTTCAATGGCATCGAAGGCCATCGATCCAACAATAATTAAACTCATAAGTGAAATTTTGCTCAATTAAAGGAAATTTACCGTAAATCACTTGGTTTTATCCCCTAATTGTTACCTTCCAAATATATCCCAGGCGTAAGAATTAAATGACTCTTTGCCTTTTTGGAAGGTAACTTGTATCCTCCAGGAACGAGATCTTTCTACCTAGGCTCATAAAGTACCACCTCCACATCATCTACGAATACTTCTCCTGTTGCTCCTGGATTCCATACAAATACTTGAAGAGTATCCTCGGAGCGAAATGTTTTTGGCAGCCTGACTTCATAAGTAACTTCATGCCACGTCCAGGGATCTGTTAGTCGTTGGAGCTTCACCCTTCTGGAATAAGGACCTTTGTCGGGACGAGTATATTCTGTTACAAATTGGGCCATTTCGTATTCGTTCCAAACCATGTAAGTGAAAAAAATCTTTGCTTTTACTCCTACCCAACTTCCAGGAGCGGGAGCTAACTTACCAAAACTAATCTTAAAGGCAGGACTAAAAGGCGTCTGTTTATTTACCTGAAAAGATTGCTTACCGCTATGGGCATATTGCGTGGAAATCCCGAAAAGGGAATCTTGCTCAAAATCGTTTTGATGGATAGTTCGAACATTCATCCGATCTTTTCGCTTTAGTTCTCGCTTCAGATCCAGGTATTTTTTATCTGCTTTGTCAGGATTCGTATTTCCCAAGATCTTCCAATAATACAATTTTGTCAATCCCTCTGCTCGCCATCCCCCGTTAGGTGCGTGAGATTGCCAATGCATCACCAAATTAATATCTATGCAAAAAACGATAAAGGCAATAGTAATTACCTTCAGCCAGGTATTGTTCCAGGCATATGTCAGATAAGCTCCTAAAGCAAAAGTAAGTAGGGCGTAGGATTGTACCAATGGTCTTGCGCCTAATCCTCCGCCATACCACCACACTTCCCAACTAAACACTACATATAAATTGATAAGAAAAAAGAAGAAGATTGCCCAAAAGATATGCTTCTGCTGTTGGTACAAAAACGGCAATCCAATCAACGCTAATATCATCACAGGCGTATATAACAGCCAGCCCTTCTGATAACTAAAAATACCACTCCATAGGTGTGGGGACAACCAGTCAAATCCAAATTCACCATAACTGTAAAATAGCCATTGACCCGAATAAATTTTCCAGTAGGTCAGTTGAACAAATCCCATCAATATAACCCCTATTGCCAGAATTAATACATCTTTCCATCTAGATAGGAGAAGAGATATCTTATCCTGAAGACTTTGACGGTCGTATATACCCCAAAAAACAGGGATAAGACTAATCATTAATTCAGTAGGTCTGACGATGGTCGCTAATCCGATAGTCAAACCTAACCCAAAGGCAGTGAATGGATGAGGTCGTTCATGCCATTTTTGAGAAAGCCATAACACCACTACAAAAAGGGTAAACAGGAAGTTATGGGTATAGGCAGAATCAATAGCCACATAATTGAGGTAATTGGTAGCTAATATGAGGATCGCCAGAGTAATAGCAACAATGTGATCTTTAAAATATCTAAGTAGCAAGTGCCTGAGTAAAAAAAGTCCAATAATGGCATAAATGATGCACCCTATATGAATCCAGAATTGGTAGGGAATAGAAAAGCCGTCTTGGGGATAAGCTAATATGCCAGCTGAGAAATGAGCGATGACGAACCAGGGCAAATAAGCTACTGCCATTCCTATAGGATACTTCATTATATATTTGTCATTTTCCAATCTGGTCGCCTGATGAAAATCCCCCGAAGGTCGATAAGTATTCATGATCTCTTCTATAAATCCGAGTTCACCCAGGTCATCATAAATAAAGGCTGCCGGAAGATATAGATAATAGCCAAATACATCCCAACTGATCGTAGCATGGGTTTGCTCGTAATAAAAACGAGGAAATATAAAAGCTACTCTAATAAGGATATAACTCAAAATAAGGAGGGTAGATAGGGAGTAAACTTTTTTTGTCTCAAAGGTAGTTGAAAGGCTCATGGATTGCTGAAAAGTAATAGTTTCCTATGAAGTTACTTATTCCACCTTTATGGACAAAGTATTAGAGACATGGGAGTCAGTTGATCCATATAGTCGAATAAAAGAAGTAGTCTATGAATCCAATGATCTATGATGGATGGGCCATAGCATATTACTGAATTCGTCTGCTTTTTTGTAGCTTTATTCACTATTAGACCCGATAAGAGGGCGCACTACTAATTAACCCTACGCTTGGAATGAATGATCGAATAAAGAAGTTGTCCGTGATTATTCCCGCTTACAATGAGGAGAGGACTATTCAAAAAATATTGGAGAAAGTGAGTAAGGTGACATTGATTGCGGATATAGAGAAAGAAATCATTGTGGTGAATGACTGTTCGAAGGATGAGACCGTGCAAAAAGTGGATGCTTTCATGAATCGCTATCAAGATATTGACATTCAATTGTTGCATCATAAAGTCAATAAAGGAAAGGGAGCTGCCCTGCATACAGGGATTTCTGCTGCTACGGGGGAGTTTCTCATTGTACAGGATGCGGATTTGGAATACGATCCCGAGGAGTATAATTTATTGTTAAAACCTATTATCGATGGGTTTGCGGATGTCGTCTTTGGTTCCAGATTTAGAGGAGGAGCAGCACACAGGATTCTGTTTTTTTGGCACTCTTTAGGGAACAAATTTCTCACTTTCCTTTCCAATATGTTCACTAATCTCAACCTAACGGATATGGAAACCTGCTATAAGTTGATACATACCCCTACCATTCAAGGGCTGACATTAAAAGAGAAGCGCTTCGGATTTGAGCCTGAGGTTACAGCTAAATTGGCTAAAGTTTCTGGAATCAGGATTTATGAAGTGGGAATTTCCTATTATGGAAGAACTTATCAGGAAGGGAAGAAGATCAACTGGAAAGATGGTTTTAGAGCGATTTATTGTATAGTGAAATATGGATGGTTTTCGAAATAGGAGCAGGAAGTTTTGTACCAATGGGTCAAGACTAATATGCTGAATAATAAGTCAATATGTATACATTTAATTAAACTCTACTGACTATGGCCGTAATTGTTGAAAAAAAGAAAACAGGAAGACGCTACATCTATTTGGGAAGTGGATTCGGTATGGACAAAGATAGACAATCCAATTCTATTTTAGGCAGCTTAGGATCGTTCGACATCGAAGAAATAGATAAATTAATCTGTGTGTGCGATGAATCTGGAACCCTGGAATGGATAGAATCTGATGAATTGAAAGTTATCGAAGTAAATGGGGAAAATCCTGCAAATGTGTTAGCGAGATACAACGCTTAATTTTTTTGTCCCAGGATACAAGCAGATAAATAAGTCTTTGATTTACAATACTGAAGCTAAAAATGGTATGCCTATGTTATGGAAATTGTGCATAGCGGTACTCTATTTAGTGTGAAGCAATTATTTTTATGTACATATGCGCTGATAGGAATTACCTTTAGCCTTTACTGTCAACAGCATTTCTATCATAGATTGGCCGATTCAGCTCTGGTCCTTAGCTATCAATCTGTCACCTATGATCCGTCCTATTTTTCCATTCCCTATCCCAATGGGGATGTTCCTGCCGATAAAGGAGTTTGTACAGATGTCATTATTCGAGCTTATCGGAAAGTTGGGATAGATTTACAGCAGTTGGTCCATGAAGACATGACCGCCCATTTTTCCAGCTATCCACAGAAATGGGGACTAAGAAGGCCTGATCCAAATATTGATCATAGACGAGTTCCCAACTTGATGACATTTTTCGAGCGTCAGGGGGCTTCCAGGATAATCTCCACTTGTGCAGAAGACTATTTACCTGGAGATGTTGTTTGTTGGAACCTCAAAGGAGGGATGACCCACATGGGCCTCATTACCCATCAATTATCTTCAGACGGAGAGCGACACTTAGTGATACACAATATCGGTCGAGGGCAAGTTGTCGAGGATTGTTTATTTGATGTTAAGATTATTGGGCATTATAGATTTGGAGCTAAAAGGGGCATAACTCCTTAGCTATCTGATCCCACAAATGCGGAAGGAGATATGTTTGTAGCTGTGAATGCTTAAGGGGAAGATCCCCTGGGGGATTATTTCAGGAAAAAGAGAAGGCTGATGTTAGATGTGCATGGCACATGATGGCCTTAGGTTATCCCTTTCCTTTAATTCTAAGAACCTATATGTTTTACGTCCAAACCACAAAGGAGGAAAATCCTGCTAAATCGCCATCAAGTCCCATACCTACCACGTATACGGGATGGTTGGATTCAAACACAGGATTAAAATCTTCTCCACGTATGATAACTGTGAAGTCTCTGAGGTTTTCTTGCATAAGCTCGACGACGGATCTGGCACGATCTCCAAGCCCCAACGCTACATGATAATCTATAAAGCTTAGAAGTACTCTTTCAGCAGGATCAAAACGTGATATTTCGCTTTCCATCGTATCTGGAGCCAGGCCTAAGGCTTTTGTAAAAGAATCAGGAGTTAATAGGCTGACGGGATGCTCCAAGAAGAACGTTTCGATGGGGATAGCAGCTTCAGAACCATAATCATCAAACACAAGTCCTTCCGTTAGTGGGGCAATTTGTTCACTTACTTCTTGAGGACTAAGGATTACGTTTTCCGCTGTGTATCTGATAAGCTCCATCGCCAACGGGTAGGCAAAATCACTAATTTGAGCAATTTTCTGGATCGTGTGCGATGTGAAGCTTGATTTGATTTCAACATGAGGGATGATCTGATCTTGAATAAAGGAAATTCCAGTATCAATGACCTCTCTGGTTACACGCATTCTTGGCTTGTTCTCTAATTTGAAGAGAAAACCATAGAAGAATTCTAGAAATCTTCTTCTAAGTGGATCTTCTGTTTGTTGAAGCAATTGCTTCAGATCAGCGCGACTGACCATCCCATCTCCGTTTGCCGCAGATAGTAAGGTGGTTCGAGTATCTTCCAGTGTATTTAAAAGATCATTAATAGTTATAAGTGCCATAGATAAGATAAATGAGATATTTTCGGGATTAATATACTATTTTTTAACACAGATATTCTTCACCATTTCATTATAGAGAACGCTTATTTTTTGCTTGTTTTAGCCTTATACGCCATATGATAAACAATACTACACAAATGAGTATTCCAATTAAAAAAGGTATCACTGGTTTAAGTAATTCAACATACGATTTTCTAGTAACCTCTCTCTCCGCGGAATAACCTTTAGGCATCTCAATCACTCCCACCCTTACCGAATAATCTTGGTATTCTGATAACAATTGTTGAAAAAGACCTGGATGCACAGAAGCGAGATCATTTGTCTCTCCAGGATCACTCGGTAAATGATACAAATGCCAAGTATTATCGCCGTAGGGAATATTGTTCTTGACAATCTTATATCCATTTAAAAAGTAGGCTGAACTGTTACCAGATTCCAACCCCACTCCTTCATTCTTGCCATAAATAGATTGGTTGGGATCAGTAATATGAGGTAACATACTTTTACCTGTAATGGGGACATAGCCTTCATTAGCTGAAGTAGAAAGCCCTACTATATCGTAAATAGTGGGAGCAATATCAGTGAAAAAGCAAAAGGTATCGGACTTAACATCTTGGGGTATATGTTGACCACTCATAATGAATGGAACCCGTAAACCGCCTTCTCCCGTGTAATATTTAAAATAAGAGAAAGGAGAAGCCATGGCATTTGCAAATTCAGGTCCAGTGGCTCCATAAAATCCTTTGTCCCCGTATTTGTCCAGATCGTGATGGTATCCTTGTTTTAGCGCCCATTTCAATACTGTACTATGATATTCTGCCCCTTCCGGTCCATTATCAGAAGTGACGATAAAAATCGTGTTATCCATCAATCCTTCTTCTGTCAAATAGTTAATATAGCGTCCTATATGGAAATCCATGGCCTCCAACATTCCAGCTGTAACTGCCATATCAGTGATGTAAACTTCTTGTTCCTCTTTACTTAGTTCCTCCCATTTTCTGAATTGAGGGAAGACATTATTTAGCTTGGCATCTTGAGGAATGAGTCCCAGTTCTTTTGCTAGTTCATATCGCGTAATGCGAAGGTTATCCCATCCCTCTACATAAGTTTCGAGATAATGATCTACGAACTCTTTGGGCGCTTGTATGGGAGCATGAATGGCCTGAAAGGCGATGTAGGAAAAGAATGGATGATCCTTGTTTTTTTCTTCTTGATGGAATGATATGGTTTTGTCGATGTAGGTTTTTGAGGAATAAAAATCATTGGGAAGATCGACCTCAGTTCCATCAGCATACCATTGGGCCGTGGTTTTCATCGGCAAATACCCCTGGGCTTTATAATTATTGGCACCAGAAGCTCCCAGAATAAAAGAACGGTCAAATCCTCTTTTGGTAGGTAGCGTATGTTCATCATGTCCCAAGTGCCATTTTCCCGTCGCGTAAGTATTGTAATTTAATTCTTTTAAGCGAGTAGCAATAGTTTGTACCCGTTTGTTCAATACCCCAGCATAGCCGGGTTTACTTTGAAATTCTTTGGGAAGCATTTCTGGTAAATTGGCTACGCCGGCTAAATGACTATCCGAACCTGTCATCAGCATCGCTCTGGAAGGAGCACATGCCGGAGAAGCATGCATATTAGTGAACATCATCCCATTCTTCGCCAACCTATCAATATTAGGCGTACGAGCTTCACCGCCATAAGCACCAAAATCCATTAATCCCGAGTCATCTACCAATATTAATACAATATTGGGTGTGTGCTTCGTAGTATCACTTTGGGCGAAAATAACATCACTTAACCCGATAACACTCAGAAAAATGCATAAATATCTATGTAAAGAATTCATCTCTATTACAGTTGTTCATTTAAGACTTGCATAATCAATTGGGCTGTTTCGTGGCTAGAGTTTTGATTTTGGCCCGTAATAAAGCGTTTTTCCTCATCAATAACGGTAAGGGTAGCGAAGGGATCTACAATTTTATGATTAGCCTTGTAGTTAGCACCTGATTTTTTTAATTCCTCCTCTGGGTGCTTCGGGGTAAATTCAATACCAAATTGTTGTAATTGTTTTTGAGTTACTCCTGTCATCGTTCTTCCCTTTACCAGATAATCTCCATTTTTGTCTTTGGCTTCCGTAAATGCTAATGCTCCATGGCAAACACTTCCGAAAAGTACATCTGAATTATAATAGGCATCGGATACCTTCTCTGCAACGATGTCGGAAGCCATGTCGTATGCCGCTCCCCAACCACCAGCAAAGAAAACGACATCGTATTCTTTGATATCTATATCTTTAATTGGAATAGAATTTTTCACCTTGGCCTTAAAAGCCTCATCTTCTAAATATCTTTTATCTTGATCCGACTTTAGAGCATATTTGAAAGAAAAAGGATCAATAGGAATTTCTCCCCCCTTAATACTGGCTACATCTACTTCCATATTGGCATCATAGAATTCATAATAAGGTATGGTCATCTCAGAGGCAAATACGCCTGTCGCCGGACCGTCTGTTTCGCCGGGCTTATTCAAAACACCGTGACTGGTGGTTACAACGAGCGCCTTCTTGCCATTTAGCTGGAATACTTCACCCTCATAATCAGGATGGAAGCCAAAAGATTTGAGAATGGAAGGCATTGCAATGACTACCAAACAAAGTAGTCCTATCATACTTGCTACCAGGAAAAATAACGTACGCTTGTTTTTCATGATTTTTAGAATTATAAAATTAAACAAAGCACTATGTTCAACTACAGTAAAGATAATTTAGAAAGTATTGCAGAAACGCTAATGTATATGAAGATTGTTACCGACAGGGAGCACTATTATTTAATATAAGTCATATTGGACCTACTAAAATGAATGAGCATATATTACATCTCCCTTATCTCCCCAATCGAGGAGGATGAATCCCCATTGATCATTGAGCCGATTGCTATTACTTTTGGTACCTTACTTGTAATCGTATTTTTTGTTTTTGTGATCTTCTTTCTATGTAAAAATATGTTAATCCAGAAAGAAGCAACAATAACAAAAGATAATAAATGAGTTTAGAGCTATTTTTTTTAAGCGATTCTTTCATTAATTTTTTCTCAAGAAAAAGAATGGATACACATTTATATTAGAATATAATCCTAACAAGGATAATGAATACATTTTCTAGGTTTATCTCGAATATGAGTTAAATCACTCAAACGTAATTAAGCAGATTCTGAATAAAATGAGACAAGTTCATTTTATTAACATTTGTTAAACGGTTTTTCAGTTTCTCCTTCATAGCTTCGCAGAATGATGAAATAACTCCTTGTTATTTTTATTTTGACTCAAGAAGAAGAAATGAAATTATACCTTAGGGTGTCGTTGGGAATAATCAAGCTATTTTATTATAAGGATTTATTTGCTGGTTGGTATATGTATAGATATCCTAATGTTAACTAACATTGAAATATTGGGGAATAGATATTGGAAATTTTTAGAAAGAATTAAAAAAAGAGGAAAAGTTAATTTTACACGTAAAGAGAATTTATTTTTGCTACTTCGGAGTGTAGAATAATATTAAGGTGTTCTGCCATGGTAAAAAACAATCTCACATCAATCCTCTTTTTCTACTTGAAAATCATCCTGACCTGGATTGTTGCAATTTGGTTCTTCGCCTTCCTTCGCAATTACGGAGCTGATCCTCGGGAGGTAGCAAAGCTCTTTAGAGGACTTAATCCTGGACAAAGATTGATGATCATTTTTCTGGTAGGTGGAGTGGCGGGAATCATGTATGCCAGCGTGGAATTACTCTTTGATCGTCCTTATTTTCAAAGGCACTCTTATGGACGGATCATCATAGGAAAGCTAATTCTTCTGTTTTTTACGGTTAAGATATTGATGGCTATAGCATTAACTATTTCCAATGCGTTCTTAAATGCTGGTATGGAACGAACAGAGATCATCCAAATCCTTAGAAGTAAAGTGTATTTGGTTGTTTTTGTGTACTTTTTGTTTGTTGCAAGTTTAATCTCCTTCGTTAGGATGGTCAGCCTGAAGTTCGGACCAGGTATCCTCTGGAATATGTTTATCGGCAGATATCGAAATCCTCGGGAAGAACTTCGTGTGTTTATGTTTCTTGACCTCAAATCTTCAACAACCATCGCAGAAAAACTGGGACACATCCAATTCAGCCGCCTCATCCAAAATTGCTTCGCCGATCTCACTCCAGTAGTTTCTAAGCACAAAGTAGAAATTTATCAGTATGTGGGGGATGAAGCTGTGTTGAGTTGGCCTTTAGAAAGTGGCTTTGAAAACAATCAATGTATCCACTGCTACTTCGACTATATGGGAGTCTTAATGGCAAAATCTGATTATTATGAAAAAACTTATGGATTACAGCCCTTTTTTAAAGCGGGAATTCACCTTGGAGAAGTAATTGTAGCAGAAGTAGGACTGATCAAAAGAGAAATTGCCTATCATGGGGATGTGATGAATACTACTGCCCGTATTCAGAGCCGGTGTAACGAGTTACAACAGCAATTACTGGTTTCTGATCAGGTATTGCAATATTTAAAGCCTGATGAACAAATTCAAAGCCAGCGTTTAGGAGAAGAGTTACTCAAAGGCAAAAAAAAGACAGTGACTATTTATGGGGTGACCAGGATTTAAGAGACCAAATTACATCATGAAACCAGAAACGAACATTATTGAGGATTATTGCTCAATTATAGATAAACGGAGCGATTTCTAACACTGGCCTCAATACCTGGAATTCATATCCTGGAAATATTCAGATTAAGGTTCTTAGCTAATTATAAACTTCAGCAAGTTGAGAAAATAGATAATGAACGAACAATGAAATTACTACTTACTATTAATTTAGTTTTCCTAAGCTCTGTTCTTTGTGCTCAGTTGAGATTTAATACACTTAGCTTCAAGAAAGAAAAAAGTGTTTCAGTGAATATTTCTGATATAGTGGAAGCGTACAAACCAGAGATAAGATATCTTGAACCAGTATTTCCAGGCGGCCAAGCCAGAAAGATTAATTTAAATGCAAAGAAAAAGCTTGTTGAGCAAATATATCCAAGAATACCTTTGGGAAGCTTTACCCCCAGGAATGATGCTGCTCCATTTCCATTAATAATAAAATCTTTTGAGGGTAACTCAGGAAATGGTTCCCCTTTGGATAATCACGTAGCTGTATCTGAAGATGGACAAATTGTGTCAATTATTAACTTCAATATTTCTGTTTTTGATCAAAATGGATCAATGCTTCTAGATAGGAATTTGAATGACTTTACTGCCTCTCTACGAGATAATGAATTTAGGTATGACCCTAAGGTAATATATGATTCGGTCTTTGATCGATTTATAATGGTAATGATATCAGGGTTTGAATGCAATAATTCATCCGTCATAATTGCATTCAGCCAGACAAATGATGCCACTGGCAATTGGAATTTGTATCAAATTGACGGGTGCCCTCTGGATGATGAGACATGGGCAGATTATCCAATGATTAGCGACACTGATAACGAACTTATATTAACTGTTAATCAAATAGAGAATTCTGGTACCTGGAAAGATAATTTTGAGGAGTCTTTAATATGGCGAATTGAAAAGGAAAGTGGGTATTCAGGAAACGATCTAGAAATTCAATTATTTTCGAATATTGAATACAATGGACGAACTATCAGAAATATCTGTCCAGTGAAAAATGGCTTTAATTCTCCAAATGACGACGTTTATTTCCTATCGAATAAAGCGTTGGATATACGGAATGATTCTATTTGGATCATTGAGCTGAAAAATCTTCATATAGACTCATTAGCAACGTTAAAGATTGATGTAAGGAAATCCGATACTCCTTATGGCCTCCCTCCAAATGCCATGCAACCGGGAGGGAGCCTCCAAACTAATGATGCAAGAATCCTTGATGCTATTATAGTGGATGATTGGATTCAATTTGTTTCCACATCTATTGATACACTTACTGGACAATCGGCTATATATCATGGGGTTATCAATAAGCTCAACAGTACAAGAGATATATCGGCTCAAATCTTATCTGGTGATACGGAATATGCATTCCCATCTATTGCATTTACTGGAGAATATCTAAATGATAGCGATGTAATTATTTTAGCCTCTCATTCAAGTAGCACAAGAAATCCAGGATTATCTTGTTTATATGTAGATAGTGAGGGAAATTATTCGGACTGGCTTACGATTAAGGAGGGAGAAGGAACAATTACTAAATTCAGCAATACCGTACGTTGGGGAGATTATACAGCCTCTCAGCGTTTGTCTACTCCAGGTCATGTATTTGTTACTTCCTCGTATGGGAAAAGCGATAGTACATATGGTACTTTCTTAGCAGAGTTAGCGTCGCCTGGATTGACCGTTGGAACCACAGCACCTGAAAGAATTGATTTAATGACTAAAAAATATCCTAATCCTTCCAAGGATATAGTTAATATTCAATTTTATACTCCTCTGATAGAACGACAAAAAATAGCTTTGTATGATTTTCAAGGAAGGTTGGTTAAGTTATTTCATGAGGGTAAACCCAAAAAAACTGGACCGACAGAGTTTATTTTTAGTACCGAATCGCTTTCCAAAGGAGTATATTATTTAGTGATTATTGGAGATGGGCAATTGTTAGTAAGTGAAAAAATTGTTGCTTATTGAATTGGGATATTCGAATTCGGCGTATTAATCCAACTTAATGTAGATTTAAGTTAGTGCCAGTAATACTCTGGAAGATGTTTATTGGTGAATATCTGAACTCTCAGAAAGAACTGAGAGTACTTATGTTTCTCGATCTTAAATTATTCATAAAGATCATAGAAAAAAGTTGACACCTACACCTATCACTAAGTCAAATATCTGCTAAAAATTATTCTTCATCTTATCTTAAATAGTTTTGTGGGTTAATATGCTGTTATGAATGAAAAAATAGGTAAAGGACTTAATGCTAGGTATCTATTTACTATTTGATTGGTTTTTCAAAAAATCATTGATCTGATCGTACTCCTCCATTCCCTTTTTAGTTAGGTAAGGTAAAATCATATACCATGTCATATCCACCATATCTATTGGTTGTTGGTATATGAGGTCAGGGGAGATAATCTTACTTTGTATGTTCCAAAAGACAGCTATTGTCCACACATTATGTGTCAATTGGAACGCTTACCTCTTTCCGTAGTGCTCCTATGACCGTGAACTGGGGCTTAGATGATCCTGTGGTTCTTGGACCTATGGCAGATCGTATCAAAGCATGGCGACCTCAAACTACCTTATTCAAGCTGGAAGGAGTGGGGCATTGGCCAGCCATTGAGGCACCTGACTTTATAGCCAAAGTAATAAACTTCATGCTTCCTAGTGAATAAACTTATGGGGTAGTAGAAAACCCAATTTATACTGCTCCACTAAAACAACAAAAAATAGCTTCTCAGTTCATTTCTTATCTTTTGTTAACATGATTTCTTTTTGGATTAACATAATTTTGAAGTGTATAATTTTATCAATAATGACCCTAAAAAGCCTACAGCCACTCCTTTTTTCTCTTTTGATGCTGTTGATAAGCTGCAGCCAACAAGTTCCTGACTACATTTTATCAGAAGAGATACCTCCCATTGACAAAACGAGGAAAGCAAAAATGCTCTCTGCTTTCTTTGGCTTAGATAATGGGCTGACTCCTAATTCAAGATTAATTTGGAGAAAAGCTCCAGGAAAAGACGGCATGCCCATTGTCTTTTCGCATGAAATCGATCCTCAATTCTTGGATGCTTCAGATTTTCAAATTAAGACACAGAAAGGGGAAATATTAGGTGTCGAATTTGTGTCTTATAAACCTGCAGTTGAAGAATTTGAACTAAGGACACTCGGGAAGTCTCATCAGGCATAAAATGTTAAAGAGTTATTTAAAAATATCATTCCTAAAGAATTAAATGCTTTACAAAATTATGGTTAACACAAAATATGATAAAATGAATAAACTAATTCTTTTCGTATTAATGATTATGTTTTTGAGCAACAGCTACGCTCAGAAATTCATAAGCTCTCATACCGTTGGAGATGGGACAAAAACATACGCTAAAATATTGGTTGTAGTCAAAGCAAAAAATGCCAATCATAGAATGGAATTGGAAGATGATATCGCCGAGAGATTGAAGAAAAAAAATATAAATGCAGTGCCTTCTTATATCCGTTTGCCAAAAGAACTCCTTAAAACAAAAGGGAATGATGAAAAAGCACTTGAAGCATTTGTATCAACTCTTAGAGAAAATAATTTTGAGGGAATACTTGTAACAAGTTTGGTTAAGGCTAGCCAATCTGTAGAATACAATCCTGGCGAATATTACACGACTAGAGTACCTGTGCGTTATGGCAGATTTGGTAGGTATTATGGTACCACTAGAGTCGGAGTCTATGAGCCAGGCTCTGTAGAAAGGCATAAAAATCTGGTTATGGAATCCCTTTTATATGATCTGCGCGGGTCTTCTAAGGAAAATAGCCTCCATTGGATAGGTAAAATCGAAGTAACAGATCCTAGCAGCGTTGATAAGGCAACCGATAAATACGCAAAAACGGTAGTCAAAAAATTGGTTAAAGAAGCTATTGAGTAGCTTATAGCGCATTAGGGAACCTTGTGTTTGCGCGATGTTACAAATATGAGTTTACCGAAAATAATATGAAACAATTTACTTTTATTCTTCTGGTATTGGTGGTAATGCAGCCGGTATTTGCCCAAGAAAAGCAGAATCCCAAATTTTATGTTGGTTTATCTTTCGGCACAAGTTTTTCTATAGGAGATTTTGCCGATACGGATATCAGAAATCTCGATGCTGGATTTGCAGATAGAGGACGAAAGTTTGATGTATATGGAGGATTTTTCTTAAATGAGAAACTAACTTTTACCACTAATCTTAGATATCAGTCATTCGAGACTGAGGTTGAGGATATTATCGAGTTGTTTAAAACCGATAATCCTGGAGTCGAATTTATAGGGAGTACGGAAGATTGGCAGGCATATTACTTGTTAGTCGGACTTGCTTATCAAATAAATATCGGCCCTAGATTTGATTTCTATCCTCGAATAGGAATAGGCCCCTTAGTGGCTACTAATCCTGGAATAACAGTTAATGCGCCTGATGCTGTTATTACAAACAACTTTGAACGAAGCTCGGATACAGGAGCCGGGTTAGGATATGAAGTTGGGATCGGTTTTCAAACTGAATTAGGTAAGCACTTTATGCTGCTACCGACGTTCACCTTCAGCGGAGGATTTGTTACGATTAATGATGTCACTACTACAACTGATAATGTTGTCGTTATAAGTGATTATCAGCCGATCATTCAGTCCTTCAATTTAGGGATATCAGTAGGATACAGATTTTATTAACCCACAATAAAAATCAAAAAGATGAAATTTATTTTTGTATTTTGCATTTTTTGGGTATTTATTATAATAAGTTGTGAAAACGGTGATGAGGAGACCCCCGGTCCCGTGACGCCAAACACATCAGGGGTATTCAACACTGTGAATGCTACCGAACACGCAGATGTCGGTCGAAGCCACGTTTTTACAGAAGCTACTTTTGGTGGAAGTTTGGACCCGGATATTGAAAATGAAACAAATGTCCGTCCTGCTCCCGGTTTTTATCCCGGGACCTACAATGTAGTAACGCGCAATCCTGATGAAGTATTTGTTTATTATGGTGTCTATGGTGATGTGCCTGGTTCGACAGGCCCCGCAGTAGCTCGCCTCGATGCGAATACGCTAGCAGAAGTGTGGAATACACAATTGGCTGTCTATGAAAATGAAACGGCATGGAACTACCCGGGGGTAATAGGCATGCATGGTAATGGCTCACTTATTGTGGTTTCCGGAAACACAATCGCTAGTATTAATCCTGATAATGGTGAAATTAATAAACAAGTAAATTTACCTCAAGAAGACCCTGTCAACGCCAGTTACAACGGGTTTATAACTACCTCAGACGGTACTATTTTTGTCAAGGCATTATTCCGTTCATGTTCAGATCCCGGAGGTCTTGCCTTAGCTACTTGTTTGGATGTATCACAAACGCAAACACTATTGGCGATTGACCCCAATTCACTAGAAATCATTACTGAAGTACAATTACCTGACTTTGCCACCGGTCGTATGCCTGTGGGAACTCACAATGGGCAGGACTATATCTATTTACCAGGAGTTGAGAGTTTATACAGATATAGTTGGGATGGTCAGTCCCTTGTATTTGATAGCGGTTGGGGCTTTGTGACCATAACAGAATCAGACGATGGCACTGCATTAGCACCGAATGTTGTTGGGGATTGGGTATTTGCACAAGTCAATACGTACAACTCCACCCCTACATCGGTATGGGCTATTTCAGCGACAAATTCACTTGAACGTCATACGTTTATACCGTTTGAAGATATTCCGACCCCAATTTCTTTTGCCGTGGCTCATGGGGCATTTGATCCTGAGAGTGGGTTATTGTATGTGGCCGACACAGGGGCTCGCCGTGCTTCCGCCCTTTCCTTTGATCCGGAATCGGGATTTGCGCTGAAGTGGATAGAACGACACACTACCAGTGTGTTCCAACAACTTGTGGGACCAGCTGATAAGCGTGTTCTGGTTATTTCGGAATTGACAAATTTTCCTCCCACTTCGCTTCCATTGGTCGCAACAAATGAGGAAGTAGTTTTTCGAGATGCAGCTACTGGAGGAGAACTTGCACGCTCTGCGGAGTTGCCACGGATGAGTGATGGTGCCAATATTAGTCCAGGATATGGGGGACGGGTATACTACCCAGGGGTAGATGGCAAACTATATGAAATTACAGTTCAGTAAGTAATGATCATTTAACATCTTATTTAACCTCAATAAGGATACATTATGAAAATTGGAAAACACTTCCTCGTCATATGTTGCTTATTCTTTGGAATGATTTATTCCACTACGGCTCAAAGCATTTTATCTGACGAGCAAAAAGAACAAGTATTAGAAAATGTAAGTAACTTTCTTTATGAACTCAACTTGTCAGAAAGAGATAAAGTTGCTTGCCAAGAAATTCTTGGAGACTTCTTTATAGGATTAGTTGCGCTTAGAGCAACAAATTTTCCAGAGAACACAAATAAAAAAATTCTCAAAGCACTCATCAAAGGTAGAGATAGTCGAGTGAAAAGTTTATTAAGCACTGACCAGTACAAGGTGTACCAAGCACGTGCTAAGGAACGACGAGCCAACCTTCAAGAATTTTTGAAGCAGGGATAACAGTCCCTAAGAAAAATAAATAGAACAAATCTTGACTATTACTTGTTAAGAGAGCCAAAGTCATAGACTTCCAATTTTTATATTGTTAAATGATTTATAACATAATTATGATAAAAAATACTCTTTTTTTTCTAATTATTTTGCTGTGTACTCTTTCTCAAACCATGGGGCAGGATACGATTGTTACCTTTCCAATCGGCCCACTAACTACTTTTTTTGATGGGGAGTTGGTGGGTGCTGACTATTGGTCAGAAGAACCAAAAATCCTTTCCGCTGGTTTGGGCTTTTGCGATATTGGAGGAGTGCCTGTTGATGTTCTTACAGAAGAAATTGTGCGACAAGCAGGAGGGGCATGGTCGTCTGACATTGATTGTGATACTACTAATATTGCAGCATTCACCACTACCACAACACAGCAGCAATTAGCGCAAGTCTATATTTTGCAAACACCTTATGATGAATTAAGAGATGGATCCATAGGACTTGATGGCCTGCCGATTGTTTTTAGCTGGCCCGTACTGACGAATACTATTGATTTGACCGATTTCCAATTCACCTTAAACACTGGTGAGATTATAAGACCACTAGCTGCCAGTTCGCAACCTAACTGGGAGAATAATGAGCGAAATTGTGTTGTGGTATGGAATGACTGGGGGAATAAACTACCAAGTAGCGATCCTAATGCTCGATTTCCAGTAAAATTGGAGATCGTTGCGGATGATACACCATTGACCCTGGTAGGTCCTAATAATCAGTTAGTAAGTGCAGTTGGATTAACTTGGGAAACGGACTCCAGCCCTTATGATGAAAACAATGGTCCGAGATTGGTTGGGGCAAAGTTGAATTATGTGGGCGATGAGGCTGTTGGGGAAGGAGTAAGTAACACTATTGCAGAACAAATACTAGGTGATTTTCTACCTCCAAATTCTGAATTTGATCTTTATGGTGGCGGTGACTTTAGACTGCGTATGCTTACCACTGGTGGTTTTTCTCCAGATGGTGTTCGAGGCGTAAATCCTACAGACTATGAAAAGTTTTTTAGAATTCATGTACTGGGAGAAAATGGCGACACCGTACTGATTGAACAAGATAGTGTGGATTATGAGGTACTGGGAGGAACATTAAGAGTCATAGGACTTTCTGATTTAGGGGCGGTAGAAGGAGGAGATATAGAATACGGCGATTGTTACACTGAAGATAGAGATAATTACATAGACATTATTCTGGTTGGAGATACTGCTGCTGCCAGGAACATTTTATTCCTCGAAATCCCTAGCCTGGAAGGGGGCTATTCTCCTTTTTTCAATCCTGGCGGACCCGGAACTACACCTTTTGAAGGAGAGACTTACACTCAACCTGGTCCACGTGATTTAGAGCCTGTTATTATGGCGCTAGATGACCCGATGCGTGTCACCTTCAATGTGAGGCCTGAGACAGATTCCATAAATTTCGTGTCTTACAATACCGCTATTTTACCCCTTTTACCTGAAGGAATTGAGTATGATCCTAATAAAGAAGCTTTTATCGTTTCATCAGCATTGAGCGGATCTATCAATGTGATTCGAACAGATGGTTCTTTTTCCAATTTGGTACAACCTGCAATATTCAATGGCAATGGAACCTTTGGATTGCAAATAGACACTACAAACAGCCGATTATTAGCAGTAGGAGCCAATATTCAAGATCCTACCGTTGCCTGGCTATTCAGATTTAATTTGGCAGATGGTGCTTTAATCGATTCTATAAATTTAGCCTCCCTGAATACAGGACCTGGACTCACTTTTGTGAATGATGTGGCGGTAGATAGTGAAGGGAATGCCTATGTGACCAATTCGGATCGAGGCATTATATATAAAGTTGATGTGGAGGGGGAAGCATCTATTTTCTTCCAGGATAATAGTCTCACTCCGCCCAACCCAATTACCCAGACGGGTTTTAATGGCATTGAATACCACGAAGATGGATTTCTCCTGGTAGTTCATTCCGTTAATGACAAGATTTACAAAATATTGATAGATGATCCCTCAGAATTTACGGAAGTAAGTATACCAGATGGGTTTTTACGTAGTGGCGATGGGATGTTTTTAGATGGAGAAGAACTGGTCGTTATAAGCAATACAGCTAGCGAGGCTGTGGATTCCGATGTGAGCAACCCCGTTGTTCCTTTTGTTACAAAGTTTATGAGTAGTGATGATTGGAATTCTGCCGCACCAGTAGGTGATACTTATGCGACTGGAGATGTTTTTCCTACAACCGTAGTAAAAGTAGGGGAGGATTATTTTATCAATTATGCTTATTTCAATTTCCTTGGTTTTGGAATTAATCCCGTAGACTACCTTATTTCAAAGGCAAGTTTTGATGTCGATCAAAGATTCTCTGGTTCAGCCACTGACATTCCAAGGATAAACACACCTATCGTACCTTTTTCCTATGGAGCAGATTATCCAGAACCTTATTATTCAGGCTGTACTACTCCTATTGGAGTGGATATCCCAGATTTAAGCGGAGAGTGGGTGGAAACTACGGTTACTATTGATGGGGTAGAAATTGCTGCTCAGCCTGCTCCTCGTCGTGAACGTATCGAACAATGCGGCAATCGAATTCTGATTGCAAGTGGAGGGGTGCTACATGAAGTGTTTGCAGCTGACAATACCTTGTTTAATGGAGTCAACGATGTAGATTCAACTGGGTTACCCGTTCATTTTACAGGTAGCTTTGAAGATAGTGTCTTTATACTTATCCCGATCATTCCTGGGGATACAGTGCCAAGGCCAGGCATTACCAGGGAAATTATTCAAGATGATAATGGAAATGAGGTATTAAAGTTATTCAATCCAAGCTTGGGCTTAACGCAATATTTGATTGAAGAAACGGGAACAGTCTCAATCAAGGATCTCATCGAAACCAATAATGTTAAGGTAGCTCCAAATCCTTTTCAACATCAGACCTTGGTTAGTTGGAACAATGAAGAAAATAAAACCTTTAAGGCTCAATTATTTAATCTAACTGGTCAGGAAGTAAGAAGATACTCAAAGGTAAGAGGCGAATCACTTCTGGTCAAAAAAGAAAATCTGTTGCCAGGTGTCTATTTCTTGAAGATTGTCGATGAAACAGGAAATTTAGGAACAGTGAAATTATTACTACAGTAATAAGCTATTAGCTATTGTAGCTAGTTGATACCCCTTTTTGTAAATCCAACTTCTCCTACTACCTATGAGGTAAGTGGGGGAGGTTGTTTATTTTTATTCCATAAAATAAGATTCTTGGCGATGCTTCAATATCTCTGCCCTATTGACCGAATTCATTAAAGTCAGGACCATAAAGGATTTCTATCATATGTTTTGTGATAAAAATTTTCCATATATACTACACTAAATTCCATTATATGGATCAATCAATCACACATATCAGGCCTAGGTTTAAATTTATCGTTCCTCATTCGGCATCGCACATCATGACACAACTAAAGATCATGTTGGAAAATGCACCGGATAATATGAGTGGTAAAATCATTGATAATCATATTATTCTGGATATCGTTGGGGAAGATGTGCATTATTGGTCCCCCCAACTTAATTTCCGGGTGGAACAAGATGAGGAAAACGAAAAGCAGGCTATTGTTGCTGGCTTAATCGGCCCACGCCCCGCCGTATGGACCATGTTTGTTTTTATATACTTTTCCATTGGTGTAACGGGGTTCTTCATCGGCTCGTACGGATTGTCTAAATGGTACCTAGGTGATTATACACATTGGGTGCTTGCTTTTCCCTTTGCCTTTTTCTTTATGTTAACGGCTTATGGCACTGGTAAATACGGCGAGCGTTTGGGAGCAGATCAAATTGACATTCTCAAGCAATTTGTCAGAGATGCCCTCAACACATTGAATTAAAAGGTAAGCGTCCAAGCTATAGCAGATCTCAATTTTCAGGGTTAAAGAATAAACTGATCTCCCTATCCTATATATCTCGAAACAGTTTGAACATCATGATTAGGGAATAAAAACAATATTTCCATATAATGATACATATTCAGTATCTTGAGTTAATCCATTTAGGATTTAACTTAAGGTCGTAACATTCAACTACTACTCATAATCCATCTAAATGAAGAGAAGATCATTTCTGTATCAGGTATTAAGTGGTTCATTAGCCTATGCAGCGACTCCACTGATGGCCAATGATCTATTTATTGGCACAACTCCCACAAAAAAGATGAAAGCATTACACATTTCCTTAGCCCAATGGTCCCTCCATCGACAAATTAATGCGAAAGAACTCGATCCCGTGGATTTCCCCCAGGTAGCTGTAGATACTTATGGAATTGACGCAGTGGAATACGTCAACCAATTTTATGTGGATCATGCAGAAGACGAAACATTTTGGAACAGCTTAAAAGAAAAAGCTGATCACGTAGGAGTAAAAAGCTTGTTAATGATGGTGGATAATGAAGGAGATCTTGGAACTGCCAATGAGAAAGAGAGGAGAAAAGCAGTGGATAACCATAAGAAATGGGTGAATGCGATAAAAATGCTCAATGGACATTCCATACGAATCAATGCTTTTGGTGATCCGGATAAAGACCTATATAAAGAAGCCATAATAGATGGATTAGGAAACCTAGGAGAATATGCAGCAAAGGAGAATATTAACGTAATTATTGAAAATCATGGTTTATTTAGTGCGAATGCTCCCCTTATCGTGGATATCATTGAAGAGATAGGAATGGACAATGTGGGGACCTTACCTGATTTTGGGAATTGGTGCATGAGTGCGAAGTGGGGAAGTACGAGCATAGCATGCGATGATGTGCATGATATTTATGATGGAGTTGCAGCCTATTTACCCTATGCCAAAGGAGTCAGTGCCAAATCTTATGACTTCAACGAAAAAGGAGAGCAGGATAAAATGGATTACTATCGGTTGCTGAAATTGGTAAAAGAATCTGATTATGAGGGATATATTGGTATCGAATATGAAGGGGAGAATCTAAGTGAACACGAAGGAATTCTGGCGACAAAAGCATTGATAGAGAAAGTGTGGAAGGAGTTGGAATAAAAAACCGGACCATCTGAGAAACGGTCCGGCTACTAATACCAATGCTACAATAATATTCACCGAATTGATTACTAGCCTAAAGATTGCTCACTGCTAATGAATAGATTACTTTCCACTTAACACAGCTTTAATTTTTGCTTTACCTTCTAACATGTGGTAGTTGGTAGTCATAATTTCTTTACACATCTGGATGGTTTCTTCAAGTTCTGCCAGTTTTTCATCAGATCCATCATCCTTGGTTAATACTTCGATTTCTTTAATTAAGCTGTCTATTGATTGTGCCAATTCTTCATTTTGCATCATTAACACCTGCTCGAAATTCGCTTGATCAGGTTCATTGGGCTCATATATGCTCCCTATAATCATCGGCTCTTCTGATGTAGCTGCAGTATTTCCTTGACCGAAGATGGGAAAGTAAGCCAGAAGAATGAAGATGAAAGCAAAAATTCTCATAGTGAATATTAAGTTGCTGTCAGTGATTGGTGGTTAACTGCTGACAATACAAAGATGGGGATCATCCTTACCATCACCAACTGTGTTTTCATTCCTTCGCCACATTTAGTTTTTCAACAAATGGAAGGTAAGAAAAGAGCTGATACCTATATGTTTGAGGAAATCAACTCATCCAATTCTACGGATTCCCTACACCATCTAAGCTGATGTTGAACAATAAAAATGAAGCAAGGAAAATCGGGAGGAGTGATCAGAAAGGAACAACTTCTCCCTTCTCATTCCGCCCTTTATCCCAAACAGGCGAAAAAGCCTTATTGGCACAAATTCAGCCAACAAGTAAGTATTCCCTCAACAGGTGCAGTTACGACCCATTGGTACACATAAACTTCTTCCACCTTACAGCTATCCCTTTCTTCCAACATGATCGCCATTCTCCATATCCCGATGTCAGGCCAGTGAAGATTTTTTTAAGTAAAAAGGGATCGGTTAGTGGGTTATTCTTACCTCATTTTACTAACATACCCAGATGTTTTCCCATTTATGAGGCCTTGAGTTAATGAAATGAAAATTAATTTCAGATAAACTTATTCCATTGAGTATATTAATCAGCTTCAATTAGCTTATTTGTACCTCATTCAAGGAGAGCTCATACACATGCATACATATAGGTTGCTAAATTTTTTCGTCTGTTTGTTTTTGGGGAGTTTGACCCTTTCTGGTCAACAGCATTTTCCGGATCAATGGAGCGGGAAATGGGAGGGAATGATGTACTTACAAAAAGAAGGGATCTCACATGATAGCGTTCTAATGACAATGACGATAGCACCTACCGAAGAAACAGAGGTATGGACCTGGAAGACCGAATATCAATCTCCTGAAACCCCTATCGTTAAGGATTATGTGCTGAAGGTTGTAAATGCAAAGACGAAAGAATATGTGATTGATGAATTAAATGGGATAGTGCTACCCTCCTATCTTTTTGGGAATAAGTTATACAGTGTATTTGATGTCCAGGGAAGCTTATTGACCTGTTCTTATGAACTGATCGAGGAACAATTAATTTTTGAAGTAACTTCCGGTAAGCGATTGGAAGGAGAGCAGGAAGGGGTAGGGACCTATACAGTGAGTAATTTACAGCGGGCCATATTGAGGCGTAAGAAGGAATAAGGATTGTATCCAGGAGTGGGTAGGTTGAAGGAGGATTGTTTGTGCCAATGAATCATAATTGTATGCTGCATGGAATCGAATGAACATACATTGCTTAGCTGGGAGGAATTTATGAAGGTAGATATACGGGTGGGTACTATTTTAAAGGCGGAAGTATTCAAAGAAGCTCGTAAGCCAGCGTATAAAATGCAGATAGACTTTGGAGCATTGGGGATTAAAAAAACTTCTGCTCAAATCACCCAGTTGTATTCATTAGAGGAGTTAATCGGGAAACAGGTGCTCGCTGTGGTCAACTTCCCTCCTAAACAGATAGCTAATATCATGAGTGAGTGTTTAGTTCTTGGGGCCATAGAGGATGGAGGAGAGGTTATTTTGATTAGCCCTGATAGAAGAACGAACAATGGGTTGAGAATTAAATAGGTTATTTCATTTCAAATAATGTGGTAATATGTGCAGCAAAAATAATCCTAAATGATCCATCTATGACTGAAACAGAATTACAGGCGCTAAAATATCCTATTGGAAGGTTCGAAAGGCCGGTTTCTTTTGATCCTGAAGTGATATATCCTTTGATTGAGGCGATAAGTTCTTTTCCCGTTCGATTGAGCGCCCTGACCGATGACTTGAGCGATGTACAGAAGAATTGGCTGTACAGGCCTCATGGTTGGTCCATCAGACAAGTCGTTCATCACTGTGCGGATAGTCATATGAATGCTTTTATTCGATTTAAATTGAGCTTGACAGAAGATACACCTACGATTAAGCCCTATAAGGAGGCGCTTTGGGCAGTGTTGGATGATAGTACTGAAGTGGATATAGCATATTCTGTTAAGTTGATTCAAGGGCTTCATCATCGATGGACGAAATTGCTAAGCGGATTGAATAAAGAAGAATGGAACAGAACCTACAAGCATCCAGAACACGGAAGAATCCTAAACCTTGGCAATACCATAGGCTTGTATGCTTGGCACTGTCATCATCACCTGGCTCATATTACACAGGCTTTAGAAGGAAAAGGGAAATACGGTTCAATGAGTTAGAAAAAATGATCGACTTTTCATCCATAAGCTGTTAAGTTCCCTTTGACTTATGTCTTTGAAAAATTATCCATATATATTTTTATCGAGGTACTCGTTTCTGAATTTTCCTTCAGGGTCATATCTCTTAGCAAGTGCCAGGAAGTCATTGTACTTTTCATATCGCTGGTGAAGCGCCTCAGGAGCCACTGTAAATAATTTCCCCCAATGTGGCTTTACGTTAAAAGGAGCCAGGGCCGACTCTATTTTTGGTAACAACACTAAAACTTCTTCGGGATGCTGTTTCAAGGTGAAGTGGATAGCGATGCTGTCTTGTTGGTAACAAGGGCTCATCCAATATTGATCTGCTGCGATGGCTCTGATTTCGGAGATCATCAGATGCGGCTTTATTTGTTCTTTCATATTTTCCACTGCCAGAATCGCTTCTACCGCATGTTCACGAGGGACGAAATATTCGGCTTGTAATTCTTCTCCTGCACTTGGCGTGAATCCCATTTTAAAATGAGGCAATCTATTATACCAGGGCCCGGGAATACCCATTTGATCCGTACAATGTTCAGCAGATAGCTCCACGATAGGATGAATATTTTTTGTAGCTGCTCTGGCGCCAAAAAACGCTTCCCCAAGTTCAGGTAATTCTATATCGGTTCTTCTTTTGATCCAGACTTCACTTACTTTTTGATCCATCCAATCTGTAAACAAGCTAACACTATACCCACTGGACATGATTTCTTCAAAATGATCTACCAATGCCGCTAAAGGTAGATCTTGGTAAACGGTTTGACTCACTTCAAAGGTAGGTTCTATTTCTAGCGTAAGTTTTGTGATGATGCCTAGTGCGCCTAAACCTACGACTACGCCATAAAAGTCCGGGTGATTTCGGTCGATCTGGATGAGTTCTCCTTGAGGCGTAACTAATTCTAAGGCGAGAACAGGCGTAGCGAGATTGCCTAGGGCCATTCCTGAGCCATGGGTTCCAGTACTGCAAGCGCCTGCTACAGTAATATGAGGGAGGGATGCTAAGTTATGAAGGGCACATCCCTGTTCATGGAGTTGTTCTGCGAAGGCCCCGTATCTGGCGCCACTTTCGACAGTAATAGTGTTTTGCTCCTTATTAATGCTGACTACTTTGTTGAGCAGCTTCGTGGAAATCTGATGTTTAGGACTATCGGCGATGTTGTTAAAGCAATGCGTGGATCCCAGCGCTTTTTGTTGGCCGAGTTGTTTAACGAGGGATTGGATTTCTTCTGCCGAGGTGGGGTGGTGTAATTGTTCCGCTTTATAGATATAGTTCCCAGCCCAATTTTTCCGTAGGACTTTCTCTGGTTCTTGGTTAGGGGTATTACACGAATAATAAGGAGTAAGCATGCCGCCAGCCATTAATAAGGATGAAGTATGGATGAACTTTTTTCGATTCATAGTAGGATAATTAGCTCTAATAATATCCTAATCATAAAGCGGACTGACAAACTTATCTCGTAAACTTATAGAGCTAAGGACAAACTTTTCCTCTAATCTATTATAAATCATAGGGTTCAAATTTTATGAAAGCATTTTGATGATATTAATTGCATTTTTATCTAAGGTATATTATCTTTGCCAAACCAAAATAACTAGGTGTTTTTTTGAAATTTTAATCCTCCTTAGCTCAGTTGGTTAGAGCGGCTGACTGTTAATCAGTAGGTCCTTGGTTCGAGCCCAAGAGGGGGAGCAACAGCCATCCATAATTATGGGTGGCTGTTTTACATTTTACGAACAGCTAAATGAATTCCTATATCCGCAACATTAGAGCTAAAATAGGAAATGATAAATTGATCCATCCGGCAGCCAGGATCCTTGTCGAAAATAAACAGAAGGAAGTCCTTGTCATCATGCGAAGGGATCATGGTCAGATGGGTATTCCTGCGGGGGCATTAGAAGAGAACGAAACGATTGCTGAGTGCATTATAAGGGAGGTAAAGGAAGAAACGGGATTGAGACTTACGCATGTGAAGGTCATTGGGATAAGCTCACATCCAGCATTGGAGAGTGTCTCCTATCCTAACGGAGATCAGATTCAGTATTGTACGATAGAGTTTTATTCCAATCAGTGGGAAGGAGAAATACAAGTGGAGGATACGGAAGAAGTAAGTGTAGCTAAATTTGTGGATTGGTCAGAACTTAAGCAGTTGCCAGAGGACGAGTATGCTGCTGTGAAGAGTTATGAATATTTTAGGAGGACGGGTAGTATAAGGTTGAATTGAGGTTTGGGGCCAATAGACAGGACGTTCGAATGAGGCAGCTGACACTCGGCTGACGTTGGATGGATCAGATATGTCAGGGCAGGGTGTTTGTGAAAAGATAGCTTCCGCGAGATGGATGAGGTGATCTATCCTAAAATAATTGACGCCCCCAAAAAATAATCTCGCCGAAAATGAAATCTATTAGCATCAGGAAGGCATAGGAAAGAGGTATTAGAACAATATAGAGGAGGTGTGGTTTTCTGTAAATCTATACTCATAAACAGGAAGAGGCCCTTTTCAAAAGAAAAGGACCTCTATGTTTGATGGTTCACTATCGACTTAGTGCTGTATCACGAAAGCACCCTTACCTTGGCCAGGGCGACCTGATCTACGCAAATTGTCTGAATAGCTACTCGCTTGTTGACGAGAAGGTAAAATTCCGTATACCACAGAATAAAATCTTCTACTGTTCACATTCTTCACTCTTAAGTAAGTCTGCAGCTGCGTATTTCTTTGAGAGAAAGTAGAAGCAGCGTTCAACGCCTGACATAGATCCTGGTAAGCGGCAATTTGCACGCCATAACCGTTCGCAGGAACAGCACCATAATCCAATGTGTACGTAGTTCCGATCGCTAACATAGGACCAGCTTGATTGCAAGGCATAGATCTGCTAGGTCCTGAAGTAGCACCAGGGTTAGTAGCGGGAGGCAAGTTGTTAAACGAGTCATTGTTGTTGTTAAAATTACCTGCTACATTATCAGGCGTACCACCTCCGATCAAATTATCGTAAGCGACTTGTAATTCCCGATAATCCTGGTTTAAGCTGTTCAGCTCACGCTGGAGATTTGTTAACTCCTCCTCAAGTGTTCTTTTGTCGCGTAATGCACTTTCGTATACCTGCTGTAAGCTGGCATTTTTTTGCTCTAATTGTTGGTTTCTTTGAGTAAGTCGAGCGATCTCTTGTTGCTGATTTTCAATCTCAGCTTTGAGTTTCTTCTTACTCTGACCAAAAGAAGAGGCACACAGTGCGACAACTAGCATCCCAAGGGTAAGAGCTTTTTTAACATTCATAATACATAAAGGTTAATAAATTAGTGTTCTTGAGTTATATAATTCTATAATTAAATACGGGAAATAATCTATTTACGTATATATTTATATTCCCAAATTTATACAATCATCTCAAAAGAGCGAATTTTTTTTGGGAAATTCCACGATTTGGGAATTTTAATCACATATTTTCTGTATAAAATTTTCCGCTATCCGTATTTTGATACGATATTTTTAATGCCAGTCACGTAACTACCGCCAAATAGAATAACATGGACCAATAACGGATATAAATGATATAATTCCATTCTTTCCTGCCAACCGCTTGCCAACGGATATTCTTCATGATATGAGCGAAAAAATGATTCAGGAATTCGGTCAAATAATTGCATAAATGCTAGCTCTATTTCCCTGTGGGCGAAATATATTGCTGGATCGAATACCATTACTTTTCCTTGAGCATTACTCATCCAATTACCACCCCACAAATCTCCGTGAATTAATGCAGGGGGTTCATCCGGAAACCATTGAGTTAATTTTATTAATAGTGCTTCTACCTGTTGAACCAAAGAGCTAGAAATAAGTCTGGATTGGTGAGCTTTTGTCAGTAAAGGCTTAATACGGATCTCGGAGAAAAAGGTAGGCCACGAAGTTTGGGGCGTATTTATTTGTGGTAACGCACCAATGAAATTATTATACGAAAGCCCGAAGTAGTTATGGGTATGCTTATGGAGTAGGGCTAAACGAGTGCCAAAATCTTCCCAAAAATCTGGTGCGGCTGAAGAAGAATCGATAAACTCTAATAACAAAAATGAGTAATGGTCTGCTTTTCCAATTTCTAGTAATTTTGGTGTAGGAATCGTGTTTGTTTTTTGAATATGTGTCAATCCTTTTACTTCCGCTTCGAAATTGGCGAATTGATGTTTGTTGTTCCATTTAAGGAAGTATGTTTGTTGGGTTGTTTTTATTTTAGTGGCATTATGGATACAACCTCCGCCTATGGGGACGCTGTGCTGAATATGAATGTGATGGTTTTCAGTCAGATAATTAATGATAGGATTCGGAACCATTTAAAAAAGGATATGAATACTAATTTAGCAGATACTTTTCCTTTAGGTAAGCTAGAAAATCTTTATTTGAGCGCTTAAGAATATCGTATACATGTTCGAATCCTTTAATTCCTCCATAATATGGATCTGGCACATCTCCCTCTTTGTCCAATGGATCGAAGTGTCTCATCTTAATGATCGTAGCTTTGGGGTCATTCACGCCTGCTAATAGGGCTATTAAATCCCGCTGATTGCTGGAATCCATCGGGATAATGTAATCAAATTCAAAAAAGTCCCGGGACGAAACCTGTCGTGCCCGGGTAACTAATGTTATACCGTGTTGTGTGGCTGTTTGTCTCATTCTGGCATCGGGAAGTTCTCCTACATGCCATCCACCTGTTCCTGCTGATTCAATTTCGATGTAATCGGTCAGGTTCTCTTCTTCTATCATTCGTTGGAAAATGCCTTCTGCCATAGGCGATCGACAAATATTTCCCAGACAAACAAATAATATGCGAATCATAATGGTCTCACTTAGAAGTTTGACCAAATGTATTTATTTCTTGTTGAAAATGTAGGCTACCCCTACGATAAAATGTGATTCTTCTCCTGACAAGTTAAAGGTATTATTTCCGATTTGAACCTCATCTTCTCTTCCTGTCAAGTTAAATTGGTAATTCAGATCTATAGCTAATCTCCAAATATCCAAACCCACACCAGCCTGAAGTGCCCATTCTGCGGTGTTAAACTCACGGCTATACCCCTCTATGTCAGTAATATCGGATTTATCATCTAATAGAATGCTAATATTAGGCCCCCCCTGTACTCTCAATGGTCCCAATTTGGTCCCTACTAAAATAGGAATATCGATATATTGAAAATCTTCTTCCCTGTTTTGCTGAATAGCGTCTCCAACTTCTGAAATGCTAAAGTCATTACTTGATGTCCTAAATAAAAATTCCGGTTGTATATAGAGAGAAGCAAGTTGGATACGTGTAAACAAGCCAATTCTGAATCCGACATTGGCGTTTTCCGCTTTTATTTGTAATGAATCAGGTGTTAGGAGATCCCCTGGTTCAATAGAGCCTGTTTGTATTCCGGCTCTAATACCCCATTCAATTTGAGCAAAGGTAAACTGAAAACAGAAAATGCTAATAAAAAGCAATAAGTAGGTTTTCATAGAATTTAAGTAATAAGATTGGTATCTGTTTGACATAACGACCAAACATGTCGTTTGGTCATCAACAAAGGGTTAACGTCTTAAGAAAAATGATGTTACGTCTTACCATTTATATCATAAAAGAAATTGTCCCAAAGTGATTATTAGGGACAATTTCTTCTATAAAAAAAATATGTATTGTGATGAAATATTTCTTTCAAAGACGTAAAAAGCTGTAAGCTTAAAAATTACCTTCTAAATTAATACCTCTGGCTAGTCGTTCTATGGCTACGATATAGGCTGCAATACGCATAGAACATTTGTAATGCTTTTGAGTCTCTACTACTTGTTTGTACGCATGCGTAAGAATAGGTCGGGTTTTATCTCTGATTTCTTCTTCCGAATAATAATGTCCACGTCTATTTTGTACCCATTCCAGATAAGAAACGGTAACACCACCGGCATTTGCTAAAATATCAGGCACGATAAAAATTCCTTTAGCATCTAAAATAGCATCCGCATTAGAGGAAACTGGGCCATTAGCACCTTCTACGATTAATCTTGCTTTGACATGTTCTGCATTAGCTTCAGTAATTACATTTTCGATGGCTGCTGGAACTAATATATCTACATCCAGTGTTAATAATTGTTCATTACTAATAGCAGAACCTCCCGAAAATCCGGCAAGTGATCCATTGACCTTTACATGTTTTATTGCTTCTCTGATGTTTAAGCCATCCTCCTTATAATATCCACCGGTATTATCACTAATAGCCACAATTTTTATTCCTTCATCGGACATCAACTTAGAAGCCCAACTACCTACATTTCCGAAACCTTGCACTGCAGCTTTACATTTCTGAGGTTTCCAGTCTAATGTTTCAATAGCTAAGAGGGAAAAAAGCATGGTTCCCCATCCTGTAGCAGGGATCCTCCCTTTTGATCCTCCAAGATCTAGTGGCTTTCCTGTTACTACACCAGGTGTATATCCATAAATTCTTGAATATTCATGAAATATCCACGCCATCTCACGCTGGCTAGTACCCATATCCGGAGCAGGAATATCAGAATCTTCTCCAAAGACATCTTTTAATGCACGTGTATATGCTCTCGTAATTCTTTCTAGTTCATCCTCACTTCTCACTTTCGGATTTAAGGTAATCCCACCTTTCGCTCCTCCATAAGGAAGTCCTACCAGGGAAGATTTCAATGCCATCCAACCAGCTAATGCTTTAACCTCATCAGTATCCACAAAAGGTGCATATCTGATACCTCCTTTGGATGGGCCTAAGACTGTAGAATGAATCACCCTATATCCTTCAAAAACGCGTGTAGTACCATCATCCAGCTTTACCGGAAGATTCACTGTTATCACCTTTTCGGGGACACTAATGATATCTCGAAATCGTTGATCAAGATTAATGATATTAACCGCTTGATTAAATCTTGCCAGGAAAGATGCGTAGGGGGATAGGTATTCAACTACTGCGGACTTCTTTTCCTTGACTATATTCATACATTAAATATTTCTTTGATTAATTCTAATTTAGATAAACCTCTATGAAGTATCAAAATAACTCGTAAATACCTAAATAATGGAAATTAACCCGTTGAATGTTATTATTTTGTTAATTTATAAAAAGGATAAATATAAATATATAAATGGTACGGACATAAACAGACCATCAAATCTGTCTAACATCCCGCCATGTCCGGGAAGAATATTTCCCGAGTCTTTAATGGCTACACTTCTTTTTATCATAGATTCTACTAAATCTCCCAACTGGCTGAATATGCAAATAATAACAGCGACTATCACCCAATTGATGGGATGAGGTAATTGATATTCAAGAAAGACGCCTAACAAAATACATGCTATTCCTCCTCCTATGGCTCCTTCCCAGGTTTTTTTAGGACTAATACTGGGAATAAGCAAATGCTTACCGAAATTTTTACCTACAAAATATGCCGCTGTATCTAACATCCACGTGAGGAATAAAATGTTAAGAGGGACCCAAAAAATGTAATCACTGCTAATGCGTGGTACAGACATATCGAACATTAATACTAAAGGAAAGAAACAGTAGAGTAATCCAAACACCATATAACTGATGGTCTGAATTGCCTTTAGTTCATTTGATTTTTTGCTACTAAACAAAACGATTAATTCAAGAACAGGTAAAATGAGGAACCCCATTACAATTACATGCCGCATAGGAATTTCCAAGAGGTGATCTGCCGCTAATTTGAACAGGAAAAATAACCAGATAAAAAATCCTAATCCCAAGGCCGAATATAAATGCAAGCGTGAAGAAATTTGCATAGCTAATAAGAATTCATAGTAGGCCATCATCGATACAACAAAGCAAAAGAGTAGCAATCCATAGGGAGACAGGACAATAGCTGTTACAGCTACAGTGCCTGCAACTGTGGCCGTTATTACACGTTTGGCCAAATTATTCATAGGATATTTCAGTATTATCAGGAGCTTGAGAATAACTTGCATATGCATATAAGCACAAGCCCGTTGCAATGATAGAAAGGAATGTCCACAAAACAGGTACTGGAAAATCATTCTCAATAATACTGGCATCAATAGAGGATGTCTGATAGGCAAGATAAATCATGATCACTGAAAATGCATTAAAGAAAAAATGGGCAAGAATGCTGGTCCATAACGATCTGGAGTGATAGTAAAAAAAACCTAACAATAGACCAAGGAAGAATCGGGAGAAAAAGCCGTAAAATTGAAAATGTACAAGACTAAAGATAAAAGCTGTAATACCTATAGCAGCATATGGTGGGATGAGTCTCATCAACTGTTTTTGAAGAAATCCTCTGAAAAAAATCTCCTCGCAAATGGCTGGAGTAACAGCGAATACGACCATATTGAACATTAACATATGCCATCCCGAAGCATTTAACATAGAAAGTATTAAGTCTTGCATATTTTCTTCCACCTCACTAACCCAATGTTCCCAGCTTTTTAATCCTTCAGGTAGAGCGAATGTTTGGTCATTGAAGGTAATAGCCTGCACTAGAGGAAGACTCACCAGAATACATAGTATGCATAAGAAAATAAGTACAAAAGGTGAAGGCCGCTGGTTTAGTCCCAGATATTTTGACGGAGAACTGAAGATTGATGCCATAAACCAACCACACAACCCCCAGGTTAAAAATTGATTAATGATTTGAAGGCTTCTAAAAAAAAATTTTTCTCCTTCAGTATGTATTTTGCCTCCCATAATAGAAAAAACCTCTTCTACAGATAACCTAAATCCCAGACCAAGGATGATGCTTGCCAGAGGGAGTAAAATAAGAGCTAAAGCAAAATAGAGAAATACAGTAAAAAAAATAGTAATTAAGAAGCTTTCATTAAGTCGTTCTCTCAAGTTATCCAGAAATATTCCCATCTATTTATTGAAATTTATTAATTTGTCTAGGCGTTTGTGGACAAAGATAAGTTGTTTTTATAAGTTAGGATTGTGATGGTTTTATTATTCTGATTATATCAGTTTCATAATGCTTATCACTTTATCCCTTAATTGTACTAATTCCGTAGGCATAGCCTAACAATAATTATTTACTGAAAGTAATAATATTATACGAATTAGAGAATTGATAATATTTGTGGATTAAAAGGAAGTTTCCTCTCTTTACTATAGGTTAATAATATATTGAAATTAGTACGCTCATTAAGAAAGATTATATTTAGGCATTTATGAACATTGGGAACGTAGCGATTGAAGATTTTCCTTTCTTATTAGCTCCTATGGAGGATGTAAGTGATCCCCCATTTCGTGCTTTATGTAAAGAAATGGGCGCAGATATTGTATATACGGAATTTATTAGTAGCGAAGGGTTAATCAGGAATGCTGAAAAAAGTATAGAAAAGCTGGATATATATCCCGAAGAGAGGCCGGTAGGTATTCAAATATTTGGGAACGAAATAGAAAGTATGCGCATAAGCGCCCAAATCGTAGAAAAAGTCCAGCCGGAGATTTTGGATATAAATTATGGTTGTCCCGTAAAGAAAGTAGCATGTAAAGGGGCAGGAGCAGGAATTCTTCAAGACCTTCCCAAAATGGAAAGGATGACCAGGGAGATAGTCAATGCCACATCTCTTCCAGTTACTGTAAAAACAAGGTTAGGATGGGACGAAAAAACGATTAAGATAGTTGAAGTAGCGCTTCGATTACAAGATACTGGAATTAAGGCCCTTACTATACATGGAAGAACCAGGAAGCAAATGTATAAAGGAGAGGCAGATTGGAACCCTATTGCAGAGGTCGCTTCCCATCCTGATATAGAAATCCCCATTTTTGGGAATGGAGATATTGATAGTCCCCAAAAGGCACATTCTTACCGAATGTTATATCCCGTAGATGGTATGATGATCGGCCGTGGAGCCATAGGGTATCCATGGATTTTCAGAGAAATCAAGCATTACTTTCGAACCGGAACCTTACTTCCTCCTCCTACTTTGGAAGAGAGGGTAAATATTTGTAGAAGACATATTATGATGTCAGTTGAATGGAAAGGAATAAAAGTGGCCATTAGAGAGATGAGAAGGCATTATACAAATTATTTTAAAGGCTTACCACGTTTCAAGCCTTATAGAATGAGATTAGTGACTTCGGAAATCTTAGAAGAGTTGTTAGATTGCCTGGACGAAATAGAACTAAATGAAGAATTAAAGGAGGCTTGCTTAAGAAAGGGAAAACAACTATTACCTTAAAATGAATAAAAACACGTGAAATATAACTTTTCGGTGAAAGAATTGCTTAATTTATCATGGTAGTCAAAAAAATTTACTTTAAATCTGTCCATATCAACCCACACCATGAGTGAATGTATAAAATGAATATTATGAAAGTTCAATATCTGCTTTTAGGGCTCCTTTGTACTTTATTCTTTTCTGCTACAGGGCAGACTGGAATTGATGTAGCAAAACTTACCGCTGATACCAAGACGTTTATTTTTGATGACAACAAAAATACAGTTAAAAATTTTATCTATCAGGAGCTTAATGAGAAAACCACATGCTGTGGCTCAGATAGAATATACCTCGAAGTGAAAATTGATCCTTCAGGATATGTTCTACAAGTAAAAACACTTACAGGTAAAAATGAATGCTTTAAGCAGTCCGCAGTGGATATTGTAAAGAATGTCAAGTGGGATGCTAGTAGTTTTAAAGGACCCAAGCCTATATACTTTGAAATTAAGCCTGAAGTAGAATGTGAGGGAAGTAGAGATAATGTATATGCCATGGTTCCCATCACTAATAATCAGCTACTAGATCAAACTGGTGCACTTACCAGTGCTACGCAAAGAGGTAATCCTCCTACAACTACAGAGCAACCCTCTTCTTCAGAACCACAAAATGTAGTTTCCTCAACAGAGACTGCCCCTACAGAACGAACTGCACCTAATGAAGCAGAGCAGGTTCCTAACACTTCTGAAGCTGTGGAAGAGGTGGCAGCAAAAACTTCAAAAAATCCTTCCAATGAAGTTGTCGCAGAAAGCAATACATTAACTATCGAACCAAAAACTGAGGTAAAAGATAACACAGAGGAAGTTCCAACTTCTGGGACTAATACTACTATAGTACAAGAACCATCAGCTCCTACTACAGATGCCTCTGTAGCTGGTAAGAGTGATGCTGAGCCAACAAGGGAAGTTGCTGCGCCTGTGGTGAAAGAAAAAGTTGAAGAACCTGTAGTAGCTGCTGAAGAAACGAAGGTTGTAGAGAGTCCAATAAATCAAACTACTCCTGCAGAGCAACCATCAGAATCTAAAGCTGAAAATACAAATAATCAGCGATTAACAGCTGAGGCAGTAGATACTGAACCTTCAGCTACGCCTGTTAATGAAAACGAACTTCAACTGCTGAAAGAGGAAATGGCAGAACTTAGAAGAAAAGAAGAGGAAGAGAAAGAGAAAATGCGAAAGCGTGAAGCTTATCTCGAAAGAAGAAGACAATATATTGCTGAAAAACGTAGACAAAGACAAGAAGCTGCAAGTCAAAGCGCCACTGCTGATGGCGAGGATACGATAGAGGAAGATCCCTTTGCAGAAGATTTTTCTGGAAGTGATGACCCGTTTGTTGATGGAGAGTCTGGTGGAGATGATGGTGGTGGAGCACTAGACAGAATTGCAGAACTTAGGAGACAGCAAGAAGAAATACAGCAGCAGACAAGAGATCGCATAGCACAATATGAAGAAGAAAGACGACGATTAGAGGAAACCCAAAGACAAATTGAAGCGGAAAGACGTGAGGCTATCGCAAGACAGGAGAGCTTAGCGAGAGAGAGATTAAGGGTAGAAGAAGAAATCAGAAGGACAGAGGAAGATAATAGACAACGGCAAGAAGAGCTTGAATTAGAACAGATTGAGGTGAATCGCCAGCAGGTAGAACAATCTAGATTGGAGCAAGAACGACTTGCGGAACAACTTCAGGCAGAAGTAGAGACCTTACAAAGACAGCAAGAACGATTATTGGAAGAACTGCGAAGACAGGAAGAAGAGTTAGCTAGAATCCAACAAGATAAGATTCAGCGTGAACAAGAAATTGCATTAGGCAGACTTGAAAGACAGAAACAGATAGAAGCTGAAATTAAGCTTCTTGAACTCCAGGTACAAACAGATCTGGCTCAGGCTAGTGGGGGAGCAAGCTCAGTTCCTGGGAATCCTGAGATATCTAACGCCAGTGGCTTAGGACAGGCAATCACAGCTGATTCTGATAGTGAGAGATTAAATATATTAATCAGGGAAATATCTCTTCTCCAGGAGGAGATTAAGAGAATGCAACTAAATATGTTGAACAGTCAGCAGAGTAATCCTGGAGGGGCATCTGTTCTTCCTTCTCGCCCGGGGAGCAATTCTCCTTCTTTAATAAGAGGTTCCAGCGCAGTCACTTCAAGTGTGGAAACAGATGAAGATACAAAAAATGCGGGTGCTGATAACTCATGGAAAGGGATTAATTACAGAGATCCGGACGTTCCTACCAGCGAATATAGAACTGTTCCAGAACCGCCTGTAAAAGTGAATGAAAGTAAAGATAATACTACCATGGTTAATCAATCTTCCGAAGCTAATTCATCAGGGGAAGTTGAGGCAGAAGCTGAGGAAGAAGTATCTGAATTTGATCCTGTCAGAGGTTATAGTCCTTCAGGTAAGCATAAGGAAACCCACGCAAATGTAGTTGGACCTCAGTTTAGTATGCCGAAATATGGAGCTGGCGAAGAAGCTATGAAGGATTTTATCAAAGATAATTTAAGAGATGCTGGAATTTGTGGGCTTGTACAAGCATTTGCTGAAGTGAACGTTGACCAAAATGGAAGGGTTATCAGCCAGAAGGTTTTGAAAGCCAACAATCCCTCTGTGATGATTAGACTTCCGGGGGTCTTACAACAACTAACATTTGACGCTACAGAATCAAATATTCCTCGTCCTCCACTTTATATAGAATTTAAAACAGATATTTTATGCAGTCAGGATGATAGCTCAGAGGTAGACCTTAAAGAGGTAGAGAGTTATATCAAAGAGAATGAATAATAATTTGAGCTATGGCAGTAATTGCCTACAGAATATATGTAAAAGATGGCCTTCCAAGCCATCTTTTTTTATTTGAATCTAACGATACGATGCTTACAAGTGAATTCGATGTATCCTCTCTATAAACTTATGTTCCATGCGAACAGAGCAAATCTATCTATCCTTCCAAAATCTCAGCTAGCTCTAACCAGCGATTGGATTTAGTCTCCAAATCAACCTCTAAGGCTTCTAATTCCTGCGTCCAGGAAGTCAATTTACTATAATCTGACTCACCAGAACCTAACAGCTTATGAAGTTCTGCCTTTTTCCTCTCTAATTGTTCAATCTCATTCTCCAGGCCAGTGTATTCTCTTTGTTCGTTATAAGATAACTTCTTCTTTTTTTGGGGAGCTTGATTAGTAGCAGTTGGAGTAGAGGCCGTTTTTTGAGTTTTTGTAGATCCGGTTTCCAAACTTTGTGCAGCCTTTTGCTGAGTTTCCCATATTCTTAGTTGAGAATAACTTCCCGGAAAGTCCTTGATAATGCCTTCTCCCCTAAATAAAAAAGTATGATCCACTAAGCGATCCATAAAATAGCGATCATGAGAAACGATCATAAGACAGCCTTCAAAATCATCAAGAAAATGTTCTAGCTTTCTAAGCGTTATGAGATCCAAATCGTTTGTTGGCTCATCCAGAATAAGAAAATTCGGATTAGTCATTAGAATCCTTAATAAGTGAAGCCTACGCCTCTCTCCTCCACTTAACGTTTCCACTAAAGCATGATGCTGATTTCTGGGAAAGAGAAAATGCTCTAATAATTGAGCTGCGGATAAGGTCTGGTTCTTACTCAATTCTACCGTTTCGGCTGCTTCGGTGACTACTTCTATTACTCGTTGATTATCTTTAAATGTCCATCCAGCCTGTGTATAATAACCAAAAACAATAGTCTCCCCTTTGTTGATTTTTCCGGCATCAGGCGATTCTATTCCCATCAACAGATTAAGGAAGGTAGTCTTCCCAACACCATTTGGACCAACAATGCCTATTCTATCTCTACGATTAAAAGTATAGGTGAAATCATCGACTATTCTGAGATCTCCATAAGCCTTCTTTAGTCTTTTGATTTCTAGCACTTTCCCTCCTATTCTTCTCCCTTTTACCTGTAGCTGAATTTCTTTGTCATCCCTGCGATCTATAGTTTTTCCATGGAGATCCTGGGCAGCGTCTATTCTACTTTTTGATTTAGTCCCTCTCGCTTTAGGAGACCTTCGTAGCCATTCCAATTCTTTTTTGTATAAATTCCTCGCTTTCTCTAAGTTCTTATCCTGTGACAGATCTCTTTCAGCCCTTTTTTCCAAATAATAGGCATAGTTTCCCTCATAGCGGAAAATTCTCCGTTGATCCAGCTCAATAATTTCTTCCGTAATGTTATCCAGGAAATATCTGTCGTGAGTCACTAATAGCAAGGTTTGCTTACTGGTTGAAAGGAACTTCTCCAACCATTCTATACTTTCCAAGTCTAAATGGTTAGTAGGCTCATCCATGATGATTAGATCTGGCTGTTCCACCAATGCCTGAGCTAAGGCTACTCTCTTCCGCTGGCCTCCTGATAGTTGGGCAATAGGTCGATCGAGAAAATCCACTTGTAATTTTCCCAAAATCTGCTGGATTTCTATTTCTACATTCCACGCTCCTAGAGCTTCAATCTGTTGGGTAAGCTCCTGTAGGCGGTTTAGAGACACCGCGTCATTTTTTCCAGAAGCAATTAGTTGCTCATATTCTCTGATGGCATTCAAGGCAGGAAGATCAGTGGAGAAAACGACTTCAGATACCGTTTTTGCTAAGGGTAAATCTGGATCTTGGGGAAGATAAGCAACCTTAATTCCTTTTCTCAAACTAATGGAACCAGAGTCAGGAGTAATAATACCTGCTAATACTTTTAACAACGTAGATTTTCCTGAGCCATTTACCCCTATAAGAGCTACCTTTTGCCCCTGAGAAAGCCCTAGACTCACATGTTCAAAGAGAATTTTATCTGCGTAGGCTTTAGAAATCTGATCTGCTGAGAGAATATTCATAATAACATCCTAAACGACTTATCTCACACATTATTCAATAGTTGTTGGCTAAGAAAGGAGTTGTGTTAGCGATTCTGTAGTTGCTTCCTGAATATGTTGTACAATATTCTGGTAGTCTTTCCTTTCAAAGGGCATACCAGTAACTCTTTCATACAACTCAATATATCGCTCGGAAACTGAAGTGATAAATCCTTCATCCATATGTGGAATAGATTGCCCTTCTTTGCCTTGAAATCCATGTTCCATCAGCCATTTTCTTACAAATTCTTTAGATAGTTGCTGCTGAGGGAGCCCTTGTCTTTGTCTTTCTTCATACCCTTCGAGATAAAAGTAGCGAGAAGAGTCTGGTGTATGAATTTCATCTATGATATATATTTTTCCATCTCTTTCTCCCATCTCATATTTTGTGTCAACGAGGATCAATCCTTGCTTTTGAGCCAACTCACTCCCCAATTCGAATAAGGTCAATGCGTGGTGCTTAATCTCAGCATATTCATCCGGCTCAATCATTCCCGATTTAATAATTTCATGCTCACTAATGTCCTCATCATGGCCTATGACGGATTTTGTTGTGGGAGTAATAACAGGAGCTGGAAGGGGATCATTTTCTTTTAATCCTTCTGGCAGGCTAACACCACAAAGGGATCGTTGACCGGACTGATAAACTCGCCAGGCATGTCCTGCTAGATATTTTCTAACAATTATTTCTAAAGGGAAAGGTTTGCATAGCCAACCAATCGTAACATTTGGATGAGGAACATCTATGACATGTACGGGGCATACTGCTTTTGCTGCATCAAAGAAAAAGGCAGCAGTTTGATTTAGCACCTGGCCTTTATATGGGATAGCATTTGGAAGGATATGATCAAAGGCCGAAATCCTGTCCGTTGCCACAATGACTAAAAACGTATCACTAATATTGTACACTTCACGTACTTTTCCATTGTATTGTTCTAATTGTTTGGGGAAGGAAAATTGCGTATCGGTCAGCGTTTGGATCATATAGCAAAAGTTAGGCACCTAAAGTACAAAGTTTTTAAAGAAAATCATGTGGCTTGGTTGGTATATTGAAGATCCCTTTTGTAATTTAATAGGAGCGAAACAAAAAGTAACATGATTTCAGAGATAGCTTCAGCAGTAACTGGAGGAGTAAGGATAAATGTGAGAACACATTATATGGCTACAGAGTCATATCCTAAATGCAATTATTATGTCTTTGCTTATCAGGTGGAAATAATTAATGAAACATCTTATATATTTCAATTAACTGAAAGAGAATGGCACATTCAGAATCTTATGGGAATTAAAAGAGTGGTTTGTCGGGAAGGAGTGTTGGGTAAAAAGCCCATTATCCATCCTAATGAAACGTATTCCTATGTGAGTGGGGCCCATTTTAATACAGCCCTGGGTAAGATGCACGGTTTTTATAGAATTATTAGGTTGATAGATAAAAAAGAACTACAAGTAAAAATTCCTTCATTTTCACTTGTAGTGCCATTTCTTCAAAATTGATGTTGTGTGGTCTTAAAAAAACTGTAGAGTATTAGCCTATCGATGGTTCCCCACCTTAGTACCGTAGCATACCTTCCCCATACTACAACCAGTAGATGCAGTAGCTAAAGCAAATACAGCAAGAACAACTAAAACAAACATTTTCAACCGTTTCATATTTCGAGTCATTTTTTATTAAATTTAAAAGGATCTATTGATGAATTGAAATTAAAAGTTTCTATGACGTTAGGTGATGTGGATATTCTTGGCCAGCCAGAAATCCAATCAATTATTGAACAACACTTACATTTATCCCCTGAAAAAGTCGCTTTTTCCCTTTCCAACACCTCTTTACCCGCTTCTCTTATTGCTACTCAAGTGAAGTATCTTCAAAAAAGCAGACTAAAATGCCCTTCATATTACAACTCCCGATGTATTATCCCTCCAGTTTCATTTGAGCAATCGAGCAGTGAAGAAACTGCTTTACTGAAAGCTACCAGTGGGAATCGAGTATTAGATCTTACTTGTGGGCTGGGAATAGATACCTTTGCCCTATCTAAATCCTTCCATGAGGTCCAAACGATCGAAGCATCTGAAGTCCTTTATACTGTTGCTCAACATAATTTTAATCGGCTTGGCATAGAAAACGTCAGCATAGTTCATGCCAAAGCAGAGGATTTTATCGCGAATTATCGGAAAGCGCCTTTCGATGTGATTTATGTAGATCCCGACAGAAGAGATCCTCAAGGGAATAAGCTCGCTTCATTGGTACAAAGCAGCCCTAACATCATTTCCCTTCTTCCGGCCTTACAACAAATCACTCCTCAACTCATAGTTAAACTTTCTCCCCTATTTGACCCACATGCTTTACCGACTATTTTTCCCGATTTAACAAGATCCGTAACAGTTTCAGTAAATCGGGAATGTAAAGAACTCCTTGCTTTTCTGTCATTCGATAACCATCAAATTGATGCACATTTATCCTTACATAAAGAGGTGTGGATTCGCCTTCATCAACATACCTACACATACACTTTTGAATGGGAAAAGCCGGAAAGTTCTGCTCCTGATACCTTAGGTGATAGTAATATTATTTTAGAGCCAGATGTCGCATTCTATCAATCTCATACTACTCAGGCGTTATTCGATAAGTATTTTCCTAGCTTGAAAGGAGCTATGAATCATCCAAATGGATACTTTTTTAGTTCTGATGTTCCCACAACTCCCTTTCCCGGAAGAGTATTCGAAATCAAAGAAGTCCTTTCCTTTTCGCCCAAAAAAATTAATCAATACCTTAAGGCCCATCAGATACATCAACTCAATATAACTAAACGCTTTTTCCCCTTCTCCATTAAGGACATTAGAAAACAGCTTCACATTAAGGATGGGGGGGAGGAATTCTTAATTTGTTCATTAGACGGTTCAAAGACTAAGAAAGCCTGGCTAGCAAATCGGATCAGTTAAGCGCAAATTGTAGTTTTATGGCTTGATGATCGGAATACGCAAAATTCAATGGAATACCCTCTACTGCTAACACGTTGATATTTGGGGATACGAGATAGAAATCAAGGATAGAACGGAAACTCTGGTCATCTAAAGGGCGAGCGAGTGACCTATTAGTAGGTACCTCAGAATCATACACCCATTGCCATCCCTTTTCGGGATACTCCTCAGGAACAAATTTATGGGTCTCCTCTTTGTCGACAGGAAAATCAGAAAAACCAGAAAAATTTGGCGGATACTGGTTCCAATCTCCCCCTACCACTATATAATTTCCTTGTCGGTATTCGTGGAGCATTACTTTTTGAAGCTGTTCCAACTGTAGTGCTTTCAGGCTACCATCATCATAGGCGGAATTATGTGTATTGATAATGCACAATTCTTTATTATTGGCAAGAGGAAAGCGCATGAGGTGAAAGCATCTATCCAGGAAAAAAAGGTTGTTCGGCCAATGATAATTTCCTTCGAATGCATATCTGACGGATTCTTTAGGCTCATACAGAGAGAAAGAGCATAGACCGGATTTAACCTTGCCTAGAGGGGTAAAGAATGGAATAGGAACAAAGCGAACGAGGTAATTTGGGGCAAAGGAAAAAGCATGATTGGGTAAGGCCTTATTGATCATGTCTGCTTCATCGGTAAAATAGGATCTTTTTGAATCTCTATCCACCTCCTGCAATAAAACGAAATCCAGTTCTTTTGCTTTTGTTTCTAATGTTTTAATGATTCCAGATTGGTACTTATTCACCATCTCTTTTGGGCTTCGAACTTGGCTACCACCATCATAAAAAAAATCAGATTGATCTCCCAGCCCTCCATAGCCTATATTCCAGATGAGGCAGCTAAAGGTATCTTTATTGGTTAGTGTATTTGATAAAGGATTAGAGAATGGGACCTTTTCTTGAGGTTGAGGTTTGTAGTCAGTTATTTGTGCCAATAAGATGACTCCTGCCACATATGCAATGCAACAACCTATGATGATGATGAGAACAAAAAAAATCAGTTTCATGATGTGCATGGATTTTTCAAGAAATGGGGTAGTTTCCATATGAAGTGAACCTAAGGATGATGTGAGCTAAACTTTTTTACGATCTTTCAACAGGTTTTTTATAGACTGAGCTTTTCTTTCCTGTTCCTCTGCAAGGAATTTACGTACTTTTAGCCCTTTTCCTTTAATTTTTAACGGTTCTTCTTTTTGAAGTAAAACTTCAAAACTATAAGCAGGCATATTGACCGTGGCATAAGCATCGTAAATGGTGATGGTTCCTATGTCCTCTGCTGATAATCCAGCCTGATGAATAAGAAATCCCACAATATCTGTCTTCCTGATTTTATCTCTTTTTCCTCTGGAAAAGTGGAATTTAATCCATTTATCTTCTGCAGAGGTCGGAACTTCAGCAGCTATATCAGGGGAAAGCTTTATCTGATGAACTGGGATTCCTATGTGGCGGTGATGGTTCCTCATAAAGACTTCATTTTTTTCACTACCTATTAGATTAAACACCTCCCCTTTATTTCCCGCTCTCCCGGTTCTTCCTACTCTATGTAAATAATAATCGAATTCTTCGGGAATGGATAGATTAATCACTACAGGCAAATCAACAATATCAAGTCCTCTGGCAGCCAAATCTGAAGCTACTAAGTATTGGATCTTTGATTCTTTGAACCGCGATAGAATATTGGCGCGTTCCTGCTGATCCTGAGCTCCGAAATAGGCTTCTGCCCTCAACCCTCTATTTCGTAAAAATCCCGTTACACTGAGGATTTCTTCTCTTCTTCCACAAAAAATCAATGCTTTGTCTAATTGTTGTTCAGTTAGTAAACTTCCCAGATACCATTCGCTTTTCCCTTCTTCTATTTCGACAAATTGAAATCGGATATGTTTCAGCATTTGTTTAGGGCTCAGTCGAATGGTTTTAATATTAGGGATTCTGCTTCTAATCAAAGACTCGCTGTCTTCAGAGATCGTGGCGGAAAAGAATCCTATTTGGGCTGTACTGCGAATGTGTTTGCGCAACATATCAAAATCCCGTTGAAATCCTGATTCTAATAGTTTATCGCCTTCATCTACAATCAGATATTTTATATCTCGCCATAGATAATCATATTGAAACTGGGCCATAACGTCTCTCAATCTTCCGGGCACTACCACAAGGATATGAGCACCACTTTTCACTGCCTTAAAGCTTTCCGAGATAGGAACCCCTCCTAAAACCGTATTAATTTTTAGTTGGTCTCCCTTGAAATATGATTGTAGAGCCTTACTTATTTGAATAGCTAATTCTCTTGAAGGAGCTACAATAAGTGCTTGAGTACTCCTTTTATTTAGATCTAATTTCGCTAACAATGGCAGTCCATAAGCAGCCGTCTTACCCGTTCCAGTAGGTGCTTCCACAATTAAGTTCTTTTTCTGTAGGAACAGAGGAATCACCTTTTCCTGAACTTCGGTAGGTCTATGAAATCCTAGCACTTCCAATTGTTCTAATACCCTTTGTGGCAAATCGTATCGCTCGAATGCTTTGTCTTTCGTCTTCATACCCAAATATACATCATAGAAAGTGAAGAGATAATCGTATCTTTTTTCAAAATGTCCATTATAAGGATGTTTAT
>CBDHFQ010000005.1:0-609763 GCA_965262565.1 Bacteroidia bacterium
TTGGACATCCAGTATGTATAAAAACGGTGCTTCTGCTATCAGGTGGTACAGAGAAAAACTAGATCAACGCAAGATCAAGCACCTCGTACTTTTCAATGATGGCAATAAAAAACATTATACAAGGAAAGAAGTAGGACGAACAGGAGGAATTTATTATATCTCTCCTGATGATATTGAAAAGGTATTACTTACTATGCTCAAGGTTCGCCGCAATGGAATTGGAGGAGATTCTCCAGAAAATGATATAGAAGCCTTATTAATAGCAACCAAAAATCTTAAGGACTACAAAGACGTTATTCTCATTGCCGATAGGAATAGCTCCGTTAGAGACATCAGGCTACTTACACGACTAAATCGGCCTATTAGGATCATCTTATTTAATCAAAGGAAAGATCCCTCCTTTAATCCAGGATATAATCAGGAAGAAAATCATTGGATACATCCTCATTATTTCACCCTTGCTGGCATGACTGGCGGTTCTATCCATATGGAGAATAAAGATATTATTAACTTAGACCAAATTCCTGAAGGTGGAGAATATTATTGGAAGGGAATTACGTACCAAAAATTATCTAACGGTGCATTCAGACACATCAAATAATCTACTTTTTTTCTGACTACTTTTTAAGGCTTTCCTCTCTTTAATTGAGTTAACATCAAAGATTTTTGTATATTTATGAATTCCTATTAAGTAAAATATTACACGCCTGATTTTGCCCTCTTGTGAGGCCATGTAAAGTGTAGACATTCGCATGTACTATCAAATGATAAAGTATTAATCTACTTTTTCAATGGTATATACGCTTGTTTTGTTATGGCTATCCCTTAAATAGTGATATTCCTGCTAAAATAAATCACCTTATACATATTTTTAAGCATGTATAATTCATTGGGCAACATATATTTAAGAATTACTCGTTTATGAATTCATCTTTACCTAGACCTTACATTCTGGAAGAGACCAACTGGAAGGTAGTAAAAGAACAATCATATGAGCTGGCTATCCTGCCTTGGGGAGCTACTGAAGCACACAATTATCATTTACCCTATGGAACAGACACAATACAGGTAAATCATATTGCAAGGCTTGCTGCTCAGTTCGCATGGAATAAAGGGGCCAAAGTTATCGTTCTACCCTGTATTCCATTTGGCGTAAATACTGGACAACTAGATATAAGACTTTGTATGAACTTAAATCCAAGTTCCCAATTAGCCATTTTAAAAGATGTGGCGGATGTCTTGGTACGTCACCAGATCTATAAATTGATCATTTTGAATGGGCATGGAGGAAATGACTTTAAATCAATGATCCGAGAATTGAGCTTTTATTATCCTTCCCTCTTTACGTGTTCTATCAATTGGTATAAGGCTGTAGATGATAAGCGATATTTTGATGAACCGGGCGATCATGCCGGAGAACTGGAAACAAGTGTGATGATGCATGTTAAACCTGAATGGGTGGCTCCTTTAGATAAAGCAGGAAGTGGAGAAGCACTTTCTTATAAGTTAGATGCATTTAAAGAGGGCTGGGCTATTGCCCAACGTCCATGGTCGATTGTCTCGAAAGATACAGGAGTAGGAAATCCTCAGCACGCAACAGCTGAAAAGGGGAAACAATTTGCTGAAGCAGTTTCTGCAAAAGTGGGAAGTTTTATTAATGCCCTTGCTACCCACTCCATCAAAGAATTATTTCAATAGTGGCAAATCGTTATGATGAAAGCTTTTTCTACCTATGATAGTTATTGGTGTTCAATTACTTTCTTTAACCTTTTATTCAATTTAATTCCGCTGTTATGGATCAAAATATACCCATCTATGGAATAGATTATTTGGAATTATATGTCGGTAATGCAAGACAAGCGGTTTACTTCTTCCAATCTGCTTTAGGATTTAAACCATTTGCATATGCAGGTCCTCAAACCGGAATTAATGACAGAGTATCCTATGCATTAAAGCAAGGACACATACAACTTGTACTAACCTCTCCCATACATCCTACAAGCGAAATTGCCGCTCACATACATATGCATGGCGATGGTGTAAAAGTAATCGCACTTCAAACCGAAGATGCTCTTCAAGCTTTCCAAGCAGCTATTTCTAAAGGAGCAAGACACCACTTATGGCCCACAGAATTTGAAGATGAACATGGCAAGGTACAAATTTCAGGGATTCATGCATACGGAGATACAATACACCTGTTCGTCCAAAGGAATCACTACGAAGGATATTTCCTTCCCGGCTATAAAAATTTGGATTCTTCCTATCAAGCTGGATCTACCGGCCTAACGGAGATTGATCATTTAATGGGCAATGTAGGTTGGTCAGAAAGAGATTACTGGTGTGAATTTTATGAAAATGTGTTGGGTTTCTATGCAAAATCTTCTTTTGATGATAGAGATTTATCAGGTAGATCCTCTACCTTAATGTGTAAAGATACAGGAAAGGGAAGAGATATTAGATTTCCTATCACCGAACCCAAGGATAGAAAGAATAAAAGTAGGGTGGAAGAATTTTTAACTTTCTACAAAGGACCAGGAGTACAGCATATCGCTTTGGGCACTTCAGATATAGTTCGTACAGTTAGGGATTTACTTAACAGAGGTATTCAATTTCAATATGTGGAATCGAGACCCCATCAAGAAATTCTGGAAAAGATGGGAACTGTCCACAGTCATGTAAAAGACCTAAATGAACTAGGTATCATGGTAGATAGAGATGCAGAAAGCTATTTATTTCAAATTTTCACGAAGCCTATTATGGATCGACCTACAGTTTGTTTTGAAATCATTCAACGAGTCTCACAACAGCAAGCACAATTTGGCCCTTATGCAGAGTTATTCCAAGGTATATATTAATAGTTAGTACTAATTTTCTAATGATTGATCATTATTTATTCCTATACAATTCATCATCTCATCTATATTATTTAGATTAAGTAATGGTTCCCAGAATTGATCTTTTTGGTAATCCTCAAGCTTTTATTTTTATCATTTTGCCCCTCATTTATTATGTGTGGTTTACACGATATTATCATCCAAACCGGTTGAGATTACCCATTTCGGTTCCGCTAAAAGAGGTAGACTTACACAGAGATTACAGTATATATTTTAGATTTATCCCTCATATATTCAAATGGCTGGCCTTCTTGTGTATGGTCTTTGCTCTGGCCCGTCCCCAGCAAGCGGGGAGTATCACTGAGAGAATAAAAAACGGAATGAATATTATTCTCATTTTGGATATTAGTGGCAGTATGGAAACACCTGATTTTCCCCCTAATCGGTTGGAAGCAGCTAAGACACAAGCTTCAGCATTCGTAAGAGGAAGAAAAGATGATCGAATGGGAATTGTACTTTTTGCAGAGGATGCATTGGCTTACGCCCCTTTAACGACTGATCATATGTTTCTGGAAAAGATGATCGATAACATTAGAATAGGGATGTTACCTAAAGAAGGTACAGCTATAGGTCAGGCCATAGCTTCAGGATTAAACAGACTTCAAGCTTCAGAAGATTCTCTTGGAATCATGATATTACTAACAGACGGAGCGAATAATAAGGGAAGAATAGATCCTATCGCTGCGGCAAGACTTTCCAAGTCTCTTAACATTCGAATTTATAGTATAGGTATTGGTACCAATTCAACAAGCACAGAATCCCAAAAAGCAGCTCCCACGGAATTAGATGAAGGAAATTTACGATCTATTGCCAACATAACAAATGGAGCTTATTTCAGAGCTGATCAACCCGAAGGACTTTCCCAAATATTCAAACACATCTCTCAATTGGCAACTAAAGATTATAAAGAAACTGTATATAGGGAAATTACTGATCTCTATCCTATTTTTCTAGGGGCATCTTTAATCTGTATGCTTCTTTCTGCCTTAAGTATGCTTACTTTTATTTACAATCCCCTGGAGCATTGACCTAAATATATCTTCTTCCAACATGTATTTATTTAGAGATTCATACCTCGATCAAGGTATAAGAAAAGAAACTAACTTTGATCGCTCTCATTCTTTGTGGAATATTCTTGCGGTAGCCTGAGCTGTAGGCATAATCAACAAATCGTTAATATTTACATGAGCAGGTCTTGAGGCAGCAAAAAAGATTACCTCAGCAATATCTTCAGCAAGTAGTGGCTTATAACCTTCATATACTTTATCTGCCGCCTCCTTATTCCCTTTATATCTGACTACTGAAAATTCTGTTTCTACAGCTCCGGGAGCAATATTGGTCACTTTTATGTTATGCGCTAATAGATCAATCCGCATAGCTCTGGAAAGAGCATCTACAGCGTGTTTAGTGGCGCAATAAACATTCCCTCCGGGATATGCCTCTTTTCCAGCGATAGAAGCCACATTAATCACATGCCCTGACTTTCGTTCAACCATTCCAGGGAGCACCTCCCGGGAAATGTAGAGCAGCCCTTTTACATTGGTATCTATCATTCGCTCCCAATCGTCTAATATTCCTTTATGTATAGGCCCCGCTCCTACTGCCAATCCTGCATTATTGACCAACACATCTATTTCTTTCCAATCAGAAGGTAAGGAAGATATAGCTGAGTGTACCTCTTCAGGATCTCTAATATCAAATGCTAATACTTGTACATCGACCTTTAGATTGTTAGCTAATGCTTCCAATCTATCTTTTCTTCTTCCAGTAAGTATTAATCGATAATCTTCATTTTGAGCGAAAACTTCTGCTGTGGCCAATCCTATTCCAGCACTGGCCCCTGTTATAAGTACTATATTATTCATAAACCTTGTGGCGTCGTAGGGATCTTAGATAAAAGAATCGAATATAAAATATTCCTGTTTATTTTCAATGATATCCAGGTATACCGGGCCATGATTCCCTGGATTCTTTATAGGTTCCACCAGCTTGGTAATTCTCTAACTGGGTCCGAGTAATTTTGCAGGTAATCCAATCATCTTCCAGTTTAGCATGTATTTTTTCATAAAATCGAATAGCTGGAGTATTCCAATTTAATACATGCCATCGCATCTGTTGGGCTTTTTCTTTACATGCATATTCGACCAAGGCATCTAACAGTTTTTGTCCTACCCCTTTTTTGCGATAGGGTTCAGTTACCACTAAATCGTCCAGATACATTATCTTACCTTTCCAGGTAGAATATCCGAAATAAAAAATAGCGGTTCCCACAACTACTCCTTCAGCGGTTAGAGCTACCAAACATTCGAACAAGGAATGATCCCCAAATCCATCCTGAGCAAATTGCTCAGGAGTGGTCATAATTTCATGTTCAGCTTTTTCAAAAACACCTAATTCTCTTACAAGTGCATGGATATCTTCTGCATCCTTTTTTTCAGCTTTTCGAATTGTTATCTTTTCCATGTTACTTATGATTGTGATGGCTGCAAAATTAAGGATAGCTTGAGCCAATTTAAATATTCACCGTTTCCATGTTCAATGGGCAAAGAGATGATACAAGGAACGTCATAACTATGCATTTTTTTTACCTCCGCTATCAACGATTCCAATTTATCTTCTACTGTTTTGGCTATTAGTACTGTTTCTATATCCTCCACTACCTCTCCTTCCCACCAATAAGTTGAGAACATGGGAGTCCACACATTGGTACAGGCAGCTAAGCGCATTTCTACTAATTTCCTTCCAATACTTCGAGCTTCTTCCGCATCTTTACAAGTGATATATATCAATTTGAATTTCATTAAAACAAAATAAACAATATTTTTTTCTTTCGGTACTTGTAAATGATTCTTGTTCCAATAACTTTCTGATATGAATAGAGATGTAACTAATATGAGGCAGGATTATAACTTATCATCCTTACATGAGCATGAAGTGGCTTCAGATCCTATCACCCAATTCCAATCGTGGTTTGAGGAAGCCATTACATCCAACCTACCTGAACCAAATGCCATGACTCTTGCCACAGTTTCTAATGGTAGACCTTCTGCAAGAATAGTTTTGCTTAAAGGATATGATCAACGAGGTTTTGTATTTTACACGAACTATGAAAGCAGGAAGGGGCGAGAATTGATTGCGAATCCGCTTGCAGCACTAACATTTTTTTGGCCTGAACTTGAAAGACAAATCAGGATCGAAGGGAAAGCAGAAAAAATTTCGCCCGAAGAATCGGATCAATATTTTGAAAGCAGACCCAGGGGAAGTCGATTAGGCGCCTGGGCATCTCCTCAAAGCCAGGTAATATCATCAAGAGAGGTATTAGAAGATCGTCTGCAAAACTTACAAAGTACATATGCAGAACATGCCTCTATTCCAAGACCAGAGTATTGGGGAGGATTTAGAATTATCCCTGAGTATATTGAATTTTGGCAGGGAAGAAAAAGCCGACTACATGATCGATTGAGTTATTCGCTGGAATCAAAGGATTGGATAATTCGCCGTTTGGCCCCTTAATGACCTTATGCTTTCAAGGGTTTAAATACATCTCCAATATGTAACAAATAACCTAATTGGAGGATTGCCAGGAGAAAGCTCAAAGTAGCATAAATATAAATCACTCCATCAGGTGTTAAATATCTGCTGCCAACTAACAAACATAATAATCTAAGAGCAAAAATAACCACATTGATCAATAAAAAATCCTTCAGTTTTCTCTTAATATCTACCAGCCAGGAAAGAGGAACTACGATAAACGTTAAATAATAGGCTGGAGCCATCCACCTAACATAACTTCCTGCATGTTCCCATTCAGGGCCTAATACGACTTTCATTAATATAGGTCCTAGTAATATTAAGGATATAGTTATAGGTAGGCCGATGAGAGCAAACTGTTTTACCTTACGGCTAACAAAATTTCCAAATTCATTTGGGTGATCATTAAATATTCTATTTGCCTTTTCATAAAAAACTTGACCAATGGATAATCCTATCAGACCTATTTGAATATTGAGAATTTGTTCCGCTTTACTATACCACCCCATGATCGTATCGATGTTTCCGATGGCTACAAATATCAATGGAAACATAAAAAGAGGAAGCTGTTTAGAAGCCTTATTCAACGCATTACCTACCAAAGAGAAAAATGGAAAATCCCTGTAATCCGACATAAGCTTCCAGGAAAAAGACACGAATAGCGGGATATTTTGAAGGCGCACTTTTTTTATGTAATTCCACATCAAATACAATGCAGAGCACCATTGACCTAGAATGTAAGCAACTAAAAGTCCGGTAAATACATCTTGCTTAATGGACCAGATTAAGCTAACAGCTATTTGAACACTGGTTCTTAATAGTTTTCCTATACTCAGAACTTTGAATGACTTTAAGCGAGATAGCGCTATTTTAGCAGGTTGGAGTACCCCTTCTAATAATAGACTTACTATTAACCATCCTGAAAATTCTTTTAAGGGAGCAAAAGATGAAATTTGTAATAATTGTGTGTTAAATATGAGTAGCAACATAGATAACATGACCACACATATCATAGCGATATACATACTATTCATCGTCATTTTATGTGCGTCTTCCATCTTTTTAGGAAGCATAATGGCTAAATCGTATCCTCCATTGATGAGTAAAGCTGCAGTTTCGACCATTGCGATAAAAGTAGCGGCCCACCCAAATGCTTCTGGATAATATAAACGAGTCAAAAGGGGTAATGCGATCAGATTAAGCAGTTGGGCGACACTAGCACCTGACATTAAGGTGAAGGTGTCTCTCCAAAATGACGAAGAGAGTAAATGCCTAAAACTACTTCTCATCCGCAATCTGTTGTCTCATCAATTGGAAATGATTTTTCAATTTAGAGGCAAGTGCTTTATCTATAGGAAAAGTGAAGGTTTGCTCATCTACTTGGGATAAGGGAATCCATCGAAATATTTGTTGGCCATCTTCCTCAGAGGCAAAATCCATAGGCTTATGCTTAAATTCAACTTTTATGGGATCACATTTTGTAATCCAAAAATATACGCATATGACCTCCTCATTTACATTAAAAGCCGAAATTTGCAGAAAAGGATTAACATAAAAAACATCTCCTATTTCAATATTCACATCTAGTTCCTCCCGCCACTCTCTTTTAAGACCATTTTCAAAGCCTTCGTGATATTTCAGTCCTCCTCCGGGGAGTTTAGTCATTTTTATTCCCAATCTTAACTCATCAGTTACTAACAATTTATTATCCTCAATGTATATACCGTATACGCGAATGTTGAACCGTTTCATGAGATATACAATTGAACTGTTAAGATTTAGCTGGCTGTATTATTTTTTGAAATATATTTTAAGGTATTAATTTAATCCTAACGATCCCAAGATGAAGAGATTTTTATCCTCCTACCCTAATTTTCGATATAATAATTATCAATGGAATGTGATTATCATTTTTGTATTCCTCCCATTATGCTGTCTATCCCAAGAGCAGGAATCATCGAAATCTGATAATCTACCGGTAGATTATCCAAGAATTTTTCAGTTGGCATTTACCCGTGCTATTTCATTTGCCCCGGCAAGTGAAGAGGCTGAATTTGCTCCTATTAACAGTCTAAATTCAGGGACCTACTCTCTGGGGATTTCTGTGTTATTCCCTCCCGTAAACTACTCATTAAAACTTAGGCTCCAACCTAATTTTTCCTGGACATCATTTAATTATACACAGGAGGAAAGTAAAACTTTTCCCTCCTCCTTTTCTGATACAGTTTCATTTGACACGGAAAAACACTCATTTACATATATTGAACTTCCAGTAGGCATTGTTTATCTAATCACAAAAGATGAAGATGGAGACCCCATTTTTTATGTAGAAGCAGGAGGATTTGTAGGATATCAAATTGGAAATAAATTTAAAACGAAGTTTACTAATTCTGATGAACAGGTCATAAAGAATAAAATCAATAATGTACGAAATGTAAAGGACTTTAGAGGAGGGATATATGGTAGAATAGGATATAAATGGATTAGTTTATACTACTCAAACAGGCTCACAAACGTATTTGAGGAAGCATCTTTTGAAGGCAGCACCTTCCCAGATCTTCCTCAAATGGAAATTGGTATTTCAGTATTTCTTTAGCAATAGAAGAACATACTAATTATCATCTTTCACATATACATCAGTAGAAACGTGATTACCATTGTATTTTCTTAATGATCTATTTAGATCATAATTCATATCCGATATGCTTTGGAGTGCACTAATTTTCTTTTGGTGCTCTATTCTACTGAGAATATAATCGTATGGTCCACGCTTTATGATCATTTTCACAAATACCGGAGATGTTTCCAAGAGAATGAATAGAAGTACGATTAAGTTGCTGATCCACCAAATAGAGGTACTCTGCTCTTTCAATCTTTCCAAAGCTTCAATTTTAGCAGGGAATCCTACTCCATATTTTTCAGCTTTTTGTAGCGCCTGTGGAAGCTCAATTTTTCTAAGAGAATCCCTTTCCCTTTTCAAAGTCGTTAATTCTGCCAGTTTAGCTTTTATCATGTCCAATTCTTCATTCACCCCTTCCTGATATTCTTCCTGTGTATTTCGACGACTGTTCTCTAGACTTTCCAACAGCTTTTTCTTCTCCGCTATTTCTGCTGTTAGCATTTGGTTCGTCCTAAGAAGTCTAAGACTTCTACTTTGGTATCTTGGATCTAAGGCCCAACGTTTGAATACCTTTTCTCCATCAACTTCATCATATATTTTTCTCGCATGATTTTTCCATATTTCCTTATTCTGCCGTTCGTTTGCTCTTATCCTTGGTTGATTAATCGCTACGGTCTTCTCATAGTCTGACTTTGCCTCTTCATAATCTTCTGTAATTTCTTCAAATGAATAGGAGGCAGGTCGACTCTCTTTAGCCTTTTTATATTGAAGCCGCATACTATCTAACAAGATGATTTCTCTTCTCACAGAGTCAAGCCCCAGCTTTTTATCTAACTTCATTTCGGCTTCTAGCTGAAGATCAGATGTATAAGCAAATAATTCAGAACTTATCTGATTGCGAAATAATTCTACTTCTATAGGTTTCGTAATGACAATAGATATGAGCACTGCAAGGCAGAGTCTCGGGAGAGCCATCAAAAATTCATGTCTGAACTTGCCCTCTTTTCGCATACTGGAAACAATATATCGATCCAGATTAAAAATCAATGCTCCCCACAATAATCCAAATAATACTGCTACTACAGGATGAGGGACGATGGTAAATATGGCGAATGATCCAGAGATAACAGCCAAACATCCCGTCAAAAAAATGGTAGCACCAATGCCAATATATTTATTATGTTCAGATGGAGTAATCTCAAGGATTTTCATGTAAGCACCAGAGCATGTGAAGAAAAACCGTTTTACAGGACCTATTTCTTCTCTCTCTTCTATGATCTCACCATTATAATCGTCGAAATATGAATTCATTTTTTAGGTATTTGTAGTTCTTTTCTTAACGCTATTTTTTATGATTTCAACTGAATTGTAAAACATTTTCATGATCTCATCACGCAGCCGGGGTTTTTCAAGTCTCATCATATCTTCGGTAATCTTTACATGTTCATAAGCATTTCGTTTTCGATAATTTTTCTTTTTCTTTCTCGCCTGTGAATGCAGTTTTTTTATTTTTTTAGATGTTTCTGCCAAATCCTTCTTCATTAAATCCAAGCTAGCTTCCAAATCAGTATCAAGGTTTGTAGTATCAAGGGATGTGTTTAAATCTGATTTTTTCATGAGCAAATTACTATTACCCGACTCCAAAAAATCTGTCTCCAGGGGAATCGGGAATTTTTTAATTCGGACTGAATTTGAGATTTGGCCTGAATGGCCAATCGCTGTAATTGAATATATAGAAAAAGCCTTTTGAGGTCTGATGGTGACATAGGGCTCCTCAATAACCTCTCCTATATCTGGCTCAATGATGATAGAATAAGCATTTTCAACCTCCCAGAACAGCTTAGTAGAACTCTGCCCATCAATGAGTACTTCATTTTCTGCTTCAAAATATACAATTTTGGGAGGGGGTAGAATGGCTGTTAAGGTCTTCTGCACCGTTCCTCGATGATTACTAGCGATCAAGGTATAAGTAGTAGTACGGTCGGGAAATGCCTCAATCCTGGTTAAACCCGATACTTCACCAACCTCTTGATCAATATGAAGCGATTTGGCGTTAGAAACTTTCCAATGCAGGACCAATGCTTGCCCCAATCTTATAGTTTCGCTACTAGCCCAGAAATATGATATTTCCGGTAAGGACAATTGGAGATTTATTTGTTTTCGGGACCGGCCGGATTTGTTGATGACAGTAAGACTGCAAATTCCTGGAACTTCGAAGTATACCTCCTTAAAGGAAACCTCAGGATCTATTTCCCCAACTCCTTTATCTATGAAAATCTGCGCAGCATTTTCAACTTCCCAATGCAAAATAGTTGGATATCCTATAGTGATCTGTTCTTCTGCTGCAGTGAAATATTTAATTTTAGGAGGGGGTAACTTTACATCATACTTAACTTTGACTTTTCCAAAATCATTATAGGCCGTCAATACAAATTGAGTGTTTTCTTCTGGATAAACTGCTATCATACCTTTCTCAGTAACTAATCCTACATTGGGACTAATTACCACTTTATCAGCATTCAATACTTCCCATTTAAGGTGGATTGGATTCCTCAAACTTATTACGTTAGAATCCGCCTCAAATGCTAACACTTTAGGCTTTTTAGATTTCTGATAAGGTAGAACAAAAGTAGGAAGTTTAGTTTTATGAGCAGGTAAAGAGCTTTTCTTAAAAGAAGATGACGGCATTTCTACATTAATAGAGCTTGGATAAAAAATTGTTCAAATACTTATTTCACATTACTTAACGATATTCCGTGTACTAATCTTGCAATTGTTAATAAAAAACAATCCACATCATCACTGAACAGGAGTACCTTTAGTAAATTGAGTTTTAAAGAACTCATTTCATGTTTTTACACTAGCGAACTATTACTAAGTTAAATAAGTAGAAATTGACAGCCAATGAATAGTTACATAAACAGGCATTTTTCTTACATGAATAGAAAGGATAAAATATTATTTATAAAATGTTACTTTTTAAAACAGGCAAAAAATAGAGCTTATTGCGTTATAAAAACGCAACAAGCTCTATTTTGAGAATCATTACATGGGTATACTATCTCCACCCAGATTCCTACAGGTTCACAGATTATAAATTAATACCTGTAATATTCTGGTTTGAATGGTCCATTCTTTTTAACACCTATATAATCAGCCTGATCCTCTGTTAATTCCTCCAATTGAACATTTATTTTCTTCAAATGTAATCTAGCTACTTTTTCATCAAGATGCTTAGGTAAGGTATACACTTCATTCTCATAATTTTCATGATTATACCAAAGCTCGATTTGGGCCAATACTTGATTAGTGAATGAATTCGACATGACGAAAGAAGGGTGTCCAGTAGCACATCCCAGATTTACTAATCTACCTTCTGCGAGGACAATCACATCCTTCCCTTCTACTTCATACAAGTCCACCTGAGGTTTAATGCTAATCTTCGTATGTCCGTAATGTTCATTGATCCAGGCCATGTCGATTTCATTATCAAAATGACCAATATTACATAAGATAGTTTTATCCTTCATCAGGCGAAAGTGCTTCTCGCTAATAATGTCTTTATTTCCCGTAGCAGTAACTACAATGTCAGCTTCAGGAACTGCATCCACCATTTTTTTCACCTCATATCCATCCATAGAAGCCTGAAGTGCACAAATGGGATCTATCTCAGTAACGATCACTCTGGCTCCTGCACCAGAAAGAGAAGCTACAGATCCTTTCCCAACATCTCCGTATCCTGCAACTACTGCTACTTTCCCAGCCAGCATCACATCAGTAGCTCTGCGGATAGCATCAACCAGGGACTCTTTACATCCATATTTATTATCGAACTTCGATTTTGTAACAGAATCATTTACATTAATGGCAGGAAGAGGAAGTGTTCCATTCTTCATTCTTTCATACAAGCGATGTACTCCCGTAGTAGTCTCCTCACTTAATCCACGAATATCGGATACTAATTCCGGATATTGATCCAATACCATGTTCGTTAAATCACCTCCATCATCCAGAATCATATTTAACGGTTTTCTTTCTTCACCAAAATATAGTGTCTGCTCGATACACCAATCAAACTCTTCTTCTGTCATCCCTTTCCATGCATATACTTGTATTCCTTTTGCCGCTATAGCTGCTGCTGCGTGATCTTGAGTAGAAAATATATTACAAGATGACCAGGTAACCTCTGCCCCTAACTCCACCAGAGTCTCAATTAATACAGCTGTCTGAATCGTCATATGAAGGCATCCAGCGATTCGTGTTCCTTGAAGTGGCTTCTTATCTTTATACTCTTCCCTCAATGCCATTAAACCAGGCATTTCTGCTTCTGCTAATTGAATTTCTTTCCTTCCCCAATCAGCTTGCGCTATATCCTTTACCTTATATGGTAAAAAGGGAAAAACTTTTGAACTTGTCTCTGCCATAAATTTTATTTCAGTTAAGTATTATTTACAAAACTACTTAATACTTTCGATAGAAGGAAATCAAGCCAATATCTATAATCCACTTATTTTTAAGATTTATAACATAAACTTATTTTATAGTATAAATTTTAATTTTAGCAATTTACCAAATATATAATATATTATAAGTTACCCGATTTTAGTTTTCTCAATAGGGCAGGTAACTCCTTAAGTGCAGCAATTTCTCTCAACTTTTGGAGGTAAGGTGACGCAATCATCCCTAAGTATGTTTTGCCGCCTTCCAAAGAAGTCATCACTCCAGTTTTCCCATAAAGTACTGCCTTACTACCAATAGTGTTTCCTTTAGCAATCCCCACTTGCCCCCATAAAACAACATCATCTTCTATCCTACACACTCCTGCTATTCCAACCTGAGAAGCAATTATGCATCTCTTCCCAATGACAGTATCGTGGCCCACCTGAATAAGATTATCCAACTTGGTATCCGATCCAATTTTAGTTTCACCGCTTACCCCTCTATCGATCGTACAATTAGCTCCTATATCTACTCTATTTTCTATGACTACTTTTCCCTTGGTCAACAATTTTTCTTTCCCATCCGGCCTCGACTTAAAATAAAATGCCTCGCTTCCTATGACTGTTCCTGAATTAATGCACACCTCATCTCCAATGTCGACATAATCTCTAATCACTACATTAGGGTGAATGACACACCTGTTCCCTATAGTCACATGTGAACCTATGCTTACATGATGTCCAATTTGAGTTTCATCTCCAATAGATACAAAATCTCCTGTCACTACTCCCGCTCCTATTTTCACCTTTGCTCCTAGTTGTGGCATTGATTTAGTATCCAAAGAAATACTGGGTTGAAAATGTTCCGTTATTCTGTTGTAGTCTGTAAAAGGGTTATCGCTAAAAATGAGGGCCTTTCCTGAAGGAGCTTTTACATTTTGATTGATGATAATAGTTGAAGCCTTACTATTAAGTGCCTTATCATAATATTTAGACACATCTACAAAAGTTAGATCTCCAGGTTGAACCATGTGAATTTCATTAATTCCTGTAATCAAATGGGAATCACTTCCTTCGTAAGGACATGAAATCAGGTCGGCTAATTGTTTGAGGGTGATAGCAGGGGTTATTCTCATATATATACATATATAAAAGGTTTTTTATTTATTTTTTTTGAATGTAAATTGCTGAACAAATTTTACACCTAACTATTAAATAAATTTAGGACTACATGAACAATTTAGTGTACGCGCTGCCGGTAGCGGGAATAATTGGATTGCTCTATACTTTTATTCGCTCTTCCTGGGTCGCCAAACAAGATCCAGGTGACTCAAAAATGACTTCTATTGCCCAGCACATCTACTCCGGGGCAATGGCTTTTATTAAAGCAGAATACAGAATATTATCCATATTCGTCATCATCATTGCCATTTTATTAGCAATTAAAGGCCAAAATGAACCAGATTCAAACTTTTTGGTAGCTATTTCTTTTATCGTTGGTGCTGTATGTTCAGGATTAGCCGGATTTATTGGAATGAGGGTAGCTACTAAAGCTAATGTTCGAACTACTCATGCAGCCAAGACTTCCCTTGGAAAAGCATTGGAAGTTGCTTTTGCAGGAGGTTCCGTTATGGGTATGGGAGTAGTAGGATTAGGCGTTCTAGGATTAGGAGGATTATTTATAATCTATCGTTCCATGAGTTTTGGAGATGAGATTAGTGAACTCCCATTAGTATTAAATGTTCTTTCTGGTTTTTCTTTAGGAGCCTCATCTATAGCACTATTTGCAAGGGTTGGAGGAGGAATATATACAAAAGCGGCTGATGTAGGTGCTGATCTTGTGGGTAAAGTAGAAGCAGGAATACCTGAAGACCACCCTCTAAATCCAGCGACTATTGCAGATAATGTGGGCGATAATGTAGGAGATGTAGCAGGAATGGGAGCAGATCTATTTGAGTCTTATGTTGGGTCAATAATTGGCACCATGGTACTTGGAGGAGCTTTTGTTACTCTACCTGAGTTTCAAGCTCAATTTGGAGGATTAGGGGCCGTCTTATTGCCTATCACTTTAGCAGCAGTAGGAATCATCGTTTCTATCATAGGCACTTTCTTTGTAAAAGTTAAAGAAGGAGGAAATCCTCATAGAGCGTTAAACATAGGGGAATATGGCTCAGCTGTACTTATGCTAATTGTCTCTTTGATTATCATTAGATGGATGTTACCCGCGTCTTGGGTAATTGAGGGTCAAACCTACACTTCTACAGGTGTGATAGCGGCAGTGATTTCCGGGCTAATCGCAGGTCTGGGTGTAGGTAAAATTACAGAATACTATACAGGTACTGGAACACCACCCGTAAAAAATATTGTTAAACAGTCTTTAACTGGGTACGCTACTAATATTATAGCTGGTCTGGGTGTTGGAATGATGTCGACCGCTATTCCTATTATTTTGATTGCAGCAGCTATACTTATTTCATATCAATTCGCTGGATTATACGGTATTGCCATTGCTGCGGTAGGTATGTTAGCTAATACAGGTATTCAATTAGCAGTAGATGCTTATGGCCCTATATCTGATAATGCAGGTGGAATCGCGGAAATGGCTGAACTACCTAAAGAAGTGAGAAAGAGAACAGACAAATTAGATGCTGTAGGAAACACAACCGCAGCTATAGGAAAGGGGTTTGCCATTGCCTCAGCCGCCTTAACGGCACTTGCTCTATTTGCAGCCTTTATGCAACAAGCGAATATTAAAACCATTGATATCGCACAGCCTTTGGTTATGTCAGGTCTGTTCATCGGGGGTATGCTTCCATTTGTTTTCTCTGCTTTTGCCATGAATGCCGTAGGTCGTGCTGCCATGGCTATGATACAGGAAGTTCGTCGCCAATTTAATGATATCCCTGAGTTAAAAGCAGCATTAGCTGTAATGAAGAAATATGATTCGGACATTTCCAAAGCCACTCCAGAAGAAGTGAAAATATTCGAAGCAGCTTCTGGTAAGCCTGAATATGATAAATGTGTAGAAATCTCTACCAGGGCCTCTATAAAAGAAATGATTGCCCCTGGCTTATTAGCCATCTTAGCACCTGTATTAATAGGAGTTTTTGGAGGTCCGCAAATGCTTGGTGGCTTACTAGCTGGAGTAACGGTTACAGGTGTACTCATGGCCATATTCCAATCAAATGCAGGAGGCGCATGGGATAATGCTAAGAAAATGTTTGAAGAGGGAGTAGATATAAATGGGGAAATTTACTATAAAGGTTCTGAACCTCACAAAGCTGCTGTAGTAGGTGATACTGTAGGTGATCCCTTCAAAGATACTTCAGGGCCTTCTTTAAATATCTTACTAAAGTTAATGGCTGTAGTAGCTCTTGTTATAGCTCCGACTTTAGCGATATTACATGGTGATCAGGCTTCTACTATTACTCCAGATTTCCCCATGGAACAACAGGAATTAATCATTGAAAATGAATCTTCTCTCTACACATCCATTTACTCTTTAGATGAAGAAGATGATGGTGAATTCGTATCTACATTAGATAATCATCGGAATATCTCTGGAAAGCGTGATGCAGATTATGCTATCAGTTCCAATTCAAGCACTGATAAGCCTACTGCGGATTGATCTTTTTGTACCATAGAAATATAAAAGAGGCTGCCTTAACCTAATGACAGCCTCTTTTATATTGTGTTTTACCCTGATCAGGAAATGTAAAAGATCAGAAGAGAAATCACATCATTTTTTCTTTACCTTTCCTATACCACTAGCATTTAATTTATTGACTTTGGCATTTCCGCTGTAGGTAACGGATCCAATTCCTGAGGAATTAATCTCGATGGTCTCATCAGCATAAACTGAAACACTTCCTATTCCGCTGTTATTTAATTCCAGTTTTTGGGTAATCAGATCCTTCGCCTTAATGCTGCCTACACCTGAATTACGTAATTTCACTTCTTCTGCCTTTCCAGACAACTTAATGGTTCCTACCGAACTGGAATGAACGAACAAATAATTACAATCCAATTCTAATTCCGTATTTCCCACTCCAGCTCTTTCGATATCGAGCTCATCAAAGGTAAGCTTCTGTTCGGAGGTTACTGTATTCACACCATGAATATTCATCGCATCTATATCTTTGAAAGTGATATAGATATTTAATTTTTTGGATTCTTTAATTTCGACATCGTCCATCTCTATATATAATTCGCCTCCCCTAACAGATGTCTCAATATATTCAAGCAGATTTTCGTCAGCCTCGATCATTAACTTTTCCTGATTCGATTGGCTTAAAAAAATATTAAAAACTCCGCCAATATTTAATGAAGTAAAAGGAGTTACATCGCGAGTTTGCCGAATGACATTTCCATTTCCCCGAACTTTTTGGGCAGACACATCTGACAACCCTACGCTTGTCATCAGCAAAAGTATTAAACAGCTAATCAAATATGGATTTCTCATCTGAAGAAAATTAATAGGTGGTGAATTGGTAATTATCTTAAAGATGATGCGTATCGAATATTAGTTGCAATTAGGTCCATTAATTTTCAGGAGACTGTAGCTTCTCAACCTCCAATCTTAGTTTTTCAATTATATGATTAAGCTCAAGTACTACGTTTTTAACTTTATCTACCATCCCTTCAAGGTTTTGCTTCGTCTTTGCTTGAAACTCGATTTCTTTTAATTGCTTAACTATTTCGGTCAAATGAAGATGTCTACATGGGGGAACAATCTTATGAGCCATATTCCTCATTCCATCCCAATCCTCTTCCTCTAGAGCCTTCTTCAATAAATCCATGTTCTTGGGTGTATTCGAGATAAAAATATTGAGCATGTTTATAAGGAAAGGAATATTGTGATCAGCTAATTCATAAAGCTCTTCAAGACTATAGTCATTATTTATTCCATTTTCTAAACTTGAATAGGAATTATGTGTAGAACTTCCATTTTCGACATTTCCATATGGGTCCTTAATTTGATTCTTAGCTCTAATTCCATCTTTACTGTTAGATATCACCTTCATATTTGGATGTTCCTTTCTTTCATTCATGGGAATATTCAAGACATCAGCCAATGTTTCTGCCAAATCCTTTTCTTTAAAAGGTTTTAATAAGCACGCTTGCATCCCTTTCTCTAAGCACTTTGAAATTTCACTGGGAGTAGAAGTAGCTGTCAGTGCTATAATTGGAACATTACTTTTAAGGGTTTCCCGTATTTGGACCACTGCTTCTAATCCATCCAGCTCAGGCATTTGTAAATCCATTAATACAAAGTCATAGGTATTATCTCTAACCTTTTCTACAGCATCTTTGCCGTTGTCTACTAACTCGACCTTTACTCCCCATTTCAATAATATAGCTTTGATCAACTCTAAATTATACAGGGCATCATCGGCTACTAAGGTCCTCATACCATCAAACAGGGCTTTGGGATTAATTTCTCTTACATCATTATAATCAAGATCATCCGAGGTGCCCATTTGATATTTCAATTGTAGACTGACAGTAGTTCCATATCCTATCATACTTTTTAGATGAATGGATCCTTTGTGCATTTCAGCAAGCCTTCTGGTAATCGCTAGTCCTAAGCCCGTACCACCATATTTTCTTGTAGTACTACTGTCAGCCTGACTAAAATCTTTAAAAATATGATCGAGTTTATCCTCAGGAATACCGACTCCCGTGTCTTCTACCATAAAGTAGAGAATCACCTCAGATTTTGATAAAATTTCAGCTTTACAAATTAAGTTAACCTGACCATAATCTGTGAATTTTATTGCATTTGATACCAGGTTAAATAACATCTGTTTTAGACGTAGTGGATCTCCAATCAAGATGTCTGGCAGCACACTTTCCTGGTGGCAGTTCCATTCAATCCCTTTTTCACTAGCAGCGTGCTGAAAGGTAATATATACTTCTTTTATGATATTAGAAGGCCTAAAACCAGTTTGCTCTAATTTAAAGTTGCCTGATTCCAGTTTTGAATAATCTAATACATCATTAATTAATGCCATGAGATGCTCCGCTGAATGACTGATATTTTCTAAAAATCTAAGTTGGGTAGGAGTAAGTGATGTTTCATAAAATTGTTCAGTAAAACCTACAATAGCATTCATAGGCGTACGGATCTCATGGCTAATATTAGCCAAGAACTCTTCCTTTGCCCGTGCAAGTTTCTCCACTCTTGCTTTTTCATTTCTCAGTTTAATTTGTAGGCGTTGATGACGGCTTATATCCCGAAAAAGGATAACCACCAATAAAATAAATAATGTCAACCCTATTAAACTGACTATTCCCATGAATCTTATCGTTCTTTCAGCCTTTGCATTTGCTATATCTACTTCATATTCGGAAGAAACGCGTTCATTATATTCAATCTTCCTAATCAATCTTTGCAGCTTTGACATATTCAGTTGATCCTCTCGGGTAAGTCTCCTGATGAGCGCAACCCTTTGACTGAGGTAATAATTTTTATTCAAAAATGTATCAATACTAAAAGTATCGATAATCGTATTATCTTGTATGTCATATAACATGTCCCTTAGCCCCGAAAGTGTATCAGTATCGGGCAAGGCATCATCCAGTACACTGTCTACAATGGTTCTTCGTGAATTGCTCTTACCATTATTTCCAAAGATTTTTTCAAATAGCTCACCTCTATAAATCTCTTTTTGATTTTTGCGTTTGTAAGATTTTTTACTTTTTACATGTTTATTTTGTCTTTTACCCAGGGAATCTTCTAACGCCTTAATCCGATCTTCATCCATAAAAATAGTAGGTTCCAACTCCCCTTCTTCTGCAGCCTCCATAATTTTATCTGCAAGCTGATCGAAAATCCGCTTGACTTTTGTTTCATCTGCCGCATATATCAATCTCTTCATAGACAGAAACTTATCTACAATCAATCCCTGAATACTATCCATCATATGAGTTTGGTTAGGTATATTTAGGGCACTGTCCATCCCACCTATATTTATTATCGACAAATAAAACGGGCTAAGGTCATTGGTATTTTGAGTAATGGTAAATGTTCGAACACTGCTTTCTGCTTTCACGAGTTCCGCATAGATCTCTTTAAGCGTTATTTGATTTTGTTTCGGCTGAGTTACTTTCCTCAAGGAGGTAACCAGATCATTCACACTATCATAAGCGAGATAACTTACCATAGTAACTGCAGAAAAAGCTAATAGAAAACCCACAACAACGGCATTGCGGACCATTTTTGAAGGAATATAAATTCGCATAAGGTCGAAACTTTGTTAGCTTAAATTACAAAATATATAGAAAATCTATTTGGATGGCCGTTCAAATTTCAACTCATCACAACTACAATCATTAAATGATCCACGATGTAAAAAGAAAGCTCTTTTTTACATTTTTATTCAGTAAGAGTATTGGATATTTACATCATAATATTAACGGTATATCACATCAGCCCTAACTACTTTTTGTTAGCTGTAAAACAGCTTTGTTTAAAAGACTATCGCTCCACTTTTTTTTGAAAGCATTAAACGCATAATTTATCCACTTCGCTTTATCCACACTTTTAAATCAGTAAAAAGACAATTGTGAATATGGCGTTATCCCAACTTATCATTGTATGGCCGTAGTTTTCTCTTTCTTCCAAAAGAGATGCGTGGTGATATGATTACCTACCTTAGCTCTGATCGTACGAAAATTAATTGATGCAGTAGTCATGTAAGGTTTCCGCTCTTTTTCGGGTTCATACCGTCCTGAAAATAGTTTGTTTATAATTAGATCACTCTATAAAAGCTCATTTTCCCTGATGTCACTCACGGAAATGAGCTTTATCTTTATAAATTCTTTATTAAAACCATAAAACATTATCTAATTTCGTTCAGTATGTAAAAGGAGAAATATTCATTAAACTATGAACAGACTTATCTCGATCGCCTTCGGTTTTTCAATAGGGTATTTAATTCAGTTTTACGATCAAAAGCGACTTAGAAACGCGGTACAAGAACTTGAAAAGCAGAAAAATGACCTAAAATCGCAATTAGAATCTGAAAATATTGATATTGAAGATGAAGTCACTGAGGAAACCTCAGAAGAAAGTACCCAAGGAGCGGAAAATATCGAAGAGCTCACTAAAGAGTTAGCAGCTTTGAGTTTAAAATTGGAATCTGCTTTAGCGGAGAATCAAGCACTAAAGGTAATGCTTGATAATCAATTGGCCTCGGCTCAAATAGACACTGGTAATTCCTTAGATACCAATGATACAGAAAACACTTTTTCTGAGAATTTACCTCCTTCCGTAAATCCAGAACAAACTCCAACAGTAACTCCTAAGGTAGACAATTTGAAGTTGATAGAAGGTATAGGTCCAGAAATTGAAAAATTGCTCAATTCAGCTGGCTTGCTTTTATTTTCAGATGTAGCTAATGCCAGTTCAGGCTACTTAAAAGAAATTTTATTAAGAGGTGGAGATCGGTTTAGAATTCACAATCCCGATTCCTGGCCCGAGCAAGCAGCATTGGCACGAGATGGTAAAATGGAAGAGTTAAAAGCACTGCAGGATAGATTATTAGGTGGGAGAGAGCCTTAATTTTCCGGTATTTCTTTATTCGTAATAGTTGACAGGTAAAAATCCAATCAATTGATCTGTTCTATCGCCAGGCCGTCTATAATAGACCAGAATATTGTAGAAGTTTTCTGTCTCTATATGTCTTCCTTCAAAATATGCATCGTCGGTAGTAGTATTATCCTTTCCCAGTACATATATATAATCATATACTCCTTGCTTTAACAAAATATCTGCCTCATATCTGTTAGCAGCTTCATTGTATTCCATCTTGTGGGATGGAAGCAAATTCCAGTCAGTAAAACTTCCAAAAACATATACTTCTCCATTCTTAACTTTGGGACTTTCTATTCGAAAGAGGTTCCAAATATAATCAGCTTGGAAGGCAGGAAATTGTTGTTCCTGTACTTCTATAAAATAGGTTCCATTTCGATCCATAATGGGGGTAAATTCATTCCTCAACCTCTTATTATCGGTAAATAGTCTAGCGTGATAAATTCCATTAATCAATTCTATATCCTCTACTGACTGCGAGAATAATCTCACACTCCTGATATCATGCAATCGAAATTCATTCCCTCCCTTAAATTCATCATTTAAATCTACAAAATACTCAAAAGTATTATTACCAAAGAACCTGGGTTGTGAAAATGTGGCTGCATTATCCCATCTAAAATTCTGTAAAAGCATAACTTTCAGATCAGTAGATGGATTAATCCTATCCAGGTTCCTAGCTACTATTTGAAAATTTAATGTTCTCAGCCTTTCCCGTTCGAGTCTGTTCGCATTAAGAATATTCGTAATATTTATATCTAACTTAGGATTAACCACAATAAATCTCCGGGTCAGAACCAGATCGTTACTCCCATTATTTCTGTATACTTTGAGAATGTAATTTCCACTTTGTTTAATAAATTCATTTTCGAATGGGAAGGTAAAAGTATAATGAATGTAGGATACATTAGTAAATTCAGATCTTCTCCATTGGGTTATTTGCTTTTGAGAAAATCCTTCATAAAATTCTATAGGAAGCACATTAGTAGGTTCCCAGTTGGCATCACAATTTATTAAGTCCGTAAGAAAGTAGGCTTCATTTTCAGAAGGATCAACCAACTCATCAAATTCCAAAGTAATTGGGGTATTATCATTAAGATAGAGAATAGGATATGCACTTTTCAGCGGTTCCGGAATATCTGGCGTACCGGGATAAAATCGAATGGTTTTAATAAGGTCATCATAAACAACATCTTGATAGAGTATTTGTTGGGAAGTATGATTCAGCGTTTTTTCTGAATTTTCGATAAAAGCAAATGCGAACAAAGTCAGTATACCCAAAAACAAGTAAACATATACTTTCCTGTATTTCATTTTTAACCGTAATATACAGATAAAATCGGATCGCTTAATCCTTATTTTCTGAGAGGTTGCCATTTCAAGTAGGTAGCGCTTCTCCATAACCACTCTAAAGGACCATATTTAAAGTATTTTAACCATTCACGACTAACAATAGATTGGCATAAGATAAGCAACACAGCGATACTAAACAGAAAAGAAGGACCAAATTTACCAAAGTATCCAAGCCCCCAGCCAAACAATAAATAGGTCCCGAGAATAGATTGTAAAATATAATTTGTTAATGCCATTCTTCCATACGGAGCAAAAAAGGATAATATTCTATGCCCATTTTTCGACAAATAGATTAAAATGAATCCACATAGCAGGATTAAGGTCAAACTTAAATTTGCCCAATCTGAGGTATTTAGGGCTATTCTATGTTGCCAATGTTGAAAATCAATTGGTTGGGGTGATGTAACAAATAATATAGCAGTTATAGCCACTGCTAGCACTAAGCCTCCTAAAGCCCAAAAGAGGGTCTTCTTTACTGGTTTTCTATAATATGTCAGATCGCGAAAAAGGCCTATTTTCCCCAGCCAAAGTCCTAACAAAAAATACCCCAGTGTTAGATATAATCTTCCCGAAAAGACAATTTGTACATCCATTTTGAATAGCATTCCATATATAGCATTTTGAGTAAAAACGTCCCACATGGTTCCAGATTGAATGGCTTGATAATAATTATTAACTAGTTGATGATCTGTTTCTAGTAAAGAGTGGGGGATCAATAGTGGCTGAGATCCCCAAAAGAATGCCACCAATAATCTAGGGACACTTACTAAAAAAAAGACAGAGGCGATCAATATAGTTTTTGGCTTACAATAGTAGAATGGAATAAGGAATGGAGCCAATACAGCATAGATCGTTAAGATATCGCCTCTGTAAAATAATTGATGTATATACCCTATGATAAATAAAATAAAAGCTCTCCAAAGAAAAGTTGTAGTAAAATTCTTCCCTTTTTTGGCCGCACTATCCATTTGAATAAAGAAACTGAGTCCGAAAAGAATGGAGAATAAAGCAAAGAATTTTCCCATAATGAAAATTCCTATAAATCCCTGAATAATTTGATCAAGGATCGAGGGAGTGATTGATTCAGTAATATAATCAGGTACAGGACCGGCAGCATATTGTTCCACCATATGCACCAGGGCTACTCCTCCTAAGGCAAATCCCCTTAGAGCATCTATAACTACAATTCTGGAAGATGAGTTTTGCGACATACGATAGCTAATAAAAACTAACCGACAATAGAATCACCGACAAGTTGCAAAACGTGTTTGGGGCTATTTTTTCCCATTCCCTATCCCTCTTCTGTTAGGGGAGGGGGGCCTAATTGGGAGAACTACTCCAGTTGTGTCCAACGCTTTTAATGCCAACTCAATAGCTTTGTCTAATTGAGGATCACGTCCTTTCGCAAGTACATCTGGTGGATTTTCTACTTCCACATCAGGATCCACCCCATATCCCTCTATATCCCAATCTCCTTCAGTACTCCAAAAACCGAAGGTAGGTGCTGAAATAAATCCTCCATCGATCAGTTGTGGATTACCAGAAATACCAACAAGTCCTCCCCATGTTCGCTTGCCTACGATAGGGCCTAATTTAGCTTGTTTAAAATAATAAGGAAGAGCATCACCACCAGAACCTGCCCACTCGTTTATTAACATTACTTTAGGACCGATATGTAGGAGTGAAGGGGTTTGCCATTGTACATGATCTCTCCTACCCCAATAATTCAGTACTTTCCGCCCTAATAATTCAATAAATCTATCTGGAATTTGACCACCACTATTAAATCGTTCGTCAATAATCAGGGCAGGCATGTTATGTTGTCCCTGAAACATTCTAATTAATTCTTGTTGGCCCCAAAAACCTGTATTAGGGACATATATATATCCCACTTTACCTTCAGAAGCTTCGAATACTTTTTGTCGGTTTTCTTCTACCCAAGCGAGATTTCTTAATTTTTTCTCTTCAGACATCGTTCTTACGATTACTTCTCTCGCATTTTCCAAAAATGGTGTATCACATACCATGATCGAAATAATTTCATCGTCTAATCCCTGAAAGGCAGCCCACGGGTCTTTTGTTACATCTATTGCCTGATTATTGACCGCTAAAATATAATCCCCTTCACTAACTTCAATTCCCGGTTCCAATAACGGAGAACGAACATCTACATCCCAGGGAGCGCCTTTGTATATTCTTTTTACCTTATAGGCTTTATGTCTCTTTATCTAGCTCAAAATCAATCCCCAGCATTCCAACTTTTCTTTCATCGGACCTTTCCGTATCTCCTCCACTAACATAGGCATGCCCTACATTCAGCTCTCCCAACATTTCACCTATAATATAATTTAAATCATTTCGACTAGTAACAAAAGGTAATAACTTCTCATAGCGCTCTTTCACTCCTTGCCAATCTACTTGATGAAGTTGGGAGTCGTAAAAAAAATCCCTTTCTATTCTCCAGGCTTCGTAAAAAATCTGTTTCCACTCTTCCCTAGGATCTATCAGCATTTCCATATCACTAGTGTTTATTTGCCCATCACCGATAACAAAACCTGGGAAAAGATCAATTATTCCATAAATATCTCCACTTTTATACATTACTTTTTTCCCATCAGCGGAGACTACAAAATCTTCAACCCCTTCGATAATTACTGCCTCTTCTTTCGTTTCTAAGTCAAACTGTTTGAGTGTGCAGGTTTCGGAAGATAAATCCAGATTAACTGCTGCCATATTCTTTTCCAGCGAAACAAGCTTCTCTCCCGACAGAGTGGATTCTTTTAATTCCATTAGATGAAAGGGGATTCTAACGGCCCTATATTCAAATCCTTCGACATCAATCGTCACCTTTTTCTCTTCTTCCAGCCCATCTTCATCTTCCCCTTCTTTATCTTCATCTTCGTTAATTTCTTTATCATCAGGTAGATCAGAAGTTTCTTCTTTTTGAACAATATCTTTTATTTCTTCCTCCTCAGGTTCCTCTAATTCATCTTCCAAAGATTCTTCCTCAGTCCCTTCATCATCATTTTTAGGTGCTACAGGAGAAGGAGTATGTTTATTTAAGGTTACTCCATACAATTGGGAACCTCCGAAAATGGCAGCTAATATTTGTAATCCAGGGGAAAACGTTTGAAAATCTCTATTTGAATAAAAATACAAATACTTCCCATCTTCGCTAAACTCGGGCATATTGTCGTTATAAAACCCACTGGTCAAAGTATAATCCTCCTCCTCCTTTGTATCGAATACTTTAATTTGAGCATTCGCCAAATTCTTGTTTTTCGTATAGGTGATCCATCTGCTGTCAGGAGACCATTTATAGTGGCGCAGTTCGAAGTACTCATCTCTATCTACTAGCATTAACTCTCCTTCTTCTATACAAATATTAAATAGCGAGCCTGTTTTATCTGAAAATGCAATTTGCTTACTATCAGGGGACCAAACGGGATTATAGTAGAAAGTTTGACTATCGAAGGTTAATTGTTTAACCTCTCCTTTTCCATCTGCTGGCATGATATATAGCTCATATTCTCCGGTATTATCCGCAAAATAGGCGATAAATTTACCATCTGGAGACCAAACAGGATATCTTGATGAAACTCCGGAAGTCGGTGTTAAATTTCGAATATATCCTTCTTTTTGAGGAACAGTGATGATTTTTCCTCTTGCACAGAACAGTGCTCTTTTTCCGGAGGGAGATAGAGAGAACGCTGAAATATAGGGTTGAAGAGGCTTATAGGTAGGCCTGGTACTGATTAAATCAGAAGGGACTTTAACGGATACCGTTTGAATGTTATGATCTCTTAATCTCAGTAGATATAATTTCCCTCCATTTTCAAAAACAATATCTTCTGGTCCTTTGCTGGGAAATTTCACATCGAACTCAGAGAAATAGGTAATCTGAGTTACTCTTTTAGTTTTTGTATGATAAGAATAAATGTTTAATCGTGCATGTGAGCCTCTATCACTTAAAAAGTAAATTTCATCTTTGTACCACATAGGAATGGCATCTGTCCCCGGATAATCAGTGATTCTATATGCACTATCTTTTTTTACATCATAAATCCAGAGTTCACTTGCCTGACCTCCTTGATATCTTTTCCATGTTCTGAATTGCCTGTTCAAATATTGAAAAGCGATTTTATCTCCCTCTTGATTAAAGCTCCCAAATTCCCCATAAAAAAGAGGAAGTTTTGAGGGTAATCCACCCGGAACAGGTTGCTTGAAAAATTGTGCAAATCTAGGGGAAGGACTCTCCATGGATGAAGCCATCAAAATAGAGTTTCCGTCAGGATACCAGTCTACTATTCGCTCTTCATCCGGATGATGCGTGACTCTTTCAGGCTCTCCACCTTGTGAAGGAATAGTGTAAATATCCTGATTTCCATCATAATTTCCAGTGAAAGCTATTTGACTTCCATCAGGTGAAAAACGAGGAAATTTTTCCATCCCCTTAGCGGAGGTAATTCTTCTGGCTACCCCACCTGTTTTGGGAACTATCCACAAATCCTCTGCGTAAACGAAAGAAATCTGTTCAGAACTGACTGTAGGAAATCTTAGCATCAATGCATCAGGCTGTATAGTCCTCTCTTGACTACTTATATTTAATACATAAAAAATACTGAAGAATACTAAACATACTGAATGAGTGACAATCTTCATGGCAAGGAATACGTTACTTGTAATTGAGTTTTCTTCATCATAGTGTTATCACCTTTCCCAGGTTTCTAAAGGGTAAAGAATCACATGAGAAAAGTTATTAGGAACACCATAATATTTTTGTTATTAAGTATCTGTACCCAAGTTGGAGGTATCCTATTTCTTGCTTATTTAATTATAATAAGGCTAATATTCAAGTATATCGTTTCAAAAGCTTTTATTTTTTTTATTCGCCTTGTGGGTTTTCCTCTGCTTTACTTCCTATTTACCCTCTTAATTATTCCTAATGTGGCCTCCTTTTTTGGTAGGTTTCCACTTCCCATTTCCCCTGCCTCTACTTTTTCTATTCAACCCGCTCATTCATTTTATTGGTTAGCGAACAGACATTATGTAAAGAAGGAATTGTTGGCCATACTTCAGGCAAGCAGCACTCAACTTCAGCAAACATATCCTGACATGGTACTTACTTATATGGATGCGGGATTTCCCTTTTGGGATTTATTCCCTATGTGGCCACATTTAAGTCATGCTGATGGGAATAAAGTAGATTTGGCATTTATTTATTGGGACAAAGCAGAAAAAAAATCCATTTATAAAGCGGGTAGTCTATTAGGGTATGGTTTATATGAAACACCGAAACATGGAGAAGTGAATTATCCAGCTATTTGTGAAAAGAAAGGATATAGATATTATAATATTATCTCGAAATGGTTCCCAGTAAAAGTCGCGAAAACGATAGAGCTAGATCAGGCAAGAACTAAATCGTTCATTAGCGTACTCTCTCATCATCCCAAGACAGGCAAAATTTTTATAGAGCCCCACTTGAAAACTCGCCTTGGTTTAGGGCAAAATTCGAAAGTTCGATTTCACGGATGTCAAGCGATCAGGCACGATGATCACATACATTTACAAGCTTTATAAAAAATTATATAGATTTTTTTTGCCGTTGGTGATGACATTGTGATTTAATTGTTCGATGAATGGGTAAATAATTTGAAACGTTCATTGTCAATTTAATAAGTAAAATTTGAGATGATGTGATAAGTTTTAGTAGTTTCATTGTCATATTACCCATTTTCATCAAAATGCGAACTCATGGCCGGTAAGGAGGCAATTAATTACTGCAAGAAAGAGTTTCCCACAGAGGAAATTCTCATCCAGGCAATCAAATCTGGAAATAGACAGGCTGAAGGATGTTTATTTAGGATGCTATACAAAAGTTCTATTCAGTCTGTTAGGAAATACGTCATCTCTAACAATGGTAATGAAGAAGCTGTTAAAGACTTGTTCCAGGATGCGTATCTAATTTTCCGGAGACAGATCGTAGAAGGGACATTTGAGTACAGACATAACACAAAGCTTAGTACCTATTTTTATAGGGTTTGTGCGAATAGGTGGATTGATGAATTAAGGAAAAAGTACAGAAGAGAAGCACCAGATGAGCCAAGAGTTTTCCATGATCCTGAAGCTAGAAGCCAGGAAGCTATCATTATAGAAGAAGAAGAAACTACAGATATAAGATTAATGGTTCGCGAACTCGGAGAAATATGTTATCGAATTCTTACGCTGTATTATTGGCATAAATGGGATTTAGAAAGTATTGCTTCCGAGATGAATAGAACCCCGGAGACTGTGAAAAATCAAAAATACAGATGCATGAAGCGCCTTAGAGAAAAATGCAATGTTTAACAATTACATTCCTATAAAGGATAAAGAAAAAAAAGATGAACCTAAGTGAAAATCAATTTCAGGAAATAGAAGCATATTTGCTCAATGATTTAGATAATGATGCTAAACAAGCCTTTAAGCATCGACTTGAATCAGATAATGTACTATCGAAGGAAGTAAATATCCATAGTAAACTGGTCCAAGCGATAGAAGAGTGTGCATTAGAAGACGAAATAGGTCTATTATTCGATGAGTTGGAAAGTCAGGAAAAAATTAAACCTTTTGTTCCTCCTGCCACTGCGAAGACATCACAAGCCAGTAAGGTAGTTACTTTTCAACCATCTGCAAGGAGATATATGATTGCAGCAGCAGTGGTATTATTAATGGTAATGGCAGCAGGATTGCTTTTATTGAATGGCCCTGATCAATTGTCTCCTACCATGGCGCAAACTGAGGAAGTGGAACAAGATGTAGAATCAGAAACCAAGCAAGTAGAGATTCAATCGGAAGCATTTGCATCTATCAATCCAAACCAGACTAATACAGAACCAGTTTGGATGTATCCTGAGGGAAATTCTGTAGTACTTTCTTCTAACAAGCCAGAGGAAAATGCTACTACTTCCAATCAAATGAAAGTCTTCTCTGCAAATAATCGTTTCGGAGTTGCCCCGTTTGAGGTCTTATTCGAATCTTCTCTGGAAAATGTAGCATCGTATTCATGGAATTTTGGCGACGGAAATCAGGCTTTAAGTGCTACGCCTAGTCATGTGTATACTGAAGCAGGAAAGTATTCTATTACTCTGATCATAACAGATAAACAAGGAAAGAAGGACACATTATCAATACCTGATTTTATTACTGTACTTCCTTCATCAAACAATGAATAAAACGAAAAACCTGGTTCATAAAAAGCTCAAAAAGTTAAGTAGGTCATTTCTCTTTTCAATATGTATATGAAGTGAAAAAAAGTAAGCATACTTCAGAAAAATCCCGAGCTACTAAACAAAAAGTCAATAAGCAGGAATTTCTTCCTGCTTATACCCTTTATTTTTTATCCAGTACTAAATCTAACAAGGTAGGAGACAAACGGCAAATTTCGGAGGCTTACATCGAGTTAGGAAGGGATAATTCCTGTATCATAAATGTAGGAGAACAATACCCTACTGTCAGCAGAAAGCATGCGTCCATTAGCCTAAAGGATAATCAAATTGTTTTAAAGCATATGGGTAAGAACCCCACGCTTGTAAACGGTCAGGTAATTGAAGATATATGGTATCTTCAAAAGGGAGATGAATTTCAACTTTCCAAGAAAGGACCTATATTTAAGCTCTATCAAACACACGATAATGAACATAGGAAGACCTCATCCCGAACAGAGAAAACAGGACTAACCGCTAAAATTCAGCAATTATCCCAAAAAGCTATTCGTCCTTACCAATACGCCCTTTTTGCTGCTCTCGGTCTATTTCTAGTCTTCTTTATCACTGCGATTATTTACATTTTCCGAACAAATGTTAAAGATAAAACTGTACTCTCCTATTCGGGGCAGCCAATGGAAAAGTCTATTAACGTCGCAAGTAAATTACCCGAAGAAGCTGTCTTTCTGATAATATTGCAAAAAGTAACATTTCAATACCCCAATGGAAAAACTGAGGAAATAGATATTTCAGAAAGAACCATTTCCGGAACAGGATTCCTCTGTAATGATGGCAAGTTCGTTACTGCAAGACATGTCATTCAATTTTGGAAAGGGTTGAAGGCTAGCTCATCTTCAAATCAACAACTAACTTATGACCTTTATACAGATATCAATGTTAAAGAGCAGGAAGGCGTAAATGTATCCGTTGAATTTGTAGCCATCCCTCCTAAAGGTAAAGAGGTAATATTTTCATCTGATTCTGCTGTGTACGTTACTTCTATCGATAGAGTGAGTGCTCCATTTAACTACAGAGGCAGAAAAGCCAAGGTTTCATTTCTCAATCAGAAAACGGATTGGCTATACATTCAAACTGATAAAAATTCTCCATTAAGGTACGATAAGGAATATGCAAATGCTTTAACGAAAGGAGAAAAATTATATATTTTAGGTTACTCGTTGGGATTTAGTAAACAAGAAATAGAGCGGGGAATTGAACCACTTTACAGTGAATCTACCGTTTCTCAATCAGGAATTTTGAGAGGGATGATTAGTATATCTGATAGAAATTTTGAGAGAGGAAATTCCGGAGGTCCGGTATTTGTCAGGAAGAATAATCAATTTACTGTTATTGGGATAGTTTCTTCTCAGGAATCGACTTCTCTGGGTAGTGTCATTCCCATTTCTTCGATTAAATAACTTTATTATTGGATGGATTGTGTCATGAAATGAAAAGGAGTATGTTACACTCAACCGTTATTAAACTTTCAGGGCTTTCTGATGTGGGTAAAGTAAGGCAACTCAATGAAGATCGCATATTAATGAGCCCAGCCATAAAGTCAGAAATATGGATTTCCTCGACTGATGAGGCTGGTAGTTCCAACCCCATTGAAGTAGATGAGTGGGGTTCTCTTATGATGATTGCCGACGGAATGGGAGGAGCCAAGGCTGGAGAAGAGGCTTCCAATATTGCCACACAGCGTATCCAACAATTTTTTTCTTCTATCAGCGATATTCCTAATGATGAGGCATCCATCCATCAGAAACTCAAAGATGCTATCCTTGGAGCCCATTATCAAATTATCGAACATGTAGCAAAGCATCCTCAATTGGAAGGGATGGGTACTACCATAATTATTGCCTGGATCATAGGAGATATGGCATATTTTGGGTGGATTGGTGATAGCAGAGCCTATTTATTTAGGCCCGAGGAAGGCTTTTTTCTTCTTACAGATGATCACTCACTTGTATGGGAAGAGGTTAAACGTGGTAATTTAAGTCCTGAGCAGGCACGTTTACATCCGAATAGCAATATCATTACTCAAGCGCTGGGAGATCCTCAACAAATACCTTCTCCCGAGTTTAGAGATTTAAAAATTCTTCCGAATGATTGTATTTTACTCTGTAGCGATGGTCTGAATGGTATGGTTCCTGATGAAGAAATAGCTAATATCCTTACCCTTCCTATCACCCTTTGTGAAAGAAGTACCCTACTTATTAATACGGCAAATGAAGCAGGTGGCGGAGACAATGTAAGTGTAGGAATTATCGAAATAGAATCTATCCATTCTCCATCAGCATCGAATGCTGAACATGAAGAGGAGGAGAATTCTGACTATCAGGATTCTTCAGGCAAATTTTTTAAAAGCTGGATGTTTATTTTAGCCAGTTTGATAATTTTAGGGTTTGTTATTTTCCTATTTTGGTTTACCTAAAGTTGTACTAACTTACAATATTATATGATGTGAAGTTATACTCCTTTATTTAATCAATTGCCTAACCAGACATGAAACGCTGTTCCAACTGTGGATATATGAACTTGCAAACTGAAAGCGTATGCAAAAATTGTAATACTTCTTTAGATAAAGCTCATTCTTTCCATTTTCCACCTGCGGAAACTCAAATGGTAGATCCCAAAGGTACTAAAGCAGAACCACTACCTATGGAATCCGAAGAGGCACCTGAAAAACGTCCCAGAAGGACAGAAGTTGTTTCCCAATCGTCTCATAATTCATCTTCCAAATCTAAGGATTCCGGAAGTTCTATTAAATCTTGCCCGGAATGTGATTACCCTGTGATGAGCCGTTCTACCTCTTGTCCAAATTGTGGTCACAAATTTATCAGTGGCAAAGTGACTCCACCGAAAAAGACATTGAAACTCACTAATATAGAATCGATAGATGAAGCGGGACAAACAAAGGGATTTTCATTGGTATCTGTAAAAAACAAAACAAGGAATCCATTTAGAGGTAATCATATTACCATTAACCGAAGAAATCTGGATCAAAATAATTTATCTATTTCTTCACAAGAGCACGTCAACATTTACCATAAGGATGGAAAATGGTATGCAAAAGATCTCAGTTCTAACGGAGCTACCTTCATACAATTAAAAGGCACTGTAGAATTGAAAGATGGAGATATGATTATCCTAGGAAACAAGATGTATCGTTTCGAAGCTGAATCTTGATGAATATTGGATTATTAATATTATGATTAGATGCAAAAAGTGTGGTTTTATCAATAATGAATCCGCTGTCACTTGTTCTAAGTGCCACACTTTTTTAAGTGGTTATCGTACAGGCTTTAAACATACACGAATGCCTGTCGTCTATGATGTAACCCAAGAAAAGCCCAGCCCTCCGGAATTCTTGCAGTTAAGCGAAAGGGACCAAATTATTACCCATGCGCATAATTATTCAGTAATTAAAAAAATCGGAACAGGAGGATTTGGTAGTGTATATCAGGTAGTAGACCAAAAAGGTATTTATTACGCCTTGAAAATCCTGAGCCTTTGGGAAATAGAACCTGAAGATCACAAAGAAATTGTACATCGTTTTCATAGAGAGTATCAAGCAGCCCAAATTGAGTGTCCCTATATTGTCAATAGCAGAGAAAAAGGGAGTATCAGAGGAAATCCTTTCTATGTAATGGATTTTCTCAGTGGTGGAGACCTTAGAGATAAACTATTTACTTCTCTGGGAGAACCCGAAATAAAACGTTTAGCACTTAATATTCTGTTAGGCTTGAAAGCATTACATCAGTCTGGTGTTATCCATCGAGACTTAAAACCAGAAAATGTTTTATTTGACCAGTATGGAAGAGCTATATTGACAGATTTTGGCATCTCAGGCTTTTTGCACAATCGTCATACAGTAGTTAACAAGAAAGGGCAGGTCAAAAGGGTTTGGGGTACAATCTTGTATATGCCCCCTGAGCAACTTAACCTTAATCAGGCATTCCATAGTGTAGGACCTGTTACTGATATTTTTGCCTTTGGAGTATTAATGTATGAAACATGGACCAAAGGCGAAATGCCATTCGGAAGCTTAAAAGACTATCAAAAGGAGCGAAAGGCTTATTATCAAAAAATTACTCGTGGAGAGTGGATTCCCATTAGACAAGTAGCTCCCCATGTTCCCAGTCATTGGGAAAAACTCATTAAACAGTGTTTAGCCTCTGACAGAAAAAACAGATTTCAGGATGTAGATAGTATTCTTAGTATCCTGGGAGCCACACATACCACCGGCGAAGTATCTTTACTTTCAGAAGATAAAGATCCCAGAAAGCTGATTCTGACTATCATGAATGGTGAAGAGATAGGGAAACAACATCACTTATTCGATTTATGCCAAAGGAAAAATAGATTTATGCTCAAAGTCGGGTGGCTGGATCCCCAAAATTTAGGAATCAACGATATAGAAATTAAGGAAACTTTTACAAAATATATCTCCAGGCATCATGCTACCCTGGAGTTAGTGGACTCAAAATGGTACATTCGAGATGGACAATGGATGAAAAAGGAAAATAAAATGGGTTGGTACCCCTCTACTAATGGGGTGTTTGTTGATTCTCAAGTGGTATCAACTACTGGAGTGCCAATTATTCCAGGACATATTATTACCTTTGGGGATACGACACTTAAAGTCGAACTTTAATCTAATGTTTTTTGTATTGAGATAAGCTAACAAAATGAACTGGCTAAAAGTCAATCACCTTTTCGCAAATCGATATAAACTCATTCGCAGGTTAGGAAGCGGGGGGTTTGCAGAGGTATGGCTGGCTGAAGATACATTGGTCGGAAGCGCACAAATTGCCATAAAAATATTCACTCCGGATAAAGGCCTGGACGATCAAGGTGTGGAGATATTCAAAAACGAATATGAACTTACTGCAAATCTCGTCCATGCACACCTATTAAAAGCTATCTATTTTGACGTAAACGAAAAATTTCCTTACCTCATCCTACCGTATTGCGAATTAGGCAGTTTGGACAGAATCATTCGAAAACGCCAAGAGATTGATGAAACCTTGGTTGTAAGAGTGTTGACTCAGATATCTGGCGCTCTGGCGTACCTACACGAAAATCAAATAGTTCATCAAGATATTAAACCAGATAATATTTTAATCCTGGAACCGGATAGATATATGTTGGCTGATTTTGGGATCAGCTCAAAAATGCGTCGAATTCTGATCAAGTCTCTTCATACCCAGCAAATTCAATCAAATAAAGCCTTTACTCCAGGATATGCCTCTCCTGAATGGAGAACCAGCAAACCACTTCCCAAAGGTGATATATTCTCCCTGGGAATTACTATATACGAATTGGCAAGCGGCTATCTTCCTTTTCCTGATCCTGCCATGGCCTTGGAGGGTGGAGCTGGATTACCAGAATTACCCCCTTCATATTCTAAGGTACTTTACAGAATCTTAGCTTTATGCACTTCCGTTTCACCTGAAAATAGACCAAACGCACAAGAGCTTCATCATTGGGGTAAAAGTTACCTTACAGATAGCTTTTGGAAAAAAGAAAAATTACCCCCTCACCTTTTTGGGGAAAGAGATAGCTCTTCAGACAAACATTCTTCCATAGGTATAAGGCGATCTACTTCCCAGAAAATCCGTATTAGCTCCAGGGGAATCACTTCCTCTCTCACCGAACCAGTCTCTCAAGAAGAAAACAAAAAAAGTATACAAATCACTGGTTCAAGAAGTCATGTACCTTTTGAGGAACCAGAACCTCAAATAGAAGGTTCAAAAGAAATAGTTCCATCTACCGAGCCTATTCCAGCTAAACCTCCTGTTATTTCCAAACCTGATTCAAACACTTATAAAAAAAGTGATCGAAAGTCACTAAATTTGTTTATCGCCATGGTCGTGCTCCTGCTGAGCATAATTCTTGTATTTCTATACTTAAATGGTTATGTATAAACGATCACCATTTAATAGGATTAGATATTATCCTATATGAATAGACTCACTGCTAATACAGTATTTGCTAACCGATATGTCCTGATTGAGCCTATTGGAAAGCGTGCCTATTCCGAATCCTGGAAAGCGAGAGATCAGTTTACCTCTAATACGTTGGTTGCCATAAAAGTGTATTTCTCCGATGCTAAACCTGGGGAAAATTTTCTAAAAACCATCAGTAGGGAATACGCTATCACACTTCCGTTAAACCATCCACATTTACTTAAAGCAACTTATTTTGACCTTCATCTAGGATCACCTTATCTCGTTCTTCCTTTATGTGAACAAGGTAATCTAAAGGATTATCTCTCAGGCAAAATTCTTCTGGAACGAGAGCTTATTCAGATTATGTATCAAATGAGTGATGTGCTTTCTTATTTACATTCAAAAGATATTTTTCATCTACACATCAAACCAGAAAACATACTGCTTCGTCAAAAAGGATATTATGTATTATCCGAATTAGGACTGACAGCTGTTAGAAATCTATCTGAAACGAAGTCTACTCGAAAGCTAACGCTCACACGACAAACTATTTACGATTCTCCCGAGAAAAAGAGTGGAGAATACACTGCTGCAGCTGATATTTATGCTCTAGGAGCAGTTATATACCAACTTGCAGTAGGAGATTTTACAGAAAAGGGAACCCCTTCCCGTATATATGAGATTTTTCAGAAACCTTTGCCTCCTTCATACTCAAGGGAACTTACTAAAACCCTTATAAAGTGCCTCTCTATACATTCAAAAGACAGACCTTCGGCAAGGGAATTATTGGATTGGTCCGATCAATTTCTTAACGATCAATCTACAATTTCATCTATTCCCCATTCTCCTTCAACACAAACTGATGATAGGCGAAGTAAAATCTCCATACAAACCCTTCCCACAGAAATCAAGAAAATTACTGACTTACAGGAGGGAAATACATGGCCATTACTGAACCCAGCCTCTTCTTCAAACCTAAAAAAGCCTCTTCCTCTCATCTTAAAAAGAATTAAAAGCCCAGTTATATTATATACGCTACTATTTTTGTTTCTAGCAAGCTTAGTAGGTTGGAAATATTATGAATATCATACATATCACCAGTTAGCAGATAATGCGAAGTTGGCATTAGAACATAACTGGTATCATTCAGCAATTTATTATTTAAAAAACGTCCAAAAGAAGAATCCTGAGGATAGCCAAATTTCACTCCTCATAGATGATGCGAGAGAAAAATTAAATGTAATTACATTTCCTAATACAGATACCCTTGTCGATATAACGAAATTTTCAGATACTTACACAGCTACCCTTTTTGGAACCTGGCAAATCACTAATGTAAAAGATATCGATCTAACCTTTGTTGACTACCCTTTAAATGAAGGACCTAAGAAATTGAATCGACTAGCGGGTAAAGTAAAAGAGAAATTGATTCAAGGCATGGAAATGCGATTCACTTTTTATGATGATCAAGGAACTCCCAGTTACCAAGGCTTAATCAAACTAGGAGAAACGTTTAATTATCAGGGAAAGTACGATTATGACTATCCCAACCATGAAATCCTTTTAGAAACCCAATCATCCCATATGTTAACCTTTAATGTCCTTTATCTTAGCAATCAGGTATTTCAAGTTGAATTTACCCATGGAGAATTTAAGGTTACGGCTACCCTCAGAAAGCCTGATTGAACATAAGCATAAACTTCTCTAATCTGTCACTAAAATTTTATTCTCCCCATTTTTCTTTACTAGTATTCTTTTCCGTTTCGCTTTCTTTTGAGGCTTAGTAGGATCTTTTGTTAAATAGTAATTAGCTGAAATTTTGTCTTCACTCACCTCCAAGACCATAAATCCATGATGTCGCAAATTGACATACTTTAAATGAGGATTAATGTACTGACGCTTTTCAGGTAGATCTTTATTCTTAATAGATTCTTTTTCCATTTTATTCTCCAACACCTGAACAGCTAAGTTGGAAAGAAAACGAGGCTTTATTCTCCCCGTTTCTTTTATGATTTCATCAAAATTACCTGATGTGATACTGGGAACGACAAATTCGACTGCCACGTTTTTTATTTCCTTTTCTTGGGTTAACGGAAAATTCCAATCATCCAAAGGAACTTCAAAAGCCATACTACAGTGAAAATCGCCCGTTAAAAAGATTACATTGCTTATTTTTTCATCTAAAATAAATCTACTTATTTCTAATCTTTCAGCAGGATAACCATCCCAAATATCCATTAACCCATTTTCTACCTCCTCATCTAAGTGTCCAACGTATAGAGGAGAAAAAATAACCTGATTTCCCACCAATTTCCAGCGAGCTTTTGAATTTTTCCATTGTTCCAATAACCAACTCTTCTGCTCATTACCTAGAATTGTCCTTTCAGGAAGATAAACAGAATCATTTTTCACATCATATATTTGCTTATCCCTACCTTCCAGTCTGGTATCTAGTAAAAATAATTCCGCAAAATTACCATAAGAGATCTTTCTATAAATTTGTTGATGATCATTTTCTCTTATGGGCATCCATTCAAAATAAGCTTTCTTCGCAGCATTCAGCCTATCTTCCCAGGATCCATGTTCATCCTTGTGATTATCAGCGCCTCCAGTATAGGAGTTATTACTACTCTCATGATCATCCCAAATAGTGATAAAGGTATGCATCTGGTGAGCGTACATTAAATGGGGATCTTTTCTATATTGTGCATACCTCTGCCTGTATTCTTCCAGAGTAAATACTTCTTTTGCAGGAACATGTTTACGGGAGGATAACCTTTTAGCAGAAATCGTCCTATGTGAATTTTCATAGATGTAATCCCCCAAATGAATAATCGCATCCAGGTCTCTTTCGGCCAAAAATTTAAACGAGTCGAAAAAACCATCCTCAAAATTATTACAGGATACTACCCCAAATGTAAGCTTGGATAAGTTCTCCTTTGAAGCAGTCCTCATTTTTCCCACCATAGAGGTATCGCCATCATATATAAATCGATAATAGTAAGAGGTTCCGGCCATCAACCCATTAACATCTATTTTAATGGTATAGTCACTCTCAAGATAAGGTTTTACCTGGCCATGGTTAACTATCTCTTTAAATTCAGGCTCTAAAGAACATTGATAAAACACATGAGTCTCTTCTTTATATTTTTCGGGATTTACCTTGGTCCAAATAATCACTCGATCATAAAGGGGATCTCCTGAAGCTACTCCATAAGGAAACATTTGCTGAGCATTTAAAGAAAGTAGCCCAGATGAAAAGAGTAATACACAAATTATAAGATAGCTGAAGAACTTCATGTTGAATTATTTATTAAGCACTACCAATATAAAAAATAGTATAAAGGGGCAATAGTTATCTAACAATCATCCTTATGAAAATATACCTTGATTTTAGTATGTTTTAGGTATGGAGGGCGGGCTGAAAAAAGAAGTATGTTGCTATAAACATCTTATGAGTAAAGCTGGGTACTATAGCGAGTTGGAGATGTTGGGCCAATAAACAATAAGTAAGATATAAAGGGATCGAATTAGCAGGTGTGGGAGGGATCGTTTTTGAACATCGAATAAATTAGCAGGAACAATTTCTTCTTTTAATTAACTAAACAATTAATCAACATTATTGACATAAATTGATCAGATTAATTATTTATGTAAACACTTGTTGATGTTCGACTATCCTCTTTATCAAATCTGGGAAGGGTAAAAATAAATGTGCTTCCTTTACCTTCATCGCTTTCTACCCAAATTTTGCCACCATTTTTTTCTACAAAGTCTTTACATAAGATTAAGCCTAAACCATTTCCTACTTCATGCATTGTTCCAAGCGTACTTATAGGAGGAGATTTTTTAAATAAATGCTTTTGTAGTTCTTCACTGATTCCTGTACCAGAATCTTTAACAGAAACTTCTAAATACTTTTTCCGGGTTTTTGCATCTACTAATACAGTATCTCCTTTACTTGAGAATTTTATTGCATTAGAGACCAGATTCCTGATAATTAAATCTATCATATTAGTATCAGCCCAGGCTAACAAATGAGCGTCTATATGATTATATAAGGTAATTCCTTTTTGATCAGCTGAAAATCGTAATAACCGAAAGTTACAAGAAACTATTTCTCTGAGATTTACCTTTTTAGCAGAAAAGTTTAGACCATGGATTTGAAGTTGAGCCCAGTTAAGGAGGTTATTCAGTAAAATGGAAGTGTGTGAGACATGCTCATGTAGTGGCCCTGAAATTCCCTGGATCTCCTCTAAGGAAAGAGATTGCTCATTAATAAGAGCTAATATTTCTTCTACATTATTAAGGGGTCTTCTGATATCGTGCGCAATGATAGCAAATAATTTATCCTTCACATGATTCAATGAAGATAGCTTATTGCTTTGATGAATAATATCCTCTCTTTGTCGATGTAGATTCTTATTTACTTCAACCAGTCTGTGAGTATTTCTCAAAAATTTATCCCTTTCTGCAGTTAACTTCCTAATCCTTATTTTACTCTGCTTAAAGGATCTATCAAGGATAACCAGCCCAAGAATTATCGCAACCATCAGTAGCAAAATGGTCCACAGTACGGTATCGTATCTATTCTTTATAAATAAATTCACAGAATCATCTGCTGAAACTCCGGATTCTATGGAATTTTTTAAATGCGTTAACTCACTTTTAATATTTATTAATTCCCTTGTCAGTCTTTTATTCACTTCTAACTGTTCGTCGTACTTTGAACGTAATTGGATAATCTCCTGATTATTAACCTCAGATTTGTTATCATGAACAAAAAAGGTTATTGGGGAATTATTTAGCATTCCAGCGTTCAACACATCCCCATTTAGCCTGGAAGTATAATTATCAGCTCCAGGTAAATAATAGGGCCATTGTGGCGTAATGCTAAAAGGAAAAGTGTTACCAATATTATAGCCGGTAAAATGAAAAGGACTTAATCTAATATTAGTAGTGGTATCAGAAGTAATATCAGGAACATCTATCCTGCTATTCTGACTATGAACAGGGACCAGAAATACAATTAATGCAATAATGTAAGACCAATATTGATGATACATTGACTAAGGTTGATGTCCTCTATAATTAAAATCAGATGAATAACTATTCATTATCCCAAATATTTAAAATAAATTATTTACAAAAAAAAATACGAATGAGATTTCTAAATAGTTTTTGTATTTCATAAGTAAATTACAGATAATTTGGAAACTAGTCTACTCCTAGTTGCATGAATATAGTTAATTTATACTATAAATGTTAAAATTTTTGTTTTTTTCTAAAATTGAACAACCCATCACAAAAAATGAGATGGGTTGTTTACTATTTTGAATATGCGTACAATTTATTTTTTAGATTTTCTAATCTAATGCTTCTTTTACTCTGGCTGCCGCTTCGGCAAGTGTAATAGCAGATCTCACTTTTAATCCAGATTCATCAATAATTTTTGCTCCTAATTCAGCATTCGTTCCTTGCAACCTTACAATAATCGGAACACTAATATCACCAATTTTTTTGTAGGCTTCCACTACTCCATTTGCTACCCTATCACACCTTACAATTCCTCCAAAAATATTAACCAATATAGCTTGTACATTAGGATCCTTAAGAATAATTCTAAATCCTTGTTCTACTGTTTCTGCACTGGCTCCCCCTCCTACATCCAAAAAATTAGCAGGGAAACCTCCTGAGTATTTGATCATGTCCATGGTTGCCATTGCTAGTCCAGCACCATTAACCATACATCCGACATTACCATCGAGCTTAATATAATTTAAATGATACTTTGAAGCTTCTACTTCCAGTGGATCCTCTTCCGCTTCATCTCTAAGCTCAGCAATATCCTGATGACGATACATAGCATTACCATCCAGACTCAATTTGCAATCCACCGCCACAATTTTATCATCAGCCGTTTTAAACATTGGATTAATTTCCAGCATGTCCGCATCAAGTCCTTTATAAGCTTTGTACAAAGCGGCAATAAATTTAGTTCCGTTTTTTAGCGCCTGCCCGTCAAGCCCTAATCCAAAAGCAATTTTTCTAACCTGAAACCCTTGGATTCCTACTGCCGGGTCAACCCATTCTTTTACGATCTTCTCAGGATGCTTTTCAGCGACTTCTTCTATATCCATCCCTCCTTCAGTAGAAGCAATGATGACATCTTTACTTTTTTCTCTATCAAGGGTAATACTAATATAGTACTCTTTTCTCTCACTCTCTCCGGGATAGTACATATCTTTAGCGATAAGTACTTTATTTACTTTGTTTCCTCCTGTAGCTTCGTTTTGGATAGTAACAAGCGTTCCTCCCAAAATATTCTTAACGGTATCTTCCACTTTATCCAATCCCTTTGCCACTACTACTCCATGAGAGCCTGTCTCTTTGACAGTTCCTTTTCCTCTACCACCAGCATGAATCTGCGCTTTAACTACGTAAAATTGTCCTTCTGGATCATCATATAATCCCTTAGCAGCTTCTACAGCTAAGGCTGCATCTTCTACAACAACGCCTTCCTGGATGGGCACTCCAAAACTTTTAATAAGGTTTTTTGCCTGATATTCGTGAAGTTTCATAAGGTATAGGTAGTTAGTTTAGTTTTTGTTTAGTGAGTTGGATTAAACATCTCAGGAAATTTAAGTTAAGGGGTACCTAAATCCCCAGATAAATGTATTTAATTATGGTTTTGCACGAAAATAAAGGAGACAACGCACATTTCAAATTTATCCTATAAATCTGTGTAAGATAATCATGAATAAAAAATCTCCAGCTACTGAGGTGTAACTGGAGAGGTAGCAAAAACGCTTTGAACTAATATCTCTAATATGAAAATGCGTATAATTCGTAACTATTATGTGAATTATGCGCTAGTTTTTTCGTGTAATTTCTCGTAATCAGCCAGAAATTTTTCTAATCCTTTATCTGTTAAAGGATGTTTGATCATGCTAGAAATCACCTTAAAAGGCATGGTAGCAACATCTGCACCGGCTAACATACAAGCATACAAATGCTGATTATGTCTAATACTTGCGGCAAGTATTTCGGTATCTAAGGTGTAATTGTCAAATACCACACGAATATCCTGTATTAATTGCATTCCATCCTGCCCAATGTCGTCTAATCTTCCAATAAAAGGACTTACATATTTTGCTCCAGCTTTAGCAGCTACTACAGCCTGCGCAACGTTAAAAATTAGCGTACAATTTATTTTAATATCTTCGGAAGCAAGTGTGCTAATGGCTTTTACTCCATCCTGAATCATGGGAACCTTTACAGTAATATTTGGATGTATAGCGGCAAGATCTCTACCTTCACTTACCATATCGGCATATTTGGTAGAGATAACCTCTGCACTCACATCTCCGTCTACCATTTCAGAGATGGCAAGATAGTGTTTACGGACTTCCGTAATTCCTTCCTTAGCCATTAATGACGGGTTGGTAGTAACGCCATCAAGGATGCCCATTTCGTTGGCTTCTTTAATTTCGTCTAAATTTGCGGTATCAATGAAAAATTTCATAGAGGAAAATAATTTTTGTGAGAGTAAATTAACTAGTTTGTGTTCACGTCCTTGTCATCATACGGACATAGAAAATAGAATGTTAAATGGCAGATGAGCTTTCTCCAGTAATATTGATAGCTTATGCTAACGATCGAATAGATCCAGCAAATTATCTCAGAGATCTGGTAAATGAATCCAGAATCATCAGGCAACTATTTGAAGATAAACTCTCTCCCCAATTCCGGATTGAGGTTAGAGGAAATGCTTCGTTAGATGATATTCTCAGAGTGTTTGATAGATATGAAGGCCGGGTCGTGTTATTCCACTTTGCAGGGCATGCCGGAGAATTACAATTAATGTTAGAGTCCGACCTGGGTCATCCCGAAATAGCTAATATGGAAGGATTTACGAGACTGATTGCCAATCAGCAAGGCCTTCAGTTAGTATTTCTTAATGGTTGTGCTACTTTTCAAACCGCAGAGGCCATTCACACTCAAGGCATTCCTTCAGTTATCGCTACTTCCGAAGCCATAAATGATCATGCCGCACTGAGATTTGCAGAAAGATTTTATGATAGATTCACCGATAATAAATCTGTAGAGGATGCTTTTCAAGACGCGGAAATAAAAGTTCAAACTCAACTAATGCCACAAGGAGATTACAGGGCAATGTACTGGGAAGATCAGGCGGAGAATCGCTTTCCATGGAATTTGTATAGTTCAGCTGCTGACTGGACTCTTCTATCTTCAATTAACAACGAATATCAAAAGGTTCCTGCCCCCCCTCCTGCACAAACGTTGTACCTACTCGTTGACAGAGATCCGCAAGCTGAACCGTTTAAAGACCAATTAGAAAATCTATTATCTAACCAAAATGAACAACCTCACTTCTTTTTTCTCCTGGGGCCTCGTGAGGAAAAACATAGAAGCCTGGTGAAAAGATTTAGGGAGACTGATATCCGTTACAATACTGAAAGAATTTATGGGGCATTAGAGGGGCTTGTTTTTACATATGATGTCAGAGATTGGCCAGTCATTGGCGAGCTTGAAATGCGTCAAAGAAATCTAAAGAGAAGTATTGCGAGGAGCCTTGATTTTCCAGGAATTACCGGAGGTTATTGGGATCAGGAAGTTTTGTTGGAGCTATTGAAGGAACGAAAGGGTGCGATTACTTTCCAGCATAACATTAGCGGAGATAAATGGGATAGAGAAACTGTCCAATTAATCGATTGGTATATAGGGGATTTCTGGACATTTAGTTCTTCTGCCCCATTTCCCCAAATAATGATTTTTCTCAATATAATTTACCCTCCCAAAGCTAATTCATTTTTCAGTAACTTATTCCAAAGAGACTTCAGCAAGCAAATTCAACCTCAACTTGATCAATGGAGAAACAAGTTTACTCCCAGAGTCACCATTTTAAACGAACTGGCTCCTATCACGTATAATGATGTGGCAGATTGGATAGATTCCTATTACCCAGATAAGCTAACTAACCTGCCCAACTTGTTATTTGGAGATGATTTGGAAAAAACGCTGCCAATGGAAGAAGTAGAGAATGCTTTGAGAGAAGAAATAGCACGTTTAGGTCAAGAAGCTACTAAAAACGCTATATTAGGAGAGTGATCTAAATTGAGTCGCATCAGCCTGGTACATGAATTCATTTGTAGAAGATTTAATTGCATACTTACGACAAAAGGGCTATCCACTAGAATCCGAAAGGATAGAGAGATTGAGGCGCCTGTGTCATCGCCTCCCCCCCTCCCTCGATTACCGCTCTATAAAAAAATTAATTGCTCCAGCTTTTGCCTTAGATCATTTTCAGCAAATTCAATTTTCTGCGCTCTACGACCAATTCATTGCGGAACATCCCGAATATGCTACCGAAACTACCAAATCACTTAACAAGAACAGTCATGTACCTTCAACTCCCTCTCATCGACTATTAACCTTCTTTTCCAGAAGATGGTTTTATTGGTTGATGCAGGTCTTAATGATAGCCTTCCTATGCTTCCTCGGATATAGTGGAACGAATTGCTATATCAAACATCAAGATGTAAGAGGTACATTGAGGTGTATGTTTGAGGGGACCATCGCAGCAGATATCCTTCAGGTAGCTCCCTCTATTGACCAAACTTCTCTAAGTCAAACACAAACGAATAATACAGCTCAAGCATTTCCTCAAATAACAATAGGACAAGACTCTACTCTGGCGCAGCTCATTGACCCAAAACCACCTATCGCCATATCTATCTCAGACCTGAAAGCCACCTTTCTTCAAAAATACGGTCTGGTAATGTTCTTCATTTTACTGGCCTTTATTCTTTCTACCTGGCTATTTATTGAAATTTATTCTTTAGTAAGAACTCAGTGGATAAAAGATCAGGCGAAAACACAAAAAGAAACCATTTATGAGTTACCCGAAGAGGTAGAGCAAGCTTACTCTTTCTCTAATGAAATGAATGTTCTACCAGCAAATACTATCTTAGGAGAACATACTGCTGATTCATGGCTGGTCCTGATAGAAAAAAAGTCTTTACATGATCATTTCTCATGGTTAGTAAGTTCATGGTTGAAGTGTATTGCAGAAGAAGGAATAATTATCGAAATTTTTTATTATGAGGTAGATCCAAGATTGTGTTGGAGAACTCCTTTTTTAGATGATATTCTTATAAAAGATTTACACAAACATTTTCCACAGCATCGTTTGGTCATTTTCGGTGATGTATTACCATTTTTTGATTCCCAAAAAGGGACTCTTGCTGAGTGGATTTCAGCGATTAAACGATGGGATTCGAGTGCCGTATTTACCCCTAAAACACCTATACATTGGCAGGCAGAGGAATTGCATTTTTTGAAAGAATTTAAGTTGATACCTGCTTGTATGGATGCCGTCAAAGCACTCCTTGGACACTTTCGAGGCGACTCTCTACCGGATACCCGCCATTGGTTTCGCACTTACCCCATTCAAACGCCAATTACTCCACATCCCTCTCTTGCTGCCGTCCCGGTTCCCTCAGCTTCCCCTACATCCCTTATTCTTCAAGCTGAAATCGACAGTCCCCGCCTCAGTCAATGGATCAGTGCGACTTGTTTATACCACAAGATATATTGGCCCTATACAGTACAATTAGCCAAAGAATTATTAGCCATTTCTACCTTCGATCATCCGCTTTGGTTGGCATTGATCCAACAAGAGGCATTCAGGATCGGCTATTTTCCCGAAGAGCAAAGAGCCAAGTATTTAAGTAATATTTCTGTAGAGGCTGAACGAACCGCTCGAAAAGCTTTGTTTCAATCCTTACCCAAGGAGGCAGTCATTCAGCAACATACGGTTCCGGATCAGAATGATCTTTACATGAGCCTCCAAAAAGCCTTAGAAAAACCCAATCTCGTTACTCAAGGGCATTTATACCAACAAATACAAGATTATGCCTCTCAATATGAACTAGAAGACCCTGCTTTCATTCATCAATTGGAAAAAGCGCCAGCTTTCTCTTGGAGTAGTTGGCTACCCGAAAAGCTCAAACAAGTATTATTTCGTCAAGGAATTCCGCTGCTAGGGCCTAAAAGTAATTTGAAACTAGCTATTCCTCTCATAGCTATCTCTCTGCTTTTCCTTATTGTAGAGCCCGAACGCATACAGCATATGACTTATTTTGGTGGCACATCCTATTATCTGGATTCTAAAGTCGATCGAATGCGTTACTACACTTACCTTGGAAATTCATACCTTCAAGATAGTACGGATTATACAAAAGCGAACAGGTGTTATCAAAGGGCTATCCTTATTTCAAAAGACATTCAGGAAAGAGACTTTTTGATTCCACATTTCAACCAAGCTCTTGTACATATCAATCAACAAAAATGGACAGCAGCCGACCAACAATATGCTACGCTCCTGGACTCGAGTGAATCTCTATTGGCTCAAACTACCTTAAAAGCATCTAAACGTGAAGAATTGATACAGATTCATCAACAATCTCTTTACCAAAGAGGCTATATTGCCTTTCATGAAGATGAATTAGAGGCGGCAGATGCATATTTTCTTGCAGCAGCGTCTAATGATTCTCTTACCCCCTCCGAATCAAGATATGCAAGGGGAGTTGTTCTGCTTAAACAAGCGATGGAACCTTCAGCAACATCCTCCAAACCTTATATGTCCATTGCCATTTCTGAATTACAGAATGCCCGGAAAGAAGACACACTTATTTTTCAAAGACACTCAAAATTAGAAAAGTTGTTTCCTGCACTAAGGAGGATGGCTGAAAATACAAGATTAGATACATCCCAATTTGAAGAACTCAAATCAATTATTGCCCCAACTCAGATCGATTCTTCTTTACTGAGATCCCGACTGAATAAAAGAAAATTAACGGCTCCATCTGTTCGAAGAAACTCATCCAGACACATAAGAGTACTATCACCTACTGATAATGATGATATTATAAGAATTGTAGAGAATGGGAAATTTGGACTGGCAAAAGGAGATTCTATCATTATTTCTCCTCAATTCGACTATATTCTACCTGTCGTCACTGAAAACATAGCGTTCAGCCAAGGAGGATTGTGGGGATTTAAGTCTATAAAAGCGGATGATACCTTTAGCATTGAACCTGAATTTGACGAAGTTACTAATTTTCAGCAACTAAAAGATCAGTACATAGCTTCTGTTCGAAAAGGAACATACTGGGCGCTTATATTGGCTAATGATACAACCTATACGCTATTAACTTCCTTTAAATACGATCACGCTATTGTATTCAGACGGAATAGCTCTTATGCTAAATTCCAACACAACGGATTGTTTGGATACTTAATCTTTAGCGAAAATCAGATTATGGAAGTTATTCCTCCTATTTATCACAAGGCATTCCCCTTCAATAAAGGAAATGCCAGCGTAGTTAAAAATGGCGTTTCTTATCGAATCAACGAAAAGGGAGAATGTATTAGCGAAACATGTCCTCCTCCTTCCTGGAACTTGCGATTAGCAAGAACCATTACTTTTCCAGCTGCAGTAGAAGATGTCTCTTTTTCTCCTGATGGTAAATGGCTGGCTGTAGCAGGAAACAGCCAAAAAATTATTTTGTATGCGTTAGATAATCCAGAAGATTCTATCATACTTCATCAACATACTACAGCTGTAAGCACCGTTTCTTTCTCTAAGGAGGCCAATAAACTTGTTTCGACGAGCAGATCAGGAGAAATAGCTATCTGGAATTACGATGGCACGCTATTACAGTTTATTAATGAAGCTCCTTTAACAGCTTTGAATGCTGTATTTTTACCTTCTTCTACTGAAAGAATAGTAGCTGCTTTTAAAGAAGGAAAGATAAAAGGGTACCAATGGGGTAAGGAACCAAGCTCTCAATTTACACTAGAACTCAATGATTATTCGATTAATACAATCAATTATTCCCCCTCGAATGATATTTTAGCAAGTGCTGTTGAAGATAGCATGATCCTCCTTTGGAACCTTTCCTCAGAAAAGCTACTCGACAGCATAAAAACACCGTCTCCAATATTAACCATGCTGTTTTCCCCTGATGGACATTGGATTGCGTTAGGGTTAAACAATGGCATGATTCGCTTTGAGTCTTTAAGTGCTCAGAACTCCTCATACATCAATCCAGTAGGAGGCCAAAGAATTTCTGATATGATGTTTTCCTCAGACGGGCAATTCCTTATTACTTCTTCAGATAGAACCTTATCACTTTGGGATTGGGAACGTGCTCAATTATGGGCCTCATTTACAGCTGGTAAGAGCGTGATTCAATGTTTTGCCATCTCTCCCCGAAACTCTTTTATTGCTACAGGTACTCTTGACGGGCATATTATCCTATGGGAAATTCAAGCTGCCCCACCGCCTTCCCGGTGATGTAAGATTTTGTAATTATTCCACCTGCCTAGTGAATAGGTTCGGCTTAAAAGTTGTTCAATTTTAATGAAACAATTTCTCATCCTCTTTAACCATTCTATATCATATGAACATCCTGACCTACTCCGGTAAACCTGTTGGCACTAGACTCCTTATCACCATTTTTACAATTGCTTTAGGGATCGTTTTAGGAGTTCACGCGGGCTTATACCTCATTAGTTCACCTGCTCAGAGAGATATATACACTGACTTACCTGAAAATATGTATGAAGTCATCGACAGGATTGAAGCGTTGGAAAAGAATATTTTCTATAGCAGAATTGCTTATTACGTAAAAGGCAAAAGCCTAGAAGGAGGAGCCTTGTCTACCAACACTTATACCAGGGAGATCAAACTTTTGAGGTCAGTTTTATACTATTTATATCGGTCCGGGGATTGTACAGATCCAGATTATACCTATTTGAAAGTAAAACTGGCCTATTTGGAAAATGAATTGCCTGAAACAATGACACTTCAATATGATGAATAAGGATATGATTGAAACACTCGTTTCAGCACATCCCTATTTAATTCGTGCTTGCCAGGAAATAGTTCTAAACGCACCTGCTTTCCTGTCAATTGCTGAAGTAGAGACATTTGCTCAGTCAAGGTTTCTTCCTTTACTAATTGATCCTGATCTCCTACTACAGCAACTAATTCAGCCTGTTTCCTTTCTGCTACAAATCGCAATTGATCCGAGGTAATTTCTGGAGGAAATGTTCCAGCCCAAATAATGAATTGGTCGAAGGCCAACTGGCGATGGACTGCCCAACGGCTGAGCGTTGCTACTCCCTGGGAAAAGCCCAATAGATGCACACGAAGGTTCTGTTGATCTGATAAGGATACTTCAGCTTCAAAGACTGTGTCCAGATAATGTAAGTAGTTATTTATTTCAGTCTCTCTTAATTCTCTGGTCATCCATGATGCCCCTATTTTCTGATAAGCAGTACCCACATACATCCGGGATAATCCTTGTGGAGCAATAATAAAATGTTCCTTTGGATTAAAAACATCAAAGCGTTTAATAAAGTGTTTGGCTAATTGACCGTAACCGTGAAAAATGATCCAAATATACTTAGTATCATCTGTCAATTGGTTCATTGTGTAGTATGGAGCTTCTACAGAAACAGGTATTAATTTTTCCTTCATACTGTAAATTATAGGGATGTCATCTCAGAAGGAACTGAAGATACGTAAAAAGACCCTTCCCTCGAAATTCCCAAATATTTTGCTCCTTGGAGGCTGATCCCTAACGCTACTCCTTCTTTTCTCTTTTGGTGTTGAGCGACGATAGTAAGAAATAATTTGTTTCCATTTTTGGGATTTTCTACGATCAACCCACTGCCGACTGGTAAGCGATAATGGGAAGCAATTCCCATCTTTTCCTGATGGTGAACAAAATCGAACACTCTTGCTTTTTCCCATTTTCTACTACTCATTAATTCCCACCCAACCATTATTACAAAGGCAAGGAAGCTATAAAAAACCAAGATAATTAACGTGCTGATCCCATGTAGATATATTGGCCAGGAAGAAAATATAGCAGATAGAATGAGAAATATAGGATAGACGGCTAAACCAGAAAAAATCGTCATCAGATACGCCAATCGAGCTTTCCTTAAGCCAATGAGCTGAGTCTTTTCTTTATCCAAATAGATGTTGGCCAAGGGAAAAAAGACACTCACAAGCGCCTTTCCCAAGGGATTTCCCGCTTTTATACCCCCAAAAATCATCACACTGCTAATAATTATACCTATCCACATCATATATTCTAAATTACATAGCAACTAACATAAAATCAACCATTTATAGAAATGAAGTAGAGGTTTCAACGAGTCTGATATTAACTATTTGAAGATAGTTCAGTTAGAAGTACAGAATCTAAATAACACATGAAGTCTCTACTGGCAAATATTGCCACCCTATTTGATTACATCTTTCAGAAAAAACACCTTCATATATTTGAAAGAATAACGATCATACTTGCTTTAGCCTTTTTCGTATTTCATTTGGTGATGATCTTTCTCGCTAATCAAGTATTCTCTGAAGAAGCCTATTTTCAGGTTTGGCGAGGTTCTTACTTAAGTGCTATATATACTCCCTATAGCTTCATCCTGTTTTTTGAGGTATTTCTACTCGTCCTCAGTATTCCAAAGTCATTTACTACTTCTGTGGGAAAACAATTTGAAATTATTTCTCTCATAATTCTACGAAGAGTATTTAAAGATATATCCGATTTTCACGGAGTAGATGATTGGTATGAGGAGACGGAAACCATTATTTCAGTGGGTCAGGATATGCTGGCAGCTATCATCCTTTTTTTTCTGGTTTTCTTATTTCACTTTACGGTTCAGCGAACTAACAAGTATAAAAAGTCTTATGACAAAGAAGTGCTTACACCATTCATCAATTTCAAAAAAGCTATATCCCTTTTTCTAAGTTTTATTTTGTTAGTTATCGCTATTTTCCATCTCACAGACTGGTTGGTAAATTATTTACCAGGAAAGGGAAAAGGAGTTCAGAGTAATATGGACGTTAATGCTATTTTCTATGAGGATCTTTTTGGTCTAATGATTTTTACTGATGTTACCTTATTGATTATTTCGGTGTTATATACCCAGGATTTTCCTCAAGTATTTAGAAATTCGAGCTTTGTAATCTCTACGATATTGTTGAGATTGTCGTTTACAGCAGAAAAACCCTTAAGTTTGATCATGATCATGATCTCGATCTTATTTTGCGTATTAACCATTTGGATATATGGTAACTTAGAGAAGCTGACTTTTACTAAAATGAATAAAGAATTGGGTGATAATCAGGAGGCTTAAGGAGGGAGCATTCACCTGCTTATCCTTTACTCAAAAAATTTAATATATTACTCGCTATACAAATTTTTTATACATGGATGAAAAAGACGCATTCAACATTTTTGTGGTAGAAGATGACGATTGGTACAGAGAATTATTAGGATACAACTTAGAACTGAATCCCGATTACAATGTCTCAAAGTTTGAAAATGCTGGTGAATGCTTAAAAAATATAAATGAAAATCCCGATGTCATCACATTGGATTATCGCCTCCCGGATATGGATGGCATTGAAGCGTTAAAGCAAATAAAGGATTATAATCCCGATATAGAGGTCATTGTTATCTCAGAGCAAGATAATATTGAAACGGCAGTAGGGTTGCTAAAGATGGGAGCTTACGATTATCTGGTCAAAGAAAAGGATATTAGAGATCGCTTATTGAACGTAGTTAATAATATTAGGAAAAATAGATCCTTAAAATCACAAATTAATACGCTCAAAAAGGAAATAGCCCAAAAATATGATTTTTCTACCTCCATCATAGGGCAAAGTCCTGCTATTAAGAAGGTGTTTAATTTGATAGAAAAAGCCATACACAACAATATCACTGTTACCATTACTGGAGAAACCGGGACAGGGAAAGAATTGGTGGCCAAGGCCATTCACTTTAACTCTACCAGGTCTTCGTACCCTTTTGTTCCAGTGAATATGGCTGCTATCCCAAATGATCTAATAGAAAGTGAGTTGTTCGGACATGAGAAAGGGGCATTTACCGGAGCTAATCATCGTAGGATAGGTAAATTTGAAGAAGCCCATAAAGGCACCTTGTTTCTGGATGAAATAGGGGAAATGGATATCACTTTCCAAGCCAAACTACTTAGAGCATTACAAGAGAAAGAAATTATCCGCATTGGCAGTAACAAAATTGTAAAAGTAGATTGCAGAATAATAGTAGCAACTAACAGAAATTTGTTGGAAGAGGTTAAAAATGGGAATTTTAGGGAAGATCTTTATTATCGGCTTTTCGGATTACCTATAGAACTTCCACCTTTAAGAGATAGAGGAAAAGACATTATTATTTTAGCTAAGTACTTCATTTCCAATTTTTGTCGGGAAAATGGAATGACAGAATTAACACTTTCTGCCGCTGCACAAAAAAAATTGCTTTCATATCCATATCCTGGAAATATTCGCGAGTTAAAATCTATTGTGGAATTAGCAGCAGTTATGGCGAATGAAAATGAGATTGATAAGGACATTATCACATTTAGTACGTATGATCCATTACCTGATGCTTTGTCAAAGGAAATGACCTTGAAACAATATACTCATAGAATAATTGATATATATCTTAAGAAATACGATCACAACATAAAATTAGTAGCGGAAAAACTGGATATTGGCCAATCTACTATTTACAGGATGATTAAAGAGATGAAAGATAACACAGAGTAACTCCACTATTTAATCAATCCACATAAAATACACGCTATCAAACACTTACAAAAAAAATTATATTTTTTCATTTTGATTATTCTATTTTTTTAAATGCCAAAAATAGAATAATGATTCGATTAAAATGAATTAAGTAAATAATTTTCACTATTTTTAGAGAGCATTAAATTTATTTCCATCTATTGGAATGGTATTTGAGCTTTTTTTCGAGAGACCAGTGAAATCCACTATAATGAGATACGTAATTATCACTTTACTAATAGGTATATTGCTCAGCTGTGAAAGTAGTGATGTTAAGAGGCTAAAACAAAAGTACAAAACTCTTTCTGAGGAAAAACTTAGACAGGATTCATTATTAAACGAATTCATGTTGGCTTTTGAACATATTGAAGAAAACCTCAGGATTATTAAAGAACGAGAAAATATCATCGCACTAAAAGCTGATGATCCCGATTTTTATCTAACGGGAGAAGAGCGCATATTACGAGATATAAAAATGATTAGTGATCTCTTATTGGAGAATAAAGAAATTATTGAAGATTTGGATTCCAGATGGAGTCAGGTTAATCAACAAAATGCCATTCTTCAGGATGTAGTATCAAAATTAACCTCTCAATTAGAGGAAAATGATAAAAGGATTTCTGATCTGACATCTAGTTTATCCGTCAAAGACGAAGAATTAGCTACATTAACGAAAAGAAACGATGAGTTAATGAAAGCACAAGCAAACTTAATGGATGAAATTGCTACCAATAAATTACACATAGCCGAAAAGGATAATTTATTAAATAAAAATGAAGAAGAAATATCCTTTCTCAAGACACAGGTGAGTTCTGCCTACTTTATTACTGGTGATCGTAAGCGATTAAAAGCAAAAAATATTATAGCCGGAAATCAAAAGTTGGGCTATAATTTTGACCTTTCCCAGTTTGTCAAAATAAATGTGGATGAGGTTAATTTTATTCCCGTTGCTAAAAAGAAAGCTAAACTACTTACCAGACATCCTAAAGAGTCATATGTATTTCACGAGAAAAACAATCGCATTGAAAATATTGAAATTGTAGATGCGAAAAAGTTCTGGGAAGTTTCTAAGTATTTGGTCGTACTTACCAACTAAAGATTCCTTCCATTGATTTTAAGCAATTGACTTCCTTCATGCCAAAATATACATTCACATAAGTCTGGAATTTTAAGCAGCTTTGTCAATAATCAGGCAATAACATATTTTTTCAACTACGTACAACTTTCAACTCATCAAAAAAGAATATCTTTAAATAATACTTGAATTAAGCGGTGGTGATGAGAAAAGTCGATCACTAGAATCTTTAACTGACATAGATACAAGCTCACTGTTAAATGATGAATGCAATTCATGAGGATACATCCCTAGAAGAAATTCAATATTAGGTACTGATTGCCCCAAATTAATTTTGTTTATGAACGACTTTCTAATCAAATCAGCGAAATATAATATCCCTCCACCTAACTTAGCCCTACCTGATTGAATCAGGGAATAATCTTAAGGAGATCTTTTCAAATAGTAATAATTAAGACATACTTAAAGGGAAAAAATTTTAAGTTTGGGAGCTAAATGTTGATAATTTTCTTTTAGCAGGAATTGATATCCAGCGATGAACTCGCTTAATGACAATTGTATATGAATCCTATTACCTCAGATCAAACAAACCTAAGTTCACTTGCCGCTAATAATATTAGAGTATTAGCTGCCGCTATGGTAGAACAAGCTAATTCTGGTCACCCTGGTGGCCCTATGGGAGGAGCAGATTTTATTTCTATTCTTTTTGCTGAATACCTAATCTTCGACCCAGAGGATATGCACTGGCCCAATAGAGATCGATTCTTCCTAGATCCGGGTCATTTATCTGCTATGTTATATTCATCTCTTTCATTGATGGGATATTTCTCCATGGACGATCTTAAGCAATTTCGTCAGTGGGGAAGCATTACACCAGGTCATCCAGAGATTGATGTAGAAAGAGGTATTGAAAACACCTCAGGACCTTTAGGACAGGGGCATTCTTTTGGAATTGGGGCTGCAATTGCCGAACGCTTTTTAGCGCACAGATTTGGGGAGTGGATGTCTCACAAAACGTATTTGTATATTTCAGACGGGGGAATACAGGAGGAGGTATCTCAGGGAGTAGGTAGAACTGCAGGATATCTCGGTCTGGGAAATGTGATTATGTTCTATGATGCGAATAATGTGCAGCTTTCTTCTATGGTTGATGAGGTAATGGAAGAGGATACAGCTAAGAAATACGAATCCTGGGGATGGCATGTTCAAACGATCGAAGGCAACAATCATGAGGAAATTCGCAAAGCATTAGACACGGCAATAGAAGAAACAGAACGGCCTTCTTTAATTGTAGGGAAGACCATCATGGGAAAAGGAGCTGTAAATGAAGAGGGAGAAAAAATGGAAGGGCTGGTTTCAACTCATGGAAAACCATTAAGTAAAGCAGGTGTCTCATTTGAAAGAACCGTAAGTAACCTGGGAGGGGATGCTGAGAATCCTTTCCAAATTTTTCCTGAAGTGAAAGCTTATTATGAAGAGGTAATTGGAAAGAAAAAGCAAACGGCTAAAGAAAAGAAAGCTATTCAGGCAGCATGGGAAAAGGCTCATCCAGAGTTAGCCGAAAAGTGGAAAAAGTTTTTTTCTGATACTCCTCCGATCATAGACTATAGTGCGATCAAGCAAACGAAAGATAAAGCTACTCGCGACGGCTCAGGAACCATGCTTTCACATTTTGCTGATCACGTAGAAAATATGATCGTATCTTCTGCTGATCTTTCTGATAGCGACAGAACTGAAAAGTTTTTAAAGAAGACTACTTCCTTTAAAAAGGGAGATTTTTCGGGTTCTTTTCTCCAAGCGGGGGTATCGGAACTCAGTATGGCAGCTATGTGTACGGGCATGGCCTTACATGGAGGAGTAATTCCGGTGTGTGGTACCTTCTTTGTTTTCTCGGACTTTATGAAACCCACTCTAAGACTAGCAGGATTAATGAAGCAAGCAGTCATCTTTGTATGGACTCATGATGCTTTCAGAGTAGGAGAAGATGGCCCGACACATCAACCTGTAGAACAAGAAGCTCAAATTAGGCTATTGGAAAAGCTACAAAATCATGAAGGACAAAACAGTTTTCTCGTACTGAGGCCTGCTGATGTAGATGAGACTACAGTAGCCTGGAAAATGGCATTGGAAAATAAAGAAACTCCTACTGGACTTATTCTCTCTCGTCAGGGAATTAAAAGTTTACCAGTTAAAGAAGGATCCACCAGATTTCAGGATGCTCTCCAAGCCGAACGAGGAGCTTATGTGGTTCAGGATGTAGAAAATCCTGATATCATTTTTGTAGCAAATGGCTCTGAAGTTGCTACTTTGATCGATGGTGCTGAAAAATTAAGATCTGAGAAAGGGTTAAGAATTAAAGTGGTATCCGCTATTTCAGAGGGATTATTTAGATCACAAGACAAAGCTTATCAGGAAGTAGTATTACCTTCGAATATTCCTACTTTAGGTATGACGGCAGGATTACCCGTTACTCTTGCAGGATTAGTAGGACCTAAAGGTAAGGTGATCGGTTTAAATCATTTTGGATATTCGGCTCCCTATAAAGTGTTGGACGAAAAGTTAGGCTACACAGCTGAAAATGTATTCAATGAAGCCATTTCTTATCTAGAGGAATTCAAATAGAAGATATTTACTTAGATATGTGTCTCTGTTTTGAGGGGTTGCCTCCTTCTTTATCCGATGTAAGACATAATAGGTATCTGAAATATATCGCTTTTCAGATACCTTTTTTTATCTTAGTAAAAAAATTGCGATGCGGATTTTAGAAATCTTATCATTGGGCTTCCTTATATTCCTTTTGGCATGCCAATCTGGCCAGCAAACTAATCCTTCTTATGATGATTCTCAGCCCACGCAATCTCCAGATGTTAGCAGGACAACTGCAGTAAAGAATACACCTTCCCGCCCGCTTGATCAGATCGAAAGTGAACTAATTGAGTCTACTCAAACAATAGTACCTGTTTCAACTGCCATTGAAGAAAATGACAATGTTCCTGAAGGGATGATTTATGTTCCAGGGGGATCTACAGACATTGGATCTGCTACAGGACTTCCCAGAGAACAACCTGTCTACAATACTGTTTTCCAGCCCTTTTACATGGATAAAACCCCAGTCACCGTTGCGCAATTCAGAACTTTTGTAGAAGCTACAGGATACATTACCCAAGCTGAAGGATTCGGAGATGCAGTGGTCTTTGATCTCGATAAAAGAGAATGGGAACTTAGGCCTGGAGCTAATTGGAAACAACCTCTGGGGCCTAATTTTGAACCTGCCAAAGATGATCATCCCGTAACTCAAGTTTCTTTCAATGATGCCATAGCTTACTGTGAATGGGCAGATAAACGACTTCCTACAGAAGCCGAATGGGAGCATGCTGCAAGAAATGCATCGAATTCTCGTAATAGATATAGCTGGGGCGAAGAAATAACAGATCATAATGGTTATAAAGCCAACATTTGGCAAGGAACATTTCCTGCCATCAATACCGGTGAGGATGGATACCTCTTTACTTGTCCTGTAGGTACATTCGGTGAAACTAGTTTAGGATTATCAGATATAAGTGGAAATGTTTGGGAATGGTGTCAGGATTGGTATTTACCTTATGGATCAGACCAAAAAGGATATGAACCTAATGCGGAAAGTGAGAAAGTGATGCGAGGTGGTTCTTTCATGTGTGATCCTAATTATTGCCATGGATATAGAGTTTCTGGAAGATCTGGTTCTACTCCTGAAACTGGTTTATTCCACACAGGCTTTCGATGCGTAAAAGATGTTAAATAACATATGCCCAAATTTTTATACATCTTTTGTTTTGGTCTCTGTATAGTAGTTTATCTTCTCAATGTAGGAATGGGTGCTATCACTATGGATGAACCTACCAGAGCATTGGTAGCCATGGAAATGATTTACTCAGGAAATGTTATCACTCCTACTATTTTTGGCGAATTTTATTATAATAAGCCTCCATTTTATAATTGGATTCTTTCTATTTTTTTTATTGGCACAAATAATTACTCCGAATTAATCCTTCGTCTTCCGGCAGTTATTCCTCTTTTCTTTTTCACACTCACCATTTTTTTCCACACTAAGAAATATCTCACATGGGAAATAGCTGCTATGGCTGCTATCATGTTTATTAGCCACGGAAGAATGCTATTTACTTCCTCCATGGTAGGCCACATAGATATTTTTTATTCCTGGCTCACTTACCTTTCTTTTATCATCGTATTTGAACTATCAAGAAAACAACAATGGGTTCTTCTATTTATTCTCACCTACCTTATCACGGGAATAACTTTTTTATGTAAAGGGCTGCCATCCCTTGTCTTTCAGGCGATTACTCTATTAAGTTGGTTTATATATCAGCGCAAGTTCCGATTACTTCTTTCCTGGAAACACTTTCTTGGCATAGGTGTCCTTGCTACTATATTGTTTTCCTATTTCTATGCTTATCACCAATACAATTCTATTTGGACATATGTTGAAACTTTGTGGCACGAGTCAAGTAAACGAACTCCTTTAGAAAAGTCTTTGCTGGATAGTTTTATACATCTCTTTAGCTTTCCTTTTGAAGTACTAGGCCACATACTACCATGGTCCATCCTTATATTATTTACCTTTTCTACACATATCTGGAATGTATGGCGTAACAATAATTTTCTCGTATTTTGCCTTCTTATTTTTTGTGCCAATGTGGTTCCCTACTGGCTCTCTCCTGACACTCATCCCAGATATCTCTTTATGTTGTTCCCTTTCCTGTTCATTCTTCTTTCTCATGCATACTTTTCTCAAGCCCCTGGTATGAAGAAACGCTCAATATTTATTCATATCTTCTTTATTTGTATCAGTATACTGTTATGCCTGGGTATCTTGGTTATTCCCTTTCTCCCTGACTTTAGAGATCACGAATTACTTGCCAATATTCAACAATTAGAAATTCTCAATACATTTCCCTATCTATGGCCTAAAGTCATTTTCTTACTTATAGTTATGGGAGTTACTACCTATTTCTTAATTAAACTTCCCAACCTTAAACTTATCCTTTTTGCCATCATGCTTATGTGGTTTAGGCTGGTGTTTGATTGGTTCGTAATCCCCCATAGGGCAAAAACGGGTAAAATTGCCCAATATCGCGAAAATGGTATATATGTAGCTCGGTTGACAGAAGGAACTCCCTTGTATATTTACGGAGACTATACCTTCAATCACGATATGACTTACTATATTAGCAGAGAAAGAAGGGAAATTTTACGTAAAACGAATAAGATTGACACAGATGCTTTTTACATTTGTAACAAATCTCAATTACAAAAGGCCTCTTATAAGCTTTTTCATGCGTTTGAAATAAAATATGGTCGTACACCTGTGTTTTTAGTTAAATTTTTAAAGGAGCAATAGTGTATAAATTATCTCTGGTTATTACATTACTGAATGAGGAAGAAAATATCGAACCGCTATTGAAGGAAATTCGTGCGGCCTTAACGAATATTGATTATGAGGTGATTCTGGTAGATGATGGAAGTACGGACCAAACAGTAAAGAACATAAAACGATACGCAGATAGTCGTGTAAAGCTCATAGAACTTAGACAAAATTACGGCCAAAGTACAGCGATGGCTGCCGGAATAGATTATAGTCAAGGAGAATATATTGTTCTTTTAGATGGAGATCTCCAGAATGATCCTGCAGATATACCAGGTATGTTGGAGATGATTGAGAATAGCGATTGGGATGTGATCGCAGGAAACAGAGCAAACAGGAAGGATGGTTTTGTGTTGAGAAAATTGCCTAGTAAAATCGCTAATCGACTAATTAGAAGACTCACCGGAGTGTATATAAAAGATTATGGATGCACCTTAAAAATTTTCAAAAGAGAAATAGCTAAGAATCTTGGATTATACGGAGAGCTACATCGCTTTATTCCCGTATTAGCTAAACTTCAGGGAGCGAGAATCACACAAATTGATGTCCACCATCGAGCTCGCCAATTCGGAAAGTCTAAATATGGTATAAACCGCACATTTAAAGTAGTCAGTGACCTCCTCTTAATCCTGTTTTTTCAAAAATATCTTTCCAGACCCATGCATATATTTGGATTTGGTGGCATTCTCATATTCTTGATCGGAGTCTTGATCAACTTCTACCTGTTGGGACTGAAAATTATGGGTCAAGATATCTGGGGTCGCCCTGTTCTTATATTAGCCATGATGCTCACCCTTGGCGGAATACAACTGATTACCGTTGGATTTATCGCCGAAATTATGATGCGAACTTATTACGAATCCCAAAATAAAAAGGCTTATCAAGTCAGAGAAATCTTCGTCGGCAAAGAACCGGATAGGCAAATTCACTAAACTCTTCCTCAAAATTATAGTGAGCCTCGGGGCTATCTACCTTGTTCTGCAAAAAATTGACTTTTCCACTACCTTATCACTCATGGGAAAGGTCAATATTTATTGGCTATTGATTTCCTGTTTTTGGCTAAGTCTTTCCAAATTTATTGCAGCTGTCAGGCTTCACTATTTTTTAAGAGTTAAGGCTATTGAAATTGATTCATTTACAAATATTAGATTGTATTGGGCAGGATTATTCTACAACTTATTCTTGCCAGGAGGTATTGGTGGGGATGGGTATAAGATGTATTGGTTCTATAAACAATTTGAAACTCCTGTAAAAGATTCTTTTTGGGCAATTTTTCTAGATAGAGTAAATGGACTTACAGCTTTGTTCTTTCTTACTATGTTAGGAGCTTATCTACTTCCTTTCCCTTTTCCATATAAAAATTTCATCCTCATTAGTATACTCCTCCTTTGTTATCCTGTATATGCGATAGTAAAATACTATTTTTTCAATCCGTTTTTCCCTTACATCTTCAGAAGCTCACTTTATTCCTTTTCTATTCAGCTTTCCCAATTGATAGGTGTTTATTGCATTTTACTGGGATTAGGGGCCAATACTAATACATTGACCTACCTAATTATATTTTTGATTTCGTCCGTTATTTCCGCTTTACCTATTTCCATTGGAGGAATAGGAGTAAGAGAGTTTGTATTTGCCTACGGAGCTGATACACTGGGAGTAGCACAGGATGTATCTGTAGCTACCAGCTTACTATTCTATATCACCTCTCTGCTTGTTTCTTTTCCCGGAATTTATTTTGCTATTTTTCCTGAAAAAATAATGCCTTCATCGACGATTCCTTCTTCCAACCCTCCATAGACTTATCTACCCTACTTCAGAAGTTACCTCTATGTCAAGGGCTGGTAATCCGTCTATGCTAGTGGTGTTATGCTTTTGTTTATACTGCTCCAATCCTTCTCTGCCTTTTTTTTCTGCCCACGTCTTGAGCATATCCCTCTCCCCCTGGTAAGAGAACAATGGAACACCATATCCACATGAGGTAGAAATTCTGTTTGCACTCACATGAATAATAGAACGAATTCCTTCTACATAGGGAAATTGTTGGATGATCTCTTGAAAAGCAGATGTCGTCGGGAGTAGTATCTGACCTTTTCCATGAATTCTTACAATTTTTGGAGATCCATCGAAGGCACAAAACATTAACACTATACGTTCATTCTCCCTGACATGGGCGATCGTCTCTGATCCGCTTCCCGTTAAGTCCAGATAAGCCACCGTAGTTTCTGATAAAATTCTGAATGTATCCACTCCTTTAGGAGATATATTAATGTGGCCATCGGACTGTTTAGGAGCGGTACCTACGAAGAATAATTTCTGAGACTGAAGCCAGTCTTTTAGAGCTGGGCTGATATTAGGAAGTACTTTTGCCATGTGTGTAAGTGTAACTGCGCTTAAAAAGATAAAATATAATCAATTGTTCCAATAATAATACTGGACTTCAAAAAAAAGACATCATCACCTAAAGGAAATGATGTCTTATGTAAGTAAATAAAGGTATGTTATTTTACTACTTTCAGTGTTCCTCTCATCAACTGTGCATGTCCAGGAACCGTGCATACATAGGTATATTCCCCTGGCGTAGAGGGAGCTTCAAAATATATTGTTTCAGAAGTTCCTGGTTGCATCAAATTTGAATGATACAAAATACTGGAACTGTTAGGGATATAATTCATGCTTATTCCCTTCACCCCTAGTTTAATGGCTTCATCCCCCACTTGATCCGCTTTTCCTGGCGATACCAATACAAAATTGTGGGGCATGTCATCATTGTTATTAAAGGTCCATTTGACCTTGGCACCAGCTTTAACGGTGACCTCTGTTTGGTCAAATTTCAGTCCAGGAACTGTGCCTAATATCACAGATTTATCTATTTTATTATTCCAATAATCTGGTACCTTAGCCATTCTTTTGGGGAGTTTTACACTGGCAGTAGCAGATCTATTAGGAGCTTGGCTAGCGGATTTGGCAGAGACTTCGGTTTCCTTACGATCTGTTGCGGTTTTAGCAACAGCACGACTAGCTGGATCATCTGGCGTACCAATTGAAGATGAGGACGGAGTAGAAGAATCAGGAGTTTGGGTATCTACTACTTTTTTCCTCCGTTGAATATTTAATGCTGCCCCTTCGGGGATCTCATTTAAGGTATAGTATGCTGTTGAATGTAATAATCTACTACCATTATAATAGGACCTCACTCCAGTGACATTAATTTCATGGACATATTTTTTTCGTAAATCATCCACCAACAGTCTAACTTTCATTCCATCCGGGGAAACTTTCACCCCGGCGACAAAGTTTTCTTCCATATTAACTGCAGGACTTCCATACACTGGATGATACTTGTAAATAAAACTATTGACTTGATAAGATTCTGGATCTGATGCGGAAGCTTTATTTACAGGCTGAGTAAATTCAACTTCAAATCCATCTGGTGTTGCCTTTATGGTTTTCATTTCAAAAGGAACCTTTCCCGTCCATACTAGTCGCTGTAAACCAAAAGGCTTAGGACCGGTAGAACCCCATCCGCGGTTAGTTTGTCCTACGAACATAGAACCGTCATTTCCCCAACACATACGAAGTACTCCAGATTCGAACCCTTCCCTAAACAAGAAAGCAACTCCCTGGTAAACTCCGTTTACTTTTTCCATATCCACTCTCATAATCTTACTTTGCCCCTGATCTCCAACGAATATTTGGCCGCTGAACGGTCCAAACTTTCCTTCCGTATCATCTACCACAATTTCAGAGGTAGAAATTCCCAGCACCGCATGAGGCAACCATACCGCTGGTGTTTTTACTGCAGGAAAAGACTCCTCCATCTCAAATAAGGGAATAGTTACTGTCGTATCATTCTCGGGCTTAATTGGTGCTTGTCCTGCTGGAGTGATTTTGGGATCAATAGTAGCATACAATTCATCTCTCTTAACTTTTACAGGAGAAGCGGGATGGGAACTCCAGGAAAGACCCGCTGGATGACCAGCAAAATCTCCTTCATTTAAATGTACAATTCCTCCTGAGCCTATCCAGTCACCCTGATTATCTCCATAAAACAACTCTCCATCAATAATCCCAATGGCGCAAGGAGAACGCATGCCTGTTGCATATGGATTTAACTCCCCGTCGGGAGAAATTTTTAAGGTCCAGCCTCTCCAGGGCACACGGCTCTTTCCACTCCACCACTCAGGACTGAAAAAACCGACATTTGCCGTAACTACAAAATCCCCATTTGGCATTACTTTGGGACCGTAGGAATACTCGTGGTAATTCCCTGAGAGTGGCCAAGCATAAACTGTCTCATAGTAATCTGCATATCCGTCCCCATTTTTATCCCACAATCGTGTTAACTCTCCTCTTTGAACGGCATATAAAGTTCCATCGTGGAACGAAAGTCCTAAAGGCTCGTGCAAACCTTCTGCAAATTTGCGATAATGAGGTACCGTTTGATTTTCTGAATATGGATTTTCAATCACCCAAACATCACCTCTTCTGGTTGCTGCAGCAATATCCCCATTGGGAAGGGTTGCAATACCACCTACTTCTAATATAATGCCCTCAGGAATAGGTAACGTAGCTATTTTGTAGTAATCTTCTTCTGTAGAGGGAAGCTGATCTTCCATTTGAGCATAAATCACTGAGAAACAACTCAATGTTAATATTACAAGAACTATACATCTTTTCATTATGACAAAATTATTTACTGTGTATAATTTCATTACCAAACGATTGAATAGGCAAATTCTGCATTTCCCTTTTTAGCAGAAACAGGCATCAATAATTCTTTCCTTCCTCTACTATCTCTTAGCATAGGTTTACTATTTGAACCTGAGGATAATTGAATATAATATCTCTGATCAACTGAATACATATTATTATCCATAGACACAATATTTTCTCCCGATGCTAACATAAAGTATAAGTCATTTTGCAATGCTGAAGTCACCTTCACCTCTCTCTGAAGGTGGTTTCCACCTGACGCAAGACTGATTTTATCATGACACTCAGCCTCTCCCAAATGATATACGAAAGTAGGCACTCCCTTAGCATCCAACATGTAACCTTTAAAACGATAATCCATGATCTCTGGAAGTGAATCGGACCATGCACTACTACTCTGTAACAACATGCCCACATTAGCTTCATTGCCAAGCTTGAGTAGACTACCCATTGGATCAGCGCTACCATCCCCTCTGTTGTTCCACATCGGAGTTGCATCCAAAAAACCGCCCTTCCAAACCTGAACTAATGCAGCCCTATCAGAATCAAAAGTATAACTCGTTCCATTGGGAAAGCCAACAGATATTGCATGGACTATTCTTCTTGAAGGGACATCTTCTGACGGTTGGAAATCCATAAAGCTCCTAAGAATTTGAGGCTTGTTTCCAGTTTTTACCAAAATGGGATCAGTAGGATTGGAAAGGGGAACTGAACCCAAACTGTGTAAAGGTTGCGGGCGTAAACCGGGTCCTGAGATAAATAATCCCAATCCGTTATTATACCAGGCATCAGGTTTGTGATATTGGATTTCAAGCTCATGTTTACCAGCTGTTAATGTAGCCTGATGATCTGACAACCAATAAGCAGGCCCACCTATTATTTCCCCGTCAATTAATAATACCCCTTCTCCTGATGTTCCTAACTGGAACTTATATTCTCCATTGGATGGAAGATCTATGGAGCTCTTTACTTGAAGTAAAAAATCTTCTTTTTCACTAACCACTTGTTGAGTTAATACTTCCATCTCACCACTATAATCTGGGGAAAGTTTACTTGCATCAGGCCAATCAGCGAATGATCCTTTGTATACATTATAGGAAAGGTCTTCCAAAGCCAATGTGGTAGGCTCATAAATAGTATATTCTATATTTCTAAAAGCTACTGGCCCATGATCTCCTTGAATGAATAACGGGCCAGTAGGCGCTTCTTCCTCGTAAAGAGGACCCCTTGTGGGACCAGTTAAAGAAACATTTTCGTGCAGGACAGTTCCGTTCAATTCGACCAACAAAATTTTTGCATGCGCTGTCTTCTTACCATCAGGAGCAAATCTAGGAGCTTGAAAGCTAATTTTCATCTTTTGCCATAATCCTGGCGCTCTGCAGGCATTTATTCTTGGTGCATACCCTTCATAACTCTTATATCCTTCAGGACGATCCTCATCCCATCGGCCATAAATAGCACCGCAATCCTGGTAAGTAGGTCGTTCTTTCCCCCAACTGTCAAAAAGCTGTACTTCATATCTTCCTTGTAAATAAACACCGGAGTTGGAGTGCTTTGCCATCATAAATTCAAAACTTAAATCTATGTCCCCATGCTCCATGACACTCATGATATTCCCACGATTAGACTCATCAGGTAGATTTACTAACACGCCTGTCCCTTCAGATGTATGAAGAACTGCCTCTTTTTCAAGATCTGATTGAACTTCGCTTACAATTCGCCAATTTGAAGACGTAGATTGAAAAAAGCTTAAATCTTCTAACGAAACCTCCCCCTTAAATGCATCTTCCTGCTGAGCTGAAGAGGTTCCTGCCAGAAAGATGAACAATAGTTGCACTATTATCCATGAGAGTTTTTTCATAGTCCTTTAATTAAATTTAAACATCTAATGGTATACTCCTCTTTCTATCCATCACTTAGAGGATTTCTTTAAATTACGATTTAATGAATGGTCAATGCAAATTTTTCCCGCCTTCTATAGATTTCCACTTATTTATTATATACCAAGGGTAGAAAACGAAAAACATCCTACCTTTAATCAAACAAAAGTGCTGACCATATGTTGAGCGATCGCTCTTCTTTATTCAGGACAAAGGGAAGATCCTTCACCTGAATACCTCCTTTCCAAATGAGGGTATTATCAAAGCCTTTCACAAGCCCAAAAGCAATATCTAATCCTTCAGAAAAAGATAAATAAGGTCCAATTTCACTTCTCATTACTTCAAAGCTGAACCAATTATCCTGATCATAGTGAAAAAACCATAATGTCCAGGCATATGACGCTAAATAAGTAATATCGTACACCTCGATATACTGAGTTGACAACTGATGGCGAACTTCAGCTTGGGCGTCTTCTGATATTTCTTCTATTTCTTTATCTAATGTCCTCATGAGTGATTGCCTAAGTGTGTCCACATCCTGAGTCTGTTGCAGAAAGCTTTCGTCGTCTTCAAATGTGTAGGTGTGATATTCCAATTCCCAATTATCATACAGAATTCCCTCCTGATATAATCTCGATTTGAATCGTTCAGCTGAGGAGGTCTTAAAGAAGTTGGCTATGTCATCAAATTTATCCTGACCAAATCCCTGAATTCCATTCAGTTCAGAAATATCAGTGAATCTTCTGGAAGGTAATGAACGCTTATGGGTTATAATGCGAGCTGCGACAATAGGACCTATACCATAATCCTTACTGTCATCTACGCTCGTTTTATAGCGGGAAAGCTGTAAAATATCCTTGGCATTATAAGCTTGATTGAGAAATAACAATAGTTGTTTCTCTTCGCTCTTACTTATTTGTGAGAAGTCTAGTTGGCCCATATAACTACATTGAATACTTAACTAAATCACCTACTTTTCTGATAAGCTTTCCTGGTGAGATCTTTGAAAATCTGCAACATTATCTAACTCAGGAGATTCAATGATCGCCGACCAATCAAACTCTTCATCAAAAGGATCCAATGCTTTTTGAGGATCGAACACTTTGGGATCCACAGCTAACGCTTTATAAGGAGTAACATCAGGTTCAGGGCTAAACAAATCTGCCAAATCAGTAGCGCCAGCATCATATTGATTTTGATGAGGAATTCCTAGCATATTCCAAAAGGTCTTAAAAATACTTCCAAAACTGTAGTGGTAATGACTGATATGATTCTTCTTTGCGTAAGGAGAGATGACCATAAGGATACTTCTGTGAGCATCTATATGATCTCGTCCGTCCTGGGAATCATCTTCAGTAACAAAAATGGCCATATGTTTCCAATAGGGAGTTTGAGAGAGAAACTCTACGATTCTCCCAAGCGCCAAATCATTATCTGCCATATAACTCTCTTTGTAGGGGTATCCTGCCCAAGGTCTATCCCCAGCTCCATGGTCATTTGGAAGCAAAACAGTTAACACCTGCGGAAAGTCATTACCTTCCCCCAAAAACTTCTCTTCTACCTCGGCGATAAATTGGTCTACCCGAAACTGATCTGGAATAGCCATATTGTAGGTGGGATATGTGCGGGAAGATCGATCATATAATGGCCCGGGTAATGGATAGTTCACCAGGTATTTTACTCCTGTATATTTCATAGTACTGTCTGCTAATGTACCTGCCATTTCAGTTCCAAATCCAAAATTGAAAAAGGAAATATCATTACGCTCAAAATGATCCCAAATAGAACCTGCTTCATTATAATCTTCTGGATAAATCGCCCCGGAAGCACCTACTATAGCAAAATTACCTGGTGCTTTGCTATTCGCTCTTTGCCCACGTTTTCCTCCATAGGCAGCAGATACATGAGTCTCTACCCACTCATTGGGATAGGTATTCACTAACCACCTATGCCCATCCGCAGAATGATCAGAATCCACATAAAAATTATCAGAAATAGCAAAGCGCTCCGCCAAAGCCAAATGATTCACCATGATATCGGCATTATCTACCGAAGCAGTACTATCTCTATTTCTAACGCTTTGTCCCAACCCATATCGCGCCATTTCTTTGACTCCTTTACCTCCCGCCAACTGACCAAAGACCTCATCATATGTTCTATTCTCTTTGGATATAAAAACAATATGTTTAATCGGGGACTGACTACTTCCTGGATACAGAGGAACAGGATGTTCGCTTCGACCTTCAAATAGTCGATCCTTAGCCGATACAAAGGCAAAATTATTTTTTGTTACCTGCTTACTCAATTCAGGTAAATCTTCGTCTGAAGGAATATCCATGATGGTAACTGATCCTTTCATCAAATGGCCTATATATGTTCCTTCTGGCCCCACCTCAAATGCTGGCCCCCCATTCGGCCCACTCCCATATCCTTTAGCATTTGCTACTATCAACTTATTTTCTGCTTTACTTACTGCTATTTTTGAAGGGAACCAACCTACAGGTATATGTCCTTTTACACTCAGGGTAGGAATATCTATAACAGCAACTGCATTTATTCCAGCTTCGGCAACAAATAACGTTTTCCCATCGGCGCTTAAAGCTAATCCAAAGGGAATGACTCCTCTAAACATCTCAACTCTTTCATCAAGCACAAGTTGTATATTCTTCAACACTGTATCCTTGACCGGGTCGATAACTGAAATACAGTCATTGTTCCCATTGCTAACAAAAACATACTCATCTGTTGCTACAATAGAATTAGGGCTGGCACCTCCTACAGCGGGAAATCCTTCTACCTTTTGTCCCACTAAAAAGCCTGTTTTAATTTTTGCATTAATTTTTCCCCCATCTTGTAAATCGTACTCCCATACAGAAAAAGCCTCCGGTGCGTTGGGATCCCCTAAAGCCGGTACTTCTATACTATCAGACTGAATTCCTTCCAGCATTTCCTGCGATCCGTAAGCTGAAGCAGGAAAATCCAATGCCTTGTCTTTCATATTTTCCTGAGTCAGTCCTGGTAGAGATGAATATTCAAAGACTCCTACATTAGCTACATACAAGCTGGACTCATCAGGAGAAAGCTGAATGCCAAAAGGATATCTACCTGTCGCAAGTTGACGAACGACCTTAGACTGCCTGGTATCTATGACTAATACCCTAAATCCTATCTGATCTACTACATATAAGGTATTACCGTCTTGACTAATGACCATATCGCCCAAATAGCCATGAGAGTAATCTCTTTGGTCAAATCCTACATTTCCATCTATTTCTCCCAGCTTTTCTCCTGTATCTGGATCGAACATAAATACCTTATTTTCCTGTCCTCCAGCTACATATAACATCCGATCGTCCTGACTAAAAGCTAATCCCATAAATACAGCTCCCAATAAATCGGGATCATTTAACGCCCCTTCAGGAATTTGCTTTACTTGAGGCTCATCACTGGTGATGTGTTCTATAATGCTCACCGAGAATGGACGATTTCCCGAATTAGCTGTTGCAATTTTTTGTCCATCATTACTTATAGCCAGGCCATATGGGTGAGGAGCTATGCGAATAGTAGTACCAAAAGGTGAAATTAATCTCCCATTAGGGATAACCGAAGTACCCGAAACGTCTATATGACAGTAAGCCGTGTCTGCTGGCGCCTGAACTACCCATGGTTGATCCGTTGAGGGATTCTGGCACGAGATGACATATATCAGCAAACTAATAAAAAAGGTCGTGCGAGTTGTAGAAATCATAACCTCATGAAGTGTTTGTTATAAAGGCAAATTAGGAAGGATAATGTAAAGAGAAACTACAATCAGAGGTAAAATTCAAAATTTAATAGTAGCATAATAGTTTTATCATGCTAGATATCAGAAAGTAAAGCAATATTTACGAAAATATTTCGATAAAACTTACTGAACGGTATGACCTTTGCGCACTATATTAGTTATTGATTTTTTAGTGAGTGTTATAAAAGATTAGTCAGATTAAGGTGAGCTTCTACTACTAAATGGTAATTTCGCATAATATTCAATATCTTACATTAAATTAGAAGCTTCCTACAGTCAAACGAGAAAAGAGTACTTTTCAGGTACTTCTATCTGCTAAATTTTTAAAAGGAAAATGAATTCAAAGTCCTTAGTTACTGGTGCAGACGGACATTTAGGGAATCATATAGTAAGACATTTGCTCTACAGGGGGGTTGATGTGGTTGCTGGCGTAAAGAATATTGCTCAGGATGAAGCATTTAACGATCTTTCCTGTGAGCTGATTGAGATGGATTTACTGGAGAGCGATGGCCTGGTCGAGCAACTAAGGGGAATTGATATCATTTATCACACTGACGAAGTATTTAAATTCTGGTCCAAGAATGCCCATGAAGATATTTACGATACTAACATGGGAATGAGTGGAAACCTTCTAAGAGCAGCTTATAAAGCTGGGATAAAGAAAATAATCTACACCAGCTCAGCGCTTACCTTGGATTTTACTCAGCCTAAATTATTTGAAAAACAGTGGAACCCCAATCGGAATAGCGTATATGTCCGGGCTAAGATGGACTCCGAAAGGCTTGCATATAATAACGCGAAATCCTATGATATAGAATTTATCAGTTTACTCCCCTCTTTTACTATAGGAGCACCTATTTTTACAAGTAACCCCTTCCTGGATTTACTTAAATCCATCTTTGATTCTACGATTCCGATTGATCCCAATTTCCATCTACTCATGGTAGATGTAAGAGATGTAGCAGCTGCAGCTTTTCAGGCATCACAAACAGGAAAAGCAGGTGAACGGTATCTATTATCTTCTCCCAGAGGACTAGACATTCATGAAATATTAGAAATCATCAGTGTAGTAGGCGGAACCAAAAAGCAACCCAAAAAAGTTCCCAAATTTATGCTAAAAACGATGGTTTCATTGTGGGAGAAAAAGAGCCTAATCACCGGAAAAGCACCTTTGTTTACAAGAGATGAACTTAATCTTCTGTATGGATGGGAAGGAGTCGCAGGAATCAGAAAGGCCCAAAAAGAGCTAAGCTTTCATCCCCGCTCAATCGAGCAATCCCTTCAGGAAACATACATGTACTTTAAAAATAGAAATGATATTTCCGGTCTACCTTCTGCTTCACCTACTGAAGGTAGAACAAAAGAAAGACCCTCATATCCTGTTTACAAACGTAAAGAGGTAAATCCATATGAAAATGGTCAAAGAACCTATAATGAAAGTCAGGAGAAAACCGCAAGTAATACAGCAACATCCAGACAAGGATTCGGTGCTCCCAGAACATCATTTCCCCCAAAAAGTACCCCCGATAATAATGGAAGTAAAGCTACTCCATCAGAAAATCCTACTATAGATCTTCCCAGAAAACCTAAAAAAAGAGATCAAGAGAAAGTAAGAGAAATTTTAGAAAAATCGGAAGAGGTCATTGCTAAATCACAGGAAATGACTCCTGAGGTGTTTAAAGAGTTAGAAAGAAGAAAAACAGCCCGTACTACCTCAGAAGACGAATCCCAAAAAAGAGAAAAGAAGGAATTTATTATTAGTGATAAGAACCTGGAAGAAAGGGAAGTCATAGACCTAGAGATTGTCGATAAAGAAACGAAAGAAAATGTGCTACCTCCTAAACTAAAGGAAAAAGCACCTGAGGAGGAAATAATTGAAGAAATTGAAATAATAGACCCTATTTCGGATCACTCATCAGATAAGGAAGATAGTGAAATAGTTATCGAATTAGAAGAGGAGATTACAGAGAAAGAAGACGGACAAGAAATAGATGAAATCTTTATAGATCCGGTATTTAAAGAAGAAGAATTCATATTAGAAGAAGTAGCCAATGAGGAAGTACCTGAAATTGTTGGTACAGTAGAGGAAGAGATAGGTGAAGAGGACGCAGAAGCAGCTATGGAGGAAGAAACAGAAGAAGAAGTGGCCAATGAAGAAGTACCTGAAGGTGTTGGTACAGTAGAGGAAGAGATAGGTAAAGAGGACGCAGAAGCAGTTATGGAGGAAGAAACAGAAGAAGAAGTGGCCAATAAGGAAGTACCTGAAATTGTTGGTACAATAGAGGAAGAAATAGGTGAAGAGGACGCAGAAGCAGCTATGGAGGAAGAAACAGAAGAAGAAGTGGCCAATGAGGAAGTACCTGAAATTGTTGGTACAGTAGAGGAAGAGATAGGTGAAGAGGACGCAGAAGCAGCTATGGAGGAAGAAACAGAAGAAGAAGTGGCCAATGAGGAAGTACCTGAAGGTGTTGGTACAGTAGAGGAAGAGATAGGTGAAGAGGACGCAGAAGCAGCTATAGAGGAAGAAACAGAAGAAGAAGTGGCCAATGAGGAAGTACCTGAAATTGTTGGTACAGTAGAGGAAGAGATAGGTGAAGAGGACGCAGAAGCAGCTATGGAGGAAGAAACAGAAGAAGAAGTGGCCAATGAGGAAGTACCTGAAGTTGTTGGTACAGTAGAGGAAGAGATAGGTGAAGAGGACGCAGAAGCAGCTATGGAGGAAGAAACAGAAGAAGAAGTGGCCAATGAGGAAGTACCTGAAGTTGTTGGTACAGTAGAGGAAAAAATAGGTGAAGAGGACGCAGAAGCAGCTATAGAGGAAGAAACAGAAGAAGAAGTGGCCAATGAGGAAGTACCTGAAATTGTTGGTACAGTAGAGGAAAAAATAGGTGAAGAGGACGCAGAAGCAGCTATAGGGAAGAAACAGAAGAAGAAGTGGCCAATGAGGAAGTACCTGAAATTGTTGGTACAGTAGAGGAAGAGGAAGCAGAAGTGGTTATTGGAGAAAATGAGAATGAGATCTTAGAAACAATAGCACTTACAGGGGAGGATCTAGAAGATCTTTCAGACGACGAGGAGGCTGATACCATAGCATTTGACAAAGAGGACTTTGAGGAAATTATAGAGGAAGAAGCAGAAGCGGAAACAGTAGCTATTGAAGGTGAGGAGTTGGAAGAATTCATCGAAGAAGAAGCGGAAACGGTTTCTATTGAAAGTAGCGACTTAGAAGAGCTTATAGAGGAAGAGGCTAAAGTGGTTTCGATGGATGGAGATGAGTTTTTATCCGATGTAGAGGATGAACAAGGAAAATATGAGGAAAGAGAACATCACGAAAGAATTGCTGCCCAAGGAAATGATGTTGAAGAAGAAGTATATATCGAAACAGATGAAAAGGAAGTAGATCTCCCTCAACAACAAGAGCCTGTTCATGAAGGTGCTGGCATGTATGCTCAACATCAGGCTGAAAACGAAGAGGAGAATCAAAGTGAAACTATGCGCTTTCAGGAATCTGAAATGTCTGAGGCTAATGTTCTGAACAATAATGCTGTCCAGGAATCTGCTCCATGGGAAAATCCCTTTTTGGAACCTTCCAAAAGCAGTGAAGACACCAGATCAGAAAAGCCTGATGATCTCAAGAGAAAGATCCCTAAAGCCAAGATAAAAACTCGTAATCACCCCAGAAAGAAGATTAAAATAAGACCCAGGAATTCTACAGAATTTGAAAGTGATATTTCTCCAGAACCAGGTAGTAATGAGGTGTCAAATAATTCCATTTCCCCTCCTCCAAGAGAAAATAATGACAAATCGAAGAAGAAGAAAAATAAACCTCGGAGAAAAAACAGATTTTGGGAATCCTAAATCGATAGACACCACACATTTTCAATAACTATTTCCTATTTTGGTCCCATATCAATGTATTAATGTTGAGCATGGAACCTACGAAAGACTGCAAATTTGTCTATTTATTTTTATCAATTTTATGCTTTATAGGTTGTTCTTCTTCCCCAGAAGCCCTTTCTCGCCGGCCGAATATGATTGTTATTCTTTGTGATGATTTAGGTTACGGAGATTTAGGAAGCTATGGACATCCTCAGATCCGTACGCCAAATCTGGATTTACTGGCTAAAGAAGGCCTAAAATTAACTACCTGTTACTCAGCAGCTCCTGTATGTTCTCCATCGAGAGCTGGTTTGTTAACAGGGCGCATTCCAGACCGAACCGGCATATATAACTGGATCCCTAACGGCCATCCTATGCACCTTCCCACTGAGGAAGTAACCATAGCCACTATCCTACAAGGAGCAGGATATCAAACGGCATTATTCGGAAAATGGCACCTAAATGGTCAATTTAACCAATCTACCCAGCCTCAACCACATGATCATGGGTTTCAGTATTGGTTCTCTACTCAGAATAATGCATCTCCAAGTCATGAGAATCCTTCGAATTTTGTTCGTAATGGTCAGGAAGTTGGTTCATTAACAGGTTTTTCTTGCCAAATCGTTGTAAAAGAAGCGCTTAGTTGGCTAGCACAGGAGCGTAAAGAAGAACAACCCTTCTTTATGTATGTTTGCTTTCATGAACCCCATGAACCTGTTGCCTCACCCACTGAATTAGTAGATTCCTATCCAGAAGCCGAGAACGAAGATCAGGCTCAGTATTTTGCGAATGTGACTAATATGGACTCCGCTGTAGGTCAGTTTATCAAGGGATTGAAAGAATTAAATCTATACAATGATTCCTATATTGTTTTTACCAGCGATAATGGTCCTGAAACACTTAACAGATATAAAAATGCCTACCGATCATATGGTTCTCCCGGAGATTTACGCGGAATGAAATTACATCTGTACGAAGGTGGAATCAGAGTACCAGGAATTATGCGGTGGCCAGAAAAAATTCCTGGAGGTACTGTCTCAAATGAACCGGTAAGTAGTTTAGACTTGTTTCCTACTTTTTGTCAGGCAGCGGGGGTAGAAGTTCCAGATTCTATTGCATTGGATGGGACCAGTTTATATCCCTTGTTTAACGCTGAGCCTCTCATAAGAACTCAACCCCTTTATTGGAAATACTTTGCAGCCTTGGGTGAACCTCGTACAGCTATTCGAACAAATTCTTTGAAATTACTTGGTATTTCCACTATCACTCAATCAGAAGGAAGTGTTCCCGCCTTAGATGAAGCTGGTATGCAAGCGATTAAAAGCGAGCAGATTACTGATTGGGAAGGCTACTATCTTATATCGGATACTAAAGAACAACGAAACATATTCGATTCTACCGATCAACAGCAATTAGTATTGAAACGCACAGCGGAAGAATTATTCCAATCGATCCAAAGTGAAGGTCCTGTTTGGAGCTTTCCTCCTACTTCATCCATTGAATAATTGTGTGTGAAGAAATCATCTATCAATCTTCCCATATTAGCCGTTATTTCAGCCGCCATTATGGCTGGATCAAGTGGAGTTTTTGTAAAACTCATTGATTTACCACCCTCAAGCCTTGCTTTTGTGAGAGTCACTATCCCCTTAATTCTGATAGGAACCTATTTGTTGACTCAACAAAAGCCGCTTTTTAGAGAAAAGTATCCTCAAATGTTAGTTGGATCTGCATTAAATGCCATTAGAATCTATTTATTTGTCAGTGCTTTTATGTATACCTCTATCAGTAAAGCAATTCTCATCCTCTATACCTGGCCCATTTTTACAAACATATTCAGTATTCTCTTTTTAAAGGAACGCGTTTATCCAAGAAATATCGTTTTATTGTTAGTGGCATTTGGAGGAATCATCTTTGTGAATCTCCAAGAAACGCTTAGCCTGGATAATCAAGATTTTATTGGATTGTTAGCAGCTTTAGGTGCTGCATTTATTTACGCTGCTACTGTAGTGATTTTTAAACCGCTAACAAAATTCTATACTTCTTTCGAGATTGTTTTTTACCAAAACCTAGTGAGCATTTTCATCTTTTTTCCGCTTTTTCTTCAACTTCCTATGCCTAGCCCATTTCAACTGGGCTTAGCAACAGCATTCTCTATACTTATGGGCATATTAGGGTTTCTCCTATTTTTCTATGCACTCAAACATTTACCAGCTTCCCTGACATCCTCTCTTGCGTATATTGAAATTATTAGTGCCACTTTATTTGGAATAGGATTTTTTCAAGATACTATCAGTTGGAATATGTTGATAGGAGGAGCCATGATTATATTATCTACTGCCCTACTTAAAAAATCATGACACGCATACTAGTTCTTATTACACGTCTTATCATTATCAAAATTCTATCCTTAACTTCACTTTTATTTATGAGTATATACATATAAATATTCATGAACGCCATTTACAACTGCCTTTAAAATGAAAAAAGTATACCTATTGATCCTTCCTCTATGCCTCATATTTATTTCGTGCCAATCAGGGAAAAAAGCCTACCAAAAGGGTAATTATCAGGAAGCTATCTATCAAGCACTCAAAAGATTGAAGCAATCTCCTGATCATGAAAAGTCTCAACAAACGGTTAAGGTTGCTTACAGCACCTATATTGACTATATGGAGAATCGCATTAAGAACCAAGCGATGATGAAGGATCCATTACGATGGGAGACTATTATGAGCTGGTATAAACAGATGGATAGAATCTATGAAGAAATCCAACGCACACCTGCAGCGCATTCAATTCTCGGAAATGCCAGATCTTACAGACCAGAATGGTTAAAAGCAAGGGAAGAGGTAATAGCTGTTAGATATGAACTTGGAAAAACCGCTCTGGCACAAGGAGAGAGAGAGGCGGCGATTCAAGCAGTCGACCATTTTGATCGGGTATTATCTCTCGACCAACAATACAGAGATGCACAAAACTTAAAGAACAGAGCGATTGAGGAAGCCACTATTTATGTGATGATTGCTCCCAGTCCTATTCACACAAAATATTTTCAAGCTACACATCGCTTTTTTGAAGAAGAAGTTGAGAAGCACCTCTTAAGTAGATCTCCCAGTCCTTATGTCCAATTCGTACCATTTAAATACAATCAATCGGGTAAAGCAGATGTTGATCATATCATAAAGATGTCTTTCGATGATTTTGTCATTGGCCAAGCATATGTAAAGGAAAGCGTGAAGGAAAGAGTAAAGGATAGTGTTTTGGTTGGAACTCATCAACTAGCGGATACCACTGTTCATACGTATAATACGGTGAAAGCTGAGTTACATCTTTTTCAGAAGGAAATCAGCTCGGCAGGAGTACTAAATTTGGAAGTGTTTGATAATTATTCTAACCAGCTTGTTACCACTCAAAGGTTTCCAGCATCAAACATCTTCTATGATGAATGGGGATTTTACAAAGGAGATAAACGCGCTTTATCAAAAACAGATCTTGAAACCATTGGAAAAGGGAAGCCATCTCCTGAACCAGACCCTCAAACTCTATTTCTGGAATTGACCAGACCTGTGTTCAATGACGTAAATCAATATCTTAAGAGGTTCTACAGAAATTAACCTTAGAAATATGAAGGAATTACTAAGTAATTTCTTCATCTGCTGTTATTCTTTCCCGAAGCTGTACGGGATTAACATGAGGTTTTCTTAGTCTGGTGTTGAGTAATTCTACTCCGAAAGCAAAAGCCATAGCGAAGTAGATATATCCTTTATCAACATGTTGTTCAAAACCTTCTGCAATCAGCATGAATCCAATCAACAACAGAAAAGATAAGGCCAACATCTTCATCGTAGGCCTCTTATTAATATATTCACTTATAGGACCAGCCGCAGCAAGCATAATTATCAGAGAAACTACTACTGCAATAATCATAATGGACACTTCCCGAACAAGACCTATGGCTGTTAAAATAGAGTCAAATGAAAAAACGATATCCAGAGCTATTATTTGAAGAATAACCCCTGAAAAGGACCTGACTTTTTTATTCTCACCTTTATTCTCATCTCCTTCCAGCTTATGATGCATCTCAGATACTGTCTTAACCATCAAAAATATTCCCCCCACAATAAGAATAATATCTCTCCAACTTAGAGAAAAATTCTCGGGTAAGGCATCAAATTCTATGACGGGATAGGTAAGCTTAACTATGTAGCTAATACCCAATAAAAGTATGATTCTGAACAAAAGGGCCAATGCTAATCCTATTGTTCTTGCCTTTGGTTGTTGTTTTTCTGGGAGACGGGAGGTCACAATAGAAATAAATATCACATTATCTATTCCCAAAATGATTTCCATTAATGTTAGGGTGAATAAGCTGATGAGATTATCCGTAGTGAGTAATTCTTCCATGCCGCTAATATAGAGGATTGCCCTAAAATACCTCAAAGGATCAAATAAAATTTATTTAAAATCTACCTTTTAACCACTTTATCTTTTCCTTTTTCCCTAAAGGAAATAATAACTATGTAGATATAACTATTTTTGATTAAATATTTATTTAATACTCATCTCACAATAGTCATTTTTTGATTTTTAATGTCAGATGCTTAATCTCTACCTTTATTTATATAAAATATAAGGAAATTTTTACTAGGAATATTGGCTGTACTATTTCTGTTTATGTGAAAAGCTTTGTAATTCTTTACCGCCTGATTCCTCAATCCTAATGCCCATCACTTTAACAAGATAGTATAGTACAATGGATAATATTAAGAGTTGGAGCAGCAGTAACACAAACTAAATGGGAACTCATTTTTCGTCTGAAGGACCTTCTTAATTGGGAGGTCTTTTTTCTTTTATTCAAATGTCAAATCTCCCCTTTATTAATATCGTGTACTTCTTCAATTTGAATTTGCGCTAGGTTGAGTAATAAGCTTGTGATGAACATTGGATTAATAACTATTGCGCTTTTATTAAGTACCTCTCATCAATCCATTTTTGTTATATAGCTTACCTCTTTTCTATAGGTTTACCATTGCCTAATGGAAAAAGATCAATTTCATCATATTTTTTGAAATGTGTATTCTCACAGATGTAACACAGTTTTTCATTGATTTTAAGTGATTTACGTTATTTTTATCAAATAGAGTTTTATCACAAATTGATTTTAATGTTTTTCACGTTTTTATACATACTACATATCTTTGGGTAAGTGATATATGCGTAAGTGGATCTCATTTCTATTTAACCTGTAGTTTCTATAATGTACTATTATTTTTGGATCAAAAATTTACGGGTTTAAATATAAAACGAGAAACCCAAAAATGAGGCTTCCTGAAGAGGGAAGTCTTTTTTTATGGGCCAGATACAAAATCACTATCTAATCCTTTAGTATGATGTTGACCTTTTTTTAGACGAAATCTATTGAATTACAATATATTATATGTTTTAATTGAATGATACTTTCTCACAATTGCTATTTAATGTTTTTCCTCGTCCATACATCTCCTACTATATTTACTCATGTGATATATGCGTAAGAAAACTCATTCATTACTTTAGTCAATCAAGAATTTGTTATTTATAAAGTTGGAGCAGCAGCAGACACAGGCTATGGGTAAAATGTAATTTAGCCTACAGGACCTTCCTCTCGGAAGGTCTTTTTTTTATCAAAATTTATCTGGAAATAATATTGAATTCATGTTTAATGAATTCTCACAAAAGTTGGATGTTGATTTTTTCAAAACCTCTTTGGGAAGTGCATTAGTCTTGTAGTAATTATAACAAGAATAATTTAAGATATGGTATTTGCATTAGTAAACATTCATTTTGGGGAGTTGGAGCAGAAATAGCAGGCTAAAGGCATTATAGCGATTAGCCCTGATAGACAGTCTGATCACAAGAAGGTCTTTTTTATGTATCTCCTTTCGAAGATCCTGCTGGAGAAAAGCTATTACAGCATAAAAACTTTACTCACATTGGAGAAAATTTGATTTTTCAGCTCTACTGCTTTTCGTCTACCTTTACTGACGTGATATATGCGTAAGTGGATCTCATTTTGAATTTAACCTGTAACTAAGAATTATTTTTTGAAGTTGGAGCAGCAGCAAACACAGGCTATGGGTAAAATGTAAATTAGCCTTGAAGACCTTCCTTAACGGAGGGTCTTTTTGTTTTTGACTCTTTGTTTATTCAACAATTACTCACAAAAGAGAAAATTTGATTTTTCAGCTCTACTGCTTTTCGTCTACCTTTACTGATGTGATATATGCGTAAGTGGATCTCATTTTGAATTTAACCTGTAACTAAGAATTATTTTTTGAAGTTGGAGCAGCAGCAAACACAGGCTATGGGTAAAATGTAAATTAGCCTTGAAGACCTTCCTTTAACGGAGGGTCTTTTTGTTTTTGACCCTTTGTTTATTCAACAATTACTCACAAAAGAGAAAATTTGATTTTTCAGCTCTACTGCTTTTCGTCTACCTTTACTGATGTGATATATGCGTAAGTGGATCTCATTTTGAATTTAACCTGTAACTAAGAATTATTTTTTGAAGTTGGAGCAGCAGCAAACACAGGCTATGGGTAAAATGTAAATTAGCCTTGAAGACCTTCCTTTAACGGAGGGTCTTTTTTATTTTGTAACCTTCACACTAATTATTTCCTTTACTTTTTCTAGCAGCCAATCTTTCTCAATCAGATGGGTAGCATCCTGAATTTCTTCAGATACTTTGTCAATATTATCTTTTTCCTGAGTCTTGATTAAATATAATGCCCTGGTGAAACCAATAAAATTCATGTAAGGCTTTTTTTGATGTTCAGCCAACTCTTGTTTCCGTCTTAACAATGTCCTAAAACTTGTACATAATGAAAGTAGCGCTTCTGTATCCTCACATTCATAATAGATCTTTAACAGAAGCATATTGTATCCGAGTTTATAAAACGGATCTAGAAATTCCACCCCTTGGAGATACTTCAACGCTTGCCTAAATTCTTTCTTGTATAAAAATAGATGAGCAAGATTATAGTTGAAAATAGCTTCTTCTAAATCCGGATCAAGCCTTTCTCTGTATTGGTAAATAAATTCCTCAGTCCACTCGAACTTTCCAAGACGTAAGCCCATAGTCGCAATGTTCTTATAATGGTTCCCAGAAAGCATTCCATTGTCAAATAGTAACTTTCTTGCCAACATATCCCTATATAAATCAAAAGTTTTATTAAGAAAGTTTATTCGGCCCTTTTTGTATTGTCGGAAATGATAGTTGAGTAATGTGTTGTAAATATTTCCCAAATCATCCTGATCTAAATGAATTTCGTCTTCAGGCTTATTTCTGAACTTCCCTAATATTTTATTTAGTGCGTCAATATGAAGTGATTCCCGTAAGTCATTTTGTGATGATCCATTATTTAAAAATTGGATTAATTGAATAGCATGATAATAGGCAGCTGTAATGGGAGATAGTTCAGATAGATTTTGTTCACAAAAGCTGAGGATTTGGTCTACCATGGAAATGTCCATCCCATAAGTATTGAATACTTGCTTTTTTATGAGAATAGCACAGCTATATTTTAGTTTTTCGGTCAAGTAAAAGTTATCTAATGCCCTTTGAATACGATCAAAATCCAGGGTCTTCCACCTGCTACCGTATTTATGATCATAATTTATTTCTATATCTTCCAATTGATATGTTTGAAAAAACTTTTCGCTATTCTCAAATTGAAAGCTATCAAGATTATTTCTAAACTCGGTAAACATCTTCAGAATATATTTATGAAGGTTTTTATTTATAAAAGCCTGAAGCTGAAGGCGCCTGGTAAGCCATTCATCTGCTTCTAAAGCTGTTTGCCCCATAAATCCCATTAGCAGTTTGAGCAGATATTTTCGTAAAGTCCTTAATTTACTATCATTAAACATCTCTCCCTCATAAATCATATCAAAGATGGCATTTGCATCTAAGTCCCTTTCTAGGAACTCGGGATAAAAGGGTTTGATGGCCAAAAAGAATTTTAATGTATCATCATGTGTATTAAAGTAGGGTGAACGAACGTATTTTTCGAATTTCCGAAACTCTGCAGGTGAAAGCGTCGAAAGTACATCAATTAGCTTAGTATTCTTCATTGTCCCACCTTTCTAGGAATCTTTTCTCAATATTGAAATAAGTATATAAGTGTAATATAGAAGTATTCCTTCAAGTATTCAATTTGACTGCCATTTTTAATTTTTTTGAAATATGTTCCTGACTATTCTCTGAATGGAAAAACATAAACGGTAATAATTCCCTCACAAACAGTAAAAATTGTTCTTACTATTATAAAGATACAATGTTTATATTGTATTATATTTGATCATAAAATAAAAATAAATAAAAACTATTTACTGGCCGTTAATAATCAAAAGCGTAATTTTTTTAAAAATTAGTTCCTTTAAAACAGTTAGTTAAGTAAATATTCAGTTTAAGCCTCATCCTTCTTACGGCCTGTTAACATGAACCCGTTAGGGGCTCGTTCATTATATATCTCATGTTATTATCTAAAGGTCTGATCTCCATGTTTATTCAAACACTTTTACGAAATTGTCGCTTGCTCTTTACCATCAGTTGTGCCCTCAGCTTTTACTTATCCACTTCAGCTCAACAATTACCATCAGGATTTTCAGGTAGAATTCTGGTAAAATACGATAACAAAACAACTGACATAAAAAAAGATAAACTTCTTAATGACTTGAATCTTCGTATTTACGGAGATATACCTGAACCAAATATCCAGATTCTTACATTAAACAAAGAAAATCCACATCCATCAGAAGTCGCAGAAGTAATAAAGCTTCTGAATACTCGTGTAGAGGTATCTATCGCAGAATCCGACCAAATAGTTTCTGCCTTGAATACTCCAAACGATAGTGCTTTTCAGTATCAATGGGGAATGGATAATAATGGACAAAATGGAGGACTGCCTGGCGCTGACATTAATGCAGTTGAAGCATGGTCAAATGAAACAGGATCTGAAGATCTGGTAATGGCTATCATAGACTCAGGGGTAGATTGGACCCATCCAGACTTAGGAGATAATATCTGGCAGAATGTAAAAGAAGACCTTGATGGAGATGGACGGGTATTAGAATATGTCAACGGAAAATGGCAAATAGATCCCGATGATATTGATGGATTGGATAACGATTTAAATGGATATGCTGATGATTTCGTTGGTTGGAATTTTGTAAATAATTCTAATAATCCAATGGACGATCATACTCAAGGTCATGGTACCCATGTTGCGGGGATTGCAGGTGCCAGAGGAAATAATGGAACAGGAATCGCGGGAGTCAGCTGGAGATCCAAAATTATGCCTGTTAAGTTTTTAGATGAAAATGGAGCTGGCTTCCTTTCAGATGCAATGATGGCATTTTATTATGCGTATGCTAATGGTGCCAGAGTAAGTAACCATAGTTGGGGAACTTATGAATTCTCTTCTACGCTACAATTTTTCATGTATTATTCTCAGTTCTATCAACATGTAATTATAGCTGCAGCGGGAAATCAATTTGGCAGTGATAACGATCTTCTTCCATTATATCCAGCAAATTTTTCCTTAGATAACGTCATCTCCGTTGCTTCAACTAATGCTAATGATGAAATAGCCGCATTTTCGAACATAGGAAAAATATCTGTAGATGTTGCAGCCCCAGGAGAAGGAATCTACAGTACCTTACCTAATAATCGTTATGGATATCTCAACGGTACTTCTATGGCGGCTCCGTTTGTTACAGGTGCTGCGGCCTTATTACTTGCCTATGATCCCACGCTTACACCTGCAGATATCAAACAAATTATTAAGCATACAGCAACTCCTTTGGCTTCCTTAAATGACAAAGTAAACTCTGGTGGTCGATTAAATATCAATGCAGCGATTCGACGTGCTTACTACCTCGATTCCTGTAGTGTAAAAGCAAGTTTTATAGTAAATGACTTCACTACCTGTAAAGGAGAGACTATAACCCTTTTCAATACTAGCCAGGAAGATACTGCTACATCTTCTTTATGGTTAGTTAATGATATAGTTTTTGATTCCGCTCATCACTCAAGCTATACCTTTAATAATGAAGGAAATTATCAAATTTCTTTGGTGAGCAAGAATGAGCAATGCTCAGATACGCTTACCAGAGTAGTTGAAGTACAAAAAGCTCCTATTCCTAATTTACAGGATACCACTCTTTGCGCGCCTGCATTTGCGTTAAGCGCAGGAGTAGAAAAGGGTGTACAGTCTTATTCTTGGAAAGATACTGATGGAATCGAGCTCTCCACTTCTGAAACGCTTACTGTAAATGAATCCGGAACCTATGAGCTTACTGTTGTTGATCAGTGTAACAACCAATACACCCAGGCTATTTCTCTCACCCTAGATGGAGACTGCGTATGGCCAGGAGATATCAATACTGATGGAAATGTCGATATGATCGATTTTCTCAGTTGGGGGTCAGCATATGGCCAATCAGGGCCCTCTAGAGTAGATACAGGAATTATTTTTAGAGCATATAATTCTCCGGAAGATTGGGAAGAAGAATTTGATGAATCCTTTTCGTTCGCTGATGATGTCAACTATAAATATGCCGATTGTAATGGTGATGGAGTGGTCAATGAACTTGATCTCGTAGCTATCCAGCAAAATTCCAATATGGATTGCGATATTAATGGGGATCCAAATACAGGCTCAGTTTCACTAAGTATCCAAACGTTTCAGGATACGGTAAATTTAGAGGACAGCCTACATTTCAATGTCTCACTGAGAAGTCTATTAGGGACCGATGTAGATAGCGTAGCCGGCATTGTGTTTTCCGTCCACTCAAATATTCCACTTAGTGCCCCATTAAAATTAACTACAGATAATTCATGGTTGGGCGTTGAAGGTAGTAACCTTGAAACAATGGCTATTTCCGAACTATCCCAGAATCATCAACAGAATTGGTTCTGTACACATGCAGGGATGGTAAGAACTGATAAAAAATCTGGCAGTGGATCGGGAAAGGTAGCAGAATCATTTATTGTAATTCAAATTGATGATTTAGGGGATGTTTCCTCCTTCAGCGAAAATGCTTTTCTGGTATTATCAGTAAATCAGGCTACTATCATCAAAGAGAATGGATCTATCGTTCCTGTAAATACGCTTGAATCTCAATCGACCATTAGCGTAGTAGTTAATCTGCCTAAAGGGAATTCAGATATAGTCAATGCTGGATTTGAGCTGAGAAAATGGTATCCCAATCCCGCTCAAGGAACCAGCACTTTAGAAATCTATTCGCAGGATAACAGCAAAAAAATACTTCAACTTTACAATATTATGGGTTCCCTGATTAGTGAACAACCCATTGAATTAAAAGAAGGTGTAAATGATATTTCCCTTTCAACCACAAATCTTTCTCCGGGAATGTATTTTTCAGTGGTAAAAGGAGATCAGGTTCAATTATTTTCTGATATTTTATTGATCAACTAACATCAGACCTATTAGTATGGGAGGCTGGCTATACAAAAGTCAGCCTCCTTTTATAATACTGAACCTATTCATCCAAAAATTCAGTAACTCTATCTATTACTTCAGGCAGTTTAGAAACATCTTTTCCCCCAGCAGTTGCATAAAATGCTTGACCTCCCCCTCCTCCCTTAATTAGCTTAGCTAGGGATTTGACCAAATTTCCCGCATGAATGATATTTTTGGCAGCAAGATCATCACTCATTATCACGCTTAATAATGCTTTACCTCCAACTTCAGTACCTAAAACGACCAGAGTATTCTCAGTTATTTTTTTTAGTTCAAATGATAATTGTTTCAAATCGTCAGCAGAAGAGAGCTCAACCACTTCCGAAATAAGTCGAATTTCATTATGGACTATAGCTTTTTTTATTAAATCAATTTTTAATTGGTTTACCTTTTCAGCGTTTAGTTCCTGAAGGGATTTTTCAAGTTCTTTATTTTTAGTCGCCAGTTCCTCAATAGCCTTTTCCAAATTACCTGGCCCTTTGAGTAGAGCAGCTATACGATCTAGTGCACCTATTTTTTCATTTACATAATAAATTGCGTGGATACCTGTTAATGCTTCTACTCTCCTAATACCAGATGCTACAGAACCTTCAGAGATTAACTTAAATAATCTGATTTGACTAGTATTAGCGACATGTGTTCCTCCACACAACTCTACGCTGTAATCATGATCAAACACTACTACCCTTACTAAATCTCCATATTTCTCTCCAAATAAAGCCATGGCTCCCATTTCTTTGGCTTGCTCTATTGGCATATCTCTATATTCTTTTAATGGAATAGCCAATCCTATACTATTATTAACTTTATTTTCTATGTCCACCAACTCTTCATCAGATACTTTAGAGAAATGTGAAAAGTCAAATCTTAAAGATTTTGCACCTACATAGGACCCCCTTTGTTCTATATGATTTCCTAATAATTCCCTTAACGCAGCATGCAATAGGTGGGTAGCACTATGATTTAAACTCACTTGCTTGCGAAAATCCCGATCTACCACTGCGGACCAGGATCCTTCAGGATTTTCAGGTAATTTATCCACTAAATGGATAATTAGCTCATTCTCCCTCTTCGTATCTAATACTTTGAGACGTTCAATGCCATTTGTTATCACCCCTATATCTCCAATTTGCCCACCACTCTCAGCATAAAATGGTGTCTCAGCCAATACCAGATGGTACAATTTCTTTTTCTTGGCAGTTACTGTGCGATATTGGGTAATTTCTGTCTGTATTTCTAACGTATCATAGCCTACAAAACGTGGAAGATCAGTTGAAAAGCTTACAAATGACCAATCTCCCGCCAATATTTCAGTTGCTTTCCGACTTCGCTCTTTCTGTTTTTCTAATTCCACTTCAAAAGCCGCCATATCTACTTCTCTTCCTTTTTCGGCAGCCATGAGTTGTGTCAAATCAATAGGAAATCCGAAAGTATCATATAACTGGAATGCAAATTTTCCATCCAGCTTTTTATTATTCGAATTATTAATTATATGATTTTCGAACATTTCTGTTCCACTTTCTAACTTCTTCAAAAAGCCCTTCTCTTCTTCTTCAATAATACGTTGAATAAAAGAGGCTTGAGCGCCTACTTCATCAAAAACATCCCTATACTGTATAGAAAGTATATCCACCATCTTATAAAGAAAGGGTTCTTTCAACGCTAAAAAGGAAAAAGCATATCGAGAGGCGCGTCTTAATATACGACGAATCACATATCCTGCTCCGGTATTTGATGGGAGTTGGCCGTCAGATATAGCGAAAACTATTGCACGTATATGATCAATAATGACTCTAAAAGCAATACGCTCTTCTTCCTTAGCGCGTTCATATTGAATTCCCGTTAGAGAGGTTAAATACTGTATGCTCGGTTCGAACAAATCTGTATCATACGTAGCCTTTTTCCCTTGCAACACCATAACCAAACGCTCAAATCCCATTCCTGTATCTATGTGTTTTTCAGGCAATTGCTCGAGAGAACCATCAGCTTTTCTATTGAACTGGATAAATACCAGATTCCAGATTTCGATTACTTCAGGATGATCTTCATTGACCAATTCTTTTCCTGAAATTTTCTTCCTTTCTTCCTCGGATCTCAAATCTATATGAATCTCAGAGCAAGGACCAGAAGGACCAGTATCGCCCATCTCCCAAAAATTATCTTTCTTGGAACCGTAAAGTATTCGCTCTTTCGAGATCCATTGTTCCCATTCTATCTCTGCCTCTTTATCTACCCCCAGTCCATCGCTTTCATCCCCTCCAAACACGGTCACATATAAACGATCCTTCGGAATTTCGTATACTTCGGTTAATAACTCCCATGCCCAAGCTATGGCTTCCCTCTTGTAATAGTCACCAAAAGACCAATTTCCTAACATCTCAAACATCGTGTGGTGATAAGTGTCGTGTCCCACTTCTTCAAGGTCATTTTGCTTACCTGATGCTCTCAAACACTTTTGGGTATCCGCGCACCTTTTAGCACTTGGATTTTTTATTCCAAGGAAAATATCCTTGAATTGATTCATCCCTGCGTTTGTAAATAGCAATGTAGGGTCATTTTTTACAACTATAGGGGCTGAAGGAACGATTTGATGTCCTTTTTCCCTGAAAAATGATAAAAAAATGTTTCGAATCTCACGTGAAGACTTCATTGATTCCTGTGCTTATTTAACTCTCTTTAAATATTACCTCTTTTGTAGGTTGAGAATTTTTAATTTTTTATTATTTTGCATACGAGTAAATTAAAATTTACAACCTTGGGTCTTTTCTTACATATGAATACTTGCTCTTAAGGCTCAAGAAAACAAATAATTTTGTAAAAACCCCTGTTCAGATGGCAAAGAAAATACGCTATTATTATGATGAGGATTCCTGTTCTTATAAAGAACTAAAAGCATCGCCTACGTCATTTTTAAAATCCATGCTCTCTTATCTTTCCATTTCTGGATTGATAGCATGTGTTATGGTTGCTATTTTCTTATTCGCTTATGGTGATCCTAAATACGCCTTGCTGGAAAGCCAAAATAAAAAACTGGCTAAGAAGGTTAAAGAGTATGAAAGCGGATTTACTGTACTTGAAAGTAAAATCGACAGTTTACAATCGAGAGATAGCGAACTTTACAGAAGTATTTTAAATGCTGATCCTATATCTCCTGGGGTTTGGGAAGGCGGTAGTGGAGGCTCAGCGATAGATTATTCTTCCGATCCACAAATTCTAAAAGAAGCTGAAAGAAGACTTGATAAGCTAAAGAATAAAATTCGACTTCAAGCAAATAGTTATTCTGAACTACTGGGCAGAGTATTTAACATGAAGGATGAATTAAATCACATACCAGCTATAAAGCCAGTTCCAGGAAAACTAATTTCAGGATATGGAATGAGAATGCATCCTATATATAAAGTAAGGAAAAGGCACACAGGTATTGATTTACAGGCATCCACTGGAACACCTGTTTACGCAGCAGGTGATGGTGTGGTTAAATGGGCAGGAATCAAAGCGAACGGCTATGGAGTACATATAGATATTGACCATGGATATGGATATGAAACTAAATATGCACATCTCGATAAATTAGCTGTTAGAAAAGGAGAAAAGGTAAAAAGAGGTCAGGTAGTAGGCTATTCCGGTAATACAGGTCTTTCCAAAGGACCTCATCTTCATTATGAGATCATAAAAGATGGCATAAAAATTAATCCTATCGATTATTTTATGGCTGATATTAATCCTGAAGAATATACAAAACTTAAGAAGGAAGCCGCTATTGAAAATGAATCTATGGACTAGAAGTTGATAAGGCTTGAATAAAGATATCATACAAAAACAATATTATACTATTGGAGAAGTAGCTAAAGATTTAGATCTTTCTGCTTCTCTAATTCGTTTTTGGGAGACTGAGTTCAAAGAAATAAACCCTAAAAAAAATCGAAAAGGAAATCGAGTTTATACTCCGAAGGATATAGAGACACTTCGACGTATAAAATACCTCTTGAAAACACGTAAATACACTATCAAGGGAGCCAAGGAAAGATTAAAACATGAAGAGGAAAGGATCGATCAGGAAGTCCAATTACGGGAAACCCTATTAAAGTTGAAGAGATTCTTATTAGAAATTAAAGAAACTTTGTAAATTCACCGCTCAATTGAGTTTTTAGCTCATTGATATGATAACGGGATGTGGCTCAGCCCGGTTAGAGCGCTCGTCTGGGGGGCGAGAGGTCGCCAGTTCGAATCTGGCCATCCCGACTACAAATAGGGAATTTCTTTGAAGTTCTCTATTATTTTTTTGTATTCATTACTCATTCTGACCTTGACTCAGACAACCACTCCATAATCAACCATTATGAGCACACGAAACTTATTTGCTCTATTTGTAGGCATTGATACCTATCAACCTCCCATTCCCTCCCTTGCAGGCTGTGTAAATGATATGGTAGCCATGCGTGATTTTATTCGAAACAGAACGAATCGGGATGGATTTACGCTTCATGAGAAAACCCTGATGAATGAACAGGCTACCCGCCTAAATATTATACAAGGATTCGAACATCACTTAGCTAAAGCAGGGCCAAATGATGTTGCATTTTTTTATTATAGTGGTCATGGATCTCAAGAACCTGCTCACAAGATGTTTTGGGAGATCGAGCCGGACAGGATGAACGAAACAATTGTGTGCTATGATAGTAGGCAATATGATGGAATGGACCTCGCTGATAAAGAGTTATCTACTCTCCTGGAAATAGTCTCTAAAAGAAGTGCCCATGTCCTGGTCATCATGGATTGCTGTAATTCAGGATCAGGAACCAGAGCAATAAATGATAATGATGACATTGAATTCATGGTTCGTCAAAGTGAACCCTATGACATGACTCGTTATCCAGATAGCTATATTTTACTTCAGAATGAATCTTCTGAAAGGAATGTGTATTCAATGGCAGAGGCCCAACAACTATTTATTCCTCGTGCTCGCCATGTAGCTCTGTCAGCAGCCCAATCCTTTGAGCTAGCTAAAGAAACTCGTTTAGGAGGAACGAGAAGAGGAGTTTTCACTTATTCCTTGTTGGAAGTATTAACAAGCACCTATGGTACCCTTACCTATTCAGATATCATGAGAAGGGTATCCAATCTGGTTACTCAACGAACCTTTGACCAAAATCCTCAATTGTACTCCCTTGAACCCCAAGATATTAATCTAACTTTTCTGGGTGGAGCCATCAAAAATCGACCAAATTACTATTTGTTGGATTATGACAATAGCCGTGGATGGGTCATAGACGGTGGAGCTATTCATGGAATTCTTCCAAAAGGGCTAGGAGGAGGAGAAACAGTATTATCCGTATTCCCAGAAGAATCGAGTGAAGAGCAAATGCGAAGTATTACCAGATCCGTTGGGCAAATCACAGTAAAAGATGTCTTCGCTACAGAATCTAACATTGAATTAGGAAGCGGTATTAACCTGGATCCTTCCCAATCTTATTACGCAAGGATTACAAGTGTCCCTGTGAATCCTATGCAATTTTATATAAAAGGATCAAATGCTCAGGGTATTGCTCTGGTTAAAGAAGCATTCCAACGATCTTCTTATACTTCTTTTCTTCAGGAAGTCGCATCCAGTTATCAAGCTGATTATATTCTTCATGTATCAAACGATATTTCTGTGGAGGGCAGTGGTGTTCATCCAGGATATATCATTAATAGACCCACAGACTTACCCGGTCAACCTCTGGTAGAACAACTCATCGGATTTAACCCAGAAAACGCTCATAAAGCGATAGAATATCTAAATCATATTGCCAGATGGACCCGAATCTTAGAATTGTCAAATCCCGGTAGTCAAATTGCTTCTGAAGGAGTAAGAATTCAACTATTCAACCCTCGAAATGAGCCTATATATCCTACCTACAAAGGATACACTTTTGAGTACAGCGCATCAACAGGTTCTTCTGTCCGACCTCAATTCAAAGTAAAACTTATCAACACCAGTCCAAATCGACTTTATTGTGTAATGCTGTATATGTCGTCCCAATTTGGTATTGAAACCCAGCTATTTAATGAAGGGGGATATTGGTTGGATAAAGGAGAAGAAGTTTGGGTAGCTGATGGCCAAGTATTTACAGGAGAGGTCCCAGATTCAACGGTAGCTTTTGGTAAAAATGAAGTTACTGAAGTATTTAAGCTGATTGTGAGTACTGAAGAATATCAATCCTCCAATCTCAGACAGGATGAACTCTCCAAACCCAAGCAGCAATTCCGAGATGTCGGGGAAGGTAGTACAAGAGCTTTATTATTCAGTAATGTATCTTCCAGTGTAAGTGATGATTGGAACACTAATTTAGTAGCCATCAGATTAAAGAGAAATCCTTGAAATGCTTATGCTATTTTCATATCGCGTGATGGTTAGATAAAATTGCCGTAATGAATTATCTGATCCTATCCACTGATCTCACTAACTGTTCGTCGTGATTTATTCTACGAATGGCAAGCCAGAGAAGAACAAGCGCCAGAACGGGAAAAACCAAACCGAACTGAACCAATCCTTCGTCAAGGGTGGATGTAATTATGTATGGCCCATTTAATGTTATTAAAACCATTAATACCAACTCAATCATCAACAGAACAACACCAAAATAAGCAAATGTCATCTGACGCTTCCTGTTATTGAATAAAAAGATATCAGCTAAAATCCATATAGAGGTTATTATACATATTCCTGAAAAAACCGCCAGAAGAGGAGTTGGCGCAAAATCCCATGCCATGAAAGATTGAGCTGCAATAGTAGTGCTCCCACTTCCGGTAATTTCCATTCCTTTGATAATCTCATACTGAGTCCCATTAGCAAATTTCCAGAAGGGTACAAATAAACTGACAGTATTTAGTATGGCAGCGAATAGAAGAAAAATGGTTTGTATTCTTTGAATCATATTTCGGCAAACCTATGATATATTTGTTAAATTCTTATAAAGGTAAAAAATTACGTTGTATCATTTACGAAACTCTTCCATTTTTAAATGAGATATTTTATCGATATTTCTTATGTAGGGACTAATTATGCAGGCTGGCAAGTCCAACCTAATGCAATTACGGTACAGTCAGTGTTAGATGAAGCCCTTAGCATTCTCTGCAGAACTTCCATTCAATCTACAGGTGCGGGCAGGACTGATGCGGGAGTTCATGCTGACCAACTAATCGTTCATTTTGATGTGGAAGATCCCATACCTTCGCCCTTTTTAGCTAAGCTCAATGGAATATTACCTAAGGATATTTCCGTTAATCAGTTATTTATCCCTAGGAATATGCCTTTCCATGCCCGATTTGATGCGGTAAGCAGAGCATACAGATATCAAATTACCTTACAAAAATCCCCTGCCCTAGAAGGATACAGTAAGTGGGTCAAACATCCTTTAAATATCCAACACCTGCAAAAGGCTGCTTTACTTTTAAGAAAGTATGAAGACTTTGCCAGTTTCTGTAAAGCTCATGGAGATCAAAAGACGACTTTTTGCCACATTCATCATGCATATTGGATCAAGAAGAAAAAAATGCTAACGTTCCATATTCAAGCTAATAGATTTTTACGTGGAATGGTCAGAGGGTTAGTAGGTACCCTACTGCAAGTGGGATATGGGAAGATTACTATACAACAATTTGAAGAAATACTTCTAGCTAAAGATCGGAAAGTAGCAGGTCCTAATGTAGAGGCTAAAGGCCTCTTTTTAAATTCAGTCAGCTATCCACTTAACAGCCTTATCTCCCATGAATCATACTGATAAACGACTCTATGATCGAACAAATGACGAAAAAGACTAGATCGTTGACATTTTCTCTCTTAATTCTATGAAGGAAAGCTCAATGACTTTACGAGTAAACTTTACTTCTTCGGGAAGAACGTCCAGATAGATATAGTTTTTAGATTTTTGTTCAATGCTTCTGATTACCTGTTTTAAAGAATTAATTCCCAGAGTGTCTATGGAACTCTTTAACTTATGGGCATATTTACTCAGTGCCACGTAGTCTCTCTTTTCCAGGCTTTCATCTAGCTGGTTAAGTAGTTTGGGAGTTGTTTCAATAAACTTCTTTATCGTTTTTTTTATAATACCGGAATCTCTTAATGTCTCCTTTAGATAAGTCAGATCAGTGTAAGGGGGAGTGTTGATTGATTTATTCATTTCTGCTTCTTCAATAGTTGATACCTCCCTTTGCATGGTTTTTTCATTAATAGGGTTCGTTGCATCTAAATCCTTAGCAAGGGAAGGAGTATTTAGAACATGATCACCATTTACTTTCTCATACCCATTTTTCGCAAATTGGCTAATTTTAGCGAATAAACTATCGTTTTTTACGGGTTTTGAGATGTAATCGTTCATCCCAATTTGTAAACATTTATCATCAATCCCTGAAAAAGCGTTTGCTGTCAGTGCAATGATCGCTACATCCCGGTTTGGAGGCTGCATTTGGTTTCGAATGAATTCCGTTGCCTGATATCCATCCATTTCAGGCATTTGAATATCCATTAATACCAGGTCGTAACTATTTCTTAGCAATCTTTCTATACACTCCCGACCATTACTAGCAATATCTGACTCTATTCCCCAACTAGCCAGAATATTTTGGGTAACAATCTGATTAGTCTCATTGTCCTCAACTACTAATATCTTCATTCCTGAAAGCTGTTTATCATCTAAGGAGACCTCTTCTTTTGAGCTAATCCCTATATGTTCATAATCAAAATACAGATCAAAAGAGAAAGAAGAGCCTTTATCTAATTGACTATTTACTCTTATATCTCCTCCTTGAAGCTTCACCAATTGTTTTACAATAGTAAGGCCAAGGCCCACTCCTCCATACTTTCGGTTCATCCCACTGTCTATCTGCTTGAAACTTTCAAAAATCATATGCAGTTTATCTTCTGGTATCCCTATTCCCGTATCCGAAACACTTAACTCGACCTTTACCTGCCGCTCATCCTTCTGCTGGCATCTGGCACTAATAAGAATTTCTCCCTCATCGGTAAATTTTATGGCGTTACCTACAAGGTTTAACAATATCTGAGAGAGCCTTACTGAATCTCCATACAAAAATTCGGGTATGGAGGGATCTATTTCGGCCTTAAGTTTGACGGGAATATAAGATAAGGGATATTCTTCTTTAGGATTTTGAAGCCATTTCTCTTTTAAGTTGACTTCCATCATTTCACGAATCGAACTGAACAACTCTTTTAATCGAAAGCATTCCCTATTGAAAACGATCTTGCCCGCTTCTATCTTAGATAAATCAAGTATATCATTTACTACAGCCAGTAAAGTATCACCAGCAGTTTTGATGGCATTTAAATATTCTTTTTGCTGTGTGGTAGGAGAAGTATTTTGCAAAAGTATATCTGTCAAACCCAGGATAGGATTTAAGGGAGTACGAATTTCGTGACTTGTTTTTGCTAAAAATTCCTGTCTAACCTTAAACGCTTTTTCTGCCAGGTCCTTTTCTCGTTGTAATTGCTCTATTTGCTTTTGTTCAGTAATATCCTGGATGGTACCTACAATTCTGATCAGCCGATGATCATTTACTACGACATGCCCCGTGAGCAAAATATGTTTGAAGATATCATTCTTTAGAAGAATTCTGTGTTCGGTATGGATAGGCGTCTGGTCTGAAAATACCTGGTGTAAAGCACGAGCCACTTTATGCTGATCTTCCGGATAAACCGCCATAAGATAAGCCTCCAGAGTATCAAAATTTTTCGTCAAAGGAATTTGAAATATTTTATACACCTGATCTGAACAGCTAAGCGCGTTTGTTTCAGGATTAATCTCCCAATCCCCTACTTTAGCTAACTCCTGTGCCCTGGCTAATCGACCGAGAATCTTTCTTTGTTCCAATTCGTACTGATGCCTGCCCAGACTGTATTTAATAGCTCGAGTCAGTAGAGTGCTGTTCAACTCTCCCTTATTTAAATAATCCTGTGCCCCCATTTCTACAGCTTCGAGTCCCACATTTTCATCTATCAAGCCTGTTAAAACGATATATGGATGAACTGGAAAGTCCCTCTGGATATTGGTAAATGTATTTAATCCTTGGCTATCTGGTAAGTACAAGTCAAGTAAAACAATATCTACGTGCCTTTCCCTGAGAATTTGCTTTCCTTCCTCTAAATTTTGCCCCTCTAGTATCTCGTATGAGTTTGTAATGGAATTTTTTAGATACTCTCTGATCAATCGCACGTCTCCTGGATTGTCTTCGATAACTAGTATATGTATAGATGGTGCCAAATTGATTTCGATTAATCCGTTATTGCGATATATGAAAAAATAGTGTTCGTAAAGTTTTAGTAAAATAACGTACGAACTTGCAAGTTTCTTTAAAATTCACCAAAAGAACTTACATACAACTCCCTTATTATTTTTTACTTGTTTTTTTTTATCTGTGAATCTTCTTAATACTAAATAAATTAGTACTTAATCTCGGAATTTTATAGCAGCTTGAAACAAAATGAAGGGTTGGATTTCTTTTTTGATGCGAAGAATAGCAAAATGCAGAAATTATTTCTATATGTCTAAAATTCAGCCTAAATTACTTACAAAATTAGCATTTTTGAAAGAAGAGTATTCATTTGTGATCGTGGATGTTGAAACCACTGGGGGTGATCCTAAAAAAGATAGGATTACAGAAATCGCAATCTTCAGACTAGAACATGGAGAGATCGTGGATCGCTTTGTATCATTACTTAACCCTGGAAAGGCGATACCGCCGGAAATTACCAGAATCACTGGCATTAATAATGATATGGTGAGTAAGGCCCCTCAATTTTTTGAGGTCGCTAAAAGAATAGTCGAAATTACGGAAGGAGCAGTATTTGTAGCACATAATGTACGATTTGACTATGGCTTTATTCAAAAGGAATTCAGGCGGTTAGGGTATAAATTCAATAAAAGACTTCTTTGCACAGTAAAACTAAGTAGAGAAGTATTTCCCCAGCTCAAAAGGTATAGCTTAGGAAAGTTATGTGATCATTTTGATATTCCAAATCATGCAAGACACAGAGCTGAAGGAGATGCACAGGCTACTGTAGAACTATTTCAAAAGATCCTGGCCATTCGATCATCTGATACTTCTCATAAACCGATAAAGCAAGCACTTAACTTTACACGGCTTCCTCCTTATTTACCCTCTCATGTGGTTGAAAATTTACCTAATAAAACGGGTGTATATTACTTTCATAATAAAGGAGGAGATGTTCTTTATGTAGGTAAAAGTACTCAAATCAGAACCCGGATTCACTCCCACTTTCACAGTGCGTATAAACAAACGCGTTCTATACGCTTATTTGAACAAATTCACGATATCAGTTTTGAAGTCACTGGTAGTGAACTGATTGCATTACTAAGAGAAGATCAGCAAATTAAACAACTTCACCCTCCTTTTAATCGAGCACAGCGAAAAAAGGTGTTCAAGTATGGAGTGTTTTGCTCTATAGATTCAGATAGCTATCATCAATTTTATATAAGATTATTAAAAAAGGGAGATGAACCCTTAGCAGCATTTTCCACCAGAAATCAGGCAGAATCTACCTTAAGAAATAAAATAGAGGCTTATCAATTATGTCCTAAAGTATCTGGGATCGAGAAGGGGAAAGGTCCTTGCTTTAATTATCACCTTCATTTGTGCCAGGGAGCCTGTATCCAAAAAGAATCTATAGCTACTTATAATGAACGAGTGATGAATGCTGTTGCTGAACTAAATTTTGGAGTAAGAGGTAAGGCCCATTTTTTAATTGCTGCTGAAGGCAGACACTTGCAAGAAAAAGCGATCGTTTGGATTCAGCATAGTACATATAGAGGTTATACCTACATTGATACAGAATTATGTGAATCAAACATTAAGGAAATTCTTAATTCCATTGTTATTCACGAAGATAGTAGAGATATACGTAGAATTCTGAGAACTTACATTCAGAAACATCCGGAAGAAATCATACCCCTTACCGATTTTTTACCCGAAAATGAACTCCTACCTTAATTTTGTTGTTAATTTTTTACCAAATGTGTCTCGAAAGTTTTCATACTACCTGTAGTATCAACCAGGATGCGTATATTCAGTACTATACAAAGCAATCTCATGCGCAATATTATTATTTGTATTCTGTGGATAGGGTCCTATAACTTAGTTTACTCACAGGTATTTAATATTTCTTCTTACACCACTGACGATGGCTTGATTCAATCTCAGGTTCGAAGCATGCTGCAGGATAGCAGAGGATTTCTTTGGTTCGGAACCCACAGAGGAATTAGCCAATTCGATGGGAAAAAATTTATTAATTACACTGATAAAGATGGGCTAAGCGGTAATTTCGTTTCTACCATTTACGAAGATAAAGACGGAGACTTGTGGTTTGGAACAGATCAAGGCCTTAATCATTATGATGGTCAACAGTTTAATCATTATCAATATTCTCATGAAAATATTAATGTGACAGCCATCACACAGGACAAAGACGGATCTATTCTTCTGGGTACAAAAAATCGAGGCATTATTTCTTTTTCGATCAATGACAACAGCTTTAACGAGCTCACACACATAAACGCAGACGTTACTTCCCCTTTTACTATTCATACCTTCTTTAGTGATCGTGAAGGAAACATCTGGGTAGGTGCTAATAAAGGTTTGTTCCAATATACCCATGGTCAGCTTGCTCCCCAGCCCCTTCCAGTAAATACGGAAATCAATTGTATTCTTATCGATTCGGATGGCTATATATGGTTAGGGACTGGAATAGGGGTATTCCAATATAGAAATCACGAATTCCAACAATTAGGCCTGCTGGAAGAACTACCTCACGAAACTGTTTATGCTATTACCGAAGATTTGAATGGTAATGTTTGGTTCGGAACAGGGAAAGGAGTAGCCTATTACGATGGAAAAAACGTCAATAACGTCAAAAGAAACGACAACCTATTGTCATATAGGATGAGATCTGCTCTTACTGATACAGAAGGAAATTTATGGCTGGGAACTGATGGCGGAGGAATTAGAAAAGTGACCAGAGGTATTTTTCGCCATTATGATGTGATGGATGGAATGACCAGTAATATTGCTAAATCTTTTCTGGAAGACGATAAAGGTAACATATGGATAAGTACGTTCGATCAGGGAATAAACATCTTAGGAGAAAATGGATTTACGGCTTTTTACGATGAAACGAATGGACTTGGAGGAAATGATATCTCCTTCAGCTACGAAGATAGCCAAGGAAATTTTTGGTTTGCTTCTTACACTCAAGGATTAACCAAATATGATGGTCAGCGATTTGTTCACTATACCAAGGATGACGGCTTGATAAGTGATGTAGTCTTTTCCATAGCTGAACATCCTGAAGGTTATTTGTTAATAGGAACGGATAATGGGATTTCAATCTATAAAGAGGAAGAGTTTGAAGATTTCGCCTTGAATGGCCTTCTCATCGATCAGACCATTTACGCTATACTACATGACAGTAATAACAAGCTATGGTTTGGTACTCCTATAGGTACTACAGTTATAAATGGAGATAGTGTCTCTCATTTCCCTGCTCCGGAATTTAGTGGAACCACGATCATTTCTATCCTGGAAAGTCCTGATAAACGCGTTTGGCTTGCGAGTTCTGATGGCATGACTATATTCGAAGGGGATGAACACTACAGGCTTAAAGTTAGTGAAGCCTCTGGTGCAAATAGTATCGTTTCCATGGCCTTTGATCCAAACCATTTCTTATGGATTGGAACAGAAAATGGTGCTTATAAATTGAATTTAACAGATTTTCGACCTCCAGAACTAGGCGTAAAAGTTAAATTTGAGCATTACACCAGAAAAGATGGACTACCGAGCATGGAATGTAATGCCAACGCCATATTTAATGATCGTGAAGGTAATACATGGTTAGGTACTTCAGGAGGTGCCGTAGTAAATCCATCTGGTGTGGAAAGACAAGAAATTGATCATCCGCCATTCATTCACATCACTTCTGTGCGAACTCCTATGCAGAAAACTTGGAAGGAGTTGGGATATGAGATAGATAAAGTGTCCGGCCTTCCTCTTAATCCTGTGCTCCCCCACTCTACCAACAGACTGGAATTTGAATTTATTGGAATAAGTTTAAATAATCCCAATCAGGTAGAATATAGATTCCGATTGGATGGCTTAGATACAGAATGGTCTTCCCCTACCCGTCAAACGAGTGTAGCCTATTCTAATCTTAGCCCTAACACCTATACTTTTCGCGTTATCGCAAAAAAAGAATCTGAGAACTGGAATGAATCTAATTCTTCTCAGTTTATATTTACTATAAAACCTGCCATTTATCAGACCTTATGGTTTAGATCCTTTGTATTGTTGTTTATTATTGGGATCTCATATCTTATTGTCAGACAGATTACTGCGGAGAAGCGTAGAAAAAGAGAAGAACAGGCAGTAAAGGATAAAGCAGAAAAATTGCAGCTTGAACATCAAGCACTCTATGCGATGATGAATCCCCATTTTACTTTTAATGCCTTACAGTCTATTCAATATTTTATCCACAGTCAGGACAGAATTAAAGCAAATAAGTTTCTCTCAAGTTTTGCTAAACTTATTCGAAAAAATCTGGAAAGCACCAGAACTGATTTCATCTCGTTACAAGAAGAAGTAGATAGACTAGGATTGTACCTCTCTTTAGAACAGATGAGGTTTCCGGAAAAATTCACTTACCATATTGAAGTTTCAGCGGATATTGATCCATACACTACGCTGTTACCTCCTATGATTTTACAGCCATTTGTAGAAAATTCCATTAAACACGGGATCATGCCTCTTCAATCAGGGGGGAATGTATCGATTGATATTCAACCTTTTCAACAAGACTATCTGACAATTATTATAGAGGATAATGGGATTGGAATAGAAACAAGTAAAAGAATAAATGCTTCCAGGCCCAGAGATCACGTTTCCAGAGGCATGCAGATCACCATGGACCGGCTTGCACTATTTGCCAGGATGACCGCTAAAAAATTTAATGTCAACATTGAAGAATTGGTGAATAAAGAGGGAAACGTTAGTGGAACGAGGGTATCTCTTCTACTCCCCTTTCATTTTTAATCCAGATATACGACCAATTTATCTACTATCAAATACAAATCAAGTACCCCTTCTGTATTAGAAGAAAATAATTTCTTTCCAGAGAATGCAGAAACTTTATCTTCTACCATAATAAGCTCTTCAGGCTTCAGGGACACATAAAAGAATTTCTGTAAAGCAGATAACCTTCCTTTATTCCAATTTTCTACTGTTCCTCCATACTCCCAGTTAAAGCCATAAAAATCAACAGGAGCCTCATTAATTTTCGTCAATTCTGATAGCTGCATTCCCACATGTAATCCAGATGGGGACATCCAGCGGGAGTCTTTTTTCAATATATATATAGCCTTGATTTGTTCTTTTGAATTGTCTTTCCAGGTGATAAAAAGCTCATCTCTTGTATTCCCATATATTATAGTGGCAGATTCTGATCTATCTTCTGAGACTGACACACTTCCCTGAGAAATATTTCCAGGTCCCAGCACTCTCATTAATTCTTTTTCAGACGTATTTACTGTAATGTTTCCTACCCGTTGACCTGGAATAATCAACATATCCTGAAAATCTGTTCTACTGGCAGGATTTGTAGATCGGGTAGATGTAGGTAAAGGGTTGGCTCCATTTGATAAAAATTCTTCTAATCGTTGATCCACAAATTTCACTCCTCCCTGATGCACCCATCCTATTAATCCCTGTTGGTTCCTGATTAATATCCAGGGCTCGTAATACTTTTGGTTCCTCAGCATAAATTCGGACTTTCTTCTTGTTCGTTGGTACAAATATTCTGCTCTTTCCCCTTGCTTTAGAGTACCAACCTGTGGCATGTCTTTGCCTGGTTGTGCCTTGATAATTAGATTATCTACCCAGGCTTCTACTTTATTCGGTTTGGAAAGCTCCCGAAACTCTGAAGAAGCTTCATCAAATTTGCCAATTATCTCACTGATGAGTGGATCTTTTTTTATTTCTTCTATTTTTTGAGCCTGTGAAGGAGATAAAGGTTCACATCCGTTAAACAAACAGATAAAAAATCCCAATAGCATGACGCTCAATAAATATCCTGAGGTTGATCTCAACATCTTATATAATTAATTGAATATGAGATACTTTATTTCTTTTCTCAAAACTATCTGCCCAAATAGTTTGTTATGTCTGTAGTGATACTTATAAAACTACATATATTATGAAAACTTTCTCTATAGATCAAAAATACTGGACGATATCTCAAAGAAACCTTATATCGAAAAACCTTAAGGCATTAGCTCATCCCGTACGGCTAGCAATCATTGAAATGCTGAAAAATGACAGAAGAATGACTGTAACGGAAATATATACGGCATTAGATGCAGATCAGTCATTTATCTCTCATCACTTAAGCATTTTAAGAGATAAACAAGTACTAGGAACTCAGCGAATGGGAAAGTTCGTAACATATTATTTGAAGAATGAGGCATACGCAGAGCTGGTAAATTGCTTATACTCTATCCAAAATGAAGAAGTTATAACTTCATATTATTGATCATTTTTTCCCAAATGCTCCAGTAATTCACTTAAATCTCCGGAGGGATCATATTTTTGTAGTGACCATTCAATCTCGCCCTAGCTCTTAATCTTTCTGTTTCTCTAACAATGGGCATTATTTTTTCCAAATGTGATCTTACGAATTGAAGTCGCTCTATTTCCACGTCATAGGTGAGTAATTGAATTTGCTGGTCTAATTCCAATCCAATATGATGCCCCAGTATAAACGTATGCACTTCCTCAGGACGTTCTACTATGTTCTGCTCAATGTTCAACAATTCATGTAATTCCTGAAGAAGATCAAATACATTCTTTTGTAAATTGATATCAGTTTGATCGTTGTCCTCAAGCCTCTCAATTACTCCTCCTGGATAAAGCTTTTCAGGTGCTTTCCGATCAAAATTTATTAATCGAGCACGTTGAATACCCACTGTGGTTATGTCCATTCTTCCATCTCCATGTTTTTTATCAAGACTTTCTAATTTCATTTCGGTAAAGACCATAGATAATTCTTGCTTAAGCACCGCAGGGATACCGAAAGTAATTTTCTCCTCCAAACATTCATTGATCAATTGTCTATATCGCTGTTCAAAAATGTGCAGCTTGAGAATTTCTTTTGGGAAAACTATTCTTTTGAGTGGAAAAAGTGGTAAGTAAGTAGGCATATAAAGATCTCTGAGAAAGTTTTGGGTGCATGCAGCTAGTTATGTAAAAAACTAACTTTTATATATAAGGTTCAGAATTGGCAGATTTAATCCTTTTTCTATGGTGATACAATTCGACTATTAAGTATGCATAAACTATAAAATAAATAACAAATATATACCAAAGATTTTCTTGATACGGATCTGTTTGATAGGTGCTGTAGGTGAGAGGGAGCAATGCGGCCCAAACTACGGGATATCGAAACTGAGAAAACGTACAAAGAGCTACTAAGGTAGAGATGTACCAGGGATGAACAATAGAAGCTAAAGCTACATAAATACTCAGGGCCCACATCATCATTACAGGAAGGCGTGAAGTAACAGCCTTTTTTTCTAGAAACGCCAATGTTAATATTCCTATTATTGTTAGCAATGCTAACCACTTACCCGAAGTTTGGATAATATTGTATCCCTTAATTTGATAACCTACCCACCTCACCAAATAGTAAATACTCGCGTTAAATTCAAATTTTTGGAAGTATAGTTCAATACTGGACCATAAATGTAGAATTGTCTCTAAATTGATAAGGGGGACGAATAATATGATGGTAATACCTATGGCTATCGTACTGAACCACATAGTTCGAAAGAATCCCAGTCGTCTGATAAATAGCGGTAAAAACATCAAGGGCAGCAATTTACTGGCTATCCCAAGTCCAAGAAATACAGCAGATAACTTCCATTCTAGTCGACTTAATTGCCATATACTTCCCAGAATACATACAATCATCAAAGCCTCAAAATGAAGGTTGCCCACGAGTTCAATAATAATCATAGGATTTAAGGAATACCAAATAAGCCTGGATTCCGGAAGTTGAAACTTTCTTAGGAGAATAGCTATTAATATCATACTCCCAATTTCTGCTAGAAACAGCACAAACTTCATGAGGATAACAGAGCCATATATAGAGTCAGGAAAGCAAACTACTCCAAACCAAAAAACGAACTGATTAATGGGAGGGTAAATGGTAAAGTAATCAGGGGAATTAAGCCCCTCGAACAGTTCTCTGGTCAACCCTAAGCTCTCCATTACTTGAGGAGACTGAAGATAATCCCGGGGAAGCTTGTTAAATGGATTCTCTCCATTAACAAGTAGTCTACCGTCCCATACAAATCGAAAATAATCGTCAGAAAGATTAGGTATCGCCCATAGCACAATAAATCTTAGCAGTAAACCTACGATGATAATCTCCCTGACAGAAAGGTTAATATTTAATACCTTCAACGCGTCAGTTCTGATAGAAATCAAGAAGTAACAGGCAAATAGTAAACTATAAAGTCCGACTAATTGAAAAAAGGAGTCCCTGGGTGTTGCATACATTAATAATGTAGTACCCAGGGACATTAAGCTATATATTCCAACTCTTATGTAAGTGTTCACCCAATCACTTTTTCTCCAATCATATTTTTCACTGCTTGGATGATAGCCGATTCATCATACTCACAGAGTGCCCATAATTCAGGCTGCGAACCATGTTCAATAAATTCATCAGGGATTCCCAACAACTTAATTTTTGTTTGATATCCGTACTTAGCCATAAACTCTAGTACTGCAGATCCGAATCCGCCCATGATACATCCATCTTCAACTGTAACTATAGCTTCGTAATGTTTACATACTTCGTGCAATAGTTCTTCATCTAAAGGTTTCACAAAACGCATATCATAGTGCCCAGGATAGATTTCTTCTAAATTTAATTTCTGTATCGCATTCTGAGCAAAATTACCTGGATGGCCTATAGTTAATATGGCAATTTTCTCCCCTTCTGTTAATCTTCTACCTGTACCAATCTCAATTTTTTCAAAAGGTGTGCGCCACTCCAAGGTCACACCTCTGCCACGTGGATAGCGAATAGAATATGGCTTATTCTCCAGGGTCGCAGAATACATTAGGTTTCTCAACTCAGGTTCATTCATTGGAGCAGAAACAATCATGTTGGGAATACATCTGAAGTAGGCCAAATCAAATGCTCCTTGATGCGTTGCTCCATCAGCCCCAGCTAATCCTCCTCTATCCAAACAAAAAATAACTGGTAAATTCTGAATGGCTACATCGTGAATGACCTGATCATATGCCCTCTGCATAAAGGTAGAATATATATTGCAGAAAGGAGTCAATCCCTGGGTAGCTAATCCCGCTGAAAACGTAACGGCATGCTGTTCCGCAATACCTACATCAAAAGACCTTTCTGGCATCTCAGCCAACATATATTTTAAACTACACCCACTTGGCATGGCAGGAGTAATTCCCACAATCTTTTCATTTTCCTTAGCGAGCTCTATAATAGAATGCCCAAATACATCTTGGTATTTTGGAGGCTGTGGCTTATCAGAGGCTCCCTTAATAATTTCTCCTGTCACCTTATCAAATAATCCAGGTGCGTGCCATTTCGTTTGATCTTTCTCCGCTAATTCATATCCTTTCCCTTTAACCGTTACACAATGCAATAATTTAGGGCCAGGGATTTTTCTGAGATCCTTTAATACTCTTACCAAATGATTTACATCATGTCCATCTATAGGACCGAAATATCTGAATCCTAAGGCCTCAAATAACATTCCTGGCTTTGTTACCGAGGCAGTCAATGCCATTTCAAGCTTAGAAGCAATAGAACGCGCTTTCCTTCCCAGCGTGTTCAAGTTGCCCAGTAATTTCCATAAGTCATCTCTAAGCTTATTATATGTTTCTGAGGTACTAATATCGGTTAAATACTCCTTTAAAGCTCCCACATTAGGATCTATAGACATGCAGTTATCATTTAGAATGACCAGCATATCAGCCTTTTCCCATCCGCCATGATTAAGTCCTTCAAAAGCAATTCCTCCCGTCATCGCTCCATCACCAATCACAGCAACCACTTTCCTATCTTCCTCCTTTATTCTACTGGCTACAGCCATCCCAAGAGCCGCTGAAACAGAAGTAGATGAATGCCCTACTCCAAACGTATCATATTCAGATTCATCCCGCTTGGGAAATCCCGAAATCCCCCCCAGCTTTCTGTTGGTATGAAATTGTTCTCTCCTGCCAGTAATAATTTTATGACCATATGCTTGATGCCCGACATCCCAGACAAGTTGATCATATGGCGTATCATATACGTAGTGTATTGCCGTGGTGAGTTCTACAACCCCTAAACTTGCTCCAAAATGACCTCCGTTTACAGATACAGTTGAAATGATAAATTCTCTCAACTCCTTACAGAATTGAAAAAGGTTCTCCTGATCTAATTTTCTTAAATCGTTCGAAGTATTGACTTTACTCAACAAAGGTCCTGATTCTGTCTTCATTTAACTAAATTATTATTGCTTCCTACCTCAATAAAGTATTTTTAAAACCCCCATTCATAACGAAATGTTCAAAACACACCAATGTTAACGCTTAATTTTCACTTTTCCGAACAAAACCCATATCCGTATCTGTAAGATTAACTTTACCAATAAAATATTCATTGACCAAAATGAATATATCACTTAAAATATTTAACTATCCATCCAAAAGTCATTGTATATAAAAATTTACTTTATTTCCTTTGTAGGTAAGTAAAAATAGATGGGTAAAAGCCAAGGAATACATATCATTTGGTCAATCTTACTGATTACTAGTTTAATTTCCAGCTCTTGGATGACAGCAGGGATCTACGCTGATTTCATGTTCAGGAAAGATTATATTATAAAAAATATATGTATTAATCGAACCAATCCTAGCTTAAAATGTGAGGGCAAGTGTTACTTGATGACAAAGATCAAGGAACACACAACCCGCTCAATTAAATCTCAAACAAATCAGGTAGTTTCTTTGATTGAAATGACCATAAATTTTCTTCCACTATTCAGTACCTCAAGTGAGCTTACCTTAATTCCTCATCAAATATGGTATCAGTGGTGTTCCGGCGACCACAAGCTAAGAACACTTAATAATATCATACCTCCTACACCACCTCCCCAGTTCTTATAACAGAATTTCTTTACCCCGATGTTCAATCAACTATAGTTTTTAAGTACTAAATATCTTTAATTCATGTCTAGGTGTAAATCAATATTACTCCTTGCACTGTGCTGGTTATTATCTCTATCATCAGCAACTGCATGTGATGTTTGTGGAGGAGTTGCCTCTGGAGGACTCTTTTCTATTTTCCCCCAATATCGCCAACCTTTTATAGCTGTAAGATGGCATTATTTAAGGTTTCAGGGACAAGGATCCTTTGTTGATCGGCAAAGCTCTTTGGCACAATGGGAAATCCAATCTGGCATATTCGTTTGGAAACGCTTTCAAATACTCGCCAGCATACCCATCAATATCGCCTCTTACACTACCACTGAAGAAAAATACCAGTTAACAGGAATTGGAGACATGTTATTATCAGCCAATTACATGATCTTTCAAACGCCAGATTCCTCTTTAAGGTCTTTTTCTCATTTTTTAACTGTAGGAGGGGGGCTAAAAATTCCTACTGGTGCCAATGAGTCTGCGCCTGTTTCTTCTGAGCAAGTCATGCCAGCAAATTTTCAGTTGGGAACTGGGAGCTGGGATTATTTACTAACAATGGTTTATGGGCTTCGTTCAGGAAATTGGGCCATGCAATTGGACATCACTTCCAGAATTAATACGATAAATAAAAGCGAATATCTCTTCGGCGATCAGGTAGGGTCTGTTTTACATGGAATGTATTCATGGAAATTGGAAAGGACAACAGTTGTTCCATATGGTGGACTTTACCTGGAGTATTTAGGCAAGGATGTAGATAATCAAATCATTCAATCTGATACGGGTGGAAAAGGTGCCTTTGCCTCTTTTGGGCTTGAAACGAATATGGGAAAGTATTCTTTGGGAGTTAATACCTTGACTCCAATAGCTCAAACATATGCGGATGAGACGACCAGATCCCAATGCCGAATAAATGCTCAATTAACCTTTCTTTTTTGAGTAGTACGGAAGGTACTTATTGATAATATTGATTCTTATTCAAAGCTAAAAAGTTAACACAGAAATTTTAGAAAAACATATCACTTATCACCTTAACATTTGATTCGTTATGCGACTTAATCAATTTTTTTTAACAACAATCGTTTCCCTTGCTATTATACCGTTTCTTTTTATTGGATGCGATGATGACGATAATGTAACAACTACCAACATTAGTATACAATTCGACCAAACGATTGACGGCCAAACTGTACAGTTGAACCAGAATTACGATATCAACGGTACAACTGTAGCTTTCAACAGAATTCAATTCTATGTTTCACAACTTGAACTCATTAGATCGGATTCAACAGGAGTGTTAATTGAAGACCAATACTTTTTATATGGTCCTGATGCCAATACCTTCAATGTGGGAGAAGTATCCACAGATGAAATTTCCTTGGTTCGCTTTAATGTGGGCATAGATCCTGCGGCAAATAATATTTCTGAAACGGATTTCGCCTCCTATCCTTCCGATTCTCCACTGGCAGCTAAGAATCCATCCATGCATTGGAATTGGAACTCAGGTTATAAATTCTTTGTGTTGGAAGGCTTAACAGATTCGGACGGAGATGGTACTCCTGAAACAGATTTCGTATTTCATATAGGTTCCGATCCCTTCCTGCGTCAGGTAATATTGAATGCTCCTTCTATTGCATCAAATACTCAGGCAGTGATTTCTGTATCTCTACAGTTAGACGAAGTACTGTCCAATGTAGATATGGCGACGGAGTTTGATACTCATACAGCCAACAATATAGATCTTGCAACCAGAATTGCTAATAATTTCCAGAATGCGTTCCAAGCAATTCCATAATACCTCCGGGACAATTCATATATGAAGACAAACATCTCATATATCATTATCATAATACTCTTAGGAATAGCGTCATTACTATTGTGGCGCATTCCTAAGTCTATCAATGTTGTTTCATCTTTTGAAGTAGATATTCCTCAAGGTTTCCCTAAGATTCCAGTACCTGACAATAATAAACTCTCTGCTGAACGAATCGAACTCGGCCGGCAACTCTTCTACGATGTAAGGCTCTCTAAAGACAGTAGCATATCATGTAGTAGTTGTCATTTGGCTTCTGCAGCTTTTTCGGATCATCAAACGCTTAGTGTAGGTATTAATCAGTTGGTGGGTCATCGAAATGTGCCAACCTTAACGAATGTAGCCTATCATCCATACTTTTTTAAAGAAGGAGGCAGTCCCACTCTGGAGGCTCAGGTGCTAGGTCCTATTTGTACAGAGGAGGAAATGGGATTTAATGCCGTAGATGTTGTTAGCAGATTAGCTCAAGATCCACACTATGTGAAGTTGGCTAAAGAGGCATACCAACGAGAGTTCGACTTGTTTGTTATCACTCGTGCTTTAGCATCTTTCGAAAGAACACTTCTTAGCGGAAATTCTCCTTTTGATCATTACAGGAACAAAAGAGATTCTACTGCACTTACCTTATCTCAAGGTAGAGGGATGACCTTGTTTTTTAGTGATAGGTTAGCATGTGGAAATTGCCACGGAGGCTTCGATTTCACTAATTATCAATTTGAAAATATAGGTTTGTATGAGGAATATAAAGATCATGGCCGATTCCGTATTACTCAAGACTCAGCAGATATCGGGAAATTTAAAGTTCCTACATTGAGAAATATTGTTTTAACTGCACCATACATGCATGATGGAAGCATATCAACATTAGCAGAAGTCATCGATCATTATAACAAGGGCGGAGCAGCACACCCCAATAGACATCAGGACATAAAACCATTATCATTGACCCAGGAAGAAAAAGACGACCTTATTCAATTTCTTTATTCTCTTACGGATAGCTCTTTTATTAATGACCAACGATTTCAACTAGCCTCCACATATTAAAGTAAATATTAGTCATAAACGATACATGCATTAATAACAAAAATTATATGTTCAGAATATTTTTCATCGTAATAGTTTCGTCTTCTCTTCTACTCCTATCATGTGATAGAGGAGATGACCCTTTAGAGGCAGGAACCTTTGAACTAAATATCAGGCCCTTTATTGGCGGGCAAGAATTAGTATTGGGAGAATTATATCCCAACATTCGAGGTCGATCATTCCATATCGATCTGTTCCAAATGTATATTGCAGAAATAACGCTGATTAAGGAAAATGGAGATGAGGTGTTGCTTTCAGACATTGAATTTTATGACCTGGGAGAGGGAGGCGCAGTACGTCATGGAGGAGGGGCATTCGGGATATTTGACAATATTGAAGTGGGTAGATATAGAGGCGTCTCTTTTGGTGTAGGTGTACCGGACAGATTGAATACAGAACCTGCTGATTATGCGGTAGATCATCCCTTAAATGTCGGGAATTCGATGTACTGGTCATGGAAAACCGGATATAAGTTCGTCCAGATGGAAGGAACTATCGATCAGAGCCGAGATAAGGATGGCAGCGAAATTAATCATCCGCTCGTTTATCACATTGGACAGGACTCTTTAGGTAGAGATCAAACATTGTATACAACCATTACATATACAGAACCGAGACATAGCTTCGAGATTCAATCCGGTCAGGAGCTTCAATTCATTATTGAGCTGGATATCAATAGAATGTTTTACACTGAGAATGATACTATAGATATGGTAGCGAGAAACACCACTCACAGCGCTCCCGGAAAAGAATTTGAACTATCCAGAAAAATTATTGATAATCTGGTGGAAGGAGCATTATTTAAGGTTCCATTTTAGCTCTTAACAACATTCTATGTTCAATCTGATGAATAGATTTCTAGCTATATCAATTTACTTATCAATCCTTATTGTATCTGTGAATCTAGTAGGATGTGGAGACGATAATGATCCAGTCAATCAAGGACTAACCATCGTGGAATTAACAGTGCCGGATCATTTCCCCGAGCCTGCAATTCCGGCAGATAATCCGCTTACGGAAGAAAAGATCGAACTGGGAAGAATGCTTTTTTTCGATCCTATATTATCAAGAGACAGTACCATCAGCTGTAGCTCATGCCATTTACCAGGTCACTCTTTTGCTGATCCCAGGAGGTTCAGTCGAGGAGTGGAAAACGCTGAAGGAAGCAGGAACGCTCCTGCATTAGTAAATTTAGTTTATGGAAGAAGTTTCTTTTGGGACGGGGCCAATCCTTCATTGGAAGAACAGGCGATTCATCCTATTGTTTCGGATATTGAAATGGATGGAGATCCTGCGACCATCATTAACAGGTTGAAAAGCCATAGTGTATATCCTCAAAAATTTGAAGAAGTGTTTCAGGAAGAGCCGAGTACCAAAACGATTGTCAATGCGATTGCGTCTTTTGAAAGAATTCTATTAAGTACAGATTCTCCGTACGATCGGTATTTGCAAGGGGATTCTTCCGCATTATCTTCGGCTCAAAAAAGAGGGATGTCTTTATTCTTCAACCACCAACGAGGAGAGTGTTTTCATTGTCATACAGGACCTAATTTTACTGATGATAGCTTCCATAACAATGGGCTTTATGAAGAATATACTGATCCAGGCAGAATGGAAGTAACAGGCAGGGAGAATGATGAAGGGAAATTTAAAGTTCCCACCTTAAGAAATATCGAATATACTGCTCCTTATATGCACGATGGGAGTATGAATACCCTGAAAGAAGTGGTAGATCACTATGCTAGTGGAGGTAATGGGCATAGAAATCAAAGTGTTCTCTTAAGGAATATAGATTTTTCTGAAGAGGAAAAAGCAGATCTGATAGAATTCCTTAAAGCCTTGAGTGATGAAAACTTTATTCAAAATGAGGATTTTCACAGGCCCAAGGATATTCGATAAGGGGCAAATTCTTTGAGGTAAAATTGTGGAAAAATTATTTGAATGTTAATTCATTAGGGATCAGGATAGTAATTTTTCAACATACTCATATGAATATTAGCTAATTGGAATTCAGAAGAACCTTATATAAATTTACCAACACACATTAAAATAAGCCTATGATGAGAAAGTCTATACTCATTATTGATGAAGAAATAGACATTAGGGAACTACTAGAATACAATTTTACTCAAAGCGGGTATAAGGTTTATCAAGCAGATAGATCCTTAGAAGGTATTAAACTCGCCATTTCAAATCTTCCCGATGTTATTTTACTTGGCACTTTTTATTCTGAACAGGCAAGAGCAGATGCTTATTGTGAATTAAGAAAAATCCCTTCTTTAGTTAAAAGTAATATTATGTGCCTCACCACTGATAGTGAGTTCCATTCTCGGTCATACAACAGTTTGATTCATCATAACGACTGTATCCAAGCTCCAATCACTCCACGCGAATTGTTAAATAGCATAGAGAATAGATTTAAGCATCCATGGGTAGCTTGCTGATTCTTAACCTGTTATAATACCCCTACCATCTTTCTTAAAATTAAGCTAATGGAAAGTTTACAATTTATTAATATACACTGTTCACTATGAATACAGTTTTTTGAATATTTTGTACACTTTGAAAGTAAATAAAAATCGTAATACCTTTTTTACATTTTTATAATCTGCAGCATTTAACTTTAATGTTGTTTAGTATTGTCTTTTTAAACTCAATTTCATAAACCTTAAACGCATTTATTTATGTCTTTCATGAGAAAGTTTTATTTTTTCATTCTGGCACTAGGATTTGCGACTTCTGTACACGCTCAAGAAATTAGTGTATCTGAAGCAGCTTTCGGTGATAGTATCTCCGAATTTGTAGTGCCTGTATCAAAAGTATTTGTTCATTCTGCTGACCTAAGCAGTCAGGTTATCTTTGTAGGTGGTGTCGACACAGTTCAAACTACTGCTACTTATGGAAATCCAGCAGGTCAGGCTATCGCTAAGCAATGGCATGACTTCATAGGATTTACTCCTGATACTGCATCTGACTCTGATGCTTTAGGTTGGGTTTCTGTTAACCATGAGATGATTCTAAGAGACAGCCTTATCGGTGATGGTGGTGGTATGACCGTTTTCAAAGTAGCAAAAGAAGGAGACGGAAGCTTAACAGTATTAGACCAAACGCTATCTGATGGCCGTACTGGAAAATTCTTCAATGTAGATTTTGTTAACACTGTAGGTAGTACAGGTATGAACTGTGGTGGTATTAGCGCTGCAAATGGACGTATCTGGACTGCTGAGGAGTGGTTCCGTGGCTCTAACTCTGATATTGATGATAGAGACACCTCTGATTTCATCATTGGTCAAGGGACAGTAAATGGACTTGCAGCTCCTAATGGATTCCCTGGATACAATGGTGCTCAGATTAAAAAGTTTGAGAACTACAACTACATGGTTGAGATTGATCCTAAAGAAGCTGTAGCTGTTCGTAAGCAGTACAACTGGGGACGTCAGCCTTTTGAAGGTGGTGTTGTATTAGAAGATTCTATCGCTTTCCTAGGAGGAGATGCTACTCCAGGATTATTCACTCGTTTTCTTGCTGATACTGCAGGTAGCTTCTTAAACGGTAGAACATTCTTCTACAAGCATGATGCAGGTTCTGGCGCAGAAGGTGTTTGGGTAGAAGTAGATATGTCTTCAATCGATACAGTGTTAAATTTCCCATCTGTTGCTCTTTCTCAGGGAGCTACAATGTTCAACCGTATTGAATGGGTTGCTCACAATCCTTTAAATGGAAATGTTTATTTCACTGAAACTGGTAGAGATAATCCAGGAAGCCGTTTCGTAGGTGGAAAAGAGGCTGGAGGTATTTTAGCTCCTCACCACATTACTCGCGCTACTGAGCAAGGTACTGTTCCTGATTCTGCTGATTACTGGGATTACTATGGACGTGTAATGGAATATAATCCATCTACTGGTGAGATGAATGTATACATTGAAGGAGGTCCATTGTATGATCAAGGAATTGGTATTCAGGAATTTGATACTAAGCGTAACTTATCTAATCCTGATGGATTAAATTTCTTTGTTTCCGAAGATGGAACTAAGTCTTACATGATCATTAATGAAGATCTTAACGGAACTTCTTGGGGTCGTATGCCTTTAGGAGTTTCTAACAGAACTTGTGAGCTATGGTTGTTAGATATGGATGTAGTAAATCCTACTGTTGATGATTTAACTCGTATCGGTGCTGTACCTATCGGAGCAGAAGTAACAGGTGCTATCCAGTTAGATGGAAATACTATCCTTGTTAACTCTCAGCACCCTGATGCTAACATCAACGAATTTCCATTCAACAATTCTTTAACCATCGCTTTATCTGGATTTGGAGAAGATATTTCTACAGATATTGTTGAGTTAATCGATGCTGAGTCTAACATTTCTGTTTATCCTAATCCAGTATCTCAGAACTTGTTCTTCAGCGAGACTATGAAGTCAGTTACTGTTTTCACTATCGATGGAAAGCAGATCTCTCACAAGGAGCGTGCTAACTCTGTAAACTTCCAGACTTGGACTCAAGGTGTTTATGTAGTTAGATTAGTAGATCAGGAAGGAAATGTATACTCTTCTAAAGTAATCAAAGAGTAATCAATACTATAAATACTTTTATGGAAAGCCCGGTATCGGGCTTTCCTTTTATATCAACCTAACTTATATACTTTTTTTAATATGAAAATTGCTACACGTGTTTATTATCTGGGCTTTATCCTGATGCTGACCGTTAGCACAATATTGGGTATCAGCTTTCGATCTCCAGTTAAGGATGAAATGGCGGCCCGGCTGATAACTGAACAATTTAATGAAGGATTAACTTCTGTTCTTGAAGCCACAAAAAGTCTCCACGAAAAAGCGGTTTCTCTTGAAGAGCAGGATGAACAAAGCCTCGAAGAGCTTCAGAAGTCGCTCATTCTAGCCAGAAATAAATTTAAAGAGATAGAATATTTACTCTCTTTTCTCTCAGAAGAATTTGTCAAGGATTGGGTAAATGGTGCACCGCTCTTAAAAATTGAGCGTAATAGTCCAAGCGTATTAACAGTCCTGGAACCGGAAGGGTTACAAATTCTCGATGAACTCATTTTTAGTGATGAGGTCTTCGACATAAAAAAAGACATTGTCCAAAAGTCTTCCAAATTAACTTCACAAATCAAGCAATATAAAAATTTCTTCTCTCAAGGTACGTTCCTGACTGATGCACAAATTTTTGATGCTACAAGAGAAGAGTTAGTTAGAATATTTACTCTGGGCCTCACCGGATTTGATACCCCTTCTTCGGGTAATAGCATGGCGGAGGCATATATTGCTATGAAGTCGTTACACAACGCAATGTCACATTATCGCGAAAGAATAGCTAAAGTTGATGCTCAATTATACGATGACATAGATTCTCTGTTTATCGCATCCATCACACATCTACACGAATATCAAAATGATTTTGATACCTACGATCGACTATTTTTCCTAAAGTCATATATTAATCCATTATTCGATTTAACTGGAAAGGCTATCTATAAACTTGGGCTTCCTGTGTTAAGTAAAGCCAGCCAAATCCCTCTCTCTGTTAACTCAGAGGCTTCAAACTTATTTTCTAATGATTTTCTTTATGCGGGTGCCTTTACTGACTATGGAGCCAGGAATGCCGATCAAAAAATTATTGAATTGGGCCGCATGTTATTTTTCGATCCAGCTTTGTCTCAAACGAACGAAAGGTCATGTGCTTCCTGTCATCAACCTGGAAAAGCCTTCACTGATGGCCTCTCCAAAAGTATAGCTACCGATTTTGAAGGAACAGTAGATAGAAATGCTCCTACCCTGATCAACTCAGTATTTGCAAAACGCTTTTTCCACGACATGCGCGCACATCAATTAGAAGGTCAAATAGAGCATGTTATAGTGGATGAAAAGGAGTTTAGAACTTCCTATTTCAAACTATTTGAAAAGCTAATGGAAAGTAAGGAGTACATTACCCTTTTCGAAGAAGCATTTCCGGATCATCCTCAAAAACCCATTATTAATAGCTATACTTTGCCGGTAGCCATTACGGCCTATGTAAAATCTCTTTCAAGCTTCAACTCTCCATTTGATTTATATGTTAGAGGTGAGACTGACCATATAAGTGATGAGGTAAGAAATGGATTTAATATTTTTATGGGCAAAGGCGCTTGCGGTACCTGTCATTTTGCCCCTGTATTTAATGGGACGGTTCCTCCCCGTTTTCAGGAATCAGAATCGGAAGTATTAGGGGTACCCCTTAAACATAACATAGAAGCTCCTATATTGGATCCTGACCTTGGTCGATATGCCAATGGACGTCCTACAGAAAAAGCGAAATTTTATCAGCATTCATTTAAAACGCCTACCGTTAGGAATATCGCCTTAACTGCTCCTTATATGCATAATGGTGGCTATGAAACTCTGGAAGAAGTAATGGATTTTTATAATAGAGGAGGTGGGGCAGGAATGGGACTAGATGTTCCTTACCAGACGCTACCTTTCGATTCGCTAAGCTTACAAGCGGAAGAGATCCATGATGTTATTTCTTTCATGGAAGCATTGACAGATACTGTAGGCTTGACAACCGCACCTTCATTTTTACCCTCATTCCCCAAAGGTTCTCCTCTAAATGATAGAGTGGTAGGAGGAACCTATTAATATGACCAATATTTTGGATAAGTTTCTTCTACGTTTAAAGATTTAAATAAATTTTACTTTCTTTAAGCGTAGAAGAATTCCTATGTTTCCAGAAATTGAACAATATATCGAGTCCCTACAGGAAGACCAAGTCGAAATTACTTCTGACAGGCAGCAACTGCTAGATGGACTTAAGCAATTCATTCAACAGTCCATTACTGCTGATGAGCAAGTAAGACTCATTTTTATTTGTACCCACAACTCGAGAAGAAGCCATATGGCACAGGTTTGGGCTCAAACACTTGCATCTTTTTACGATATCCCTTACGTACAAACTTATTCAGGAGGAACTGAAGCTACTGCCTTTAATCCTCATGCGATAGCAGCGTTAAAAGATTGCGGTTTTACGATAATAATGCAGGTGGAGAGTGAGAATCCAGTGTATGAAGTTTGTTTCTCAAATGAAGATCCCTCCTTGATAGCTTTTTCAAAGGTATATTCTTCCGAAGAAAATCCTCAAAAGGATTTTGCAGCTATCATGGTTTGTGATGAAGCAGATGAGGCATGTCCTGTGGTATTTGGTGCTACAAAAAGATTTTCTATTTCCTACACAGATCCAAAAGCATATGATGGAACATCTGAACAGGAAGAACAATATGCAAATACATGCAGAATAATTGCTTCAGAAATGAACTATATTTTCTCAAGAATAAGTGTTTAAATCCCAAGTTAGATTTAAATGCAAAGACTCTCAGTTTCATTTCTAAATTTCTACCCTATCAGAAAACATTTTGGAAGGTGTTAACTGTTCATCGGAAGACGTGTTATTAATAAAGGTTTCCTTGTTAAAATTGTATTCTTCCAGCAACTTTAATAAAATTTCCTCAGACTGTTCTGGAAAATTCGTATGCTTTGGAGGAATGTGATCAATCCAATATCGCAATCTATCAACTATGGTAGAATTAATCTTCCACATAACAGGTATCCCCATTTTTTCTAATGCCGCAGCATTACACATTTGTTCATATTGTCTTCTTGCAGGAATAGTAAACAGCTTCTTTTCCAGAAATAATGCCTCTGCAGGTGTTTCAAAACCAGCTCCAGTTAACATTCCAGTACAATTCTTAAAACTTTTGATGAATACATCGTTGTCAATGGGAAATACTTTGACATTCTTTTCCTTATACATGCTTTTTGTGTATCGGGAAAATACCTCCCATGACACATCAGGTATTTGTTGGAGATATGAAAGTAGTCTGGAATCACTAAGTGCAGGTAAGTAAACTGTATAGTGTCCCAAATCTTTTGGATCGAGGGATCTAATGCTATTTCTTATAACAGGAGTTTCGATGAACGTATCATACTTATCAAAATGAAATCCTATTGCCTTGGAAGCTGGTGCATAAAATCTCAAAATTCCTTCGCCCAGTAAATCTATCTTTCGTGGACGAGGCGTTTTTCCAGAAAGGAATGAAGCCTGATGACTTAACGCTACACAAGGAACCCTTTTTAACTTACAAGCCCATGCAGATACAGGCTCAAAATCATTTATGACTAAATCGTAATCTCTAACGGGACAAAGAATAGCTTCTTGAGTCAATTTCCCAGCAATAGCCTCCCAAAGGGTCTTACCATAATGAACTCCACCTTTCTTATTGAGTAAAAAAGAAAGCCCTCTGTATTTAAATTTTATAGGATAAGGGAGAACGATCTCTGACTGAGTACCACTCACTAAAACATCCAGCTCACAATATTTCTTCAGAATGGGAATAAGATGCCTAGCTCTACTCAAATGCCCATTTCCAGTACCTTGGATGGCATATAATACTTTCATGAGTATTCATTAGATTGTTAACATTAGTTAGGTAACCCCATTTGAACCGTGTTCATACATACTATTATACGAGCCTTAGATTTAGAAGATACTAAGTACTTCTTAACAATGCTAGTGTCCAAAGTAAAGATTTAGAAAAACCCAATTTAATTTAAAGTTAGATATTCTGCATGTTGGTTACCAACATGTCCCGATTTTTTATCATAAGAGTAACCAATATTAACCATGTTTACGGTAGGGCATTCTCTCGTAGAAGGTTCTTACCCGGGATAACTCTTTATGAATGGTGATAAGAATGAGAATGTGGCTTAAAATTTCTGATTTTCTCTGAAAGGCATTTTGGTCTAAGACCAATTTTTCAAGCATTTCCCATCTGTTTAGACATGCTTCTCTTTCTTCTTGAGATGGTTTTCTATATCCTAATGCCTCAATATAAGAAGGATAGACAGGACTAAAATGAAGATGGAAGAAATCAGCTTTACAGGAATCTATTACTTTTCTAAGAATTTCTTGTGAAGAAGGATCTGTATGGAGATTTTGTGCAGCTAAATATAATTGCTCTAACAATATCATATACTCAATTCCGTTATATTTTTACACCTTAGTACATTTTCTCTTATTATTCGATAAATAGTTTCATTCAACTAACCTATCGATTTGTGTCATCACAAAAATTGACATACATAATAAATAAGTTTATGTAAAATTTGTGTAATGTCAATGTAACTTCAATAATAACATTACAAAGGTAGTGTTTTAATCCCTCGATGAACAATACGAACGACAAAAAAAATTAAAGCCCTCGCTTTTCATTTCTGAAAGTGAGAGCTTTTAGCTTAGTTTCTTCGAAGACGATATTAATTAATTTCAACTTTTTAATACTGCTTTTTCCGATTCCTCCACTTTAGAAAATGCCTCCTTAATGATCCTTTCCTGTTCTTCTGCATGTTGTTTATAGTATCCTGTGGCAGGACTAGGCGATGGTTTTCGACCTATTAATTTTATGGGCACATCTGTTATAACTCTTAAAATATAATCCCATGCTCCCATATTCCTCGGCTCTTCCTGAACCCAATAAAAAGGAGTATCGGCCCCATATTTTTTAATTAACTCTCTCAATCTTACCACTGGAAGTGGATATAATTGTTCCATTCTCAGTACAGCTACATCTTTATGTTCATGCTCTTGCTGATATTCCAGTAATTCATAATAGATTTTGCCACTGCACAACAACACTCTTCTGACTTTATCTACTTCTACATAATCATCATCAATCACCTCAGTAAATCTTCCTCCAGTGGAAAAATCACTTAGTTTGCTAACAGCTCCTGGATATCGTAATAGCTTCTTAGGAGTGAAAACCACCAGAGGAATTCTAAAATCCCATGCTACCTGACGACGTAAAGCGTGAAAGAAATTAGCAGGTGTAGTACAATTGACCACTTGCATATTTTTCCTTGCACAAAGGGTCAGATATCTCTCAATTCTTGCAGAAGAGTGTTCAGGTCCCTGCCCTTCATAACCATGGGGAAGCAGAAGTATAAGTCCACTCATTCTCTGCCACTTAGTCTCTGCACTAGCAATGTACTGATCTATGACAATCTGGGCTCCATTTGCAAAATCTCCAAACTGAGCTTCCCAAATCACTACATTATTTGGATTTGCTGTAGAATAGCCGTATTCAAATCCCAAGACTCCGTATTCCGAAAGCGGAGAATTATATACTTCAAATCTGGATTGCTCTTCCTCGAGGTGATTTAATGGAGTATATTCATGTTCGGCATCTTCGCTAACTATCACAGCATGTCTGTGGGAAAAAGTTCCTCTTCTGGAATCCTGCCCGCTCAACCTTACAAAATTCCCGTCCAGAAGTAATGTTCCATAAGCCATTAATTCCCCTAAAGCCCAATCCAGCCGATCTTCTTCTACCATTTTCATACGATCATTAAACAGCTTCCGGATTTTCTTATGAGCGTTGAAATCTTCAGGAATATCATGCAATCTGTGGAGAATCATTTTTAAGATATCCTCATTAACACCCGTATCTGGGGAGGCCTGTTCAAAGTCTTCATTAGTAACTCTTCTTATTCCAGTCCAGGTGCCCTTCAAATATGGAGCATATACTAACGCATCTTTAGCTCGAGACTCCTCAAGTTCTTCCTGTAATTCTTGTTTAAACTCTTTCTCAAGCTCTTTAGCCATATAGGATTCCACCTCTCCTGAATTTACTAACTTATCAAAATATATCTTTCGAGGATCAGGATGTTGCTTGATTACCTTGTATAAAAGAGGTTGTGTAAAACTCGGTTCATCAGCTTCATTATGTCCGTGTCTTCTGTAACTTAGTAAGTCGATAAAGACATCTCTGTTAAATGTCTGGCGAAATTCCATAGCCATTTCAACAGCAAATACGACGGCTTCCACATCATCACCATTTACATGAAATACAGGAGATTGTGTTACTTTTGCTACATCTGTACAATAGGTACTCGATCTTCCATCAATATAATTCGTGGTAAAACCGACCTGATTATTTATAACAATATGGATAGTTCCTCCGGTTTTATATCCTTCCAGCAAAGACATTTGAATAACTTCATATACTACTCCCTGGGAAGAAATAGCTGCATCTCCATGAATGAGAATGGGAGCTAATTTATTGTAATCACTGTGAAATTTATGATCTAACTTAGCACGTGCCGCACCCTGAACTACTGGATCCACCGCTTCCAAATGCGAAGGATTTGACATTAAACTCAAGTGTACTTTCTTTCCAGAGCTTGTTGTAACATCACTAGAGAACCCCAAATGATATTTTACGTCTCCCTGAAAAACAGATTCAGCATGCTCCGTTCCCTCAAATTCAGAGAATATTTCGTCATATTCCTTTTTTAACACATTAGAAAGTACATTCAAACGTCCTCTATGTGCCATTCCTATAACAAACTCTTCCAATCCTAGATCTGCCCCTTTTTCTATAATAGCATCCATAGCAGGGATCAACGTCTCAGCCCCCTCCAGAGAGAATCTTTTTTGACCAACGAACTTTGTTCCTAAAAACTTTTCAAAAATGACAGCCTGATTTAATCTGCTCAATAGATGTCTCTTCTTTTCCAATGAAAAATCAGGCATATTTTGCGTAGCTTCCATTCTATCTCTAAGCCAACTCACGATTTCAGGCCTTCGGATGTAATTATATTCAGCTCCTATCGTGCGGCAGTAAGTAGTTTTAAGAATTTGGATAATATCTGATAACTTAGCTGGACCTATACCTATCTCTACTCCTGCCTGAAAAACCGTATCCAAATCCTCGTTGGTCAACCCAAAAACATCCAAATCAAGATTAGGTTCATATTTGCGGCGTTCTCTAACCGGATTTGTTTGCGTAAATAAATGCCCTCTGGTGCGGTAACCATTAATTAAGTTTAATACGTTAATCTCCTTAGAAGCAGTATTCACAGCAGGTATTCCCGTCGTAGATAGCCCATTTCCATGTCGATTTCCAAATTCAAAGCCCGCAAAAAATCTTTTCCAATCTTCCGACACTGATTCAGGATTAGCTTTATAAGCTCGATATATATTGTCTATATACTCTGGGGTAGCATTACTTAGAAAGGTTAATGAAGATGTCATTCGGATATGTTTTTTGTTGTAAAGTATTTCGTTTTATTTTTTTAATAATATGCTTTTTATATATTCTTATATTATATAATTTACTCCCTACTAAACTAAATTTCAATCTTTTAGATTGTAAAATTAAGAAAAAACTAGAACGATTAATATCATTTTTTTCATGTGCATTCACACATTTTCCTACATAGATAATATCTTTTTTCTACCATTAAAGTGGTACTACTTCAAAAATCATACGTTAGTATAAAAAATCAGATGATGATTACAAAACGAGGGGTTCACTATCAATGTTGTTACTATATTTCTTCAGTGATTTAGTCATCTATTGAAAATGCTGGACAAAACTCATATATTATTGATGTATGAAACAAAAGCTTTACTCCATCCATTTATTTTATAGCGTATTTTTAGGTTTCCTGATCATCTTTGGATTAGAAATCCCTCATCTTCGCGCACAATTCGAAGGAGTAGAATTATTGAGTCCTTCTCAGATGCGTGAAGATGTCGATTCTTTAAAAAGTTATTTATTTCATACGCATACAGATCCGTTTCAGTATACCTCAAGAGAGATACTGGATGAAGCATTTCACAAACTGGACAATACTATTCAAAAGAGTCTGGCTACCTGGGAATTTTATCTGGCATTAAATGAAGTCCTGGTCCAGATTAAGGATATTCATACTCGGATGTGGTTACCCTCCAGATTAGATGAATATGCTCAGAATGGAGGATATTATCTCCCTTTATCAGTGAGTTATCTGGATTCAGACATATATATACTAGAAGATGGTGAAGAAATTATACCAATGGGCAGTAAACTCGTCAGCATAAACCGTTTTCCTATTGATACTATCATTAACAAACTCTTTAACCTACAATACGCTGACGGTTATGCGGATCATATCTCCAGAAAAATGCTCGAACAAAATTTTCGTAGGCATCTCTCCTGGATACTATCAGTAAAACAGTGGAACAGCATCTCCTATATACCTCCTGATCAGCAAGATACCCTATTTATCAATTATCCGGCCTATCACTGGGGAGAATGGACGCCGAGTGTCAAAAAAAGTCTCACAACGAGAAAACTCAATTATTTTTTTCATATCCTTTCAGATCACAAGACAGCTTACCTTAGGATTGCTTCTTTTTCAAAAGGGAACAGTCGTCAGTATAAACAGTTTTTAAAAAAAGCTTTTAGATCTATACAAGAGTCCCATATTACAGACTTAATCATTGATTTACGAGATAACCGAGGAGGGTATGTCGACAGAGGATCAGAATTAATATCTTATCTGGCACCTGAACCATTCTTATTTGTTTCCCATAGTGTCGTACGTTCTAGCCGATTGCTTAGTCAAAAGGTCACTTCTCAAACCAATTGGTATAAATTTCCCATTAAACCCTTTAAAAAGCCTTTCGATAGAAAATTAATGGGATGTAGCAGGAAATTACCAGGAACGTATGATACACTTTATTGGGAACCACAAAATATAAAAAATCCCAAGCTTCATTTTGATGGCAATACCTATCTGCTGGTCAATGGACTTTCCATGTCTAATGCAGCATTAACCCACCATGCTTTACATAGATTGGATTTAGCTACTATTATAGGAGAACCCAGTGGCTGCACAGGAAATGCTACTTTCGGACATGCCGCACGGTTTATCTTGCCAAATAGCAAATTAAAGGGAAGTATTTCGACCTTGCGCATATATTCTAACAGAGGGGAATTCGAAATTGATCCCTATCCGCTGGAACCTGACTATCTGGTTCCCGATAAACTTACTGATCTTATAAGAGGTCATGATACACAGCTCACATTTGCTCTTTCCCTGATTCACTCGTCGGGTATCTCTCACTATTCTCCGCAAAATGCTGAAAATGAGAACAAATAAATTTCGAAATATTTATACTTTTAAATCTACCGGAAAATTTGAATTTTCAGTGTTTTATTTTGTCATTTTTCCTATATTAGATCGAGTATTTCTGATATCTTTTCCTGTAAATATTTTTTGATAGCTTATTTATTTAATCAATACCCCTAATTCATCTAGCTGAATATCAATCAGTTTACATTAATCATTTATACTACACAACTTCTTATACCTAATTCCAATGACAAAATTCTTACCTTTTAAAATTTGGATAAATCATTTTCATATATCCTCCTTCCAAAGGAGAATTATTTCGAATATGATTGTCTTAATTACCATCAGCATTTGTAGTTCTTTGAGCACAAATATGCTCTATGGACAGCAATCGCCCTTACAATCTCCTATCGATTTTATGGACTTGATGGGAAACAGGAATAAAGAAGCCATAAAAAGAGGTCTTCCTCCCAGTGAACCAAATCCTTACCTCAGCTTTGGGTCTAATCCAAATTTAGAAACATACAACGCATGGGAATCATATATTAACTATCAACAAAAAAGAAGAAACGCCGGGTTGAGATCCATCAACCCAGAAGGTATTGCAATTATTGAAAATGAAATCACACAAGGCGAAAACGATACTCCTGAAAATGGAATAAGCGTTCCCAACTTTGGTAGTGCTCCTGGTGAAAATTCAATAGTAAGTATTGCCGGAATCTCAGGCGAAGAGGAATTTGTAGAATTTGAGATCATGGAATTGGAAGATGAAGAAGATGATGGTTCTATAGATCTTGCCAACAAAACGAAAATCAGAGAATTATTTCAGACATCCATTTTTGAAGCAGAAGTAGGAGATGGCATGTTTGGTGCCGCTGGAGACAGTACAGGAGATTTTGATTTTTATTGTGTACATGCCGAAGAAGGCTGGGTAATTGAAGTAGATGTAGATACACCAGAACCTTTTGAGGATCTGGACCCATTCGTTGCTATTTATGATGAAGAGGGTGTTCTATTAGCCTTTAATGATGATGGTGGTATAGAATCATTCGATAGCTTTTTGAAATTAAATGTTGAGAGTGAAGGAGCGTATTTTGTGATGGTTTCGGGATTTGGTTCTTTTATACCTTTAGATCCATTTGATTCCAGCTCGGGTTTTGGCGCAGGTTCAGAAGGAGAATACACGGTAAAAATTTCTACATTTATTGAAGATGATGATGATTACTTCCTTCTGGATTTAAGAAAAGGAGATGTATTTGGTGCAAGCATAAACGGAAGAAGTAATCCATTCATCGGGGTTTCGAGCCCAGACGGATCGGAATTTATCGCATCCAGATCTGGAGGAGCTGCTTTTGGCATTACGGAAGACAATCCTTTGGAAATTAGTGGGCAAACACTCCTTACCTTCATTGCTCCAGAAGACGGCTCTTATGCTATACGATTTGGAGAAAATTTGGGAAGTTATGAAGGAAGCTTTCAGGTAACCAGACCGTTTTTTGAATTGAGTCCGGGATTTAAACAAGTCATCTTTCTGGACTTTAATGGAGGCACTTTTGATTTAGGGGAGTTTTTCGGTCAGCCATTTTCTGATATTCGTCAACTTTCTGCTTTTGGAGATTTTCTTCCTAATCTGGGCATATCTACGGACCCTTTTACACGGATAAGACTCATAAGAAGGATTGTAAACGTAGTCAGAGAAAATCTCGAACAAGATCTCGAAAGATCTGAGATTAATCCCAATTTAGATATTGTCATCCTAAATAACTTCGGCATATTTGAAGGATTGGACCTTGATCGAATGATAGATATTGAGGAACGTCCGGTAAGCAGAGTCATCATCGGAGGAACTATTGAACAATCCGGTATAGGAACCATAGGAATTGCTCAAAGTATCGATCAAGGTAATTTTGCTACGGAAGAATTGGCATTAGTCCTCATGGATATCATCACTTCTCGTGATACTAGTCAATTTTTTTCCTTTAACAATATTCCACTTGCTCCCGGAACTTCTATAGAAGATTTATTAGTGGTTGGGTTAGGAAATATCATCTCTCATGAGATAGGACACTACTTAGGGAACTGGCATACAGATGGCTTTGATGATATCTTGAATATCATGGATGAAGGTCCCGGAGGGCCAGGTAATCTTATCGGATTAGGCCCTAGCGGTATCTTCGGTGCTGAAGATGCGATAGATGTCGATTTTGTGGCAGATACTTTTTCACTCCTTGAACAAATCTTCGTAGGAGTAGAAGATACTCGGGTCGTAACTTCTTTTGGCCTATCATTTATCCCAATGCGAGGGACTTTATTTGCTGTGTCTAATGAACTAGCGAAAGAAATGGGCCAATTAAATGTTCCTAAAGAAACGATGTTATCTCAGAATTTCCCTAATCCGCTTCACCAACATGAATCCTCAGAAATAGGCTTTACCACTAAGAGAGACGGTCTTGCAGTACTCAAAGTATATGATTTATCAGGAAATGAAATGGGTACGCTTTTCAATGGGGCCGCAAATAGCGGTGAAGTTTATCAGGTAACATTAGATACTGATCAGTTACACCTCCAACCAGGTGTTTACGTGTATAAACTTCAAACACAGGAAGGAGAAATGCATAAAAAATTTGTTGTCCAAAGATAAGCACATACTCCATTTTTCAACCATCTTGTATTATCCCAAAAGCACAGATTTTTTCTGTGCTTTTTATATTAACAGCTAGGTCTACTTCTGGGAACCACTTCGATCAAATCTCCTGCTGGCCCATATACCACTTGACAACAATCAATGAAAATATTTAATAGTCTTTTTCTGGCTCTTTGAACTCTTGATTTTAAGGTGGTGTAAGGAATTTGAAGGGATTCTGACAATTGTTTCTGAGGTACATTCTCCCAATCTACTTGGCGCAACAAAAACTGATCTTCTTCGGATAATTGAGACAAAAAAGTTTGAAGGCTACTCAATAAGCATCCATAAGGATCATTCCAATCATTATCTTCTAAATAATCGTCTCGGATTTCACACTCAACTACTTTTTTCGTCTTTCTATGATAATCCACGATAGCATTACGAGTGATTTGATAAACCCAGGAAAGCAATCGATCCTCATCTTTAAGGAAACTTTTATGTATATGAATTTTTTCAAAGACATGTTGGAGCACATCTTTAGCATCCTCTTTATCAGCTATGCGCTGGTGGATAAAAGCCTTTAGTTGACCAGAGAATTCCTTCCATATTTTTTCGGTGTCCATTTTTAATGATCATTTTTCATTTCCACTAAATAGACGAGAAACAGTGAAAAAGACGCAATCTTTTTTACTTTAGAAATCAAATAATATTATTTTAATTTTTAAAAATTTTATTCGTTCTCCACTATATATTCTATTCATTCATGGATCAAAGACACTATTTTTGCTTATTACTGTTACTTTTTCCTCATCTTCTTTGTGCCCAAATTCTTAAGCTCTCCCTCTTAGAAGAAGGCTTTGAAATTAAGGAAGGTAATGAATCTGTACTTTTCTTTCAAACTGCAATGAAAGGGCATCCTGCTACGGGCTTATATCCCAGAGCTCAGTATATACATCCCCTTTATCATCTGGATGGTCAAATTATTACAGAAGATTTTCCAGAAGATCATTTACATCATAGAGGTATTTTTTGGGCGTGGCATCAAATAATGATTGGAGATAGTAGTATTGGTGATGGATGGGAATGCAAAGATATTATGTGGGATATCCAAGCAATAGAGATCGATTCCACCCTTCTTCCAGAAACCCTATCTACTACGATAACTACTTTATGGAAATCCAACAAATGGACCGACGAAAAGCAACAACCTATTCCTTTTGTTAAGGAACATACTATCCTGGATGTTTATCCGAAAAAAGAGCATATGAGGGTATTAGACATTAACATTGTTATTACTCCTCTTGTAGATCAAGTTCAACTTGGAGGTTCTGAAGACGAAAAAGGCTATGGAGGATTTTCTCCAAGATTTATCCTGCCTGAAGATCTTACATTTACTGGACAATATGCTGAAGTAGAGCCTCAAAACTTACAATTAGATGGAGGAAATTGGATGGATATTAGTGGATCAATGGGAATGAATCATCGCCTGTGTGGGGTAACCATATTAGCCCATCCCTCTAATCCTACTCCCAATAATAAGTGGATTCTACGTCGGTCAGGAAGCATGCAAAATGCGGTATTTCCCGGTCGCCACCTCCATACTATACCAAAAGGCCAATCTTTAACACTCAGATACAGGTTATTAATCCACGAAGGGGATGCTCGTTCATTAAATATTGAAAAACTTTTTAATGAATATGGCCAAATTCAGTTGAGCTATTGATAGCCTGAAGCTTGGAAGGCAGGTTTATTTCAAGGATATTACTGATCAGTAAAAGATATTCGAGCAAAACAAGCTCATATTCCAGCGCATTATGCAGCTTTGGAACTCCGAGATAATATATGCAAATAGCTCTCATAGAACCATTTTTATCCGGCTCACACAAGGAATGGGCGGAAGGATATATCAATCACAGTCAGCATGAAATACTACTTTTTTCCCTTCCAGGAAGGCATTGGAAATGGAGGATGCATGGAGGAGCTGTATCTTTAGCAAATCAATGGAAATTACAACAACCCGAAGTCGACGCTATTCTTTGTACAGATATGTTGGATATTTCTACATTTCTTGCCTTGATTCGCAACGAGATTATTACCATGCCTGTATTTCTATATATGCACGAGAACCAACTTACCTATCCCTGGTCCGCATCTGACCCTGATCTCGAATTACAAAGAGACAGGCACTACGGATTTATCAATTTTACCAGTGCCTTAACTGCTGATCATGTATTTTTTAATTCTCACTTTCATAAAAGTATTTTTTTAGATGCACTTCCTCCTTTTCTGAATGCTTTTCCAGATTTTCGTCTATCTTCTTCCATTTCCACGATTACACAAAAAAGTGAGGTATTACCCTTAGGAATGGATTTTTCCTCTTATGAGACCTCAATGTCTAAACGTTCCGAAGAGGCTCCCTTATTGATTCTTTGGAACCATAGATGGGAATACGATAAAAATCCGAACACCTTTTTTAATATTCTATTCCAACTGGCAGAGGAAAATTGTGAGTTCGAGTTGGTGATTATGGGAGAATCCTATCAGCGCCAGCCAGCTATTTTCAAGGCTGCTAAAGCCAAATTGGCCAAACGCATTCTACATATGGGATTTTTAGAAGATCCTACAGAGTATGCTTACTGGCTATGGCAATCAGACATTCTACCAGTTACTTCATTACAAGACTTCTTTGGCATTAGTGTCGTACAAGCCATGTATTGCCAAACCTACCCATTACTTCCCAACCGACTTGCTTATCCGGAGCACCTTCCGAAGGAATTACATTCCACCCATTTTTACCTGGATGAGTCAGACTTACTGGATAAACTTAGATATGCCTGTCATCATCCTGCTGACATTAGAAACACAGACAGCCAACAATGGGTAAAACAGTATTCATGGGAACATATGGTTCATGTATATGATCAACGATTTGAAAGGTTAATTTTAAAGGGAAAGTCATGACTCATTGGCACAATTCTACCTTCTTCTTTTTCTACCTTCAAACACCTTACTAGTCAAAGTCCGTCGTAAGTTTAAATCGCAATATCCTCCCATTTCCTTTATCAGCCACATAGAGAATCTCATTCAGATAGGCTACTCCACTCGGCTGCCGAAATTGAGTTAAAGATGCTCCTGTTCCTCCAAAAGATACCCTTATAGCGCGATTACTCTCTGATCCTGCAGGAGGAATAATTCCTTCCAGTCCTTGCAAGGTAAATTGGTACAGTGAATCTTTTTCTCTATCTACAACAAACAAATAATTCGTCCCATCTCCAGTAACTGTAACATCTACAGGAGCGGAAAACCGATCAGGAGCATAGAGAAATCCATCAGCTCGGGCAGTATCTCCTACAGAAAGAAGTTGTAATTCGTAAGAGACGGGAGCATCAGGAATGATATTCGCCCTCACCCATCTTACTCTTAGTGCATTGGTTTCGGAAATGGAGGTAACCAGGAAATCACCACTGGAATTAACTGAAGGACTTTGAGGAGGTGCTGCAAATGAAGTAATTCCCTGAGGCAAACGAAAAAAGTCTCTAGTTAGGCCAAAAGATGTATTAACAAATATAGGTGAGATTAAGGAATCTTTTTCGTCAAACAATAATACGATATCATCAGGCCCTCCAAACTTATTCGGAATATTGGAAGGACCATTTCTGGAAACATAATACCTATTATCTGATAAACTACTAATACCTGAAAATGATACTTGCGTATCTTCTTCATTTGGGGTGGCAGTCCTGAAATAAAACGGATGTAAAGAAATGCGCTTTATGGTAGCTTCATTCAAACCGTAGACATTCCCATTAAACAAGTCAATCCTGTAAATAGCTGCCAGATTGAAGTTGGTCCCATTAATTATCGTATCTTTTCTTCCAATAGCAAGTAATTCAAGCCTTCTATCCTGGGTGATGTCCGTAACCCCAGGAATGAGCAATCTCCCCAATTCATTTCCGGCTTGATCAAAGCTAATGATCTCATCCGTTGCCCCATCTACTACATAGACCAATTCATCATATCCGGCAATAATATCTAACGGTTCTATTACATTATCTATTACGGGTAGTATGGGCACATAAGCTACTTCTCTTGTATTTTGTAGCGGAACATCCAGGAAACTCGTATCTGTTTCAGTACCCCAAAAGCCATCGCAAGCTGTTAACAATGAAATTGAGAATAGAATAAGCGAAAACATAAATTGATTCATCTGGCTAAGTATCTGTTTGCTCTGTTTTCCTACATTGGTAGCCTACGAACTCAAGATACTAACCTGCTTCTAAATTAATTCATTTTCATTTGAAGATTATTTCGCTTTCTTAGAATTCATATATTATTACTGTTGATATTAATGCAAAGAATACCAAATGTATAATAATTATACACTTCTACTCTAATTTTGTTTAATTATCACACAATATCCCATTAATTGATCTCATTTTTATCACTAACTAATATGAACCCTTACTCCTTGCTTCGTTCGGTATTATGCTTTACAATTTCTTTTACTGTATGTTCATGTGTTTCCCATCAAACGTTTGATGTTCTTATAAAAAATGGGACCATTTACGATGGTTCAGGAGCATCTCCCATAGTAGGTGATGTAGGGATAAATGCTGATACGATTGCCGCAATAGGGAAATTAAATGCTACTGCCCCCTTGACCATAGAAGCAACGGGAAAAGCTGTTTCTCCGGGTTTCATCAATATGCTGAGTTGGGCCAATGTTACTTTATTAGAAGATGGTCGTTCACAAAGCGATATTCGTCAAGGGGTTACCTTAGAAGTAATGGGGGAAGGAAGTTCAATGGGTCCTTTAAGTCCTAAGATGAAGGCCGCTATGCAGGAGGATCAGGGAGATATTAAGTTTGAGGTTGCATGGAATACGTTGGGTGAATATTTACAATATTTGGAAGAGAAAGGAGTGTCCACCAATATCACTTCCTTTGTAGGTAATGGCACATTGAGAAGACATGTGATAGGATTTGAGAACAGACCGGCCACCGAAGAAGAATTGGAACAAATGAAGATCTTAGCTGATGAAGCGATGAGGGAAGGGGCTGTAGGGATAAGTTCATCGCTTTTATATGTCCCCAGCAGGTATGCCAGTACTGAAGAACTGATTGCTTTAGCTAAAGTAGTCGCTGGTTATGACGGCATGTATATTTCCCATATTCGAAGTGAAGGAGATGAATTGTGGGAATCTATTGATGAACTTATTACCATTGCCAGAGAAGCTAATATAGCAGCTGAAGTTTATCATTTAAAGGCCTCCGGCAAGAAAAATTGGTACAAAATGGATTCTGTTTTTTCTGCCATTAATGCTGCCAGAGAGGATGGATTACACATCACTACTGATATGTATACTTATCCGGCTAGTTCTACGGGACTGCATGTTCAATTGCCGGATTGGGTTAGAGAAGGTGGTATACCTGCCACCATTAAAAGGCTTGCGAATTCTTCTCTTAAGCAGAAAATCCTGGATGAAATTGAGTTTGAGCATCCTCCTGAAAATATTCTCCTTGTAGGATTTAAAAATGAAGCCTTGAGGATTCACATAGGAAAGCGGTTATCTGAAGTGGCCCAGGAGTTAGGAATATCACCTGCAGAAACCATGATGAAGTTGATTGTAGAAGATGGTAGCAGAATCCAGGTGGTTTATTTTTCTATGTCGGAAGACAATATCAGAAAGAAAATTCAGCTACCCTATATGAGTTTTTGTTCTGATGCAGGTTCTTACACGAATGAGGGTGTGTTTTTAAAACAAAGTACACATCCAAGAGCTTATGGTTCTTTTATAAGAGTACTTGGTAAATACGTCAGAGAAGAAGAACTATTTCCGCTGGAAGAAGCTATCAGAAGATTAAGTGCGCTCCCTGCCGCTAACCTTAAACTCAACAAAAGAGGAAAACTCGCTAAAGGTTATTATGCCGATGTAGTTATTTTCGATCCGACAACTGTTGATGATAAAGCTACCTTCGAAAAACCACATCAATATGCTGTAGGAGTGGAAGATGTTTTCGTTAATGGAATTCAGGTACTTAATAAAGGCAATCATACAGGTGCTATGCCAGGAAAATTTGTCAAAGGCCCAGGATATCAGCCTTAGTTATGAGGTAATTCTTTTTGTCAGTGATCAAAAGCTATCGCCTGGCAGGCTTCCAGTATTATTTCAAAATAGAAGCATCAAGCTAATCATCATAATATTTTTTTTTCGAATCATAATATTACTACTTATAGAATAATTTTATATTAAATAATTTAGCCATTAAAGGCTATCTTTCCCTTCTTATTACCACTTAACTAATAGAAATTACAGCTTAAAGAGAAATATTTATCATTTCGGACAATATTCATAAATAAAATCAGTATTTAATTTAAATTTATAATAATTAATAAGATAGCTGTTCCATCCAACGTAATAAATTAGCTCAATAACCTAATATACATTTTTGTATGAAAAATATTTCTTCTGAATCTAATCAAGAGGAATGGATATCTTACCTGCTCGAAATACAACGAAAAGAAAGAAAGAAGAGGTTTATTTATATTGGAGCAATATTTGCCCTAGTAGTAGGCTTAGGAGTAAGCACCTTGCTTTTTTTATCTGGATCAATTAATTCCCAATTCTTCACCTCTAAGGCTACAGCTGCATCTATCAGCCTTACCTCCAACAATAATTCTGTTACAAGTGAGCCAACAGAATTACCTATAGTCCAGATAAAACCCTATAATGCTTCCAATAATACTGCACAAACCAACTCAACTGTTGGGGAAGATCATAGGGATAGCAGGCAAAGCAATTCCAATAAAAAACAGGAGCAAAATCAACGTAATCAGGAATCCAGTAAGGATAAAAATGATAATGTTAAGGAAGCTAACAATGATTCTCCCTCATCGGAATCTGTATCCGAGGAAATATTGGCAGAATCAGATGATGCATTAGAATCTTCTTTACCGGATGAATTTGAAAATGAAGAGGAAGAGACGGTTGAGGCTGAAGAAAATATTACTTCTTCAACACCTGATGAGAATCTAGTTGCCTTAAATGCTATAGACGCTCCGGATCTTAGCTTGGGAGGTACTTCGAATTCACTTAATCAAGTAAAACTACCAAATAAGGTTTCATTAGCTACCCCTTCTAAGAAGCCAACAAATAATTCTAAGACATTTGAATCTAGTAATGCCAGCTTTCCAGGCGGCCAAAAGGCGCTTTATCGCTACATCGGCCAGAACATGAGATATCCGGCTGAAGCCTTAAGGGATAAAGTATCAGGAACGGTAGAAGTTAAATTTATCGTAAAAGCTGATGGTAGTATTTCCAGTCCGGTAATTACCAAAAGTTTAGGCTATGGATGTGATAATGAGGTGCTTCGAATGCTGAGCAACATGCCTAAGTGGATTCCGGCCAAACAAGGCGGTAATAAAGTAGATGTTCCTTATCAAATGCCCGTTGCATTTAATCTTAAGTAGGCTAATAATTCTTACATTTAATACAGACAGGAATAACTTTTCCTTAAGGATTGGTTACTCCTGTTAATTCTTTTATAAGCTTCACTTCCTCTTCTGAATAGGGAGTTCCATCCTTTCGCAATATTTCATGGTGCCAAACTTCTGGTTCTTCTGTAAATTCTTTATCCCATGAGCTCCAAGGGTATTGAGTTTGCGTTTTTCCAGCTACAAACCCCCAATTAATCGCTCCAATATTTTCTTTTTTCAGTAACACCATGATATTATCAAACCTGTTCTCATTTCCTCTTGCTAAGTACTCGGTACAAATCATGGGGCGATGGTAAGCTTTCAACTCCTCAATTTTCTTTACTACCTCATCATAAGGATTATATGCGTGAAAATTAATAAAATCAGAATTGAGAATCATATAACGATCTATTTCCGACATGCTGTCAGGATTCCCCCAATGTTCTATGTCTCCCCTCCAAATTCCACTTGATAATGGTTGTGAGGGATCGATCTCTCTGGCCCATGTGAAAACTTTTCTCAACAAAGCCAATGAAAATAAATGTTTATTTTCTACTTCTAATTCCCTTCTACCGGGCTGACCTGCCACATTATCGGGTTCATTGTATACATCCCAGGCAATAACCCTGGGATCATCTGCAAATGCTGTCAATATTCCCTTGATGTAAGGCGCTAACTCTTGATGACGCGAAGAATCTCCTAAAATTTCTGCCCCTGGAGCTTGAACCCATCCAGAATTATGTACATGAGGAATGGGGTCAGGCTGTTTTCCTAATTTGGGGACGGGATGCCATACATCATCCAACAACACAAACATTGTCTTAATCCCGTGCTTATCTGCCAAAGCCAAATACGTATTTAATCTGTCTAGAAAACCTGTAGAATCCTGATCCCAAAGTAAATTATGCAAGTACACTCTATGCAAATTGAATCCTAAATCTGCGGACCATCCCAATTCCCGATCAATGGTTTCTGGATCAAAAGTCTCCTCCTGCCAAAACTCCAGTTGATTAATTGCTGTACTTGGATTAAAATTACATCCTGCTAACCAATCATACTGATTATACCATTCCCAGACCCTTTCTTCAGACCAACGCTCTCCTTGCTCGTTTTTTGTTACAGCTTGCTCTTGCTCGTTTGAATGGTTCTCTCCCGTACAGGCGAACATTCCCAATACAAGAAATAAGATAAGTTGGCGTATCATACAGAGTGGTATTGTTGTATAAACAGAAACTTAATACAATATATCAAAATATACAGCTAATGACAATGAGAGCTAGGCTATGAGCCTTATACAAAAGGCTGGAATTGTTAATTTTATGCAAGAAATTCCACCCTAGTCATAGCAAAACCATCATATCCCTTACATCCTACCGTTTGAATGGCCGTAGTATTCAATCCCGGCAATGATCCAAGCATCTCCATATATTCCTGCACTCCCCTCACCTTAGGATCTTCACTTTCAGAGTCGAGGACCGCTCCTTCTCGAACCACATTATCAGCTATAATCACGCTACCTATCTTAACTAACTTAAGTATCCATCTTAAATAGTTTGGATTATTAGGTTTATCAGCATCTATAAATACAAAATCGAAAGGAGGGATTTGTTCTTTTACTAATTGTGCCAACGAATCTAACGCTAAGCCCTCACGAATGTCAACCTTTTCCTGCATCTCCGTCAATTGAAGATTAGTTTGGGCCACTTTTATGTGAGAGGCGTCTCTTTCTAAGCTAATGATGGTTCCCTCAGGAGGTAAAGCTCTAGCCATCCATATAGTACTGTAGGCTCCCAGCGTTCCAATTTCCAGAATTCTCTTTGCTCCCATGATTTGGATTAAAAGCATTAACCATTTCCCTTGAAGCGGTGAAATATGATGAGGGACCAATTTAGCTTGTCGGCAATTTGCGAGGACCTGATTAAGCAGGGGGTCTTCCCTTATCAACCTATCTTCAAAATATTGATCTACATCAGAATAAAGCTTGTGCGTATTGTTCATCGGTAATACTAATTTATTTACCCCCCTTTTTATATAAACCATTCAATCTTTCTCCTATCAATATTAGATACTTTGCCCTTTTAATTAATGCCTTCCAACTGCAACCTTGCCCCTTGATCTACATCTATTTAATTATAACTGTCCCTTTGACCATTGTCCTACATCCAAAAACTTAAGCCATGTTACAGCACTACTTAAAAATCGCTTTCAGAAATATGCGACGCCAGTCCATTTACACGCTCATAAACATTCTGGGACTAGCTATAGGAATGGCAGCATGTATTTTGATCCTATTGTTCGTTCGCCATGAAACAAGTTACGATACTTTTCACGAAAAAGGAGATAGGATCTATCGGGTATCCAGAGAGTGGTTTAATGAGGACGGAAATACGAGTCTGCATCTAGGCCATTGCGCACCACCTTTCGCTCCCCTCCTAAAGAATGACTTTGAAGGGACCGTAGAGGAGGCCGTAAGAATCCTGCGCGGTTACAACTCCCTACTTATTTATGGAGAAAAACAGTTTGAAGAAGAAAACTTTTTCTTTGCTGAAGCGGCTTTTTTCGATGTCTTTACATATCCATTTCTTCAAGGCAATCCTCAAACAGCCTTACAAGAACCTAATGCATTAGTCATTACGGAATCTACCGCCAAAAAATATTTTGGGGAAGAGGATCCTATGGGAAAAACCATTAGCTATCAACATCAGGCTGATTTGAAAGTAACAGGAGTAATGAAGGATGTACCAGATAACTCTCATGTGCACATGGATTTCCTTGCTTCTTTCCAAACGGTCGAAAATTTCTTTGGGCGGGAAAATATGATGAACAATTGGGGGAGCAATAACTATGGCACCTATGTATTATTGAAGGAAGGATATGATCCTGAAGATTTAGCAGCCCAATTACCCGCTTTCCTGGATAAACATTTGGGAGAATGGAAAGGTGTTCCAGCATCTACCTTTAACCAACTCAATTTATGGCCCATCAGGGATATACACCTACACTCTCACTTAGATTCCGAAATAGAAGCTAATGGAGACATTGCTTATGTGTATATATTCTCTATCATTGCCTTTCTGATTCTCATTATTGCCTGCATCAATTTCATTAATCTGGCTACAGCTAAGGCTTCTAAACGAGCGAAAGAAGTAGGATTAAGAAAAGTAGTTGGGGCCTTCAGAGGAATGATTGTCCGTCAATTTATGACTGAATCTATCCTGATGTCTGTTTTTGCTATGGCCCTGGGATTAGTATTTGCTTATTTATTTTTACCCTTCCTCAATCAATTTATGTTTGACAACTTAGAGCTTACACTAACTAGTAGTGAAAATAGATTTATCGTTCCATTGATTTGTGGTCTTACGATGTTTGTCGGTATAGTGGCTGGCAGCTATCCCGCATTTTATCTTTCCTCTTTTTCTCCCCTAAAAACATTAAGAGGTGGGTCAATGGGTACTTCGCACAAATCAATTCTTCGCTCTACGTTAGTTGTGGTCCAGTTTGCCATATCTATCGCACTTATTATAGGCGTAGGGATCATTCAACATCAATTAGCTTATGTAAGAAGTAAGCCCTTAGGGTTTAATAAAGAAAATATCGTTTCACTCCCATCTAGCGATGAGATTTATGAATCCTATGATCGCCTAAAGGAACGCCTGTTAGCTCATCCCGGTATTACAGATGTAAGTATTTCCAGTCGGGTTCCATCTGGCAGATTATTGGATTCTCAGGGTGGTAAAGCGGAGGTAAATGGGGAAATGAAGGATTTGGATACCAGGGTAGCAGATATTCACGTCAGTCATGAGTATTTTCAATCTTATCAAATTCCTCTTGAGGCAGGGCGATTTTTTGACGTAAATCTCCCTACGGATTCTGCTAACTCCTTTATTCTTAATGAATCTGCGGTTAGAGCTATAGGTTGGGATTCTTCAGATGAAGCTATAGGAAAAGAATTTCATTACGGAGACCGAGAAGGGAATATAGTGGGTGTCATCAAAGACTTCCACTTCGAAAATCTTAGGCAATCCATTATTCCTATGGTATTTTTAATTACACAGGGAAGAGCCAGCGAAGTTTCTATTCGCATGCACAGGGCAGCCCAAGATGAGGTCATGAGCTTTCTGGAACAAGAATGGGCTTATCTTCGCCCTGGTTACCCATTTACTTACGATTTCATAGACGAAAACTTCAGTGTCCAATATGAGGTAGAAGATAGATTGGCTCGTTTGATTACCTACTTTTCTGTCCTGGCTATTATCATTGCAGCATTAGGACTATTTGGGTTGGCCTCTTTCACTTCAGAACAGCGGTTCAAAGAGATCGGTATCAGAAAGGTCTTGGGAGCCAAGGTTTCCGAAATATGGTTCCTGCTTACGAGCAAATTCACCTTGCTAGTACTCATCGCATTTCCGTTAGGCGCGATAGGTGCTTACTTTCTTATGGATACTTGGTTGGACAACTTTGCTTATAGAACTTCCATCTCCATATGGCCATTTATCACCGCTGGAATTATATCCTTATTTATCGCATGGCTTACAGTAAGTTATCAGTCATTAAAAGCTGCGGTCATAGATCCTGTAGAAGTGATCAGATACGAATAAGGATTCTCTGGAAAATCGTAGTACATCATCTCATTATCTTCATTATATTCATGAATGTTATGAGGGGTCCCTGTGATACGTTGAACTATTACCCTCTAAATTATTCATAACTGATGGAAACAACATTGATCAATCATTTTATCCGCCAATTTAAGCTGATACAAGATAGTGCTAATTGGACAGGAGAGAATTTCCGTAAAAAATTAGAACAAATCACAGAAGAAGAAGCTTTTACGAAACCTATTCACTTAGTTCACAGCGTAGCAGAACAAATATCTCATATATGGATGTGGAGGCTAGAGGCACTGCGTCGGCTTCAGGGAGGCCATGCTGAATTGGAAATGAATAGCCCTTTAGACTGGAGGAACAATAAAGAATTAATGGATATAGGTTGGGATGAATTAAAAAGTGGATTGTATAAAAGTCAGTCGGAATTTATCCATTTACTTAAAAGTAAAAATGATCATTTCCTAGAAGAAGTAGATGAGGAAGGGGATAGATACTACGAGATCGTAGAAGGTGTTATACTACACGATATGTATCATCTGGGGCAAATAGGGTTGACGATAAAATTACTAAAGAGCTAATCGTTATAGTTTTACGCCAAATAAATCATATCAAATAGTCAATGCGCCTGCTATGTATTTTTACAATCGAGAAGTATTGAGACTTAAACAACTATACCGCTCCAATGATGCCCAATTAGAGACGGTAATAAGTACCAAAAACTACATCGATACTAATTTTGATAGTGAGATCAACCTCGTCTTATTGGCTTACCTTCGCCATACCTCAAAATTCCACTTACTTAGATTGTTTAAAAAATATTACGGAATTACTCCTCATCAATATGTAATCGAAAAACGTATTACAAAAGCGCAAGAACTCTTAACAACTGGAACGAATGTGACTGAAGCATGTTATTCGGTGGGATTTAATAGTTTAAGCTCCTTTATATACCAGTTCAAAAAGAAGACAGGTGTTCTGCCCTCTCAATATTTGAAGAAAAGCAATTTTTAGAAAGTGCTGTAATATAAAATTGCTTTTCTTGCTGTTAAGAAAACTTATTTACACAAAATGGAAATAAAAGTTCTCAGCATACCGGTTAAGAATCAGGATCAAGCCTTGACGTTCTACACTGAAATCTTAGGGTTTGTCAAAAAACGAGATATACCCATAGGAGAGGAAAGCAGATGGCTAACAGTGGTAGCGGAGAAGGACCAAAATGGTGTTGAGCTCCTTTTAGAACCTGCTCCCATTCATTTTGAACCGGCAAAGGTCTACCAACAAGCACTCTTTGATGCGGGAATCCCTTATACACAATTCAATACAGACGATGTCGAAGGTGAATATGAGAGACTGAAAGCTTTAGACGTTGAGTTTAGTATGAAACCTACCATAATGGGAACGGTAAAAATAGCCGTATTCGATGATACTTGTGGAAATAAGATTCAAATGGTGGAAGAATTATAAGGATTTAAATCTTCTAACTCATACTTCTAATTAATTAGCTTGACCAATATCCAGGCGGTAAATCTTACCAGCCTCATTGATATGAAATTTGAAATAAGTGTTAATTAACATAAAGATAAGGCGTATCCTCAAAAAAATTACTCCTCCCGAATTCTCAGATCACAAGCCTTACAAATATCCTGATGGACAATTCTGGGAGATCCTTGAATATATAAATCGCTCCCTCCACTCAAACTTATCTCCACTTCCTCTTCTATCCTAATATCTACATCTGAAGAACCGGAAAGATCTAACATTCCCGAATTAGCAACTAAATCCAGCCCGTCAACATCACTACCACTACTGGCTCTCATACTTAATTGATCCACTTGTCCAGACAAGTACGCATCAGAACCTGAACTCAACCTAAGTTTACAATCCTCAGCCTGAACCTCCCTTAAGTTAATATCACTCCCACTACTAGCTTCAATGTCTTATATGTTGGATGGAAGCAAAAGTTAGATTCGCATCTGAACCGCTACTGAAATCTCCAATAAGCGTTCTCAAGTCAAATTCTACATGATCAATATCACTACCACTACTTAGATCCAGCATCAATTTTTCTCCCTTGATAATTGTTTCTGCTGTTATGTCAGAGCCAGAGGAGGCATATAATTCTTCGATATTCACAAAAGTAACATATACATTACTCTCTGTCCTTTTCATGATCTTGCCTTCAGAAAAAATGTGTAATTCTCCACCTCTAACTTCTGTGATTACCTTATCCATCAGATTTTCATCTGTTTCCACAATAACCGAGTGGTCATTTCCTTGTATGAGGATAACATCCCAACCTGCTTTTGTATCTATACTTGTAAATGAAGAGACTTGCCGGGTTTCTCTTATTACATTTCCATTTCCTCTTATCCCAAATTGGCCATAGGATGAAGCAGTAAGACTGAAAAGCAAAAATAATGATAGCAAGTGGCGTATTGTTCGTTTCATTTTTTCCACATTTTGTATGTCTATGAGAGTGCCAGCTTTATATTACCATTAACTGCACTAATGGCTACTAACTCTCCTCAAATAATAGATGATTACTAATTAAAATGGTTGCGCTAAGCATGCAATTAAAAAGAAATTGGTTAAGTGTGCTTCATGATGATGAAAAAACTTTCGTTCCTTGATATCTATCGAGTAGTAAAAGCCTAAATCCTAACGAACATCCATAAAGTACAATATCTTAAACAATCCTACTATCGATAATTATTATTCGTGCATTTTTCCTATACAGATGTGCAATTTATTTGTACAAGCCTTTCTTCAGTATTCTCATGATGTGAGGAAAAAAGAAAAGTAATAGTATTCCTCCCAATATCCAGGTCCAGTTCAGCTGTTGAACTATTGGTCCCAACACCTTATCTCCAATCATCTCTATAGAACCTTTGCCTAGCTCTTTGACTCCATTTATATATGCATCGGGATCTGCCAGAAAACTAACTAACACAGCACTGACCAATAGCGCTCCTTTATTTTTCCAAATGACATTCATGCCCCTTTCCCCATAGGTCTCTACTACCTCAATCAACTCTTTTGAGCGTGGATGCTTTTTAAACAGTCCTTGTTTAGAAAGAATACCAAATTTCTGAGCACCAGAAGCTGATAATTTATTTAATACTTTTATGGATACTTCTCCGTATTCGGTGATAAGATCTTCCGCAATACCTGGATGTTTAATTATAGCTTCTGCCGCTTCATCACCATATGTCAAAAACAGGTCTAATTTTTGGGGATTTTTGGCGATTAGGATCGCATCATCCCCACTTCTGCTAAAAAATTTGAGAAGTTGAGCTGATTTTGGCCCCGCTTGTTCCAATGCGTTGAAACCAACATGACCAGAACGACTTAAAAAAGGGAGGGCCTCATCTCCGTGCTTTGCCACTGCCTTAGCCAATGCTTCCGCCGCTTCTTCTACTGTATTTCCAGCAATTCCCCGACCGAATTTGGACATTATTTGCTCAGCTACCTCACGGATCGCCCTGCTGGTCATTTGAGCAGTTGTGTTATTTGAGAAACAAATGAATCCGATGAGTATTATGACGATACATATGCGTTTCATGGTACTCTGTTTTCTAAATAGGTTAACCAAAAAGACGTTCGCTCAGATATGACCTTTTCCATTTCTTCATAAATAGCTGTCGAAGATTTTACGTTCAATTCATCAATAGACTGATTTATTTCTATGGCTAAATCTCCACTTGGATCATCTATCCAATCCCACATATAATCTGCCACTATAGCTAAAACGATACTGGCCCCCATAGACCAATAAGAATTTAGAGCTCCGACCTCTAAGATCCCCAGAGAAATCCCAATTCTAATCATGACTTGAGTAGCCACGTAACTGGCTAATTCCGATGCACCGAATTTCACTGCCGTTTTTATCCCGTCCCATTCTGCCTCATCGGCAATGGTACTTACAGCTTGACTAAAATGTGCTTCAATAGAAGGTATTTCCTCCACCTGAATAGCTTCTCCTTCTATTATCTCTTCTAATTCTACGGCTAAACTGTTCTCAATCTCTTTTAATCTGTGAACTGAACTCGAAATCGCAAGTTCTATTTGGTGGGTTAAGTTGCTTTCCGAAAGAATGTGCTGTTCAAATAGGTCTCGAATGTATTCTTCATGTTCATTACTGCCCATAACCGAGGATTTAACTAATACCCACTTACTTCTAAGAGATAAGATTTCTTCGGCAAAGACCTTCGAACCCGATTTTTTCTCTTCTACAAAAGAGGAGAACGCCTGTATATTTTCATCTAAGGCCGCTAAAGCCATTTGCTCAGCAAAATAAATCCGGTCCTGACAAGCGGAAATGATTTCTGCTCTACTCCGTTCAGGGACTTCTGACTGCGGTGGATCATTAATCTTTCTTTGTTCTAATAGAAAATCGGCTAGCCCTACCGCCCACAGAGCAGTCAATAAAATAATTAATGCAGATAGGATTATATAGACTTTTTTGTTCATATCACTTTTAGTTAAGATGATCTACCTGTAAAATGGCTCCTGATCATCGAATAAATCCATTTGAATATTTGACTTTATAACAAAATAAGATCAACAGGATCATTTTAGATTGTCGACAATAGTTAGTGAGAAAATATTCCTAAACGTTATAACTTGAAACAAAAATTTTTAGAAAAATTTTCTTCTATTTATCATTCATACAAAGATCAAAAATACTAAATAAAATAGCCAAATGTTAATTTTATTGGTATAATTATTTTTTATATCCTAACTGCCAATGGCTACTTGAAGAAAAATACCCCTTACACAGATATTCAAGAAAATTTACCTTATTTAAAGTGAGCAAAACGTATAACTCATGAATACATCTTTAGAAACTGCTAATCCCTTTTTAATTATTTGTTATGCCAATGAGGAAGAGCTCCTTAGTGAAATTGGCGATGCGCTTTTGCCTATGGTGGAAAAAGCAGAAGAACCGGAAGAGGTGGACTCTCCCGCTATGCTCAATCTTGATCCTGCCACGATTGCTCAAACCGTTTGGGAGATGCTTATAGTCTTCGGCTCAGTAAAAGCATCTCTGGAAGCTATTCAGCTAATTATACAACTCTTAAGGGACAGATCCACTAAAGGTAAAACCGCGACCGTCGAATTTACGATCCCTTCAGGTGTTACCATTAAGCTGGAAGGTAATATGTCGCCCGAAGAAGTAGCTAAAGCAGTAGCATCGTATCAATCTGCTTTTAAAGAAGATGAGTAAAGCACATGAAATCAGCTGGTGGGGTGGCTTAGATCTTCACACCTTTGGCGTATGGATTAGTCTGGATAAGGTATTTGACTTACCTAATTTTGAGGAAGCAAGAATCCTCTTCATGAAAACCTTAGTTCAAGCTCCCACCCAGGAACATGTCGACTTTGTACATTCACTTTCCTCGAATCAAGATAAATATTTAGCCCTCACCTTATTTACGGTTTTCCAACACGAGTGGAGGCATTGGTATGATTTTACTTCAACTCCTTTTGGTATGTTCCGCCTTGCTCAGTTGGCCGCCTTTTATGCCAGAATGGCTCGGGCATATAATGAATTGAGCCATCTACCTCACCTCTACACTCCATTAACCCGTTGGTTCCACAAATCCCATATTGTGCAGAGGCTTCACCCGGATATTGGCACATTACCTCCCCTCACTCATCAAATGCTTTCTCAAACCCTTCCTATACTTGCTAGCTCTAATCGCGAACTTTACTTTCGATCTACCATCCACGGAATAAGTATTTCCACTTCTCAAATATTGGAAAGCCTCGCTATGCTCCAACAAGAGAAAGCAATTGCGGAGACTTTTGGAATGGATGCGGTCTATTTAGTTCGCACTACAATCAAACACATGGACAGTGGTCCATCTTATTACGCTCCTATTGATCTGCTGAATCAATTGGGATATACCCGTCCAACATTACAGACCCGAATATTGGAAACTACCCTGTTCTCAAATTACGGTGTTTTTGGTCTAAACAGTCCGCGCTTCCCTTCTGAAATTCTCAAGGAATTACTCGAAGAGCTGGACGGAACCCAGGAATTTCATGCTTGTATGGAAAAGCTGGATCAGTATAAAATCATTACATTTTCCCCTAAAGAAGCCTTTGAATTGAGCTATGCAGCTATAACGAATATGCTGGACAAAATGACGGCATCAGCAGTATTTTATCCCCAAAATTCATTTACTCATCGCGTGCTAAATGTCCTAGGAAAAGCCCTAAGTTCAGCCTTTCTTCAGGGAGGTATTAGGCGGTATGGAAAAGAAATCCTGAAGGAACAAACCCAAGAAGTAGCAATCCCTCCTCCAGATCCCTACACATTTTATCCAGTCCTTATGGTGGAAGGTTATCCAGGATTAATTACTTCTGATAGGTTCGCATTTCCTATTACAACCTTAGCTGGCACCTATTTTGATTCCAGAACAGCGTTGGATCACTTTATAGATAGTATGAAACTGGATGGATTTAATATGCCTATCGATCAAAAAGGCCAAACTACCTATAAAATGCATGCGGTTTGGTCTCCTACCATGGACAATCCAGAACAGCTTCCTCCCTATTTTCAGCTTACCTATATTTTTCAAGAACTCATGTATCTGAAGGGAATCATCTTCGGCAAGCAGACCATTTCTCCATTTACCTACTTTTTTACCGCTGAAGCCTACGCAAAGGAGTTGGGGCAGAAGTTGTCCTACTAATCCTCCCCCACCACTTTTTATTTGGAAGAAACATTAATATTTAATATCTTCGATTTAAAGATATCTTCGATTCGAAGACTTAAAATATCGTTATGCTAACAGTGAATGAAATTCAGATTTTGGGATCTTTAATGACCAAAGATATGTATGGATTGGAGATTATTCAATTTTTAAAGGAGCGGGTGAATAAGTCCATTCTTCTGGGGAGCCTGTATAATGTCCTTAGAAGATTGGAAAAGAAAGGATTTGTAAAAAGCTATTTCGATGATCAAGTAGAAAACAGAGGAGGAAATAGAAGAAGGTATTATAGCATTTCGGCTGAAGGAACTGCTGCATTTACAGATAGCGTAAATAGTCTACAACCCATTTTTAGCCTCGCATAGCGCATTGGCACAAAACAACCAAGCCCAACGACCATGATTACTGATAACAACAAAGAACAGATGAGTATCAAACTTCGCTCTTCCTACCCCAAACATAAACCGAATTTTTCCTTTATCAATGATCTTAAAGGCTTTATGGAGGCTAAAGAAAAGAGTTATCAGTCCTTCCCTAAAACAAAGCCTAACTTTTCGTTTGACGTTAAGGGGATGCTGGCTCCCAAGTGCCGAAAACATATCCTCCTTCACAGATTTCTCTCTATGCTGGTAGGAGTGATTAATATACTCAGCTTTGTACCACAGATAATTGAAGACCCTATTCTGGCATACTATGTCTCATTGGGTTGTATTTTGTTTATTGTTATTTGTGCATTTAGCCTTACTGCCTACGATTATAAGAAGGAATTAGGAGAGATGTATTCCAGACTAAATGTTCGATATGTCAGAAACTTATTAAGAAATGTTATGACCTATCAGGGTTTCCTTTCTCACAGATATCAAGAGGAATATGTAGGAGATCTTTGGGAACTCTTCTACCACCTAAAGGAAGAACATCATCATTTACTCTGGATATATATTGTTTTTGCTGTTCACTTTTTGAGTATGGTCGTAGCAGTGATTAGAATGAAACTTGAAGCGTTTTTATCTAATGAGAGGTAAGTTCGGCTAATGTTTGGAAATCATATCTGAGTATTGTTGTGGCTAAAGGAAAATTAATTGATAAAGCCCACTTTTCGGTGGGCTTTTATATTGAAGTGTATGGTGCGGTGGTATTTTTAATTTAATTCTATTAAGGATGTACCAATTTAATATGCTCACTTTTTCCTTCAGGCATTTGTACATTCAAGATATATATGCCTGTAGGTAAAGAGAAAGGCACCTTCCATGCTACTTCCTGAACTCCACTTCTAATGCGGACTGATGTTTGTGCCACTTCTTTTCCCTGAATATCCATTAACATCAAGTCCAGAGATCCTGGTTTTTCTCCCTCCACATTCAACCTAATTTGATCTAAAAAAGGATTGACATAGCTCAAAATTACCCCTTTGCCAACTATCAGATCAGGCTGATTTGAGGTAACTACTCCTTCAAAATCTGATTCTATTGCTCCAATATCTACGATGGAACGCTGTAAACGATCATTACCTACAAAATCAACTCCCGGAAGATCTGAACGATTGAAGCCTTTGTTCTGTATGCCTCCCAGAGAATCGTATTCGGTGAGACTTAGGATACGAAAAGGAGTGCCAATGGGGAAAAATTCCTCGTAATCCTGATTCTCAAATCTAATGGTATCGGAATTATGTGAATGGATTAAGAACATTCGCTTTGGTCCATCTACTAATTGAACGAATTGAAATTTAAAGGTATCAATAGGCAGATTTAAGCTATCATCAATTAAGAAAAACCGATCACGTGTCGTTTGAGTAAATGAGTTGGTCACCACACCACTATCGAGCACATGAAAAAACGGTTGGGCCTCTATATTATTCGCTGCCTCATCCAGATTATTCAAGCCTGCAATATCTAGGGTATCTGTTTTATCATCTCTGAGCACTCCTATACCATTATCAAAAAAGGCATTATTTATTAAATCATTAGCTGTAATGTTTGTGCCAAGAGTAAGATCTTCAAATATACCCCATCCATCATTATATGCGATGAGATTATTCGTAAAGTCCGCCTGCCCATTGACTGAACCTGTCATCAGGAACCCATCTTTAGCATTTCCAACCACTGTATTATTTAACCACACTAAACTATCATTAGGATTTCTGATCTGACGAAGTTTCACACCTACGGAGTCATTCGCTGCGATGATATTATTCATAGCACTTAAATCACCAGAAGCCTCATAATCAATCCCGAGAATGTTGCTCCCCGCTACCAAATTTCTATGGATGGTCGGGCCTATCTCATTTGTAAAGGATAGGCTCATTCCGATATCGTTATAATAAAATTTATTGTTTCTGATTAAGGGAGAATTCTCCTGACTGGCAAAAGCATTGATTCCTATGTCATTTCCCACGAAAGTGTTATTTGTGATAATAGCATCTCCATTAGGGAAATTAAAGCCCGTTTGCTCCGTCGTGTATACCGCCGCATTTTGATTGGAAGCAAGTCTACATTTATTCAACTGCAGGACGCCAGCTCTGGATCGCACAATCAATCCACCGGTGGATCTTCCTCCATATCGGATCACACAGTCCTCCAACCGTAACCATCCTGCTGTCCCATCCCCAATAAACCCTACCCTAAATCCTCCCCAGTCTCCCGGATTCGGATCGTCAAAACTCGTCGTATCCCCATAGGCTCTATCATTTATCGACGTAAAAACGACATTTTCTGCATTTAAAGTCCCTCCACTAATAATGATATTGCTTCCACTACCAAATTTGAACACAGAACCTGATGCTAAAGTAAGCACTGAAGGATCATTGATAAATAGGGGATATTCAAACACCATTGCCATCGTGCTATCCAAACTGATGTAAGCTGAATCAGTTACAGTCATAGAACCTGTTGTGAAGGTATTGATGACATTGAAATCATTATTATCTGCTACATTGCCCGAAATTTCTTTAATAGCTCCTCCTGAAAGTAGTACTGGAGTTCCGCACCATTTGTAGAAGTTGGTAGGACAGATAATATTTGAAAACTTATTATTTTTTAGAATGATTTCAGGAACGTTAGAAATACTCAATGCCCTTCCCACGATACCATCGAAGGTACAATCCTCTATTTGCAGTATCCCTAAATTTGAAAAGGTAATTTCCAACAAATCGTGTCCGTCTCTCCCAGCCGAAGTAAACGTACAATTTAGGATTTTCAGGGTATCTGATATTTGCTGCGGGGAATTTAATCGCCATAGAAAAAAGGCTTCTTCACTCTGATGGTCGAAAGAACAATTCTGAAAAATAGCCTTTCTATAAGATCCTATACTTCCTAAAGTAGTTGCCACTGTACTGAAACTGGTATTATATATCTCCACATCCGAAGTGATGGCGGAGATATTCCCCACAGAGTTTTCTGTACGATACGAACAGTCCTCCATAAATAAGGAAGAGGTATCCCTGAAACTCAAAACGGCATTATTTAAGATGTCATATCCCGAAATGGAGAGCGAACCTCCATTTTGCACGGCCATTGAAAAGGTCAATTCAATTCTATCATTTCCGGATCCGGCAGGAACGAATACCAGTTCACTATTTACATTCACATTGGATTCAAAGATGAAAGGTGGTCCGGGTTCTAATCCTGCACACGATCCATAATCATTCTGGTAAGATCCATCCAGCGTCAAAGGATCGTCGATATTTAGTCCTGTCAAGGTAAAATTGCAAGGATCTGCATCCGTGGGATTTAGTACTCGATTCATGTAAACGATACCGAATACGGACTGCCAACTCAGGCATAAGATGGTACAAAATACTAAGGAAAAATGTTGCATAATAAATATTGATCTGCTTTTACAAGAGATTAAGCAAATAGACCTTTGTGGATATAGCTAGCTTACTATCTGTGTTAGAATATATTAACGCACTAATGGGAACCTATATTTCCCTTGTTGAGCTGTCAGTTTGTGTTATTAATGAAAGACGAACAGACATAACAGAAGTACTCAGGATGGAGTCATTTTTTTTGTGCCAATGATTCATGAATGCCTTTTAACAAATAAGTACAACCTTATTCCTGTCCTGTATTCTGATTTTGAGGGATTTTTGGCCAGATAATATCTACTTTTTTTCGTAGCTTCCATTTCACTCTCTCGGTCTCATTTGATCTTCTATATAAAGAACTACTACACGATGAACAGTAAATACCAACAATCACGTCGACAATTTTTAGGTACTGCAGGGATGATGTTGGCTGGGTCAGCCTTAGGGGCTTCCTATCTCAAAGCAGCACCTGCTATTCTCAAATATCCTCGTACCCCTTCATCTCTCATTGAAGGAGTTCAAATAGGTGTCATCACATACTCATTTAGAAGTATGCCTGACCAAAGTGCTGAGGCCACCTTACAATATGTATTGGATAGTGGAATTAGTGCGATAGAACTTATGGGAGATCCTGCGGAACATTTTGCAGGCAAACCAGAAAGTCCGGTGGATCGCAGAACGTTTTACGGATTGATGAGAAAAGAGCGAAATAGAGAAGAGCTAAGTGAAAATGAAAAAAAAGAATTACAGGAGATGCGTGATTCCCTCACAGCTTATAGGGAGGAAGTAGCAGCATGGAGGACTAGCGTTTCTATGAAGCCTTTTATCCAATTGAAAGATATGTATGAGAAGGCAGGGGTTAGTATATATGCATTTAAACCTGGTGCTTTTGGGATAAATAATAAAGACGCAGAAATAAATTATGGTATTCGGGCTGCCAAAGCGCTAGGAGCAAGCCATATCACTCTAGAGCATCCAAGTGATGATGCCCATACGAGGAAGCTGGGCAATATGGCCGCCAAACATGACATGTACGTGGCTTATCACGGGCATGAACAGCAAACCCCTACATTTTGGGACACAGCACTGGAACAATCCAAATATAACGCCCTAAATATCGATATTGGCCACTATGTAGCTGCTGGAAATGAGGATACTTTAGGAATTCTGAAGGAGAAATATAACAGGATTATGAGTATGCATATAAAGGACCGACAAACACCGGAACATGGAAAAGGGAATTTAGTTTGGGGAAAAGGAGATACGCCACTGACTCAAGTGCTCCAACTCATGAGAGATAAACACTATTCCTTTCCTGCTACCATAGAATTAGAATATGATATTCCTAAAGATTCTGATGCTGTAAAAGAGGTGGCAAAATGTCTGGAATATTGCAGGAAGGCATTAGAGATATAATTGCCAATGTAATCACCCGGGAACAATCATTAACACCTTAGTAAAAAGCGGTTGTATTTGGTCATTGAAGCAAATAAGTGAACATCGTTTTCTAAAAGATTTTTTTTCAATCGCCCATTAATCACCTATTGCCGTAATATACATTCAACATATATATCTCTACAATTGACATAACCGTTCCTTCCATCCTCAGTGATGATAAAGGCCCAAAAATAATTTTCACCTGTGTCATGTAAATCAACTACTTCGGATATCATAGAATTTTTAAGAATAGGCTCTCCTACTTTTTGTGAATGTCGACTGGGATATTCCCTGAGATTCAAATCTACTTTTGTAAAAATGAAATCAATATCCGAAGCTTGAATCTTTAGCGTTTTATCTTTCTCAGAATTAGAGAAATAGTTGTAAGCAGGCTCTCCAACAATTAGGTGAACATATCCGGTATTAATACCAATTATTAATAGCATAAAAGTCAATAAGATAGTTCCTGCACCAACTTTAGTTAACATACTCCATGCATCCTTACCTGAGAAAATCCACTTGATTAGGTTTTGAAGAGTGTCCATAAAATCATATTAAGCTAATTTAGATAGCATAAATTAAATAAAAAGAAATAAATATGCAATAAAATTTAGCATAATACTAAATTAAAACTCTTTTATAGTATTAGATGTTATACTATTTATAATATATTATCCAGAAATATGCTATATAAGTTAGTCGATCTACTTAAAGCTGCTATCGATTCTTATTAATCAAGAGGAAAAATCCTATATCTTTTGGCCTCTGATAGATAAATATTAATTTATACATATCATGTAAGAGAATCATGATGAATGCTTATATCAAGAAAATACAGAATTTTATTGCTCGTGGGCAAATTGGGGAAGGCTTTGAAATATTTCTGGAATTAATTTCAGACTTGTCATCCACATCGGATGAATTAAAAGAAGAGGTTAGGCTATTGACAAATGAAATATTGCTACTTTCCGGAAAGGCTAGTGATCTAGATAATCAATATACCAAAGGCATTCTGGAAGATAAGATTTACATCCTCAATAAAAATAAGGTTCGTCATTCCTTTATCAATTTACTTAACGCTATAGATGAGTATCCTCATTTTTTCAATTATTTGGAGGAATTAGAAGAAGAAGACGCCTGGGAAATTGCAGTAAACAAAAATACCATTGAAGCTTATGAGGCTTATTTCCGAAACTATCCTAAGGGAAAGTATGCTTTAGAGACACAAAGGATTATTGATGAATTAAAAGCTAATATCAAACAAAGGGCACAAGAAGAAAGAGACCGCAGAAAAATATTCAATAATGTAAGGAAAAATTCTATCCCTTCAGCTTATTTCACAGATGCTTCTTTAAGTGAGATGAAAGATGCTCACTCCGAACCATTGTCAATCGATAAACAGACAAAGATAGATGTTGATCATTTGCAAGAATGGTGGAAAGGCGTTCCTGATACATGGAAAAAAGCCTTATTGAATGAAATTGGATTAATAGGTAAACCCAAGGAAAAACACATCAAAAGAATTCTTAAATTAAAGATGTTGGATATATCACATAATAGAGACATTAACCAATTGATTCCTATACAGCATATGACGGCTTTAAGAACATTAGATATTTCCGAATCGAATATCTCTTCCCTTACTGGCATAGAAACGCTAACGAATTTGGAAAGTCTTATTATGGTAAATACAGCTGTGAAATCTCTGGAACCTTTATTTAAGCTAAAAAAATTCAATAAATTGATATATAATAATATAAATAATAATGAGTTAGTAAAATTGAAAAACGCTAACCCACATTGTGAATTTTTACATAAGCATACATAAACTAGTAAATCAATCATACCATGTCTAGATTAACTAAAGCTAAAGGTCCTATCGCAGGAGTTTGTGCAGGATTGGGAAAAAATTTAAACATTGACCCTACCATTATCAGAATAGCATTCGTCCTTACTTCTCTATTTATGGGCTTGCCTATTCTCATTTATATTGTTCTTGCAGTGGCTTTACCTAAGGAAGAAGACGTGCCATCCTTTAATCGATCTGTTAATCAACCTATTACTTCTGATCAATTAGCTTCAACTCCAAGTGCTGGAGCTACTCCCGTAGCCTCATCTGTTATTTACTGTAGGAATTGCGGTCATCAGAACGATGCTAAAGGAAAGTTTTGCAGGAAGTGTGGAAGTGAGCTATGAATTAATTACCTATGTCTCGAACAGTGATAAAAGGGTTGAGTGCTTACGAGTACCAACATCCTTTTGATAGAAAAGCGTTAATTCTCTTAAAGAAGACGAAAGGTTTATCCAATTTTATAAGAAAGGTCTCAGAATTTGGCATTGAAACTTTCTCCAGGATTCTATATACTGGAAGTGGTCTTAAAGTAACAGCCTCACACTTTCCAGACCTTCATCAACTTCTTCTGGAAGGTTGTAGGGTCCTAGACATAGATAGTGTGCCAGAGCTCTACATCATTAAAGCAGAAGAAACTACACTTACTATTGGTGTAAGTAACCCAATTATTGTTTTATCCAGCACGGTCATCGATAATTTTACTGAAGAAGAACTTCTTTTCATTATAGGTCATCAATTATCCTATATCAAATCTGAAAGCCTATTGTATCAGCAGATTGCAGAGACAATCCAACTCTTTACTGAATTAAGCATAGGCGTCAGTGGTCTTATGAGTCTATTGTCCTTACCCTTAAAGTTAGCCATTATGAACTGGAAAAAGATGGCAGCATTCACGGGGGATCGGGCAGGCTTGTTATGCTGCCAGGATACAGAAGCGGCCACATCAGCCTTAATTAAATTGGCAGGGCAACCTATTAAATACTACCATCAAATAGATATAGACGAGTTTAAGCGGCAGGCACTGGAATTTGAGGAATTTGATATTAATACCTATAACAAAGTCATAAAATTGTTATTAGCCCTCGACCAATCCCATCCTGAGTATGTCATCCGAGGTGCACAATTCTTCAAATGGATCAAATCAGGGGATTTTGAACGCATCATGGAAAGGAAACCAGTGTTAAATTCAGCTGATCAATCGAGATGTTCCTTTTGCGGAGAGAAAATCAGAGGAGATGAGACATTTTGTACACATTGTGGAAATAAGATTGGGCAACTAACGATTCAATGCAGAAGTTGTGGACATAACATCCTTGAAAATGATCTATTCTGCACAAATTGTGGTATTTCGCAGATGGAAGTCTAAGGTTCGACATATTTTCCCTCTTAAGTTTGTTTCAAGATCATTCGTATATTCCCATCATATGTTTATTAATATTATCCATTCCATCACATGCGTCTCTACATTTTTGCCCTCATCTTTACTCTTCATACATCGGTTAACATGAGTCAACGATCTGATACACTCCCTATTATAGGTTTATGCATAGCAGCACCGGACTCCGGCCAATTGGAACGATTTACCCAATTCATTCGGGAAGAGCTTGCTCCCCAATCAGTCAATACGCTGGTGCTCAGAATTGACTATCGCTATGCTTATGAATCTCGTCCGGAATTAAGGAGCGCTCATCCTCTCAGTAAATTGCAGATCAAACAACTGGTCAATACTTGTCGAAAACTTAATATTCGTTTAGTCCCTCAGGTGAATTTACTTGGGCACCAATCCTGGCACAGTACATTGGGAAACTTACTTAAAGCCTATCCCGAATTCGATGAAACCCCGCATATTCAGCTTCCTGCAACATATCAATGGCCCAATGAAGATGGCTTGTATTGTAAAAGTTATTGCCCTTTACATCCTGAGGTACACGAAGTGGTTTTTGATATAGTAGATGAGATATGTGAGGTTTTCGAAACGGATGCCTTTCATGCTGGCATGGATGAGGTATTTTACCTGGCTGACGATCAATGCCCCAGATGTTCTGGAAGAGACCCTTCGGAACTCTTTGCCGGGGAGGTTACGCTCATCAGAAATCACCTTAGAAACAGAGGAATAGAGCTATGGATATGGGGAGACCGGCTGTTAGATGGTAAGGAAACCGGAATAGGTATGTGGGAAGCGAGCTATAATAATACCTATCGTGCGATAGATAAAATCCCCAAGGATATAGTGATTTGCGATTGGCATTATGAAAGGCCAGATAAAACAGCGGTTTATTTTGCCATGAAAGGTTTTCGAGTGATGAGCTGTCCATGGCGAAATCCAAGGGTAGCTGTTCAACAAGTAGCGGATATGTTCCAATTCAGAGAAGATGCTACTCCTGCTATGAAGGAACGATATGCTGGAATACTTCAAACCGTTTGGTCCGATGCCGATACTTTTATGGATGAATATTATTCAAAAAATACGACTATGCCTGAAAATGGCCTTTCGCCATCTGAGTGTTTTAAACAGGTACTGATAGAATCAGGAACCAGATAACATGCTAATAAAAAAGAGGAGCATGTATAAAATACAAAACGGTTCACTCACGGAGCCTTAAATTCATTTCCAATATATGGAAGTTCGCTTTCTTTACCCTCAAACATTTTATACATTTAAGAATACGCTTTTATAAGACTATGATATGCTCGCAAAATTATTATTTATTATCATACTTTTTTCTGTTCACATCTCTTTTTCCCAATCAACTACTGTTTCTGTTATCATTGATGCTGATATGGGAAGGGATACGATAAGCCGCCACATCTACGGTCATTTTGCAGAACATTTAGGAAGATGTATTTACGACGGATTTTATGTAGGAGAGGATAATCTCCAAATTCCCCATCAAGATGGGGTAAGAATGGATGTGGTAAAAGCATTAAAAGAACTCAACATTCCCAATTTACGCTGGCCAGGAGGTTGTTTTGCAGATACTTATCATTGGAAAGATGGTGTAGGGCCAAAAGAGGATCGTCCTGGTATCGTGAATACTTGGTGGGGAGGTGTTACAGAAGATAACAGCTTTGGCACCCACGACTTTCTCAATATGTGTGAATTACTTGAAACAGAACCCTACTTATCTGCTAATGTGGGAAGCGGAACAGTACAGGAAGTGGCAGAATGGATTCAATATGTGAACCACGATGGTAAAAGTCCAATGGCAGATTGGAGAAAAGAAAATGGAAGAGATATCCCCTGGAAGGTAAAGTATTGGGGGGTGGGAAACGAGGCATGGGGATGTGGAGGGCATATGACAGCAGAATATTACGCCAATATTTATAGACAATACGCGACTTTTATGGCTGACTGGACAAACACTGGAGGCATGTACAGGATTGCTTCCGGAGCTAGCTCAGGAGATTATCATTGGACAGAAGTACTGATGCGAGATATTCCGCATAGAATGTTGGACGGGGTAGCTCTTCATCATTATTCAGTCATTGATTGGAACGCCAAAGGATCCGCTACCGCCTTTACAGAAGAACAATACTTTATCACGATGGAAAGGGCACTTAGAATGGAGGAATTGATACAAAAACACACCACCATCATGGACAAATACGATCCTGAAAAGAATGTGGCGCTTGTAGTGGATGAATGGGGAGGATGGTATAATGTAGAACCTGGTACTAATCCTGGATTTCTGTATCAACAAAACACCATGCGAGACGCGATGATTGCGGCGACTACCTTGAATACCTTTAACAATCATTGCGACAGAGTAAAAATGGCTAATCTGGCTCAAACCATTAATGTACTTCAAGCTGTTATTCTCACAGAAGGAAGCAATATCCTCCTTACACCTACCTATCACATCATGAAAATGTACAATGTCCATCAAGATGCAGTAATGCTCCCTTCTGCCATTATAAAGAATGAAAGCTACTCCTTTGGAGAAGAAACGCTGCCTGCCGTTTCTGTCTCTGCTTCCCAAAATGAAAAGGGCATGATACATATCTCATTGGCCAATATACACGCCACAGAGACTCAAAACACATCATTAGAAATCCGAGGCATTGATATAAATCAAGTTAGTGGTCAAATACTTACGTCAGAAAAAGTTCAGAATTATAACTCTTTTGAAAACGCTGACCTCATTAAACCGGCAGGTTTTTCCGACATCAAGCTAAACGAACATACATTGGAAGTATCCATTCCTCCTTTTTCCGCTATAGTCTTAAGGGTTGAAAAGGATGCGTAATTAGAGATTATTTAATTGTTAATTCGATCAACTTAACGAGTCCCAATAAACCTGAAGGAGAAGGATCCCAATTTCCAGCATTACAACAATGCATTTCCGTAACTATTTCTCACTAATATGACAGATAGCTTAATGTTACAGAATCACTTCCAGGCCCATTTTTCTCCTTCAAGCTAACTAATTCGACCAGAAAAGAACTCGATCGTCCATGCTGAATCCAACGAATATCTGGTTTCATTTTAAAGGCATTTCTATAATTTTTCACTCTTGTAATTTCATTTTTGATAATACTTACTAATAACTAAATAAAGGAACCCACAGGTCAACCAGGCAGGAAGTGTTAAAAACGAAAGAAAAACTCCCTGAGACACCGAAATCGAATAAAAAATCCCAAAGCTCAATCCCCAGGCCATCAACACTGCCAGATTGAAGGAGATTTGTTTTTTTTGTGCGTAATTTCTTATGATTCCCGTACGTTTCGCAAAAAAATGTTCAAATACAATGATAGCCCCTATCGGAGCGAGGATAAACCCGTATAATGCGACAAAATCCAGTAGTTTCATAGCAAAGGCTGGAAAAATTCCAGCAATAGTGGCAATGGATCCCGCCAATATAGTCATCCAAAAGGTAGAATGTTTAAAGTCAGGAACCATTGCCTGGAAAGCAAGTCCAGCGCGATAAATCGTAGGATTAGCAGTAGTCCATCCAGCAGCAATGACTGCTAAAATGCCAAAAATCCCGATGGCATCATAGGCTAAAGGCCCCGGCGCCACTGGAGGCGCAATATTGTCGTTTAAAAAAGCCTGTGCCTCAGGAGAACGAAGATAAACAGCGTACAATAATGCAGCAGATATCCAGGCAATGTAATGACCGATATACATCCCAGCTGCTGTAGTCCAGCCCATACGGGGAGATGTCGCATACCTGAATACGGTAAGATCTGACATTCCAATATGCATAGCCGCATTACAGAACCACGACCATAAGACTACGTGCCAAAAGGTATATTTTATTTGTCCAGGAAATGGATCCCCCCCATCGCCCCAAATATCCCAGAATTCACTGATATTAGTCACTCCTAGCCTATTCAAAGATACTAGCCCACAAGCAATGAAAGCCATTACGATAAAAGGTGCCATCCAGTTAGCTGCTTTAGAAACAGCATCATACCCTTTAGCTGCAATAATAGAAATAGCAGCTCCAATGATAAGGACGATGACTACCCACATGAAACTATTCGGCATGGTATCGCTAAGTTTCGGCATTTCTATATCAAATGGAATTCCTACAGCTGTAGCAGAAACCGTAATCATCGCCCCAGCTAAAAAACAGAATAGAATTCCATTGGCCAGATTAAAAAAAATAACCAAATTCCTACCACAAATTTTCTCCAGGTGATAATATAGGGTCAGCCGATATGTTACGGCTATTTCTGCTGTTAGAAACCGCCAACTTAGCACCGCCAAAAAATTGCCAATAAGTAGCCCTACTATAAGATCAAAAGCACTCACTCCGGCTGTTAAAAAAAGTGGCCCTATAACGAACTCTGTGCCAGCTGCATGTTCTCCTGCATACATTCCCAAAAAACTTTTCCAGGACTTCCAATGAGTGGAAGGAATAGGTTGTCTTTCAAATTCTTCTGTTTGAAGTAGTAGCTGTTCATCCTGCATGTCTGTTCAAATTAATTCCATGCTTTCAGGCTAACATGATCCTTCAGCATCTGATTTGGTATGGCTTCCTTACTCATTATTAAGGCAGCTCCAAGCGCTGAGCCTTTTGGAGATCGGGAAACATATATTTTTTTGTCCTTAAAATGTTTTGCTAACAAGTTGATATAAATATCATTATCAATAAATCCGCCATCCACATATATTTTATCAATCAAAGTATTTCCCACGGCCCTCTGTGAAGAATTTATCTGTAATTCCATTAATTCTATCATTAATTGATGAAGTGCTTCTTCAAATGAAGAAAAATGAGTCCAATCTCCCTTTACAGCTTTCGATCCCTTTAATGAAATACTTTCAAATGCAAAAAATTTTCTTTTTCCACCTCTAGTCATTAGTAATTGATATATCTTTTCATTGAAAAGTACCTTTCTATCTTGCCCTTTCTCTATGTTAAAATAGTCATTTAATTTCTGAATCTGTATATGGTATTCATTTCCAAGGAATAATCTGGAAGCTCTCACCCACCCACCATCCATTTTCATAAAATGCAAACAATCATTCTCCAGATCTTCTCTTGACAATAATTCATTACTAAAGGCATTAAGCGAAATGCTCCATGTCCCAGTTGAGATTAGTAGAAAAGGCTCCTTTTCTATCATTAAATATGGAATCAAGGCGGCAGAACTATCATGTATTCCTACACCAATATCAAGTTCCCGATGGATAATTTTCTTTCGAAAAGATGTCATTGCTTTGGTGAGAGGTGCTAGGTTAAGATGTATTCCCTCATGATAAACCCAAGAATGATAGTCATGCTTTTCGAAATGCCATAAGGCAGTATGACATCCAATACTAGTATACTCACTGTAGAGCTCACGTGTCCAAGTGTAACTCAAAAATTGGGGTAAATGTAAGGACCAACAAATTTGGTCAAATAGTTGTGGCTTTTTATACTTCAGCCAATACAATTGTAGCCCACTATTCAACATTGCTAACGGAGGAGAAGCTGTATCTGTAGCAATGGTAAGTGAGTCCCCATATGTATGATAGAAGGTGTCCAACAATTCTTCCGGAAAAGGTTTTAGATAGTTATAAAGTGGTGCAACGATATCACCGTTCTTGTCAATGTGTACAAAACTAGCACCGTAACCAGAAAAATTCATTGCTCTTATTTCCGCTCCCCACTTCTCCCAAATATGGTAAAAGACCATTTTCATCCAATCGAGCGTCGAGTTGATATCATCACAGATAAATCCGTCTTCGTCCTTGATTTCCGCTATATGCCGTTGTTCCCTGAATACTTCATAGAAATTTTCATCAAATAAAAAGCATTTTTTATTAGTTTTTCCGATATCAAAAACAAGGGTAAGCTTCATACTTGCCAATCGTAATTATTCCGCAGTTTTAGTATTTCTATTATAAACCAGTGGCTCTCACATGAAGCCCTCTTTCCTGCACCAATTTTTTTCGCACTTCCAAGGTTCTGTAGGCTTCTAAAGGTACGATAGCTCCCATATCTCTAAGCCTTGCTTCTTTTACTAAAGATCGAACATCAGTTCGGTAAGCCTCTTGCAATATCTCCTGTGCCCTTGTAACATCATTTTTAGCCCTTGCTTCTTCTAAAGCTCCTTGATCTACAATTAATGCCTGAGCATAAGCTATGCTGATAGCTTCGAGGCTTTGTAACAAATCTTCTATGGGATCTTTCAAATTGTGACTTGCATCAATCATCCATGCCAAGGAGGGATTCTTTGCGTGATTATGAAGTTGCCCATATACCAACTCGTTAAAAATCAGAAACAACTGATAGGGTTTTATAGCACCAACCGTCAAATCATCATCTCCGTATTTACTATCGTTAAAATGGAATCCTCCTAATTTTCCACACCAAAGTAAGGTAGCTACAATTTGTTCAATATTCGTATTTGGCAAATGATGCCCAAGATCGACTAAACAATAGGCTTTTTCCCCGCAATTACTGGCCAATAAATGTGATGTTCCCCAATCCTGAATCACCGTACTGTAAAAATTGGGTTCATATGGCTTATATTCAATATACATTTTCCAATCCTCAGGCAGATGGGCATAGATTTTCTTTAAACTATCAAGGGTCCTTTCTAAGGCCTTTTGAAAGTTAAGTTGGCCAGGGAAAGCAGAACCATCCGCCAACCATACGGTAATACTTTTCGAGCCTAAGCTATTCCCTATATCGATCACTTGTTGATTATGTGCTATGGCTTGCCCTCTCACTTCTTCATCTACATGACATAAAGAACCAAATTTATAGCTATGTGGTTGATGAGCCTGATCCTGAAAGGTATTAGAATTGACCGCATCGAACTTGATGCCATATGATTCTGCCAGAGCTTTCACTTCGTGTGTATTTTCAGGAATATCCCAGGGAATGTGAAGAGAAATAGCCCCTGCAGATCTAGTTAAAGCATGAATTACTCCCACATCATGGATTTTTTCATCTAATTTTCCTGGCTCTCCTCCTATAGAAAAACGCCCAAAGCGTGTTCCTCCTGCTCCTAGTGCCCAGCTGGGGATAGCTATCTGAAATTCTTGAATCTGGCGTATACAAGCTTCCACATTTACTCCATGTTCCTCAAGGATTTCACACACAAAGCTAAATTGCTTTTTGTGTTTTTCCACATGGGATTGATTCACTATGGCTATGTCTTCTTGAGTGATTCGCATATATCTTTGACTCATAATTTAAGCTAGCTAGAAACAGGATCAACGAACAAAAGCATTAGCAATTCCACCATCAACATTAATTATGTTTCCAGTACTTTTATCCAGAATAGCAATAAGCGCAAATACTGCTTTGGCTATATCTTCAGGCAAGATGATGGCATTTAACAAATTCCTTTTGGCATAATGTGCTGGAAGCTCTTCTACGGAAATCCCATATGCTTTTGCTCTTCCCTCTGCCCATTCTCCTTCCCAAATCTTACTACCTACAATGACTGCATCCGGATTTACCGTATTAACCCTGATATTTATTTTCCCTAATTCAGCGGCGAGTAATCTTGTCATATGTTGCTGGGCTGCTTTGGCGGTCCCATATCCCACATTGTTAGGACCGGAGACCAGGCCATTTTTCGAGGCAATGTTAATAATGTCACCGGATAGTCCTTGACGTTCCATCAATTCAGCTCCTTTTTTGGCCATCAAAAATTGGCCCTTAACCATTACGTTTTGTAAAAGATCCCAGTCCTTCATCGTGTGATCTGTCAGGGATTTGGATATGGCTAACCCAGCAGAATGAACGACAATATCTACCCCTCCAAAATCAAGACACGCCTTTTTATAAGCATTGGCCACTTCATCTTCTTTCACTACATCACAAACAGCATATGAAGCGATATCTCTTTTATACGTTGCATTCGCTTCTATAAGCCTTTCTTCTGATATATCCGTTAATACTACATTAGCACCTTCCCGTACCAATGTATCTGCAATGGCTTTTCCAATTCCCCCTCCTGCACCAGTAATCACGGCAACCCTTCGTGACAAGGACTTTTCAGGCGGTTGGCGTTTTAATTTCGCTTCTTCCAACAACCAGTATTCAATATTGAAAGCTTCTTGTCGACTTAATGCAGTATAGGAAGAAATCGCCTCCGCTCCCCTCATCACGTTGATTGCATTGATATAAAATTCACTGGCTACTCTCGCTGTCTGTTTATTTTTAGCAAAGGTGAACATACCTACTCCAGGAAAAAGGATAACCACTGGATTAGGATCTCGCATTGGTGGGCTATCAGCATGTTTACACGCTTCGTAGTACTCGATATAATCCTTGCGATATTGTTCAAAGCCCAAACCAAGCTGTGCCCTAACTTCCTCCGCATCATTTAAATTTGCCTGAGGAGATAAATTTACTATCAGAGGCTGGATCTTTGTTCTCAAGAAATGATCAGGACAAGAGGTTCCTAAAGGAGCCAGGGTAGAAAGGTTGTGACTATTGACAAATTCAAGGACGCGCTCATCATCCGTAAAATGGCCAATCATTCGTTGTTCGCCAGAACAAAGTCCCCTCAAAATAGGAGCAATCCTGGCTGCTTGATCTTTTCGATGAGGTTCTTCTAAACTGGAGATTCTTCGCCCTCCGAATACAGGTCCCTTCTTTCCAAGATGTTCTTCTATATAATTCGAAGCTTCTTCAATTACTTCCAAGCTATTTTTATAGCACTCTAAGGAAGTATCCCCCCAGGTAAACAATCCATGTCCTCCCAATACAATACCACGAATATTCGGATGCTCCTTTAAACATTGCTCTAATGTTAAAGCTAAATCGAAACCAGGGCGCTGCCAGGGAACCCAACCCATAGCATCTCCCCAAATTTCTTTAGTGATGGCCTGACTGTCTTTGGCTGCAGCTATAGCTATTACTGCATCCGGATGTAAGTGATCAATATGTTTGAAAGGAAGTAAGCCATGTAAAGGCGTGTCTATAGAAGGTGCACGACTTTCCAAATCAAAAATACAGTGATAAAATAATGCGACCATCTCATCTTCAAACTCCAGTCCTCGATATACATTTTTCAGTGAGCGCAAACGTTCTGTGTATAAACCGGCTATTCCTTTTCTATTTAACGTACCAATATCCCCTCCTGAGCCTTTGATCCACATTATTTCTACTTCCTCACCAGTTAATGGATCTTTTTCTATGGTCTTGCAACTCGTATTACCCCCTCCGAAATTTGTAATTCTCAAATCTGCACCCAGCACATTGGAACGATAAAGAAATAACTCCACTTCATCTCCGGCCAATTCATCGGCTTTCGTATCATCCCACAAATAGTTTACATGCTTGAAGGTTATATGGTTCATTTAGCGTTTTCTATTACTTGGATTTACTTAATTCACAGATAAGGTAAGTAGTTCCTATAACAAAACTGATCTGTACTGTACTGAAAATCGACCCTGCTATGACCCGTTTTGTCATTTTCAGTTAGCACATACCAAGTAGCCATTTCTCTATTATCCTGTTGTAAATAAATTTCTTCGACCCTGGTTTGTTTCCCAAATTTAATGTTTCACTATCAAGGGCAAATAGTCGCTTACCCTCATCTCCAATTGGAGTAATTTTGTTTATACGAGCTTTTTGACTATTCTCCGCAGTAAATGGCAATTATACATACTCATTCAAAATTAATATAATGCATGAAAAAGGGATCTTTTCTTTGATGGGATTGTTGATAGGAGTTCTCCAATCTGTTCCAGGAAGCGACACCTTATCATTATTATGCGTAAAAAATTATATAATATATAAATGTCTTTTTTCGTTAAAAGGAAAAAGTCTGTGTGGTAAATATTGATCATTGACTCTCCTGACAATATTTAGATTTTTTTACGCCTGCTCCAACCATCTTTTTGACTAATACGCCAAAGCTCGACCGAATTCCATACAATTATTTTAATTTACAATTACATGAAACAGCGAAAACCAAGTAAGGAGAATGCTGGTGGAGATCAAGAAGTGGCGGATATATTGAAAAGCCTTGAAAAAATTGAGCAAAAGAAGTTTATACGCAAGATTCTTATTGGTGGGATGTTTTTAGCCTTATGCATTATATGTGGAAATCAATTTTTTCTCAATAGTAATCCCACCGTTAACGATCTTAGCCAGCAGGACATTAATCCCTATGCTGTTAAATTAGAAGGGGGAGATCCTGCAACTGTTACTCCTATAGGATCTACTAAGATATTAGATCAACCTTTCAGTAGTGAAGGTAGAAAAATGCCTTATTCCAAAAGAGAGAGATTTGCCCATTCTAAGAATGAAAGCATAACATTCCTTGAGGAAGAAAGCCCTCATGTTCCGGTGGATACGTTTGAAGAATCATATCCAACCAAACCTACTGTAGATATCAGTAGTCGACAAGAGAATATCAACCGTTCCAGAACAGAAACAGTTCTAAAAAAGGATAAACAAGCCAATTCACAACAGCGAAATTCAGAAGATAGCAATAAGGCCGAAGAGAAAATGGTGTTAAGTAAAATTGTAAATGATGATATACCTTCGGAATTAAATAGTAATGCCAACCTGGTAGACCAAATAGACGAGTTACAACCAGAGGTCGATGAGATAGAAGTAGACAGAGATTCCAAAAATTCATCTTCCATTGCTAACTCTACCAAAGAAAATGGCAATGAACTATCTGATGATCCGATTTCTTCTTCTAGTCAGCCAATAGATATTGCAGACGAATCTCCCACTTATCCTGGTGGGGATAAAGCAATGTTTAACTTTATTAAAAATGAGATATTATACCCCAAAAAAGCGGTAAATCACGAGGTAACTGGTACTGTTTATATTAAAGCCACGATTAACACTGATGGCAGTCTCTCCAACTTAGAGGTCATGAGAGGAATAGGATTTGGATGTGATAAAGAGGCAATACGAGTAGTTCAAAGTATGCCTAGCTGGAAACCAGGCCGTCATAAAGGTAATTTAGCTGCAGTCATTAAGGTCATTCCCGTAAAATTTAGCTTTTAATCATTATAAATTCTTGCATTCTATTCTATCTCCATCATTTTATTCATCCTACAAGGTAGCGTGAAACATGAATAACCATTTATGTAGATTTGTATATATATACCTTACTCTATCACTCCTCAGCACTTCTCTATATGGTCAGACCATTATTCACGGATCAATTAAAGACATCAATACAGATGAAACCTTAGTCGGTGTAAATATTCATATTGAGAAGACTTCTATCGGGGGATTGTCCGATTTTGATGGAAGGTTTTCTTTTGAGTCACCTATTCCCACTCCTTTTACCATATCTGTGGATTATTTTGGATATGATACCTTGAAATGGTTGGTGGAAGATCATCAACAACCTCTTAATCTTTATCTCATCCCAAGCAATATAGGTGAAGATTTTTCCAGTGCATCTGGTCAGCGAAATGAGGCCCTAATTTTAGGTTCTCCTGACCCTATCAAAAAGCTCGACTTTATGGACATCATGATGAATCCATTGCCAGATTTTTACACTGGATTAGCTTCATTGGAAGGGGTTCAGGCTTATCATGCCAGTGTAGGCCTAACCACTATTAATACCAGGGGGTTTGCTACTTTATTTAACAATCGAATTACTCAGTTGGTGGATGGGGTAGACGTAAGTACTCCAGGATATGATGCTCCGATTAGCAACTCTCTAGGACCTACGGATTTAGATATTGTTCAGGCTACCCTCATCGAAGGACCTGGGTCAGCCGTATATAATGCTAACGCTTTTAATGGGATATTGCAGGTGAGTACCAGAGATCCTGAGGAATATCCAGGCATTAGTGCTTATGTTAAACAAGGGGTAACATTACTGGAAGGAATTGGGCAACGGCCTTTTACGGATGTCGGATTACGTTACGCCTTTTCAACTAATAAATTCAGTGCAAAATTTTCTGCTTCTTATTTGAATGCCAGGGAATGGGTCGGAACTACTACCTTGGATCGTGAAGAGAAACAAACTGTCCCCAGTGATCTGCTCGAATTAATTTTAAATGATCTTGGAAATACAAATGTGGTAGGAGATTTAACAGCTCTGCCGTTTTCAGATACGACTTTTATCAATAGAACGGGATTTAGAGAATTTAATCTCATCACGGATAATGTCGAAAATATTCGTTCTAGTGTCTATTTCCAGTATAAATTGACAGATAAGGTAAAGCTAAAGTACGAGGGAAAAATTTCTCGCATCGATTACATTAACAGGACAGTCAATCCAACTTTCGTAGATAATGAATCAACGACCTTACAAAGGTTAGAATTAAGTGGAGAGAATTTTTTGTTGCGCTCTTATTATACAAAAGTGTTTGGAGGTAAAGCAATCAATCTGGAAAATCTAGCTAATGAAATTCAAGGCCGATTTACGAGCAATGAAATGTGGCTCAATCGCTACAGAAACGCATGGGAGGGCAATATAGAAGGAATCAGTGCCGGAGATCCAATTAGAGCGAGAGGGTTTGCTGATCTGGATATTCCGGATGAAAATTCTCAAGATTTTCGAGCAGTTCGGCAAGAGGTTGTGGACTCGTTTGATAGTAGCTTTCCACAACTTGGCTCTAGAAATCGATCTTCTTTCTGGCATATAGAAGGTCAATGGGATCTGGCTCCCAATCTTTTATCACTTCCTTCTCAAATGACAATACAAATTGGCGGTTCATTTAGAACATATACATTGAGGTCTGAGGGATCTATCTTTAATGATGGTCCAAAATCGGTTTTTGCAGATGGAATTCCTATCTGGAAAGCAGGGGCATATGCCCTGGTATCCCATCGTTTAATGGATAATCGCTTGACACTATTCGGTTCGCTGCGATTTGATGACCACCAGGATTTCGAATTACGGGTGTCTCCTCGTGTGGCTGCTACCTTACAACTTGACCAGGAAGGATTTCATTTCTTGCGTTTACAGTTTAAATCAGGATTTAGGACACCAGTTTCTACGGAAATGTTTGCTTTAGAAGGGGGCGGAAGCGTAACTAGTCCTTTGACAGTGGGAAGTGTGGCCCGTAATCTGGAAGCCCTCAATCTGGCAGGAACGTCTGACAATCAATTCATTGATAATTTGGTAACTGTCGATTCCTACAATGCATTTTTAGCCTCTTCTAATCCCGATCCCAGGACACTCGTTTCAGCGAATGCTGAACAGGTGAAGCAGGAAAGGATTACTACCATAGATTTTGGATATAGATCTTTGATCAATAATAAACTATACCTTCAATCAAATGCTTACCTCTCTATTTATGACGATTTTACCAGAACAGCCTTAGCTATCAGCCCTGATTTAGTTGAACCGGTGCTCATTACTACCAATTTCACTGATAGCTTTTTGGGGTGGGGACTGAGTGGAAAATTCGAGTATAATTTCATTGACACCTATAAAATTTCTGGTTCCTACTCTTACACAGATGTTAATATTGATACGAGTATAGATCCTACGGATGAAAATTTAGCTAATACCACGGTTCCCAATTTTAATGCACCTAAACATATGTTACATATAGGGCTAAATAATCGGGATGTATATAGGGGATTAGGATTTTCAGCCCAGTATAGGTGGTGGGATGAATTTGATTTTAACTTTTATACTATTTTTAGAGAAAATATTCCGAGCAAAGGGTTAGTGGATCTTGCCATTACGATGAAGTTACCTGATAAGCCCATACTGTTTAAGGTTGGAGGTAACAATATTCTGAACGATCATTATATTTCCATTTTCAACGGTCCTACTCTTGGTGCGAGCTATTATGTGAGTATTACCTTTGATAAGTTTTTCTGGTAGGAGAGGAATTACAATCATTGATCTTTTTCTATGTACTATGCATCAAAAGATACATCTATCGGTTAATGGTATCCCATCTGTTTCTGTTTTTCCTCCCCGTTCAATAATTAGGTAGGATTAAAGGATTATCCTAGATTTAGTTAAGGAGGTATATTGGAAATGGATATTAATAAAGTTTAATCGAAAACGGATAACTATGAAAACAAATCCGAAATAGATAGATTCCATCCAAATGTTTCTAATGTTAATTCTTGGCCAGGAAAAAGAATTTGATGATTGGTATACTGTTGTATAACTGGCTTCCGGTATATTTCTACCTGTTGATCTATCAGATTAATGATCCAATATGCTGGTATACCAAGCTCTGCGTACAAAGGCATTTTTATCTCTCGATTATAATTTAGCGAAGAATCTGCTACCTCTATGATAAGGATGATATCTTTGGGAGTGGGATGGGCTTGTTTATATCGATGATTCTGGTAGTACGCAATGACAAGATCCGGTTCAGGCTCCGAAATATCGTTAAGCGTTACAGGATTCTGAACACGTACGATTGCCTTTTTTCTTAGTGAAACAATAAGTTCTTCTGTTAGAAAATCTACTATGCTTGCATGTTCACTTTTAATGGGACTCATGTTAATAATTTCTCCATGAATCAACTCCACGCGATCTTCAGGAGTGAAAATTCCAATTTCTGCTATTTTGTGGTATGCTTCTACCGAAAATATCTACCTTTGGAGCTGAAATGACATTACTTTTTATTTTTAATTTAATAGTAATTCTATTTCCTTTCAAGAAGGACTAACATAATTGCTAACAAATATGAAAGGGAGCTCGGTAGCCTCTCTGCCCACACAAGTAAATATGGTAGTTAAACATTAAAAGAAGAAGTATCGCAAAATTATTGAATCATATAGAATGTAAAATTGATTTTATTTCTCCTTTATCTCATCTTCTTTATCATCAAGAGAAGGAATTAAGGTAACATCCTCATAAATATCTGCCACTTTTATGTCAATATCGAGTTGGTCTAATTGAATCACATCCTCCAATGACTCAAAATAATGAAAATTCCATCCAGGACCATCTTTCATCTTGCCGAAAACCTCTACCCGAACTTTATTTTGGGAAACAATCAAATAGTATTGTAAGCTGGGCATTTTTAAGTATCCTTGGAATTTGTCTTCTCGATCTCGCTGAAAGGATTCAGGGGAGAGGATTTCGGCAACTAAACTAGGATAACGTTTCATATTTCTATCAGCATGATCTCTAGGATCACAAGTCAACATCACATCAGGAAGGTAGTAACTATTCGCTTCTTCGGCTTCCAAGCTTACAGTTTCTGCATAGACTTTACAACCTTTTCCTTTTATTTTACTTTTTATCATTGAAGAAATATTGATCATTAGTTCACTATGCGTATCTGATGTTCTGCCTATGCCTACGAGTTCGCCATGCTCATATTCGTAACGAATCTCACTTTTCGCACTAATTTCAAAATACTCTTCAAGGGTGTAAAACTGTGATGTACTTACTGGCTGTCCCATAATAATTTATTGGTATACATTCTTTAAGGTACAAAACTTTTAGTATCAGGCTTACAAACCTTTGGTAAAGACTTTCTAAGATAATGGATTAGTAGGTAAGTCTCTATTTTAAAATACTTAGAAATTAATTACACTTATCTATCACATAAAAAATCCATATTAAACAAACTCCGTATTAGACACGACTAAAATAGTTTTACCTAAAAATAGGGAAAGAGAGGCAAAGAAAGAGGATATAACACTAAATTAGCTCGACCTAAAAAACAAATCGCTCATAAACTACTCATTTACAAGCGATTAACCCCAAAAAGTTGTGATCCCTTCAGGACTCGAACCTGAAACCTACTGCTTAGAAGGCAGTTGCTCTATCCAGTTGAGCTAAGGGACCATCTACATGTAAAAGAATAATAACCTAACCAAGACCGTAGCCTTAATTTGTGGGTGCAAATATAATGATATTTGAGACAAATCAGAAAAAAGAAATAAAAATTACTCCCATGACCATCTCCCTACAAAGTCCCAAAGTATTTATAAAGCCAACCGCTCATCCCCATAACATCTATACGGCAAAACATCAAATCACTTATTATTGAATTCACCCATTTCCCATCCTTCCTAATAGCAGAACGTTAAAAATGGCAGTAATGATGATAGGTTGTCCCAATGATGCTTACATGCCTTTGTTTAAAATCATTCTCTCCTCAAACCCTCTTAAAATAACAATACACCACCTCTCCTACATATGAATTAGCATATCTATCATTATCACAGAAGCAGAAAAATGATGGTAAAATGATGATAGGTTGTCCCAATGATGCTTACATGCCTTTGTTTAAAATCATTCCCTCCTCAAACCCTCTTAAAAAACGATACACTAAATCTCCTACATATGAAATAGCATATCCCCCTTCCAAAATTATAACCGTAGGTAGTTCCAATGATGCACACATAGCCCCTATCCTATCAAATATTTCATCCGCTAACCGAAACTTACCCAACAAATCCCTCTCAGAAATATCTAGCCCTAAAGAAATGACCAACGCATCCGGTTGGTACACTTGAATATCTGCTAATCCCTTCTCTAACGTCAAGCGATATTCCTCCCAAGCTGTCCCCAATGGCAATGGATAATTGATCGTATAACCGATCCCAGCGCCAATCCCTGTCTCATCCACTCGACCTGAAAAAAAAGGATATTCCATGTCAGGATCTGCATGCAATGACACAAATAAGACATCCGGCCTATCCTCAAAAATAGCCTGACTCCCATCTCCATGATGATAATCTATATCCAACAAAGCCACGCTACCCATACCACTTTCTAATAACACTTCACAAGCCACAGCTGCATGATTCAAAAAACAATACCCTGCATATCTCCTCCGACCTGCATGATGCCCCGGCGGCCGAGATAAAGAAAACACCACTCGCTCTTGCTGATGCCCTACGAATCTGGCAGCAGTAGCAGCGCAAGAAGCAGCAGCATACGCAGCCGTCCAGGTCCCTTCTAAAATGGGTGTATCTGCATCTCCTCCAAAAAATCCTAGTTGGCCAAAAATCTCTTGAGGCATGTCCTCCATCTTCCCTGAACCAGGCCAACAGTAAGGAACCAAATCCCCATCCAATTGGGCTTCCTTCCATCTGGGATATATCTCTTTCAGAAATTGAATATATACTTCATCATGTACCTTCAATAAAGGTACTTCCAATCCGTCTGGTTCAATAAACTCGCCAAATGAACGCTGCTGAAGTGTCTCCAATATATTGGTAACCCTATCAGGAATCTCATACGCGGCTATTTTTTCTCCTCGCCTGAACTCAAAAGGAGGGTTATGCTCATTGTGAAGCGGAGAATAAACGATTTTCATGTATAATGACTAAGCTTTTCAACATAAACGTACCCAACCTATCGTTATTTCTTTCCATACACCCTCACATAATCAATGATAAATTGCTGAGAAGTCACCGTCTCATCCATTCCCTGAGCACCTCCCCATCCTCCTCCCATCGCGAGATTCAGAATAATATTCTGTGGTTGACCAAAGGGCCATTCTTTTTCATCCGCATGTTTATCATACAGATAATATTCTTCCCCATCTACATATCCTCTTATTTCAGTAGGCCTCCATTCCACCGCATAGGTATGAAACTCTCCCGCTATATTGTCAATCTCTTTTGTACTACTAATCTGATTGCCAATTTTAAAGTAATATGCTGGCGTATGAACAGTGGCATGAGCGATTCCATCTCCACTCTCATTATCCACTTCATATCCCACCGACTCTAGAATATCTATCTCCCCACAATAAGGCCAACTCTTCTCGTCCACATAGCTATCCCCCAACGTCCATCCTGCCGCCCAATTCCCTTTTTCTCTCGGAACTTTGGCACGAAACTCAATCTTTCCATATAAAAAGCTCACCCTTCCTCTGGTCGTCAATCTGGCTGAGGTCCACGGCTCCCCCATATCGTTCTTTCTCGCCTCAATAATTAAATGACCATCTTCCACCCTTGCATTCTCCTCCCGAGCTTCTGTATAATATTGCAATTCATTGTTCCCCCAACCCCAATTCCCGATATCATATATCCATTTAGTGGTATCTAAAGCACTATTCTCAAATTCATCCGACCATACGAGTTCCCATTCCTCCCCTTCCATCGATTGAGTTAAGGATTGAGGCGTAATTTGATGCGCTTTCATTAAGGTCCACTCAATATGATCGATATCAGCCGAACCCTTAGAAAGATGTAACCTCATCTGATGTTTGCCTGTATTAAATGGACTACCCTCCTTATAATAGCTGTTAAATTCTTTTTCTGTACCAATGGGGATATTTCCCGTCACATTATAAGTTCGCTCATCAGGATTGTCGTAATAATCCTCCAACCAAACCACAGCACTATCTTCTGTTCTAGCCACTACTTCCACCTTGTATCTTCCCGCTTTAGGTATGTCTACTTCAAAACCTATCCATCCAGGCTCAACCATATCCAGAAAGGTAATTCCATCCTCTTCTACCGAATTATACTTGCTACTCCCCACAGCAAAAGATTCAGCTTCCAAGCTTACCTTGGGAGGTGCTGATTGGACTACCTCAGCTTTATCCGTTGATTGCGGGTCCGTAGAGGTGCAACTAACGAACATTAACGCAAAGGAAACTAACAAATAGGATGTATACTTCATATGAGATATTGTTAAGGCATTAAATATGTTAAAGAAGAAGTACAAAGAATAACAAACATTTAACCGATAAATTGAAAATCATTGTTGAGTTACCACTGATTAGAGACCTTAGGTTACCAGGATCTTTTCTAATTCTTCTAATGATTTTCCTTTAGTTTCTGGAACTACAAACCATACAAATATAAATCCAACAGCTGCGAATAATCCATATATCAGAAAAGTAGTACTGCTTCCTAAAGTAGACAGTTCCCATGGAAATACCAGCTGTACCAGAAAGCTGACACCAGAATTCACAAATCCTGCCAACGAAATCGCTAACCCACGAACATTCAAGGGAAACAGTTCGGAAAATAGTACCCACATTACCGGACCTATAGAAACGGCAAAAGAAGCGACAAACCCCAAAATACCCACAAGAATGAGCATGGGATTAATATTAATCGCCGCAGTAATTAATTCGGATTCGTATTGTTGGGCCTGATCCTCTCCTAAAGCTTCTGTGAGGGCCTGTTTATAACTGATATCATTGTTAAAGGGTTGATCTACTAAACTCGAAAGTGATTCCTTATTTATTTCCGGTGCCAATGTGTTAAGCCCACTTTCCGTTAAAGTATAGGTGGCTGTATTAAAGCCATAGGCCAATAACAACATCGCTACAGTAATCCCTGCCATTCCAAAAATTAACAGAGGCCTTCTTCCCAATTTATCTATATACAGAATAGCTACAATGGTAAACACCAAATTCGTTAATCCCACTAAAATAGCCTGAACAAAAGAGGCGTCTGTCCCTATGCCTGATTGTTCGAAAATCATCGGCGCATAAAAGAATACAGAATTAATCCCCGTAATCTGCTGCAATATTGCCACCACAATCCCTATCATTAATACTAGTCGCAAGGAAGGATTGAATAACTCACCATACCCTACCTTTTCCTTTTGTTGATCCGCCTTCAAACTTTCCTTAACTGCTAATATTTGCTCTTCCGCTTCTTCAGGAGAGACCACCTTTAAAAACGTATCCATAGCTTCCTCCTCTTTGCCTTTCATTAATTGCCAACGAGGACTTTCAGGTACCAAAAATAATCCTATAAAGTAAAGGATCGCAGGCAAAGTCTCTAATCCTAGCATCCATCGCCAATTGTACTCATCAAACTTTAAGGCTTGAGCCCATGCTGCATCGGATTGACCTAATTTAAGGATGAGATAATTTGAAAAGAACGCTACCGATATTCCTATAACAATATTTAACTGGTTGAATGAAACCATTCGCCCTCTCATCTCAGGCGGGGCAATTTCAGCTATATACATAGGAGCTAAGATAAGGGCAAATCCTACCCCTACTCCCCCTAACATACGAGCAATTACCAGAAAGAGAAAATTCGGCGCCATTGCTGAAGCGATAGCAGAAATAGCGAAAAGTATGGCAGCTACTACTAGAACTGGCTTTCGTCCGTATCTATCACTCAATGGCCCAGCTACCATCATCGCCAAGGTAGCGGATAAAGTAAGTGAGCCTACAGACCAACCCAGTTGAATCTTGGTCAAATCAAACTGGGATTCTATAAACTTGACCACTCCGGAAATCACCGAAGCATCAAACCCCATTAAAAAGCCCCCTAAAGCCACAATGAGGGCCACGCGAGTAGTGTATCCTTGTTTTTTAGTCATCAATATAAATTTAATAAGCCAGTCATTCCTTACCCCTCTTGAGGTAGAATATATTAAAAAATCTTGTATTTCGTATCAATGTATTCTACATGTACCCCAGATTCACACCAAAAAAAATAGACCAAATATCGCATTAGAAAAATATGCATATTAACACAATTGAGACACATGGATTTATTTATATATTATATGTACCTCCCCCCTCAAAAGGGATTCTTCAAATACGCCAACAAATGCTTCATTTCCTCCACAGATATTTGGTCGGCTAATCCTTCAGGCATCCCTGACTGCTTCATCGAACGTAACTGATCTATGTGGGACCTACTGATCTTGATCTCATTCCCTGATGCTTCCCTAATTAGGAGTTGATCATTAAGTTCTTCAGCGATGATCCCGTACAACTTATCCCCATTGTTCAGTTGTATATCCCATAATTCATATCCATCCGCTATCGCTTTATTTGGAAGAAGCACATCTTGCAAAATAGCTACCTTGGTCCTGTTGCGAATAGAGGCTAAGTCCGGTCCAAAAGGCATTCCATATTCTCCTCCCATTTGATGACAACTACTACACACTGCTTCAAACACTTCCTTTCCTCCTTCTATATTTCCCCTACCTTCTACTGCTAATTCATACCTCTTCAAGATTTCTTCCGCCAAATGATCCTCAGCAACTAATAACTCCCTGGCTTCTCGTTTAATATCATCATTCCAGTGATTCAGTAATCTTAATTTGACGGGCCAACTAATCGTAGCTGCCTGTATATTTCCCTTTTCGACTTGCGCTAATATCCTCCATGAAGATGCTTCTCTTCTGGAAAAAAGCTTGAGGGCTTCTTGCTGTAAAGAGGAGGTAAGATCGTGCCAATGGCTAAATACGTAAGTCTCTATTTCTCTATCTTCTTCTGCTATGTCATTCAATTCCTGTAAAGCAGCTTTCTGTACATCTATGGCTTCGGTTGGTTGAATAAGGGATAACAACAGCGCTGTATAGGTGCTAGTATTTTCAAGTCCCAACAAATGAATAGCATCCACCTGTAATGCGGCAGTACCTTCCCTGCTCCTTAAGATGCGTTCTGCCAGATCTAATTGCTTACCCTTTCCTTGATTTGGCAACCCCAATATGCTCAACAATTCTATGGCAGCAGCACGAAGTTCAGTCTCAACTACGGGATCAAATTGGCTGATTAATAACCGCTTTTCAGGTTCAAAAGCCCTTTTCATTGGCACATCTACTTCCTTCATTCCCTTTGCTAATCCTTCTAGCGCTGCAGATCCCCACCAAGGTACTATTCCATTTGAGGGCCGTATAGAAGTACTTATCAACCTTTTAATGTCAGAAGTCTCGTTCGATCGTCCTAACATTTCACTGGCTTTAGAGATAAAAGAAGCGGCCTTCTCCTGCTCAGAAGATGATACACCTTGATTCATTGATTGGATTAAGGATAACTCGCTTTGAGAAGAAGCTTTCAGTGCCATTATTTGGGTCCAATCATCCTCTATTCCTTTTTGCAACAAGTTCTGAATAATAGGTTCAGCTTCGGCCCATTGGTACAGAGAAAGAGAACATAATAACTGAAATCTCACTTTGGAATTCGGATCATTTTGTAAAGCCAATACTTCTGTCTTGAGTTCTTGTTGTAGCTCTGGATGAAGCTCGATCATTTTCAAGGCATTTTCTCTTAGTCCAGCCGTCTTGTGCGTAAGTGCTTTCCGAATCAATTTTGCATCTACTTGCCGCAAGCCTTCAAGCGTCCATAAAGTATGCAACAGCCCTAGATCGGATTCAGTCTCTAAGCCAACATCTATTAATGCTTCCTTAAGTTGTTGTAGTTGATCCGCATTTCTATCTCTATGAACCAATAATCTCTGTGCATTTCTTCTCCACCATACATTTTTATCTGCTAATAAAGGGATCAATTCTGGATCAGTCATTTCTCCCAATTTTTTGGATGATTGTTTACTGGCATTAGCAGCCTGGGTAGAGGAAATTTTATAAATCCTACCTTTATCCTTTCCATTGTATAATTGACCTGATGTTACTACTTCTTCGGCCATCCATTCAGGATGTTCTATGTATTGACGATGATAATCCAGTACATACAGATCTCCTGAAGGCCCAATGTAGAAATTTACGGGACGAAACCAACTATCTCTGGAAGCCAAAAACTCCTTTCGCTCAAATTGTCGTTCAGCCACATAGGAAGCCCCTTGCCCCATCAATTTATCTGTGTGAATGAGATTGTGTACAGGTTCGGCAATAAAACTTAATTGATCATATGCTTCAGGGAAAGCTCCGCCCTGATATAGAGTCAATCCGCAAGAGGAAGTAATGGTTCCCACATCGGTCAATACTTGATGTTCAGGATGATCTGTCATTGGAAAAATCTCTGCTCCTGGTCCATAAGAAGGTAAATATTGTGTGGTAGAAGTGAGGGGTAACTGCTTTCCACCTTCCAGATATCTAGCTGCAATGACTTCGTGAAATAGATGATGTGCATTACTCGTATAAAACAGATGTCCCCAGTCATCAAAGCTGTAACCAAATTGCGTACTTCCTGAAAGCATCTCCAGCTTATGTTGTTCCGGTTGAAATCGAACCGCCCTTTCATTCGCATTTTTAGGTAAACTGGGAGCATCAGGGACATTGGGAAAGGTAATTCGTGTGCCTTCATCCCCAAATTCCTCCACAAAAGTTTTGGTGATAAATGCTCCTTCATGTCCAAGATAAATCCAATTATCTAATCCATAAGAAGGGGAATTCATATTATGCTGTGGATTGGAGCGGGAAAAGCCGGTAAGCATGACCTCTATATGATCTGCCTTGTCATCTCCATCCGTATCTTCCAAATATAAAACATTAGGAGCATCTGTTACGATCCACCCTTCTTTCCATTTCATGATTCCATTAGGCAATACTAATTCATCAGCAAATACCACTCGTTCATCAGGTAATCCATCTTTATCCTTATCTAACAACTTAATGACTCGACCACTTCCTTTCACATCGAGCGGATACCCTGGCATTTCTACTACAAACCAATCTCCCTGTTCATCTATTTCCATCGCTACCGGATCTTTCACCAAGGGCTCAGCGGCGATTAATTCTATTTGAAATCCTTCCGCCAGGTGGAAATCGGACACATCTGGAGAAGAGCTATGGTCGTTGGAACAACTACATAAAAAAATCAGAGAACCAAAGAGCGAATGTAATGCGGGTTTCATAGGAGTTAACTCATTAGAATCAGCCTTAAGATATTCAATAAATATGAAATATTCTATATATATGAATTCTTCTGTGGAAACTATCAGGATAGCTAGTCGAATTAATTGACTATCTTCTATTTTATTAGAATATTTCTGCAAATTTCCTCTCAACCTTAATACATCATTTATGTTCCTTGTTCCCTTATTTTCTAAATATATACCTCTCTTCCTCATATGCTCCATGCTGTTTTTCCACCTGCCGATGGAAGCACAACTCCCTTCATTTTCCTGGCCCGACGGGAAAAAGGCGGCTATCAGCCTGAGTTTTGATGATGCGCGAACTTCGCATCCTGAGACTGGGAAAGAGCTATTCAGAAGACTTCAAACAAAAGTTACTTTCTATGTGCTTCCTGGTGCTGTGGAGGAACATTTAGAAGATTGGAAAGAAATGGTGGAAGATGGACATGAAATTGGAAATCACACCGTATATCATCCTTGCACAGGAAATTTCTCCTGGTCCAGGGATAACGCATTAGAAGATTACTCCATTTCCAGTATGCGCCAGGAATTATTAGCTGCTAATCAACAAATTCAGGAGATGCTAGGGATAGTTCCAGTCTCTTATGCTTACACCTGCGGAAATACCTTTGTAGGAAGAGGAGCCCATACCAAAAGTTACGTCCCGCTTGTACATGAATTGTTTGGCAGTGGCAGGGGATTCATGAATGAAGCCCTTAATGATCCGCTATTTGTGGATCTTGGTCAATTGCAAGGAATAGATATGGATGGAAAGAGTTTTGAACAGGATATTATGCCACGTATAGAGGAAGCTGTAGAAAATGGGCAATGGTTGGTATTAGCTGGACATGAGATTGGGGAAGGGGGTAGGCAAACTACTCGCATTGATATGTTGGAACAGTTAATAGAATATGTGGGCCAACATTCCGAGGATATATGGTTGGCTCCTGTAGGTGAGGTAGCGGCTCATATCAAACAACAGAGAACCCAAACAGCTGCTGACCTCAAACCATTACTGAGTTTTTGTGCTACTTTTGATAAAGGGTATGATGCGGATTATGCTAAAGGCGATGGAGCGATCTATGGAGCGTCTTCTTATTCCGATCACAAGCAAGCTATACCACATATGATTCCCGAAGAAGTCCAGATTGCTGAAGGGAAAGGGTATAGAGGAAATGCATTGGAATTTAAAAGAAAAGGAGCGCCCGCTATTTTTTATCTGGCTAAGGACAATATGAACTACAACACAACGAATTGGAGTGGTACTATTTCTTTATGGCTGAGTCTTTCTCCTGAGATTGATCTGGCTCCTGGATATACAGATCCTATTCAAATTACCGATTCAGGCTATGATGACGCTGCTTTATGGGTAGATTTCACAAAAGAGAACCCAAGAGATTTTCGCATGGGAGTGTTTGGAGATGTATCTGTATGGAATCCAGAGAAAAAGAGTCCAGATACGAATGAAGATTTTCTTAATCGCGTTTTATTGGCTAAAGATCTACCTTTCTCTCGCGCTCGTTGGACCCATGTAGTTATTAGTTTTTCAGGTTTACATACGGAACAAGGAACAGCCTCATTTTACATTAATGGAGAATTACAGGGGAGTAGATCTATTGAAGAGCCTTTCAGTTGGGAAGAGGAACAAGCGAAAATATTTTTGGGCCTAAATTTCATTGGGTTGATGGATGAAGTTGCTGTTTTTGATCGTGCATTAACGGCAGAAGAGGTGAGTATGTTGTATGGATTACCTGAGGGAATCAAAGCGTTACTTGAAAATGTTGGTACGGAAAATTAATATTAATACGATAAGTGAACAAAAAAAGCACGAAGCATAAAGCCTCGTGCAAAAAACGTCCATAAAGTAATTAACATAAACTAAAAAAGATTTTTTACTTAATGTTATTCTTGATTATTGAGGGATTAGTATCCAGGATTTTGTGTATAGACACCTCCTGTAAAGTCGATTTCTCTCTGGGGGATAGGATAGTATTCATCTCTACCGGCGGTAAATTGGGCGTTGATCAGAAAGTCTCGCTTAGTACTTTCTTCCGCCAAATACGCATTTAGTGTTTCTGCTGCTTCTCCCCATCTTACTAAATCAAACCATCTATGTCCTTCCATGGCAAACTCTAGTCTTCGTTCGAATTTTAGCGCATTCCAGGCAAAATCCTTGTCAGGGAAGGATTCGTATTCTCCTATGCTGTAAATATCCTCAGCTCCTGCCTCCAACGGTCGTTGGGTACTTGCCGCAGCTCTGGCTCTAATTTGGTTGATGATCGGCAGAGCCTCTGTAAATCGGTCTAGTTGAATCAAGGCCTCAGCTTTCCAGAGAAGTACCTCCGCATATCTGATGAAGTCGACATTTTTCGAAGTACCTGTAAATGGCCCTTCTTTTCTGTAACATGAGCAATCTGGTGCCTGCTGTTCTTTCATGTTTCCAAAATAGCCATATACCCCGGGATCTCTGGCCCAACTGAAATTATAAATCATATCCCCTTCTGTATTGACGGTTGTTCTGTACTTAAACGGTCTTCCAGGAATCCCAATAGTGTGATCTATTCGCGGATCCAGGGTTAATCCAGGATCAGGAGGGGTAATTCCATTTGCATCTACTGTAGCAAAAATATCTGCATCGTTAAATGTATCGAGGAGAGGTAAGCCATTCGCATCCGTTTTGAAAGCATTGACTAAATTTTGGCTCGCCAGATGAAATCCGCAACAACCGTATAATCCGGTTCCATGTGGAGAATTCAAGCCAATCACATAACTTACTCTGCTTACCGTGGTTCCATCATTGATAGAAAATTGAGCTGCCCAGATAGATTCTGGTCCATTATCAAACCCATCAAGGTAATTATTCCCAAAGTCCGGCTCCAAACTTCCGGTAACCTCATCTACAAAACTAATCACCTCCTCCAAACGGGAACTATTAATATTTACGACTCTATGCTGATCATCCTGCTCATAAGCCTGAAATAATCGCAATTTAGCCAGATAAGCAGCAGCAGCATTTCTATCTGCCCGGCCCACCTGATCCTGAGATTGGGGTAGATTGTTGTAAGCAAACAGAAAATCTTCTGCGATTCTGTCCCAAAGTACATTGTTATCTACATCATTGGTTACCTGGGCCGCTTCTTCCTGAGTAAGCTCTTCAGTAATATAAGGCACCTTCTTAAAGAGGAGTTTCAACATGAAGTGAGAATGAGCTCTTAGAAACCTCAATTCTGCCTGCCTTATCGTTTTTTCAGGATATTCGGTATCAGGAACATCGTTTATCACTGATAAAGCGAAATTAGCTCTGGAAATAGCTTTGTAGTAATTGGTCCATGTACGTGGAGCAAACCAATCCAATGGATCATCGGCTACCGTAAGGTTGTATTGTTCATAGCGGTCTACTACATCTACATCGCCTCTACCTCCACCACCTTTATATGCATCATCAGACCTGACACTACCAAAAGCCCACATATGTGTTAGAGGACCGACCATATCGTCATTTGTGATTCCAGCATAAGCTGCTACGACCAGCCCTTCTGCATTTTCCGCAGTGGCTACATTTTCATTTGAGAGAACTCCTTCGGGTTCATATTCAAGGAAGTCCTCAGAACATGCTGTCAACAAGAAGGCAGCAAGGATTCCGGAGAAAAGAGAAATATATTTTTTCATTTTATGTAGGTTGTTAAAAGTTTACATTAAGACCTAAAGAATAAACCGTGGGGACAGGGATTCTATTCACATCCACTCTTTCAGGATCTGAACCGATGTAATCATCTGGCGTAATCCAAAAAAGGTTTTCTCCCTGGAAATAAATTCTCAAGCCTGACATACCGATATTATTGATCAAATCAGTCGGGAGTGAATATCCCAGCTGAAGATTTCTCAGTTTGAAGTAGGAATTATTTCTGAACAAATAATCGGAGGTCCTTAAATCGTTGAATGCAAGAGAAAGGGAAGGAATATCTGAACCTGTATTATTTGGCGTCCAGGCATCCAGCACACCTAAACCCGCATTTTCACGACCCTGGACAAAGTTGTTCCAGAAAATGTAAGGATCCTGTCCGATTCTTCCACTCACCCCGGAACCGAAAGCAGAGAAATCCCAATTTTTATAATTTAGGTTAATACGAATACCATATTCTAGATCGGGTAAGGTATTCCCAATAAAATCTCTGTCATCGGCATTAATGACCCCATCATTGTTTAAATCGACAAATTTTAATCCACCGGGCCTGGCACCTACTTGTTCAGGACTTGCATTCACATCTTCCTGACTTTGGAACAAGCCATCAGTCCGGAATCCAAAAATGGAGAATTGTGATTTCCCGATAATAGAGTTGTCTACGGTTCCGGGAAAGGCTGAGACTACCTCATCAGGTAATTCAGTAATTTCATCGCTAAATGCCCCAAAATTAGTCGCTACCTGAACAGTCAATCCATTTCCATAGGTTTTGGAAAATTGGAGAAATAATTCCCATCCATTTGTTTCTGTGGTGGCTCCATTCAATACTCTTTGCTGACCTTCACCGATGACAGATGCGATAGGTGGCGTAGTTAAGATATCACTCGTTTTACGTGTATAAAAGTCAAAGGAACCGATGACCAAATTTTTAATTAAGGTGAAATCAATTCCCAGGTTTAATTCCTGAGTAGATTCCCACTTTAGCTCGGAATTAGCGGCCTGGATAGATACGAATCCTGAAGGCAAGTTTCCAGTATTGTTCCCATTTAAATCATAAGCTGTCCCTACATTATAAAATGTATTGAAGAAAAAGGGATCTCCTGTAGCCTGGAAAGCATTAGGACCATATCTTGATTCAAATAAACCAAATCTTGCCAGATCGCCTATTGATTGATTCCCTACTTCTCCATAACCCGCTCTAAATTTAAGAGAATTAACAATGTCGTTATCCTTCCAGAAAGCTTCATTACTTATTCTCCATCCTACTGTAGCAGCGGGGAAGATACCGTATCTGTTATCCGCTCCAAATCGGGATGACCCATCTCTTCGAAGGGTAAATGAAGCTAAATATCTATCTCCGAAAGCATAATTGATTTTTCCGAATTGAGAAAGGAGTCTACTTCCTGTCGAAGATCCCGTATTTGTTCTTGCACCTGTGGCAGCATCCAATTGGAAGAAAGATTCTGTTTCTACAGCAAATTCATCTGCTATTGCGGAAACTACAGAAAAATCATCTTTGATAGCTTCTGTTCCTACTAGAAAGCCCAAACGATTCTCCCCAAACTCCAAATCATACGTCAATGTGTTAGTGAATACAATACTGGTAAATTTAGTATTCTCTTCAATCAATCTGTTATTACTTCTGGTGATGAACCCATTACTCACTCTTCTTTCAATATCTCTCCTACTAGTAGTTCCGTAATCCAATCCAAAGCTGGTTCTAAAAGTCAAATTTCTGATGATATCTACTTCTGCATAAATATTTCCAAACAAGGTAGTACGTTCAGTATTATCATCTCTGTTGATGAATTGCATGAGTACAGCATTATTTCTATCAGAGTATCCAGCTCCTAATGGGCCGGCAAATTCGCCATTGGCATCAAATACTGGAATGGTAGGTGCCAGCGTAATTGCCAGACTAGGAACGGGGGCACTTCCTACGTCAGTTGAAGCCAAGGTCTCGTTAGAGGTGGCCATCTGCGTATTGATCCCAAATCGTACTCTATTATCAAACAAGTTATAGTTAGAATTCAATTTAGCCGTATATCTCTCAAAATCGGTGTCTTTAAGGATTCCGGTATTATTGAGATAACCGATATTTATCAGATGAAAGGAATTATCTGTTCCCCCTGAAACTGTTAATTCATTATTGTATACAAATCCAGTTTCATATGTTTCATCTTGCCAATCTGTATCGCCGGCAGGTACATCAGGATTACCTCCTACAAATGGTTGAACTGTTACACTATTTAGCACTGGATTGTTAAAGTCTCCATTCCAATCAAAGTTGTAAATTTCCCCATATCCTCCAGCAGGATCAGCGCCATCATTTACGGAAGCCTGCCATAATGCCTCTCCCCTTTGAACAGCATTGAGCATATCATAGCGCTGTTGATTCTCGGTGAGCACAGAAAAGTTAGAGTTTAGACTTACTTGAAATTTTTCTCCCCCAGCAGCATTTGCACTATTCTTTGTCGTAATAATAATGACCCCATTACCTGCCCTTGCCCCATACAAAGAAGAAGCAGAGGCATCTTTTAATACCTGCACTGATTCTATGGTACCAGGGTTGATGCTCTGAAATACTTCTGGCCTTAGCGTTGGTACTCCATCAATAATAAATAGCGGATCATTATTTCCTAAGGTAGTTGCACCTCGAATCAGTATCCTGCTGGCATTACCTGTCGGATCGCCCGATTTTTCGATAAATAATCCAGGGACTCTTCCTTGTAGGGCTTGAAGTGGGCTACCTGAACTCAAGGTTTGACCTTCAATAGGTGCAATATCCACCACAGTTATCGCTCCCGTTAAATCTACCTTTCTCTCTGCCAAATAACCAGTGATCACGACCTCTTCCAAACCGGTGTCATCAACCTCGAGCGCAATATCTATCATATTCCTTCCATTTACTGCTACTTTCTGTCTGACAAAACCTATGTAACTAATCAATAAAGTGTCATCTGCAGAGATATTTTGTAAAGAGTAGTTTCCTTCTACATCTGTACTAGCACCATTATTCGTTCCAAGGACCAAAACTGTGGCCCCTATCAAAGGTGTTCCATCCTCCTGGGAGGAAACCTTTCCGGCTACCGTTTCCGTCTGAGCCATCAAAGCTCCTAACGGAATCAATAATAAAAACAATGTTAAAAAATTCACTTTCATAGTAGTTAATGTTAATCATTTACAGTTCATATAATTCAATACAATTGGTATTACATACTAAAATATATTATTCACAATAAATCATTAATAAGTCAATTAATATAAATTAATGACTCAAATGATATCTACACTTTCTATCATAAATGCGTTCTATTCCTTTAACTATTGATACATAGTCTAAATGATATTTAGCTTTTTTTCGAAAGTCGCTTAAATACATCCATTCCGGCAGGAAATACGATCGAGAAAATTCACTGGAGGGATTTATCATCGCCTGTGAATGAGCTATAGTTAATGCTCTGAAGCGATAAAGAACATTGCATTTAGTAGTATTCGAGTAAATCAGTCCCCTTTTCATTGCCGTTTTGTTAGCTTTCTAACAAAGCTATTCTAAAAAGCAAAGAGACTGATTCACTCTTGTTGCAAATTGTTACGATTTTGTTAAGAGGAAATTAATTATATATAACTCGCTAATATTAAGGGTGTTTACTCTTTTCGTAATGGTTTTCGGAAGTTACATTTATACTTTTGATACATGTATCTTAAATATTGATACATATTTGTCTTCCTCAACTAAATAAGCCAAGGGAAATATCCGTAAAGAATGTCTTAGCACTCATTAGACCTAAGATCATGTTCTTTATTAGATTTCCTTTCTGCTGTTCAACGTCCCGACCAGGTATACTACAAGGAACCCTTTCGCGCTATTTTCTTTTACCGTACCAGATAACCAATTAATATTTCGCAGCTCGGTTTGTTAATAATGGATTAACGGCCCACTCACCATCTCTCCATTCACAGAAAGTCGATAGAAATAGGTTCCGGTAGGTATACTTTGGGGATCTGTTTCCCATGTGATATGATAGTTGCCCCTTCCTAATTGTCGATCTACAAAGGTATTTACCCATTGGCCCAAATAATTAAACAATTCCAGCTTGATCCTAGATGCCTCTGTCAAATCAAATACAACATTCAAGGTAGAAGTGAATGGATTAGGATATACATTGAGGTGTATATCTTCTGGAACAATAGGCCGAATCCCTACTGTTTCATCTACATTTAGTGTATATCGCTTAAAAAAATCCCATATTTCAGCACTGGCATTAATATCTTGATTAATTCTGCCGAAAAGGAGTGGTCTCCCATCGCGCATTCCTCCAGGCCATGTATGTCCTCCTCCATTTACTCTGTAATACTGTACTTCTGCGTTCGCTTCACAGTCCTCATAGCTAGTTAATACGACAGTGGAAATATCCGATGGATCTATATCTTCAAATAGCGTAATAGTAGAATCTCTTGTACAACCATTGATATCCAGCCAATAATCGATGGTAGGTAATACCCCTCTTCCGGTTATTCCTCCATCAAAAGGGGAAATTAAGTCCGAAGTTCCGTGTACATGTAGAATAGGAACAGCTCGGTCAGGAATGCAATCAACTATTTCTTCTATAGGTAAATCTCCAGCTACTGAGGCAAATGCAGCTATGCGATCATTTAATTCACAAGCTAAATAATAGACCATCTGCCCTCCGATGGACATTCCAGCCGCATAAACTTGCTCTAAAGCTACTGGAAACCTACTATCCACTTCATCAATTAATGCCGAAATGAATGCAATATCATCATTATTTGAAAGACTTCCATATAGATTCCAACCATCACCTTCAAATCCTAGTAAAGGATCACCTACAGGATCATTAGCCAATAGTGTTCTGATATTCACTTCTAACCCTCTGGGATATACCACTAAAAATTTCCCCGTATCAGCCACCAAATTCATTTGGGAAATAAAGGCTTGTTGAACAGGATCGCTGGTAAAGCCATGAAGGTTGATCACTAAAGGTGTAGCCTCGGTACTATCATATTCAGAGGGAATATATAGATTATACGTTCTATCTGAATTATTAACTGAAAGAGTATCTACTATCCATTCACCTGATTGAGCTGCCAAATGATCTCTCCAGCATAGAAAAAAACAACATAGGATAAGCATTTGAAGATAACATTTGAGGAATACCATTGGATTCATGTATGTTGATTTGAAAGTAATCGCAATTTATCTGTGATAAGCGACTTCATTATGACGATCACATTAAGTAAAATGTCATTCTATAGAAAAAGGTTGTTAACTTTTAAGGAAAATTAAGCGAAATATTATGTCTACTTTTTTGAGACAACGCCTTCTTACGATCTCTGAGTACCATCGAATGGTAGAGGTGGAGATTTTGACTCGGAAGATAAAGTAGATCTATTAAATGGACAAATTATGCATATGAGCCCAAGGTAACTTCACCGATTCTCTCCATTAGCTATTCGAAAATTTAACAATGATCAACCGGTACTTTTTAGCCCTCCTGAGATGGCATTAGTAATCGCCAATAATCTTTTCAATAGCGTATCAGCATGCTCAGGATCACTTTCTTTTATTGACCGCCATTCTGTTAAATAATCCAGTTGAAGCTGATGCAATAGTGCCAATATGCTACCTCGTCTTTTTATATTCTCCAACTGATTTACTCTTCGGGTAGCTGCAGGCTCTTCGAAAATATCTGAAATTTGTGCCAATCCTTCTCTATAGTCCGCCTGCAATACTCTCATTAGCTCCTCTCTGGTATTTGCATTTTTCACAAGCTGGGCGAAGGCTTCCATGACTTTTGGGTCCGCATTCAGCAGGTTTGTCTCCACCTGTATAAGGAGATACATCAGGAAGGGCCACTTCTCGCTTACTTCCTTTAATTGTTGGTAGGCTTCTGGAAATTGCGCTTTCAATTGCTGAAATCCTGTACCTATCCCAAACCAACCTGTCAAATTAAAACGTGATTGTTTCCAACTAAATACCCAGGGAATAGCTCTTAAATCGTCTAATGTATGCTTTCCTGATCTACGAGAAGGGCGGGACCCTATTTTACTTAGCTCCAATACATCAATGGGCGTAGCAGATCGATAAAAATCAATAAAATCGGGATGATGAATTAGGGTTGGATAATAGGTGGTGGATAATTGGGCCAATTGATCCATCGCTTCTAAGGGAATCTTGTCCTCTGTATCTGGAAACTGCTTATTCATGGTTTGTCGAGCAACTCCTGCTTGCAACATTTCCAGATTATAAGTGGAAGTTAACAAGTTACCAAATTGTGCAGCTATAGTTTCTCCTTGAACCGTTAACTTGATCAATCCGCTGACTGACCCAGAAGGCATACTATCCATAAAGCGGTGATACTTCCCTCCTCCCCTACTGATCGTTCCTCCTCTTCCATGGAAAAAGCACAATGTTACTTCGTGCTTTTCAGCTATGCCACTTAGTTTTTGTTCCGCTTTGAAAATGTTCCACCTGCTGGCTAGTATCCCTCCATCTTTGTTGCTATCGCTATATCCAAGCATCACTTCGCAGACATTATGCGTACTTTCAAGTCGTTGCTGGGTCAATGGATGTGACAAAAATTCATCCAAGATTCTTTCTCCAGCCTCCAGGTCTTTAATTGTCTCCAAGAGTGGAACTACTCGTAAAGGAGCATACAACAATCCTACTTCCCTCATAAATAAATATACGACCAATAGATCGCTGACATCCCGAGTCATACTTACAATCAGGGAACCTATCCCATCATAGCCATAACGATCTACATACTCCCTGATCTCCCAGAAATAGCCCAACACTTTATCTGCTTCAGGTCCACAGGAAGTCCCTTTTAAAGTAAAAGGTCGATCTTGCTTTAATTCTTCATTGATAAAGTCTCTCCTTTTTTCCTCGCTCCACTCACTATAAGATACATCCTCATATCCCGCTTTAGTCATAAGTTGCATCAACGCTTTCTCATGGTAGCTACTATTTTGTCTAAAATCCAGCTTCGCCAAATGAAACCCAAAACATTGAACCTGACGCTCCACGGGAAAAAGCACTTCATCTATTACCCGATGAGCTCCAATTTCCGCAAGAGAATCTCTCAAAATGGACAAATCAGCCTGGAGGAAAGAAGGGTGTTTATATATCCAATCTGCAGATGGTTCGTTGGAGGCTGTTTGATGATGGGTTTCTTCACTTGAGCTAGTTTTTCGAGAGGTAGTTTCCTGAATAGTATTCGCCAAGCTAAGTACTATGAGATTCATCCATTGACGCCAGGGCTCATTTTGATTTCGATCAATGGCTTGTTGCCCTTGTTCTCCATAATTATTTACCCGTTCTCGAATAGCGATTTGAAGGATATCGGGCACTTCATTCGTAATCCCCGAAAAGCTTAGTTGGGAAGCTAATGTTGTTAGTTGCTGCTGGATAATGTTTAGTGCTGCAAGACGATGAAGTTTTAAGGTATTCCGTGTAATTTCCGAGGTAACAAAAGGGTGCCCATCTCGATCGCCTCCTACCCAGCTTCCAAAATGTATACGTGGAAATTGGTTCGGATGGTTGAGAAGTCCTGGATCGAAGCCCATGGCTATCCAACTTTGTTTTAGCCGCTGATCACTCACTTGAAGCACCTTAGGAAATACTTGAGAAAAGTAATACAGTACGTTATTCCGTTCATCGGTCAAACTGGGTTTTTCCAGGTACACTTCTCCTGTTCGCCACCAACGTTCCAATATGGATTCTAAATCAGATCGAATTTCCTTTTTCTCGATGCTTGACCAAACTGTATTTTCCTTTTTTACCAGCAATAAGTATAGTTCTCTATGTAATTCAAGGACAGTTATCCGTTTTGCTTCTGTAGGATGCGCTGTCAACACAGGGACAATTTCTAACTGAGAAAGTAGCCCGGCCATTTCTTTTTCGCTGATCCCTTGCTCTTTCCATGTTTGAAAGGTCTCTCCCCATGAGCCACGGATAGCAGCTAGCCCTAACTGATCTGCCACATGCCTTCTATACTGGACAGCTGCATTTTCCTCTACCAAATTTAACAATTGGAAGGAGATACTAAGAGCTTGAACGAGTTTCCCTGATGGAATATCCTTAAATGAGGCTTGATGAGAAGTTTCTGCCAACCAGGGAATATGTTGGGCTATATCGTGTTCTCCCAAATCCTCCAGGACTCGTTGAAAACAGGACATGACAAATTGAAGATCTTCCTTAATCTTATTGAGTCCAAAGGATTTGATGTCGTTTAAGGAGTTAGCTTGAGTTTCGTTGATCATGGATTTGTTAGGTTCAGGGCTATCATTAAAAAGCAAAAAATTATTCTTGGCCGAAAGATAATTTTTAAAGTTAATAGATAACCGTTTGTCGAGTTGATTTTAATCATTCTATACCATGCCAGGAATCATACATCCATGGCTTTTTTTGACTTCTCCTCCATTACACACTCATCAGGTGCTCAAGATATGTCATACGGATCAACTCTTATTTCTTATACTCACTTATCACAAAATTGATATATCAATTTAGATTACCTTAAAGAGGCGGCTGATTTCATATTAGGTTTTTTGAATTTGACTATTCGGGAATTATCGCGAACTTATCGTAGTTAAATTCCTTAACCTTAATTATTTAACTCAATTAACATCATGATGAAAACTATCTTTATTATCACCCTAGCTTTTTTCATTTCGATGGTACCTTACGTATCTATGGCTCAAACACAGGAGGATTATCAAAAAATGATGGCAGAATTAGTGGGAGAATGGAATGTGGACAATTCTTCTGTTGAAACGAATATGTTCGATCCTTCTGAAATGCCTGAATCTAAACTTGTCGTTACCAATTTGGGAGAATTTCAAAATAAAGTAGAATCCCATTCCAAAGATGAAAGTGGCAATTGGACCAAGGACTGGAGTCATGTGGAAACCTTTGACCCTGAACAAATGGTCGTCAATTTTGAAGGCACTGATGCTACTGGCGATTATCATGGCACCATCACTTTAGATGAAGAAGGGGTACAACATATTAAGCAGTATAATTCTGCTGATCAAAAAACCATGGAGGGAACTATAGATGGGGATGATACAGAATTTTGGATCGACCTTGCCATGTATACTGACCAGGAGGGAAATATTACAGACAGTTCAATGGGAAAAATGAAGATGAAATACACCAAAATGTAGTATTTCTTATCAGAAAAATTCCAGTAAATAAAAATGAACTCACCTGAATATGTTGGAACCCCTTTGGTATAGGCAAAGAGGCCTATTGGACCTTAAATATGGGCGTAAGCGAGTAAGATGGAGGATTGACCAATAATCTTCTGTTACATCTATCCTTTTTGACTATGTAGCGTGTGTTGATTAAAGAATCATAGATTTGTGATTCTTTAATCAACACACGCTACTTTATTTAAATAAAGCGGTCAACTTAAAAGGCTTATCAAATTCAAATCATTCTACGCTTGTCCTGCTTAGTCAAATAAATTGAAGAAATATTTTTTTCATCAAATGCTACGAAACCCAAAAGCTTACTTATATTTGCAACATTATTGCAAATACTCCATTGCTTTATGGACTTTGCTATACCAATTCGTGATTAAATTGACTAACATGCGATGCTACAAGCAATAAATCTATCAAAAGCATACGGAGAATTTCACGCCCTTAACAATTTAAATCTAACAGTTGATCAGGGAGATATTTTTTGCCTACTAGGCCAAAATGGTGCTGGAAAAACCACCACCATCAATTTATTTCTTGGTTTCATCCGCCCGACCAGTGGCAAAGCATTGATAAATGGAGTTACGGTTGATGCTAAAGGATCAACCAACCAAATGATTGCCTATATACCAGAAGTGGTTCAGCTTTATGGAAATATGAATGGCCTTGAAAATCTTGATTTTTTTAGCAGACTTTCCGGCCACAAGCATTCGAAAGAAGAATTAGTACAATTGCTTTTGAAAGCTGGTCTCCAAAAACAGGATCACTCAAAAAAGCTCTCTCAATATTCTAAAGGCATGCGGCAAAAAGTGGGCATTGCCATTGCTTTATCGAAAAATGCGCAAGCCATATTGATGGATGAGCCTACATCTGGCCTTGATCCTAAAGCTACGGATGAATTTACGATCATTTGCAAAGAGTTGGCCAATGAAGGAAAAACTATTTTCATGGCTACCCATGACATTTTTAATGCTGTCAATGTGGGCACCAGGATTGGAATCATGAAAGAGGGCAAGCTCATCCATTCTTCCGACACCAATGATATTAGCGCTAATGAGTTACAACAGCTGTATATCAAAACGATTTAACATTTCTCAAACAAACTTTGTATTCCATAACAGACACCACCTCTTGTGTGAGTGATGAATAATATGAAAATCACGGATATGAACATTAATTTACTCATTATTTTATCGATTTTTTGTGTCACAGGTAATGCTTTTAGCCAAATTCAAGTGACTGGAAGAGTCCTTGGCCCAAACGATGAACCTTTACCAGGTGCAACAATTACTCTTGACAATCAGAATAGTAGCTTTGGCACCTTTACAGATATAAATGGAGACTTTTCTGTTTCTTTGGAAACAGACGGGACCTATAATTTCGAAATTCGATTTGTTGGATTTTCAACCTATCAACAATCACTGGATATCAGAGATAATTATGATGTAGGTACCATTCGTATAGAAGAAGGTAATCTCCAACTGCAAACCGTTGAGATTGTAGGTCGTGCGAGAACGGATTACATTAGCGACTATTCTTTTTCTGCAACTAAAATAGCCATTAGGAACCGAGAGCTTCCACAAGCTATTTCATCTGTTACCAAAGAATTTATAAGTGACCGACAAGCATTTCAATTGGCAGACGCAGTAAAGGCGGTAAGTAGTGTAACGTCCACTGGAGATTATAATCACTTCAATATTCGCGGCATCACCCAGTCGGAAGATGGACAGTCTATCAATGGACTGAGAACCAGGCAGTACTATTTTCTTCAACCTATTACTTCACATATTGAGCGGGTAGAAGTCATTAAAGGTCCTTCTTCGGTAACATTTTCTAGTGCCGATCCAGGCGGTACAGTAAATATGGTAACTAAGAAACCTTTAGATGTGTCCAGAAGTGAGGTATCTTTAACTACTGGTAGTTTCTCAACCATAAGAGGGGCTGCCGATTTCACAGGTCCACTGAATCGAGAAAAGACATTACTTTATCGTTTTAACGCTGCTTTCCAGGAGGCTCAGTCATTCCGAAATTTGGTCCAAAATAACGCCTTCTTGATCACACCATCGATTAGCTATTTACCAAATAACACCACTGCATTGAATGCAGAATTGATTTACAGCAGTGGAGTTGGAAACTTAGATCGAGGACAGCCTATATTTGGAAGGATTAATGGCGACTTCGATTTGAACAGTACCCCCACCTCAACAAATGTTGGTGCCTCAAACGACTTTTATAAGTCTCAGGAACTCATGTTGATGGCCAACTTTACTAAATCTTTTGCTAAGAATATAGTATTTAACGCTTCTTATATGAAGCAAACGTGGAATGAAGATTTGGCGGAACACCGTACGGAGAATAGGGCAGCTGTAGACATCGAGGGAAATCCGATCCCCACACTGGCTGCGATGCGCTACGTAGAGCGTCAACAGTTCTGGGACACAGATAATATCAATACTTTCCTTAATTTCAACTTGGAAAGTGGTAGTATTACCAACATAGTGGTGGTTGGATATGATGGTAGTAGATGGGAACGTACGATAGGAGGTGGGCAGAATACGGCTCGTCGATACCTCAAAATTGATGGTTCTGTAGGCAATTTCAATCCTGCCAATGCGGAAGATTTTCAAACAATGACAGTAGATGGTGTTGTGATGCCTCGGCCTAATGTGCCTCACTTTGACTTAGCCAATCCATCGAATGGTATTCGAGTAACAAAAGATTATGTGTTTGGTCAATTTGAAATTCCAGCCAATTTAACTACCACAGATGGAATATACATTCAAAATCAATTTAAGGTAGGAAAGTTTTCGGCTTTACTAAATCTTAGATATGAGTGGTTTACTGATATTTTTGATTACGAAGGGGATGAGCAAGAATTTAAAAACGAAGCTTTTATTCCCAGGATTGGCTTGACTTATGAACTGAATAGAAATCTAAGTGTCTATGCTACCTACCTGGAGGGATTCCAACCACAAACAAACACGGTAACCCTATCTCCTGCTACAGAGGGTCACTTTTGGGCTGCCTCTCCAGGTAATTTTGATCCCTTAGAAAGCGATTTGAAAGAGATTGGCCTTAAGGGATCTTTCTTTAATGGACGACTGAATGGGAACTTTGCTGTATATGAAATCACCCAGCGAAATGTGTTGGCTGGTGATCCCTATGATTTAGAAAATCTAATTGAAACAGGAGAGCAAAGAAGTAGAGGTGTTGAATGGGATGTTTCAGGGTTTGTGCTACCCAACTTTCAGGTACTTGCGTCTTATGGGTATGCTGATACCGAAATTTTGGAACATGGGGATGGCGAATTGGTTGGAGAACGAATTGGAGGGGCTCCAGAACATAGCGCTAACTTTTGGGGACGATATGATATTACAAATGGAATATTTAATGGAATAGGAATTGGTTTTGGAGCTCAGTATAGCGGAGATAAATATTCGTGGTATGCTTATGGCGCAGCTGACCGATTGTTATTGCCGGATTACACGGTTCTTGATGGGGCATTGTACTACAAGCCAGTCAACTCCAACCTTCAATTGATATTAAAGGTGAATAATCTAACTGATGAAAATTATTGGGCAGGCGCATTAAATCAATTTAGATTAGCTCCCGGCGCACCTAGAAACGTATTGTTAACAGTTACTTATAAATTCTAAATCATGCGTAAAGAAGTACAGCTATTAATTGCCAGACAATTCTGGGCGAGTACCTTTAAATCGAAAGCGATATTCTTCCTTATGGGAATAATGCTTGTACTTCTAATTTATGCTGTGTATAGCGGATTAGCGTACCATGATCAGAACCATTTTCGAGTGGATCACCAAGAAAAAGCCCGCGAAAGTTGGGAAGGTAATCCAGATAAACATCCTCATCGAATGGCCCATTTTGGTACGTTTGCATTTAGAGTTAAACACCCATTGAGCATTTTTGATTTTGGCATAGAGAGTTATACTGGAAATGCCGTTTTCCTGGAGGCGCACCGACAAAACATGGTTAACTTTTCAGAGGCTGGATTTTCTACGGGACTGCTAAGGTTTGGAGAGTTAAGCATGGGAATGATTCTTCAAGTGATTTTACCACTGATTATTTTCTTTATTGGTTATACCTCAGTGGCCTCCGATCGTGAAAACGGCACACTTAAAGTGTTGTTGACACAAGGGGCACACTGGAGGGAAATCCTGCTCGGGAGATCAATGGGACTTTTTTCTATCGCCCTTTTATTTATTCTTCCTTTTATTGCCACTACAACTGTTCTGCTGCTCTTCGAAAATGCTTCAACAAGTGATCAATGGATAAGGCTTGGTTTATTGACAATTACGTATTTGATATTTGCTGCCGTTCTGAGCCTAATTACTGTTTCTATTTCAACTAAAAGCAAAACTTCAAAAGGGGCCTTAGTCACACTTTTAGGATTTTGGTTAGTGATGACGGTATTACTTCCCAGAACTGCTCAGTCATTAGGTGCGTACCTTTATCCTTCCCCTAATAAATTGGAATTTAGAGGTACCATTGAAAAGGAAGTTATTGAATATGGAGATAGTCATAACCCAGATGATCCACATTTCGCTGCCTTGAAAGACTCGATTTTAAGAGCAAATAAGGTTGCTTCTGTAGATAACCTACCCTTCAACTATGGCGGTTTTATTATGAGTGAAGGAGAAAAAATTAGTACCAGGATATATAATAAGCATCACCACAAGCTCCTTGATACCTACCGAGATCAAAATCAACTAGGCCGATGGATGGCTTTAATAGATCCTTATCTGGCAGTTAAGAATCTATCAATGGCCTTATGTGGAACCGATTTCGAATCCTACGTAGGCTTTCAAGTCCAGGCCGAAGACTACCGATACAAATTGGCTCAAAAGATGAATGAGCTTCAAATCAAATACATTAGTCCAAACCGAGTAAGTGGTTCAGAGGGGAAAGTTGACGTAGTCAACCGATCAGAGTGGAAAGCCTTCCCTGATTTTGAGTATCAATTTTTGAATTTCGGGATGACGCTTAAAAATGAAGGAATTGCTATTTTATCGCTATTGTTGTGGGTTTTATTCTCAGGATGGCTTACTATTTACCTATCTCAAAAATCAACAGTCGTTTAGCTATGTATTTATTCATGATTAGTCAATTTTTGAGAACAAGAACCTGTCAATTAGGTCTTATCCTGATACTTGCTTTAGGGTTAATCAGTATCGTAACCGGGAAGCAATTTTTGGATAATCAGGAGAAAATGATTGAACAGGCGGTCAAAAGCCAAGAAGAGCACATTGCCAGAAATATCCAGTTCCATGGTGACGACATTGGATTATTGTTGTATTACCTAAAGTTTTCTCTGGTCAAGGAACAAAATCCTTTAGCTGCACTATCTATAGGCCAAAACGATCTTAATCCAAGTATTCAAAATGTTAAAATATTAACCCTTGAAGGGCAAAAATACGATACGGATCTAGTCAATCCGACTAAATTGCTCTTTGGAAACTTGGATCTGAGCTTTATTCTAGTGTACATATTCCCTCTTCTCATCATAGCCTTTACCTACAATTTGTTATCTGAGGAAGAAGAATCAGGGACTTGGAAAATGGTAAGTGTAACGGTCAAATCAAAAATGAAATTTATCTTATCAAAGTTGCTGGTTAGATTGGGGGCGATATTAATTGTGATGAGTCTCCTTTTTGTATTGGCTAGCTGGGTGTTGAATATACCTTGGGATGTAGCATTCTTAGCCTTTTTTTCGATTAGTCTACTTTATCAACTTTTTTGGTTTGCATTGAGTTCATGGGTAATCTCTTTTAGAAAACATTCTAATGTTAACGCTTTGGTATTACTTTCTTTCTGGCTGTTTCTGGTAGTATTAATGCCCGCTATCATGAATAATGCTGTAACAAGCCGTTACCCAGTACCAGAAGCGTTAACCACGATGATCAAACAACGTGACGGGTATCATCAGAAATGGGATACAAATAAGAAAGAAACGATGGAGCATTTCTATGAAGTCTACCCTCAATTTGAAAAATATGGTAATCCTCCCGAAAATGAGTTTAGTTGGCTTTGGTATTACGCTATGCAACATTTAGGAGATGAGGAATCTCGTGATGAAAGTGAAGCTATGCAACATAAAATTGCCCAAAGACAAAAGATGAGTAGACAGATCGCACAGCTTCTCCCTTCCATGCATACGCTCCTGGCTTTTAATGACCTGGCTGGTACAAGTTTGTCTAATCACATTCATTTTCTGCAATATACCAACAGCTTTCACGAAAACACTCGACTGTATTTTTATCCAAAAATATTCTCCGCTTCCGCTTCCGAAGAAGTGGATTGGGAACAATTCACACCTGAATTTTATGATCCTGAAGACCAATCTTTTGAATGGTTGAAAAGCATCGCTCCTTTGCTCTTAGGAGTAGTAATTTTTCTTGCGTTATCCGTTCTAGGCTATCAAAAAAATCTAACATCATAGACTAACCTTCAATGTCAAACAGGATTAGTCACAGCTATAATGATATTACCAAGATTTCTTAGATTTACTGAAAACAACAGATTGGAACGATCATCTACACTAATAACAAATTAGAGCGCATTTATCTCTTTAGTAAACTTGTCGATGGTATTCTCAAGCATTTCCTTTCCAGATTCAAGAGATTCCTTAGCTTCTTTCAGCCTTTTCTCAAGTTTCGCTTTTGCTTTTTCACTAGCAGTTTCAAGTTGTTTTTCCAATTCATCCACTTTAGCTTCAGTGGATGCCAGAAATTGGTCAAGCTCTTTTTCTGCCATTCCTTTAAGTGTCGCCATTTTATTTTGAAGGGTTGAAATCTGCGCTTGAATTCCTTTTTTCATATCGTCGGAGGCCATTTCCAGCTCTTCCTTCAATTCTTTAAGTTCGGCTTCAGTAGTATCCCATTCTCTTTTAATTTGTTCTTCCATTTTTTCTGAATAGTTAAACCTAAATACCATCGCATGAAACTCAGCCATCTTTGTATCTATCGGCGTCGTCCAGCCTTCTTCAACTTCAGCAATCACAGCAGTTTTACCATTTTCTAATTCTTTAGAAACTTCATCAATGAAGTTTCCAGCAAATGCTTCTTGGGTAGAATCGTAAAACATACCACCAAGTGCACCTACTGATGCTCCTAATGCCATTCCGATAGGCCCCCCAAGTAAACCTACGAAGGCACCTGATATCATGCCTACACGTGTTCCTAATGGACCTTTTTCTGATAAGCTTTTCATTTCTACTTTACCGCCCTCATTTTTATTGATAACAGCAGTAGCATAAAGACTGATGTCCCCATTTTGATGTAGGTCTTTTAATGCAGTCTGACCATTAAAAGCTTTTTCTTCAGTTTCGAATACAGATACAATGATTCTATTCATTTGATATGGTTAATTGTTTGGGATATAAGTAGGTAAAATCATTTGCTATGTTCCTTAACAAAGGTAATTAGTAAATCGGCAGCTTCTTGATTTTTACTCTCTAGCCTAAGTTTCAATACTTCGATTTGTACTTCTTCCTGCTTTACCACAAATGAGAAAAAGGCACGGTCTTCTTGGGGGGCTAATCGCTCCAGTTCTTTGAGTTTTTCTAAATATTTGATGGTCTCATCCAACACAGTCTGAAATACAATGGATTCTGGCAATAGATTAGCTGCAACCTTGCCTATCCCTACCTGTAAATTTGCCATTCCGCGTGCTTCCTGGGATAAGGCGTATTTGGCAGCATAAGGAGCGTATGTTTTCTGGAGAAATTGCTCAAAATCCACCCAGGTATTGAAAAACAGTTTATCACCTTCGCCTGACGCTTTCTCTGCCATAAATTGGCTACTTTTCAAAGCGAATGCCCTGTTTTGTACCTCCATGTCAAACAGCTCCTTGAATTTTTCATCTAAAGCTTTCAGCGGAGCTATCTCATAAGTCGAATGATTATCCCGCTCCAATACAAAGAAAAAGGCGAGGGATTGTCCTTTAAAGTCCATCACCCCCAGAACTCGGTTGTCATCTATTTTCACAAAAGTATCCATAATTGGAATATCGTCGTAGATCATAGTAGCCGATACTCTGCCTCGATACTCAAGATTCCTCAAACGGGCTTTACTCTCTTTTGTCTCAAGAATTACCCTGGCCATGTTCATCATGGTCCCTAAACGCTCATCCTTTGGAAGTTTCAGATTGAATGGAATAAACTCTGGATTAGCTGAATACAATTCTTTTTTGTCAGTTCCGAAAAATACCAGCGGGTGTACTTCTTCATCATCAAGGAAAATTTTTCCGTACCAGCCCGAGGAAGCCAAGAGGCCATCAAACGGATGTCCTGTTTCAATTTCAAATCCCTTCCACCTGCCGTGCATGAATTCAGATGAAACTGGTGACAAACTATCAAATGCAACCATTGCCTCTTCAGGCGTTGCTTTTCCGTTAGCTATTATTTTGTTGATCAATGCTGATGTTGGTTAAAGATGATAAAATAAAGCCGGAATTGATTGAGATAGCGAGATTTGATCGAGTACAAATACTTTCTAAGTCTGTATATTGTACTTCAAGCCCAACATATCATCTGTCCATTAGCCTATCACTCCTATTCTGTACAATAGGGGAATAGGACAATTGAAATAGAAGATGAATATCAAATAAGCTATATCATCGAATAATCTCAATTCATCATTCCAACATTTCTTGAATAAAGATCATGGTATTAGAACCAAAATCCTTTGATATATATCACAAAATGATCTGCTTTCTTAGTCGACTTAGGGTCTCTCTGGATATTCCCAAATAAGAGGCAAGATAGGTTAAAGGAACTCTTTGAAGGTATTCAGGCTCATTCTCCACAATGTGTAGATAGCGTTCCATGGCTTCCTTATGCTGAAGTTGCCTTAGTCGATTTTCCAAAAAAACGGCACATTCCTCTGTAAGTACATTCAGGAAGTTGGAAATGACCACATCTTCTCTTTGCAGTTTTTTAAATGTTTGAATATCAAATCTAATGCACCTACTGTCTTCTATGCATTTAATAGAATCTCTTGACAGAATACCTTGAAAGGTTTGTATGGAACCGAACCATTCATTTTCAAAAGCAAACCAGTTTACAATCTCGACCCCACTACCTAAATAATAACTCCTAACCCCACCTTCCAGGAGAAAGTAGAAATAATTATGAGGTTGTCCTTCTTCAATAATTTTTTCACCTTTTTTGAAGGATATTTTGTCAGTGGCTAAGGAAATTCCTGCCATTGTCTTGGGACCAAGACTGGCATGATTTCCCAAATACTCCTTGATCAAGTTACTTATTTTCATTAAAACGGGCATTTGGGGCGCTTTTCAACTTTGGTCAAAGTACAAATTATAGAATTATCCTGATACATTTTTTATGAAAATTTCATTATGGAAGTTCTTTTGCTTCCCTAATACATCAATTGATAAAAACAGCACAAATAGGTTAATTTCTATTTTCCCAAACCATGTCCAGGAAAAATGGCCAAACCTTAAGAATACATGAAAGAACCTCATAATGCAACACTCAATTATGAGGCTATGCTAAAACCAGTCTCAATTATTTTGCTACAAAGCCCAAGGATGTAAGAGGTAGAGGAATTGGCTCGGGTTCTATCATTTTATTTTCGTAGTGCTTGGATAAGGAGATTCAACAAGGCGATACCATAGAGATAGATTTTTAATCTAATATTTCTGGGAGCAACTGGAGGAGAAGTTCCCAGGTTTGGCTCCACTTTTTTTTCGGGCATGCTTACCTACAAGAATTCAAAACGATATACTTATGACAACTACACCTGGTTTCTGCTTGTAACAATCGCAAGCAAGATCATAAACATCTTGTCTGCCAAAGCAGAATAAAGCATTCCAAAGGAAAAATGCACATATCGACATAAATGTTAATCTAACTCTGGCCCTATTATGCTCATTTATTTACTTTCCTTCAGTTATGTTCGCTGCCTTAGCTATTTTCGCTTTGGCGCGTTTTTCATTTCCCTTCTTTTTGCGGTCATTACTCTGTCTGCACAGGAAAAGCCTATTTCCTGGATGGAAACGTTCGATCATCCAAACGGAACCTTCAATGATTCAGATTCCACTTCATGGATAGCTGTAAATGCGGTGGTTCAGAACAAGCAATTGATGTTCAGTGATGCATTAGGCTATTGGATATCTGAACTCATTCCCATTCATGGCAAAGACGTACAAATTGATATTATTTTCGGTGCAAGTGAAGCTGTGCAGGAACAAGATCTCATACGGTTTTCCTGCTTAGTTGATGATAAAGAATACCGGGCCAATGCCCAGGGAAGTTTCCTTGAAAAGAAGTTCACATTTCATGTAAAAGGGAACTTGCTCAACCTACAGATTGAGGCGCAAACCGGGGGAAGTTACTTTATAGATCAAGTCCGGATTCAAGAACTGGCACAACAAACAGATCAAGCCCTTCCAGATATGAACCTGGCTGCTAACGGCTCGCTAGTTTTTGATGCTACTCATATTCATGCCTTGCCTTTTCAATCCCCTCAATGGAAGGCTGATTTTTCAACAGCTGGAAAAGACTTTGACACGGGTTCCCATGCCTGGATGGCCTCTGGAGGGATTACTCAACAACATTCATTTGTATTCACAGAGAAAGGGAGCTGGATCTCCGCCCCTATTGATATCAATGGATTTGCCCAAATAGATCTCGAGTTCCAGTATGATATTGAGCCAGATGCGGATGATCTTCTCCGGATTTACTACATCACGGATGAGCGGATAGATACAGTAGATAAGAAGGGTGCCTTTACGACCTTGTCAGCATCACGCCTGGTTTCAGGAAATCAGCTCATCATCAAGATCGAGTCATTTTCTGAATCGGTCCAATATGCGATCCGGCAAGTAAGCGTTCACCAACATGTAGCATTCGACTTAGCCCATTCCTCCCGTTCAGCTTGTGATGTGCCAAGAGGAAGGATCCAGAATATTTACGAACATGGAAGCTGGCGGATAATTACAGATATAGGGACTAACCTGAGAGGAATAGGAGGATGGTGGCAGGGAGTGTATAAGAATCCCAACCGGCACGAAGATCCCAACCTGTATTTTGAAGAGAATTGGTGGAAGGCAATGTGGGAGAACGGACTAAACGTATCTCGGGCTATTTGTCATGATCCGTTCTGGAAAAGTGAGATCGGACCGCATAAAGGATATGATTTTCACGATCCAGCTCAGGTAGCAGAATTCACCGACAAAATGGACCGAGTAGTGGAACTCGCCAGAAAGAACCATATGTACCTCGTTATCAATTATCACGATGTCGGAAGAGTGGATATGGCCGAGTGCAGTACTTTTTGGAAAGTAGTTGCCCCACGCTACAAAGATGAAACCCATGTGATTTACGAATTAATGAATGAACCGCAAGGTGCCCGGGATTGGCAGGACGAAGATTCCCGCAAAGTGGAAGCGATGTACCGGTTTGTCAGAGAATTGGCGCCCGAAACCTATCTCTTGCTGAGTAGTTTTTCCAATATGGGTCCCAACTGGGAATACGATGTCGATCGCTCTATGCTGGCAGCATCCCGTTCCCTACAGGGAATTGACTGGACGAACGCAGGTATAGCTTTTCACTCGTACTGGGGAGAAAACATGCTCCGGTATGCCGAAGAATTGATCTCTGAATTTCCTGCTATCAACACAGAAGCCAACCTGCCTCTGGGCTACGTTACCAAAGATCTCTCTGGCGATGACAGTGTCCGTAATGAGCCATTGATCCCCGGAGAACCCTGGAACCAGCAAAGCATGGAAAAATTAAATATAGGCTGGATGACATGGGAACTCGATACCTGGCGAGAGTATCAGGACAACTATCTGGGAAGCCCTGATCATAATATGACAAATCCTGGAAAGCCCGGTCTACTATATCATGCAAGACAGGAAGAATGGCTATGGGAATTTGACAGAGATTTATACACTTGCCCACCATCAATCTCTGAAGAACAGGCACTTCCCGACATTACGATGTTCCCTAATCCCGTACCAGCAGGATTTTCTGAATTTTCTATCAAAGTCCCTGCAGATTGGATTGGAGCCAGCATTCGTATGTTTAATCTCCAGGGGGAGTTGGTCTATTCAGGAACAGCGCAAACAGAATTAATGTCCATTCAGAAGCCAGGAACCGGTATCTATCCTATCCTTATTCGGTGGGAAGATCAACAATTCGTTCAAAAGATCTATATACATTAATTAAAATCACTATTAACCTATTGAAAAGATGCGCATACAAATTTACCTATTCTTATACTTCATGTTATTGGGAACGCTCTGTCCATCTATCACCCCCACTTCTACCCTTCGTAGTTCTGAATATGAAGCGGCTGTTGCGCTCCCGTTAAATCCTGCATTTCCTATCCCTGGCAAGATCGAAGCAGAAGATTATTTCGATATGTACGGTATTTTAACGGAACCCAGTAGCGAAGGAGCAGAAAATGTGGGATATTTTGACAAAGGGGACTGGGTTGAATACCAGCTCTACTCAGCGGAAACCACCACATACGATATCACCTTTCGCGTGGCAGCCATAAAGTCTACAGGTGTTTTTGAGGTATTGATTGACCAGAAATATGTGGGCACGATTAATGTGCCAGCTACTGGAGATTACCAGATCTGGGACAATGTAGTGCTTAAGGGGATCAGGATCGAAGAAGGAAATCATGTTCTGCGACTGTATGCTGTTACGGAGCTATTTAATATCAACTGGATGGATTTCAAAAAAAGTGAGATGGAAGTGACAGATGCCATCCTGCGCCCTATTCAAATGATTTATCCTTTGGATCTTCGGATTCATTCTCCGGTCCTGATCCATTGGGATGTACAATATGCATTGTTAACTGGAAGCATCACTCAATACGAGATCCAGCTCAATGGCGAGGTGATCCGCATATCCACCGATCAGGTAGGAGGCAAAAATCAACTTCAACTTCCCGGACTAAAACCTGGAGGATATATGTCCCGAATCCGGGGTATGTACCAGGATAGTTCGCTTACACAATGGAGCCTTCCGCTCTCATTTACCGTTTTACCTTGAGTGGGAGTATTTGCCCTTTTGTCCTCTTCCCTTTTTAGGCGACCATTTGAAAGTAGAAATTCTATTGTTGAATGCGGCACTTTTTGGGGATGCTTACATGAAAACCAACATAGAACATTCAAACGGAACCACATTTCATCATAAAAAACCATAAACCGTGTGCAAATAAAAAAACACTTACAACAAAAATTGTTGTAAGTGCCTCACTTTCAGGGTCGAGGTGGCAGGATTCGAACCTGCGACCCCCTGCTCCCAAAGCAGGTGCGCTAACCGGGCTGCGCTACACCTCGAACTTTATAAAAAAGCTAGCATTTGCTAGCATCTGGCGGAGAGAGCGGGATTCGAACCCGCGGTACCCGATAAGGGTACGGCAGTTTAGCAAACTGCTGGTTTCAGCCACTCACCCATCTCTCCAAAAAGGTTCTGCAAAGATACAAATTAATGTGAATTTCCTAGCTCCTTGAGAAAAAAATCTTCCTTTTATCCATCTCAATCAATGACATATTCCCTCAACCCCCTAAAAGTCGATATCCTTTAGCATTATATCACATAACCCACTTCCCAAGCTTACTCAAATCATAAATTTTTACTAATTTCTTCTTTCATTCTAACTCAAACATCCACAGGATCATTGGCCTAAAAAGAAAATATTATCAGAATCGTAACCAAACATAAAGCCCTACTCGCTCATGAACAGACGTGCATTTATTAAGAATTCCGCTATCGCTACCAGCGCCAGCATGGCATTTTCCCCTTATCCCCTATTATCTGCGCTCCAACGAACAGAGCCCTATAAAGTAGTCCTCATAGGAAGTGGTTGGTGGGGAATGAATATCCTAAACGAAGCTATCGCCACCAAAAATGTAGATGTTCTGGCATTATGTGATGTGGACCAAAACCAACTCAAGAAAGCTTCAGACATTGTCCAAAAAAGTACGGGAAAAATACCTAAAGGATATACAGATTATAGAGAATGTATTAAAAAGGAACAACCAGAAATTGTTATAGTAGGAACGCCTGATCATTGGCATGCCCTTCCAACCATCGCAGCGATCAAATCTGGGGCCCATGTTTATGTAGAAAAACCCATTGGACATACAATAGCTGAAGGAAGAGCTATCCTGAATGCAGCCAGAAAATATGAAAGAGTAGTACAGGTAGGAACACATCGACGTGTTTCTCCTCATAACATTTCAGCCATGGAATTCCTGCGTAGTGGAAAAGTGGGAGATATTCATCGGGTGCACACTTTTGTATTGTATGATGGCGGTCCAGGAACCCCTGCATCACCCGTAGAAGTTCCAGAAGGATTAGATTGGGATATGTGGTGTGGTCCTGCACCCTTAATTAACTATAGGAGTGGCATCCATCCCAAAGGATTTAGACAATACCTGGATTATGCGAATGGAACTATGGGTGATTGGGGGATTCATTGGTTTGATCAGGTACTCTGGTGGACAGATGAAAAATATCCCAAAAGAATCTATTCTACAGGTGATCGATTCGTAAAAGAAGATGGAAGTACAGCCCCCGACAATCAAATGGCTACCTTCGAATTTGAAGATTTTACGTTGACATGGGAACACCGACTCTTTGCCAAGAATTATGAAGAAGCCCACAATATCGGATGCTACTTTTATGGAACCAAGGGGACCCTTCACCTCGGATGGCTGGACGGTTGGACATTTTATCCTAAAAGTAAAGACCAACAAATCATTCAAGAAAAGCCCACCCTTAATCAACCTGACCAGCAAAACATCAAAGAACTTTGGGCAGATTTTATCAATGCTATTGAACAAAAAACCCTTCCTGCTTGCGACATTGAAAAGGGACATTTAGCAACCAACATTAGTTTATTAGGAATGATTTCTTATAAACTGGGGAGAAGTATCGAGTGGAATGGAGAAAAGGAAAAAATTATTAAAGACATAGATGCGAATAGTATGCTGAAAAGAGAATATAGAGGAGATTGGAAATATCCTGTTTAGTTAGATCTTATCTAAACGTATACGAATGAACTTACTTACATGAATCTGGCGACCATCATAGCTGCCATCCGGGAATTTTTTTTAGAATTCTTGGGATACCTTCTTCCAGGAGCAGCATTTCTTCTGTTGATATACTTTTTTCTATCTGAGGAAACGATCAATACTATTTTTATTCCTGAAGAGACCGCAGCAAACACGATGCGATATAGATTACTGTACGAGAATTATCTGTATATTTTCCTTACAATGGCCTATTTAAGTGGGTATATGTTGTATGGAATTGGAAAGTTAAAAACCTCCTTATCTACCATCTGTAATTTCATCATCAAATCTTTCCAGCGTCTACTATTCGGAAAAAAAGCGTTATCTCCTTTTTGGAAAAGAGTATTTCGCAACTTATACATCCTGGAAAATAAAAGATTGGAACAAAGCATTATTAAGTCGGAGGAGTTTGATATGAGTTGCCAAATTCTCAGAAAATTACTTCATATCCCGCCAGAAGAAGCGTTTCCTAAAAGCCTCAATAAATTTGCTGTTGTCAGAAACTTAGCCCTCTCATATGTTCCCGAAGCAGACCTTAAAATAGCCACCTTTACCTTCAGGGCAGAATTAGCAGAACACATTAGCGCTATGGCTTTACTTATCGGTTTAACAGGACTCGTCTGCCAGTTCATTCCTGAAGGACAATTTGCCATTTTTGCCCGAGGAGAAATCTACACCTATCTTTACCTTATCCTTTTACTTTGCGCTTATTTTCTCCACCAAACCTACATTCGCATGCTTTGGATTTCTAAAAAGATTGTATTTCCTATATTGATTAGTAAGTATTATCGGATGCATTCAGAGTTGCTTTCAACCAATTCGACTGATCATCTTGTAGACCTTGATTAACGCGTTATGATTCCAATTCTTCTCAGTTTGGAAGGACTATACTCCTACCAACAAAAACAGGTTATTGAATTTGACCCTCTGACCCATGCTCAACTTTTTGGTATATTTGGAGCTACAGGAAGTGGTAAATCTTCTATCCTTGAAGCCATCACTTATGCCTTGTATGGGGAATCAGAAAGGCTCAATCGCCAAGACAGCAGGGCCTATAATATGATGAACCTGAAATCAAAGCGAATGCACATTGAGTTTGTCTTTGAATCGGAAGGGAAGCAGTACAAATTCGTTGTCTCAGCCAAAAGAAATTCCCGTCATTTCACTAAAGTCGAAAGTCCTTCCAGAAGCGCTTATAAAAAGGAACAACATGAGTGGCAGCCTATTTCCCCCGATAGTGCCCAGGAAATTACCGGCTTGAGCTACAAAAACTTTCGCAGAACTATCATTATTCCTCAGGGAAAATTCCAAGAATTCCTCCAACTGACAGATACGGAGAGAACCCGAATGCTTAAAGATATTTTTTATCTGGATAGATATGAATTAGCACATAAAACAGCAGGCCTGGAACAGCGAAACAAGGAAGCCATGATAAAAAAGCAAACTCAACTTGCCCAATTAGCTCATGTAACTACGGAGCATATAGAAGAGGTTAAGGAGAGTTTGGCTCATTGTAGCGAGAAAACGGAAGCACTACGAAAAGAACTCCTCTTTAAACAAACTATTATTCAAGAATTGGAGCAGGTAAAAGAATTGTTCCAACGGCTTGAAGAGCAACAAGCGAACCTTCATCGCCTACAGGAAAAAGCCGCTACCTTTGCTGCCAGAGAAAAACAATTGCACGAATATGAACGCTGTTTGATTGACTTTAAACCTTTGCTAGATAAACAACAAGAACTCAGTTCTCAATTGGACCAACAACAAACTTCTTACTACCAAAAGCAACGTGAACTAAAACAATACGAGCAAACCCTCCAACAATCTCTCCACGCTTTTGAGGAAGTAGAAAAGCAATTCCACCAAAGAGAACAATTACTCCAAAAAGCGGAAGAAATAACTCATATTCATTCTCTCAAAGAATTAGAAAGAATTCTGAAAGATAAATCAGAAAGAATAGCCAAAGGGGAAACCCTTAGTAAGCATATCCGACAGGAAATTGAAACCCTGAGTCGACAGGAACAACAACTATTTGAAGACATAGGGCAGATGCAAGCACGGCAACCAGCCCTTCAACAATTGCTAAAAATCCAAGAGTGGTTTACCGAAAAAAAGAACCTGGAGAAGACGCTGCAAAGATGGCAACAAGAATGGGAGCTTAAGGAACAAAAAGGAACCCAACTCATTCAGGCTAAGCATGAATTACTTGGTAAAACCTCATTGGAACCGCTACAATTCGACCTTTCTTATGCACAACTAGATCAAATCCTGGAACAATCTATTCAAGTACAACAAATTGACCTGAAAGAGGCTGAACAGCATTTACAACAGGCCGAAATTCAAGCTGAATTGAGTCAGCTTTCTCAAGCCCTGGAAGAAGGAAAACCCTGCCCTTTATGTGGGTCTACTCATCATCCCCATCCAGCGACCATTCATGAATCAACTGACCAACTCATTCTATTAAAGGAAAATATACACAAAGGGAAATCAGACATTGCTATCCTGGAAAAATCAAAACGAGATCTTATTCACCTTGCCGATAAACAAGCTACCTTAGATACAGATCAGCAACGCCTTCAACAAGAATTACTTCAGCAACAACAACAATTACACCACCACCAATCGACCTTTTCCTTTGAGGGATACGCGCCTGATCATCCAGAGCAATTTCAGGATAGCCTCACCCTTCATCAACAATTGGCTCACCAGATCCAAAACCGACAGAAGGAATTGGAACAAACCCGTAAAGCACGTCTCGAGCAGGAAAAAACCCTTGAAACCTACAGCCAACGTTTATCGTCATTGGAACAGGAAAAAAAAGATACAGAGGTCGCTTTCCAATCCGGTATTCTCAAACTCACTCACATCACCTATGCCGATTATACGTTATTTAGTAAGCTACAATTGGAGAAGGAAGTCTCTGAATTGAAGGCTGCTTACGAAAAAGTGGAAACCCTTTACCAAACGTATCAACACCGAGTTCACCATCTAAGGGATAGGATAAGCCACACCAAAGGGGAAGCGGATGTATTACATGAACACATACAAGAATATCAGAAAGCTTTAGCGAGAAAACAGCAGGAAATTCATAGCAAACTAGCTAACAGCACCTTCGAAGAGCTTCCTTCCGTGGAGCGCATCTTACAATTGGCCTTGCATACGGGAAATGAGCGGGAAGCGATAAGTCAGTATAAAAAGGAGGTGAATCAGGTACATGGGATGGTTGAGGAATTGACTAAACAGGTACAGCATAAAGTGTTTGATTCGGACCAATATGAACATCTCAGCCTGGAAATAGAGCAACTCACAGAACAACAAGCCGCATTGACCAAAGAGATCGGGGGATTTGAAAGGGAATTGGCTCAATTAGAAGAAAAGTATAAAGAAAAAGTAGTGTTGGAGAAAGAGATGGAGCAGTTAGAAAAGCGTCAGTTAAATATTCAGACCTTAAAAAAACTGTTTGCTCGCAGTGGATTTGTTAACTATGTTTCTTCTGTTTTTTTGCGTCAGTTGTGTGAAGCTGCTAATCATCGGTTCAGTAAATTGACCAGAAATGCTCTCAGGCTGGAAGTAACTGAAAATAATCAGTTTCAGGTGAGGGATTATTTACATGAAGGCCAAACGAGGAGTGTAAAGACTTTATCGGGGGGACAGACATTTCAGGCGGCTTTGTGTTTGGCATTGGCCTTAGCTGATCAGGTACAAAAACAGGCTCGATCGTTACAAAATTTCTTCTTTTTGGATGAGGGGTTTGGTTCTCAGGATAAAGCCTCTTTGCAGGTTATTTTCCAGACGCTTTCTTCTCTAAGAAAAGAACATCGCATTGTAGGACTCATATCGCATGTAGAAGAATTGCAACAGGAGATAGATACGTATTTACAGGTAACATTAAGTCCAGAACAGGGGAGCCAGTTGAAGGGGAGTTGGCAATAAAAGGCATTTGATTTATGGAAAAAGTAGGAACATATATTAATCCCTTTACAGATTTTGGCTTTAAAAAGCTTTTTGGGACAGAATTTAATAAGGATCTATTAATTGACTTTTTGAATGAGGTACTTAAGCATCAGGACAACATTAAAGATTTGAGTTATCTGAATACCGAAAAATTAGGGAGAACTAAAGAGAGTCGAAAATCAATTTTCGATGTATACTGCGAAAATGAGCGTGGGGAAAAGTTCATCATTGAATTACAAAACATTGGTCATAAGTTTTTTAAGGATAGAAGTATCTACTACGTAACCTATCCAATTCAAGAACAAGCCGTAAAAGGAAAGGAATGGGATTATCATTTAAAAGCTGTCTATACGGTTTGTATCCTAAACTTCAGTTTTAAGGATTCAAAAGAGACGAACAGATATTACAGAGAAATCAAGTTGATGGATACTCAAACATATGAGATTTTTTATGATCGACTCTCATTTTATTATTTAGAAGTTCCTAGATTTAAGAAAAGTGAAGAGGAATTAGAGACGCATTTCGAAAAATGGATGTTTGTGCTCAAAAACCTTCATCAATTAGAACGAATACCGAAAAAATTGCAAGATAACATATTTCAAAAATTGTTCGACGAAGCTAAGACGTCGAACTTAACTCAAAAAGAGATGAAAGCATATCAAGAAAGTTTAAAGGATTATTGGGATCAGTATAGTATCCTCACATCTCAAAAAGAAGAAGGGAGAAGAGAAGGGAGAAGAGAAGGGATAAAAGAGGGGATAAAAGAGGGGATAAAAGAAGGGAGAAAAGAGGGGATAAAAGAAGGGAGAAAAGAGGGCAAAAAAGAAGGAAAGATGGAAGCGACCCTATTGATTGCGAAAATGATGAAAGCTCATGGAGAGTCCATTGAAAAAATCGCTGCTTATACTGGCTTGACAAAGGAGGAAATTCACAATTTATCCTAAGTGGGAGAGAATAATCTGGTCTTCGACGAAGCTAAGACGTCGAACTTAACTCAAAAAGAGATGAAAGCATATCAAGAAAGTTTAAAGGATTATTGGGATCAGTATAGTATCCTCACATCTCAAAAAGAAGAAGGGAGAAAAAGGGGAGAAAAGAAGGGAGAAAAGAGGGCAAAAAAGAAGGAAAGATGGAAGCGACCCTATTGATTGCGAAAATGATGAAAGCTCATGGAGAGTCCATTGAAAAAATCGCTGCTTATACTGGCTTGACAAAGGAGGAAATTCACAATTTATCCTAAGTGGGAGAGAATAATCTGGTCTTCGACGAAGCTAAGACGTCGAACTTAACTCAAAAAGAGATGAAAGCATATCAAGAAAGGTTAAAGGATTATTGGGATCAGTATAGTATCCTCACATCTCAAAAAGAAGAAGGGAGAAAAGAGGGAAGAAAAGAGGGCAAAAAAGAGGGGATAAAAGAGGGTAAAAAAGAAGGAAAGATGGAAGCGACCCTATTGATTGCGAAAATGATGAAAGCTCATGGAGAGTCCATTGAAAAAATCGCTGCTTATACTGGCTTGACAGAGGAGGAAATAGAAAAATTACTTTGAGACTAGTCATAAGAAAGAAGGCTAATATTTTGTTAGCTGAAATGAAAGAAATCTGATTATTGTAATAACAAGGGAATAAGCTACAAGTGTTTACGCACTACAACTAGACTTTTACTTAACCATAAGTAACCCAGTAAATAGGATAATACCTATTCCATACTCTCAGGGAGAAAACTACGAAGAAGCTAATAATGAAAGTAATGTTGTTCCAACCTTCGAGAAGGCTAATGATCTTTCAATAAAAGCTGTTACAAAATTCCCAAACCCATGAGCTATCTTCGTATAATCTTCCCCATAGCCGTATTTATTGGCATATTCCCCACCTTAGTCATGGGGCAATCCCTCTATCCTGGAACAAATTGGCAAAAAATTCAGAATCCAGAGGCAGTAGGTTGGTCCACTGAAAAACTTCAACAAGCAAAATCTATAGCCGATAGTATTCAATCTGATGCCTATTTAATTATTTATAAAGGAGCAGTTTTAGATTTTTATGGAAATATCAGGAGAAAGTATATGTGTCACTCTGTCCGCAAAAGCTTTTTAAGCGCACTCATAGGTATACATGTAGATAGAGGAACCATTGACCTAGGTCAAACACTTGAAGCACTGAATATTACAGAATCAAGTACCCAACTTACTCAAGCAGAAAAATCTGCTACCATTGAAGATCTGTTATCTTCCCGCTCAGGGATTTACCTACCCGCAGCATATGAATTCCCCACGCGCAAACCCATCAGAGGAGCATACAAACCAGGGACCCATTGGTTTTATAATAACTGGGACTTTAACACCTTATTGACTATTTATGAACAATTGACCCAAGAAAAAATATTCGAAGACTTCTACTCTCAAATTGCCCTGCCTATTCAAATGGAGGATTTTGAGATGTCAGATGGATATTATCACTTAGAACCCAATAAATCCTCTCATCCAGCATATCCTTTCCGAATGAGCGCGAGAGATATGGCTAGATTTGGCTTACTTTTTTTAAGAAAAGGAATGTGGAACGGGAAGCAAATTATTTCTCCTACATATGTCCAACGAAGTACCAGCCCTATTTCCCAAACGTATGCGGAAGGAGAAGGATATGGCTATTTATGGTGGGTAGATCAAAGGAACTTTACATACTCATACTTCTCAGCAGAAGGGTATGGAAGGAATTCTATCGTCGTAGTTCCTGAAATTGATCTGGTTATTGTACATAGAACCAATACTTATATAGGAAAGGAAATGTCCTATAGGCAAAGAGGGAAATTGATTAAGAAGATTTTTGAGGCCTATGTAGATTCCACAGAAAATACTGTACCATTAACCTTAATTCCTTTTACCACCCCAAAAGAAGAACTCTCATTTGAACCTGTTACCGATATTGATCCTACCACCTATGTAGGAACATATCACATGATTCCAAGGCTAGATTTTGAATCTCCATTAATAGAGATCTTTATGGATGAGGCTAACCAATTAACTATATACATTCCTTACAAGGGTTACTTTGCCATTTTTCCTATTTCAGAAACCTTATTTATGTTGGAAGACTCGTATGAATATGTCTCTTTTATTATGGACCAGGAAGGTGTTCCAAAACAAATTGTCTACCATCAGAATTCTAGGGAAGGGAACAGAGAGTGAGAAAATAATAAATTGTTCTGCATAACAAGAACATGAAAATAACTTGCTATTCCTGGCTACAGGAAATAAGTCGCAGCACTAAGCATTTCCCGTGTAGAAAATCCCGTTTGAAAAGCCCGGAAATTAAGCTTTAGAGCTATTTCTGGAGGAAGTTAACATATTCAAGGATTTTCTTCTTTGTTATCGATTCCTTTCCAACCGTCGTCTTTAGCTTTACTAATGCCCTGCTGTTGTTTTTTAACTTCCTCTTTAAAAAGGTACTCTACCAATTCAATACTAATTTTGGCACCGTGCTCCTCATCATACCTCACCTGACAAATAGCATTTCTTGTGGCCAACGGAAAGTTAAATTCCTCATTAATCCCATATTTTTGGAATTGGACCTCAAAAGCTCCTTCAAATTCCGTCTGAAAACTCCTGTAAACATGCTGGTCAAAATACACTTTATGCATCAACCCTTTGACTTCGGCAATCCAAAAAGAATCTACAGAAGAAACGGCTCTCGGATCAATAATAAGGTCTATGTGAACATGATGTCTTTTGCATCCATCCTGGGTAATCATCACTATCCTACTATTATCGAGTGTCGCCAGTTCCATTCGGGTTTCGGGAATCCACTTATGATCACCAAAAAAAGGGTTAAATCGCTGTATAACAGGCTTTAACTGTTGCAATTTTAACCTGCAATTTTCTTGGGAAAATACTTGCACAGTCCCTACCATCCAAATGATCAGGAAAAAAACGAAATTCTTTAAGTAAAATTTGGCCAACATTTAAAATTGATTCACAAAACCTATATGTATTTTTCCTCTGGCAGGTTCAAAAGGGAAATCTCCAACCTTCCCTGCAGCATAGCTGATAGAAATGATTCCTGCTTTTGTTCCATAGTGCATTCCAATACCGAAGCCTCTCGGATATAATGCTGTAGATGAAACACGATCTCTAAGGTAGGCATAATCTCCGAAAAGTGATAAATAAGAATTTCTCTCTAATAAAAATCGATATTCAGCCGTAAACTTGAGCATTAAATCCGTAAAAAACTGATTTTCATTAAATCCTCTGATGGATTTAGCGCCGCCTACCTGTAGTTGGTCATTTTGAAAATAGGTCTCCTGTCCCAGCCAAAACGCTTCGTGGGCGAAATGTACCACTTGGCGACTACTGAGTGGTTGAAACCAACGAAGGTGTCCTCTAATCTCTCGACTAGGCTGTTCCTGTTCTAAAGAATCAAAGACAATATCATCCACTAACCGATTTCGTCTTGTTTCTCTACTACCCGTACCAGCTTCTACCAAAAGTGAAATACCTTTCGTAGGATTTAATGGATAATCCAAATTATTATAGGAAAAGCCTATGCCCGCCAGCGTTAACTGCCCCCCAATTAAATTCAAATTATCCGAAGCATTAACAGATTGAAAAGCAGAATCCAACAACCGGGAATTGCGATCTCGTAAATAAAAAGAAACTGCTAAATTTGGGGAAAGCGTATATTTACCTCCAACTTTGAACTCTCGCACTAAAAACTGTTCCTCCTGATTTCGAATGTCGAAATAACCTTCTACATGAATAGGAGTGTTGAGCATATAAGGCCATTGAGCAAAAATATTTAATTGCTGGCTGGTAGAAGTGAGTTTTTGATAGGACAATTTTAAGACATCTCCCATTTTAAGTGAACTCACCAATACTACTTCCGCCGAGCCTATAATTTGTAACCTTCTGGAATTATTGGTTTGGCTGGAAGAACTTGCATCCGACTGAAGAAATCCTAGTAAAGCATCAAACTTACCTGCCCTTCCTGATTCTAATTCTACCGTCAGATGTGCTTTCCCATTTTTTAGATATTTGACAGACGGAGTTTTCGTATTTTCATAATATATCGAATTATTAAGAATTCGTGACACATTTAATATCAACTGCCGATTGTAAGGAGATTGAGGCCTAATACCCATGAGTGTATAGATGAAAGCGGGTTTTTCTTTAGGAGCTCCCTCAAAAAAAATACTATCTATTACTACAAATTCATCTGGTTGATAACTGTAATGGACTGTGGTTTCAACTGTATGTTGGTTCGTAGGTTCGTAATGAATATCTTCGAGGATAAAGCTGGCAAAAGGATAGCCATTATTTTTAGGAAAATTGAGCTGATCGTTTAGTTCTTTTTCAATCCGGGGCCAATATAATGGTTCTAGTGTCTTGGAAGAACGCTGCCAGGAAAATTTAGTTTCGTTGACAGACGAATAATTAGCTATGTGTACTTCTTTGAGCAAATATTGTGGTCCCTTATTTAGTTTGAGTAATAATCGCCCATTATCATATTGATAGTCAACTAATTTTGCTTCTAACCATCCACTAGCAGCTAATTTTTCCGTTAATGGTACAAGAAGAGAATCTATTTGATCCTTATTTCTCACTTCTTTTAAAGATCGCTTGAAGTGTTTATACGAAATATTCTTTGGCCATCCTTCCCATATTACTTTGTCAATTTTCCAGATTGATAGACTATCTTGAGCTAAGATGTTTGGCCCGCAAACAAAAGCTCCAAGTAACCAAAGTAGGCAGGTAATCCATTTTTTTTGCTTTTTCCGCATGTGATTCGTGAATTCTTCTAAGAAAAACCCTATATTATTTGAATCATTATCCTTTTTGATTAGTCAATGTGGAGAAAATATTATATTTTTCAAATCAAGACCTTGTAACAATTTACGCAAAGTTTTGCTTATCAATAAGGACAACCCTTTGATGGGAATTTGTTTCACAACATATTCTTTTTAACGTGGTCGGAATGAAAAATATCATTGCTGTAATTCTATTGACTTTAATGGGCTCTCTCATTGGGATTGTTATCTATTCTCAATTCTTTGAAGAAAAACATATTTATTACATTCGCCAGGAAACGCTTCGTCCTACCTTCTCCAGATATGTAAATACTGCTAATGAACCTTCTGAGGATTTTACTTCTGAACAGGACTTAAATCCCAATTTTGTATTTGCTGCTAATAAAGCTCGCCCGGCGGTCGTACATGTAAGATCACGTTATGAAAAGAAGCGAAAAGATTCAGATTTCTTCAGTAATCCGTGGAGAGATTATTTTGAGGATGATATGTATGAAGGTCCTCAGGGCGTGGCCTCTGGCTCAGGTGTGTTAATCTCTCCTCATGGATATATAGCTACGAATAACCATGTAATTGAGCATGCAGATGAAGTGGAAGTCACTCTTTTTGATAATAGAAGCTTTAATGCTAAAATAGTAGGAACGGACAAGACTACAGATCTTGCCCTCTTGAAAATTGAGGGAGATCATTTCCCTTATCTTAGCTTTGGCAATTCAGACGAAATTCAGGTCGGTCAGTGGGTACTTGCTGTGGGGAATCCAATGGATCTAACCTTTACCGTCACAGCAGGTATAGTTAGCGCTAAAGGTCGGAATATGAACCTACTCAGAAAAGATTCTCAATATGCGATTGAGTCTTTCATACAAACCGATGCGGTTGTTAACCGTGGAAATAGTGGTGGCGCACTGGTCAACTCAAAGGGACAATTAATAGGGATCAATACTGCTATTGCTTCTCGGACAGGATTCTATGCTGGCTATTCTTTTGCCATTCCATCTACCATTGCCCAAAAAGTGATGGAAGACCTACTTACCTTCGGAGATGTTAAGCGAGCTATTTTGGGTGTTTCCATCAGACAAGTAGATGCGGACCTTGCTCAGGTAAATAATTTAAGCGTGTTGAAAGGTGCCTACGTAAGTGATGTTACTCCGAGTAGTGGTGCGCATGAAGCAGGAATAAAGGCAGGGGATGTTATTATTTCGGTTAACAATGTTCCAGTGGAAAGTTCTCCCGAATTGCAGGAGCAAGTGAGTAGGTACAGGCCTGGAGACAAAATCAGAGTCGAATTTTACAGGGGAACCCAAAAAAGATCTTTGGACGTTGTACTTCGGACCATAGATGGTACTATCCCTAACATCGAAAGAAAGACAGTCCTTGAATATAAAAACACGCGTTTCCGTTTATTAAATCCTGAAGAATATCAAAAATACGAAGTTTCTTCTGGTATTCTCATAGAAAAAGCAAATCAAATTTTTCAGGATGAAGGTATCGAAAATGGATTCCTTATCACGGAAATTAATAATCAGCATATAAGCTCATTGGAACAGTTGGAAAATGCCCTTTCTAATGTAGATGGAAAAATTTTGATTCGAGGACGATATAAGCTCAAAAACTTCACTTCCTTCGAATTTGATTGGTAAAGATGTCCCAAACTCAATTAAGCGTTAACTTAAATAAAGTTGCTTTAATTCGGAACTCTCGTGGCAGAAATCTTCCGAATGTACAGCAAGTAGCATTGGATAGTATTTCTTTCGGAGCAGATGGAATTACTCTACATCCAAGGCCGGATGAACGACACGCCAGAAAGCAGGATGTGTACTCATTGAAAGACCTATTATCTGTCGAACTCAATGTAGAAGGTTATCCTTCAGAGGAGTTCCTGGCGATGATAGAGAAAGTAAAACCTGCACAATGTACTTTGGTTCCCGACCCTCCTAATGCGCTCACCTCTGACGCAGGTTGGGATACAATTAAGCATATGGCTTTTTTAAAAGAAGTAGTATCCAGAATAAAAGATACTGGAGTTCGCACCTCGATATTTGTAGAAACTAACCTTAAAGGGATAGAGGGAGCACTAGAAACTGGAACAGATCGGATAGAACTATATACTGAACACTATGCTTCTGAATATGCTAAAGGAAATAAAGAAGCAGTATTCCCCTATGTTGAAGCTGCTGTTCATGCAAATAAGTTAGGACTGGGAATTAATGCAGGCCATGATCTCAATCTGGATAATCTTAGCTGGTTCTGGGAAAATGTACCATACTTATTAGAAGTTTCCATAGGTCATGCATTAGTATGTGATGCACTGTATATTGGACTAGCAGAAACAATAAAAAGATACCAAGCTTGCCTAGGAAAAGTGGTTTCCCCATCCAATTCTTAGAATACCTTCATGAAGATTTAGGTATAAATGCAAAAGTACGGAGGCAAGAAATGTTAAAAGATCCGTACTTCATTCACTAATTCTCTACCTAATTGTTGATTAATCAGGCGAATTATTTTTCTCTTAGCGAGCTGTAGTTCGCTCCGCCAAACAGGGGAGGAGATTTTAACATATAATATCCCTTCATGAAACCATACCTTTTCTGTATGTTGAGCTATGGGTTTGCCCATTAACTTCTCCCACTGTAAAATAATTTTCTGGATATCCGTCTTATCTTCTATCTGATGTTGTTGCAAGAATTGCTTAATCGCGTCTCCAATACTCAATGAGTGATGTTCCTTCATTCTTAAGCTACCTTATATGTATGTGTCCGAATAGTACCTTATATACTTTTCATAATATTAATCAATCAATATGAAAGAACATATTCAATTGGAATAAAAATCAATCCTCCTCCATTATCCTTTCTACTTTCGCCTGATTAACAAGGAAATAATATACCCTTTTTTTTTCTACATGCCTGAAAGCTTCTTGAAGACGATCCAGAGATGTATCAGTAATAAATACCTGGCCCTCCAATTCCTTTTCTAGGATAAAGGAAATCTGTTCTAGCCTCCGGTTATCTAATTTGTCGAAGATATCGTCTAAAAGTAAAATTGGCGCTTTTTGAGTTTGTTTTGCGAGCAATTGATATTGAGCCAGTTTAAGAGATATGATAAAGGTCTTTTGTTGTCCCTGTGATCCAAAATTTTTCACAGAATGATCGTTTATGGTAAATACCAGGTCATCTCTATGAACCCCAGCACTCGTATATTGAAGATGTCGGTCTTTTTCCATTTGTCCCATTAGTAAATCTCTCCAACCTGCTAAATCATTCTCCTTTACTTGCTGTTTATACTTGATAGCAGGTATTTCTACCTCTGAAGCAATTCTTTTAAAGTATGTATTAAATAGTGGTATAAATTGATGAATAAAGCTATCTCTTCCTGCTGTAATAGCTATCGCATGTGGGATTAATTGGTCGTCATATAGGGAAAGTTGGTCTGAATCAAACATTCTCTGTTCTGCAAACAGTTTAAGTAAAGCATTTCTCTGTGTCAATATTTTATCGTATTGAATAAGATGATAGAGATAGTCAGCGTCATACTGACTGATAAGCATATCCAGAAATTTTCTTCGCTGCGTGGAACCGCCTGAAATTAAATCAGTATCTCCGGGCAAAATAGACACCATAGGAATATTTCCTATATGGGTGCTCATCTTTTTAATTTGTTGCTGATCTACTCTAAGATTTTTTCCTTTACCACTAATAAAACTGCACTGAATATGATGGAGCCTCTCCTCATTGATCCAATTTCCTTCAATCCAAAAAAAAGTATAACCTGATTTCACTGCTTGCTTATCCTGACCGCTTCTAAACCCTCTGGTAAATGCCAGATAATGTAGCGCATCTAAAATATTACTCTTTCCCGCACCATTAGCCCCTACGAAACATACTATACCCGAATTTAATACTAAATGCAGATCTTCGTAGTTTCTGAATTGTGTGAGTCGGAGTTGAGTAAAATGCACAAAAGTAAGAGTTGAAAGTCAAGGAGGTATGAAAAATCGTTTAATATAACACGGGAAAAAGGGAGGGAATAATTTGTTATTATTCCCAATATTGCTCAATTTAATAGAAAATAAGTATTTAAACATACGTTAGGCGAACAGAATTTATGGCTACAAAAACTAATGATACAGCTGCACCTATATATGAAGAAGCGCAGATAATGAAGTGGTATGAAGAAATGCTGTTGATGAGGAAGTTTGAGGAAAGGGCTAGTCAATTATACATGCAACAAAAATTCAGAGGGTTTTGTCATTTATATATAGGTCAGGAAGCGATTGCTGCTGGTCTTGAGGCTGCCATTCGACCAGATGACTACGTAATTACGGCATATCGCGACCACGGTCCTGCACTTGCCAGAGGTGTATCTGCTAACGCCTGTATGGCTGAACTTTTTGGTAAGGCGACAGGTTGTTCTAAAGGAAAGGGAGGATCTATGCATTTCTTTTCAGAAGAACATAATTTCCTGGGAGGACATGGAATTGTCGGGGGTCAAATACCTCTTGGAACTGGAATAGGGTTTGCCATCCAATACAAAGGAGAAGATAAAATCTGTGTTTGTATGATGGGAGATGGAGCCGTACGTCAAGGTGCTTTACACGAATCATTCAATCTGGCTATGTTATGGAAGTTACCTGTTCTCTATATCATTGAGAATAATAATTATGCGATGGGTACTTCTGTTGAGCGTACTTCGAATGTTACAGAGCTTTACACTTTAGGAGAAAGTTATGATATGCCTTCCAAGCCTGTAAACGGCATGAATGTCTTTGAAGTGTACGAAGATACGAAAAAGGCTGTAGAATTTGTGAGAGGTGGTAATGGACCAATGTTGATAGAAATGAAGACTTATCGTTACAAAGGCCATTCAATGTCTGATCCAGCAAAATATAGAACGAGAGAAGAGCTTAACAAATATAAAGGCAAAGATCCTTTGGCCAATATCAAGTTATACATAGACGAACACGATATGGCCTCTAAGGAAAAGTTAGAAGAAATTGATATAAGAGTAAAAAATATAGTAGAAGAATCAGTTAAATTTGCAGAAGAATCACCTTATCCGGACACCTCGGCATTATACGAGGATGTATATGTAGGTGAATATCCCTTTATCATGGATTGATAACATCTGATATTGAGTTAATATTAGAAAGGCTGGATCGATTTCAGCCTTTTTTATTTTTCTTCGCTTACACTTTATCTGCCCTCTCTTGCACTCACTTTCTTATTACCCCTTCGACTGCTACTATTCTCACTTCTCCCGGAAGATCTTCCTGTAGCATTTCCAAAATCTACTCTCCTGTTGATCGCCCTATCCATTCGCGTTTCGTTTGAGTAGACAGGAGCCTTTTCCCCCATAGGCCTAACGATCAGCCTATCTTCTTCTATCCCTTGGCCTACTAAGTAAGCTTTCACCTCTTCTGCTCTGGCTCTGGACAATTCTTCATTATATCCTTCTGATCCCTGATCATCTGTATGTCCTTTTACAAATAACCTAATTTTCGGTATTTCTTTAAGTAATTTGGCTAATCCATTTAACTCTGCATAGTATGCGGCATCGAGGTAAGACTTGTTATATTCAAAAAATACGGCCAGTGTCCCAAGATCTTTTACTGTAACTTCCTTAAATCTTTTATCTTTTTCCCGCATTTTCCTTCTCTCCTCTAATATTTTCACCAATTCTGCATCGCTTAAGCCTCCTTCTTGTTCGTTGGAAAACTGACCATTTCTACCTCCTAAAGAAGTAGCATTAGTTCCTGACCCATTTAATCCATTCGCATTGGATAGGTTGTTGTTCCCACTTCCATTTCCCACATTAGCAGTTCCTCCATTATTGTTGGCTAATTCATCAGAATCATTGGCACCATTTAATTTACTACTATTTACGCTACCCTCATTACCATTTCCAAGAACATTTGTCGCTATTCCTTCTTCTCCTTCCAATGGTTTCAGCTTAAAATTACGGGTAATTTCTTCGTATTTCCCCTTTCTTCTCAGATCAAGTACCTGTTCAATAGGCTCATACCCTTCTGACAATACGGTATATTTGTATTTATTTCCATAAGCGAATACTGCACTGAAGGTCTTATCTTCTCCTACGCTAGCAGATTGTCCCCCTTCTTCTAGTTCCCAAAAAATAATTCCATCCAGTTTTTGGCCTGAATTAACGTCTTCAATCGTTCCTTTCAATAATACGACAGGTTCCGGCTTGTCTGTGACCTCCAGCTTTACTCTTATGATATCCGTGTTTCCATCTCCTGCATAAGTGATCATAAACGCTTCTTCTGCTGAAGCTGCGATAGAATAATAAGCATCATATTGAGCAGTATTTACTTTTTCTCCAAGATTTACAGGTTCAGACCAATTTTCCCAGCTCTTATCCAGGCGAGTGGTTTTATAAATATCTGTACTGCCTAATCCTCCTTCACGATCACTTGCAAAATACAGGGTCTTACCATCTGCCGCTAAAAAGGGAGAAAACTCATTGGTATTATTTCCGTTTATGATCTGGCCCAAAGATCTTGGCTCACTGTAATTTTCTCCTTCCTCTTTTATACTGACATACAAATCCCCTAACTCACTCTTAGGGCCACTTTTCTTTTTAGAAAAGCTAAGTAGAAGCACATTTCCGTCGGCAGATAATGAAGCGGTAGAAAATTTCCCTTTGGCCATATTTTCATAATTTTTCACTTTCAATTCATTAGGTTGACGCCATATACCTCCTTTGAAATAAGATACTGATACCCCACGACCTATATATCTTCCGTTTCGGTAGGCACCCTCAATTAAAAGTCGATTCCCATCAGGGCTGACACTGTAGACAGCATTGTAATATTGCCTGTTAAATGGAGAACCCATATGTCTGGCAGGTTGCCAATTTCCTGTGCTTAGGTCTTTTTTCGAAAACCAAATATCTTGAGAATTTTCTGCTCCGTGGGTATTCTGTGGATGATTTGCACGAACAAAATAAAGGGTATTACCGTCTGGAGAGATTATAGGAAGAACTTCCTGATAACCACTATTTATACTCTTGGGTAGAGATTCTGAAGATAAAATTTGAGCAAACAGCAATGAATGTCCTCCCAAAAATAAGAGGAAGGTCAGGAAAGGGATATATTTGATCACGGACATATAGTTGTATGCTTTTATATCTCTTGATGGATCGGCAAATTACGGTTGAACATAGAATTGTACATGCGAAAATCAAAAAAAGCAAATACAATACCTAAATTACAGCAAATCCATCTTAGCCCCTATATAATCAATGCTTAAATTTTCTTTCAACTATTCTTCCTCATTTTCAATTATATTGAAGAAATTATGCCGTTGAATTAATGTTCAAAGCTATGTTAACTATTAAAACCTTCATTTTCAATATATACCAGGAAAATACCTATGTTATATCAGATAAATCCGGCGAAGGAGTTATCATCGACCCCGGTTGCTACACATTAGATGAACGGGAAGAGCTTCAATCTTACATAGCTCAGGAGGACTTGAACATTGTGCATCTGTTAAATACACATGGGCATATAGATCATATGTTGGGAAATAGATTTGTGATAGATCGTTATAAATGTTCTTTTCTCACGCATAAAGACGTGATCCCTGAATTAGCGGCTACTACAAGCTATGGAGCTATGATGGGTATTAATCCAGATCCCTCTCCTAGTCCCAGTAAGTTACTGAGTGAAGGAGATACGGTAACTTTCGGGGATACCGTATTGAAAGTGCTTTTTACACCAGGGCATTCAGCTGGCCATATCAGTTTTTTGGATAAAGCGAATCAATCCCTTTTTTCAGGAGATGTCTTATTTAGAGGTAGTATTGGACGAACTGATCTACCCGGAGGAAATTATCATACATTGATGGATACTATTTTCCAGAAAATATTGCCTCTCAATGAAGATATCATCGTGTATCCTGGTCATGGACCAACTACAACGATAGGTCAGGAAAAAAAGTTAAATCAGTTTATCAAGCACTATTCTGAATGAACGTTAGCGTGTTTCGGAAAAGGAAATAAGGAAGTTGCGTTCGCATTGGTTTGAAGGGCGACTTCTTCATAACTGATTCCTTTTATTTCTGCCAGGATTTTTGCTACATATTGAATATAGCTACTCTCATTTCTACGCGGCTTGTCTTTACGATGCGGTACAGGAGGTAAGTAGGGGCTGTCCGTTTCCAATACTATCCGATCGAGAGGTACCTTGCTAACCATTTCCTGAACATCTTTCCTGTAAGTCACTATTCCTCCAATTCCAAGGTAAAAATGTTTGAGTGCGGCTATGCGCTCTGCCTGGGCAGTCGTTCCATCAAAACAATGTACTATTCCTCCAAGATGTCCATCCTGATGTTTTTCAAGTACTTCGATAACTTCATCAATAGCCTCTCTTGCATGAAGAATGATGGGGAGTTGATAGGATTTCGCCCATTGTATATGCTTTTCCAATGATTCCAATTGTAGTGGAAGAGTCGATTTGTCCCAATATAGATCAATCCCGGTTTCACCTATACCAATATAAGAATATGTTCCTTGTTGTAGGATTTGATCTATATTATCTAGCACGGTCTCATACTCTTCTTTTACATGACTTGGATGTAATCCAATCATCGGAAAACACACATCTGGTGCTACATCTACAAGATCATGCATTGCATCTATGGAATCTAAATCAATATTTGGAAGACAAATCGCTTTAACTACCTCTCTGGCCCTAAGCAGCACTTCATCCATGTCTTTTGAGAAAGCTTTTACATACAAATGCGCATGTGTATCGATCAATTTCATTTTTTCTACAGTCTATCTAACAGTTCTTGTTTTTTATTTTCGTATTCTAACATAGAGAGTTTACCATCATTAAACCTATCATAGAGCATATCTATTGTTCTCATCACCTCATCTCTCAGGTTTAACCAGTTGATTTCCTCATTTCTAAATTCATCTTCAGAGTAATCAGGCTTAATCCATATATCTGAAGTGGGATCATGTCGGACAATGTCTGAAAATATGCGTTGAAAGGTCTTGGCAACTTGCTCGTTTTTTACAGAAAAATAATGAGGTATGATTTTTCCCTTTCTATTCACTAGAATCGTACAATCATTACCTTCATACTTAAATTCTTTCACATCTTCCCATAAAAAGCTCCCATCATTATAGAAACATTTTTCAGGAGTTAGAATGATAACTTCACTGTTAAATAATCCTTCAAAAATATGTAACGCCAGGACATCATTGGGACTGGAAATACGAGTGTTTTTTCTAAGGATTTTTCCAAGTTTCACTGCAGGCAGGTGTGGGACTTTATACATATCTTCCCGTTCGTCCTGAGGAAATTTACTCTTAATTACTTCAGCGTACATATATTCTACAATTCTACCTATCTTTCCTGATTTTATCGTATAAAGATAAGTATTTATCTATCAAAAAAAGGCCCCTCAACTAAGAGTTGCCTTAATTAAAAGCGCCGAAAAAACATGTTAGAGTATTATTCAATTTCAAATTGAATACTCATTTCGTACATTTTTTGTGCTAGTGCCCGTAGTTGTGAAATCTTTGAAGCTCGGGAATTTTTTACTTTTTTCTTTTGTGCGTCCATTGTGAGTAAAGCTAATAATTCAATAATAAAATTTTCTTAGTTTTCAGTAAATCTTTGTTTTAAAATGTTATCACAATATACATATCTTACATCCATTAAATATCCAACTTGTATTAAATGGATAAATCGAGTGTTAAATATTGCGAAAATCGTGAGTGAACGGGAAAGGCTAAATGTTTGTTGAAAACTCCTCTGACTCTTTCACCGTTCTTTTATAAAAGATCACATTATTTTATCGAATCACCATGAATATTGTCATCAAAACAGCTGTAAAAGGTGATCCTGCTTCTGTTATCAGTCGCTTTGACAGAGAGCTGTTCGAAGCCTTAACTCCCCCCGGACCTGGTGTAGAACTTATCAGATTTGACGGTTCCAGGACAGGAGATATTGTCCATATAAGATTGGACTTTTTTACCTTATTTTCTGAAGATTGGATTAGTGAAATTGTAGAAGATGGACAAACCGAAGAAGCAGTTTATTTCATTGACCAGGGAAAGGAGCTACCATTTTTCTTAAGATCCTGGAAACATAAACATATCGTTCAATCAACAGAAACATATAGCATCATAATAGACGATATTACTTTTAAAACTCCTTTTTTCCTTTTTGACCTGCTCTTGTATCCTGTATTATATTTCCAATTTGCCTATCGTAAGCCGATATATCAGAAATTTTTTGGAAAGCCTTAACACTTCCCTTCCACGTTGAGATTCATGTAAACATTTCTATTATGTTTGTGCCTGAAATAAATTCTTTTACAATGTATACCATTTGACATGATCGATAAAAAGATTAAGGTTTATTAGGTTCGAATTTGATATGGCAACAGTGGATATATCTTTGCGTAATTATGTAATAATTCCTGCTTATAATGAAGCGGATGCAATAGGTAATGTCATTCGGGATATTCCCAATGAATATGTCGAAGATATTATCGTCGTAAGTAATGGATCCACGGATATGACAGAACAAGTAGCTAAAGCTGCTGGCGCCACCGTCCTAACTGAAGCTCGAAAGGGATATGGTCATGCCTGCCTGAAGGGTATTGAATATTTACGATCCCTTCCGACCTCAGCAACACCCGATATTGTCGTATTCCTGGACGGAGATTATTCAGATTATCCTGAAGAATTACCCCTTTTAATTGCTCCTATTCAACAAGGTAAAGCAGATCTCGTAATAGGTTCACGTGCATTGGGCAACAAAGAAAAGGGAGCTATGCTTCCCCAGCAAATATTTGGGAATTGGTTGGCCACTAAACTTATCAAATGGCTTTACGATGTAGAATTTACGGATTTAGGGCCTTTTCGAGCTATTACATATGAAAAGTTATTGTTACTGGATATGCAGGATACAACTTATGGTTGGACAGTCGAAATGCAGGTAAAAGCTGCGAAAAATAACTTAGCTTGCGAGGAGGTTCCAGTAAACTATAGAAGAAGAATTGGAGTTTCTAAAGTAACAGGAACAGTGAAGGGTACTATTATGGCTGGCTATAAAATATTGTGGACGATTTTCAAATTGCTTTAATAAAAAACTTAATAATCAAATATTTTCATGAGCAGATAGCTCGTGCTCAGATGCACAAAGAAATTACTTAGGGAGTTTATATGGTGAATAGCATGCTAATATCCTTTTTTGAATATACTGTCTTTACAGTGTATTTAATTGCATTGACCATAATCGTGCTATACAGTATGATGCAGCTGCATCTTATCTTTACTTTTCTACGATTGAGAAAAAAATTTGATGGCCCCCAACCTCTAGAGGGAGATGAGTTACTCCCTTTTGTAACAGTCCAACTTCCCATTTATAATGAGAAATATGTAATTGATCGGTTAATCAAAGCGGTTTCGTCTATGGACTATCCCAAAGACAAATTTGAAGTTCAAGTGCTGGATGATTCTGATGATGAAACAGTAGATATTGTCAAAAGAATCGTTGAGGGCTTACAAGATAAAGGGGTACAGATAAGTCATGTAAGAAGAGAGGATAGAAGTGGCTATAAGGCGGGAGCCCTTGCGTATGGATTGACCTTAGCAAAAGGAGAATTTATTGCCATATTTGATGCTGACTTTATGCCTAACCCTAACTTTCTCAGGGCTACGCTCGCATACTTCACTGATAAAGAGGTGGGAATGGTTCAAGCAAGATGGGAACATGTTAACCAAGACTATTCTCTGCTAACTGAGGCACAGGCTTTTCATTTAGACGCACATTTTACCTTAGAACAATTTAGCAGAGATGCCGGAGGATATTATATGAATTTTAATGGGACAGCAGGAGTTTGGCGAAAAGAATGTATTATTGATGCCGGAGGTTGGCAACATGATACGCTTACTGAAGATTTGGATTTGAGTTATAGAGCACAACTAAAAGGATGGAAATTTAAATATGTGGATGAAATAGGAGCGCCCGCAGAATTACCCGCAGAAATGGGCGCCATCAAATCCCAACAGTACCGATGGATGAAAGGAGGAGCTGAAGTGGCCAGAAAAATACTATTTACCCTTTGGAAAGCTAACATACCCTTAAGCAAAAAACTTCATGGTACAGCACATTTACTTAGTAGCTCTGTCTTTATCATGGTACTATTGCTTGGAGCCACAAGTGTACCCTTACTGTATATAAAACATGTCCTTTTTGATGGTAATATTGAGTTTCTGCTATTACCCGTAACAGGCTTATTTTTAAGTTTTATCATTCTGGCTTTTTTCTATTTCATTACCTTTAGAACCAGAGAGACAAATTTTAAATCTGCCTTTAAGCGATTTTCCCTTTATTACATCCCTTACTTATCATTGACAATGGGACTATCGCTTCATAATTCCATAGCTGTTATACAGGGGTATATCGGAAAACGTACTCCATTTATTCGAACTCCTAAATTCAATTTAATGTCTAAGGGAGATAGTTGGAAAAAAATGAAGTATACCGATAGTAAAATTAAACCTTCCACTTATGCAGAACTATTTATGATGACTTATTTTTGTATCGGAATTTATCTTTCTCTTCACTTCCAGGATTTTGCCATACTTCCCTACATGCTCATGCAGGCTCTCGGATTTGGAACAGTGGCATACTTAAGCTTAAGACATGCACTTAGCAAATAGCTAAGAAAAAATTTCTCCAGGTGTTACTTTTTTCTATATCCGGCTATAAAACATATACAGACCGGAAGCTTAATTAGCGCGGTTTTTGTAGCATAATTAATCGCTATGTGCTGAAAATCCAATAGATAAGTACATACATCATAAATATGTAAATTATGAAACTGGAAAAAGTGTTGCTCTCCGCTGCGACGATAAAACCTAATGAGGAACTACCTTTACCTCTCGCTCTTGAGGTGGGAAACTATCAAAGATTACACTTTCACGTTTCCTCCGATGTTCATCCTGTTCAGACATTATATATAGGAATTACCTTTGGTACGCAAGTAAATGGAAAACTCCTAAGTGCTAAAAGCACTGTATGGTTTGAAGATACTGTATGGGAAAGGGAATTCTCTCACACGACTTCTGAAACGTATCAAGAAAAAGGCATCGTACTCAGTATTCCTGTAGTGGCCCCTGTGTTGTCTGAGATTCATCTTCACAATCAAGGGAATAAAGAACTCAAGTGTATTTATGTATCAGTTCTAGGTCAAACTAATTAAATGATCCTATTAGCTCTCTCTCTGTTCCTCTTCGTGAGATATTATTTCTTTAAATAGGGCCAATAATTCCTCATTAGGTGCTTGGCCTATTTTGTCCTGGAAATACTCATAAAACAGTTCTTCCATGCCTTTACTGAGGTCTATTTCCCGGTGAGCATTCTCCTGCCGTTCTCCTTTCATCTCTGGAATGATCGCTATAATTCCATCATGTGAGGCTTCCAAATGCTTCCTCTCTTCTGCTGTAAGAAAAGAATCTAATGCCAATGTTAGCTCTACCCAATAATTCGGATGGTTCTCTAACCAACTAAGAGCATCCAGAAACGAATTAAAGCGTTTTTGAGCGAGAATTCGACCTGAAGTAAGGGGAATTTTCTCAATACTCACCTCTTCCGAAGGTTGTACTTCAATTAAATGGATATATTTTCTTTGTGAAGCCTCACTCATACTATATGCTAAGGGGCTACCGCTGTAACAAATGGGATATGGCAGAGTACTGAGTTGCTGACTTTGATGAAGATGTCCTAAAGCCACATACTGGGCCCTGGCAGGAAAATTTTCTGTATAAATTTCGGAGGCACCACCCAAAGTAAGAATCGGTTTCTCTTCCTCAGGTTCTTCCGGTTTACTTCCATGTTTCGGGACAACAAACAGATGCGTCATTAAGATATTAACTCCAGCTTCATCGAAGTACTTATTTGCCAAGCGTTGCCATTCTTCTGCCAATATATTCCGAAGCCCTGTGGCCTGATCTTTTTGCTCGAATCCCAGGAATTTTTTTAACCTTAATTCATTCGCATAAGCAGTAAGAATACACCGAAGCGGATATGAAACATTTGGAAGCGCTAATTCTATAAACCCAGGTTCGCTTTTGAGTAAGCTAAGCCCACTCTCTAATCTAAAGGGAATAAACTGGCTATGAGGATATGAACAAAGGATGATACCGCATTCTCTTGCCAGCGGCTCTGAAGCCTGCAATCGGTCTGGAGAATCGTGATTACCCGCTATACCTATAACTACTCTTTTTCCTCCATTGGTCATACGCTTAAGCATACGATAAGCGAGATCAATAGCCTCTATCGAGGGATTGACGCTATCAAAAATATCTCCCGCTAACAATACAGCATCTACCGATTTCTGATTAGCTATATCACAAATTTCTTCCAGAACTTCTTCCTGTTCTTTTAGACGAGATACATGTCCTAATTTTTTCCCAATATGCCAGTCCGCAGTATGCAATATTCGCATGTTCAATCCTGTTTTCAGGGAGTTACCATAATCTCCTTTACTGTGTGAAGGGCCTGCTCAATATGTTGATCAATTTGAAATTGGGAGGAAAAGCGATGCCTAATAATCCCTTTTTTGTCGATGACAAATGTCTCTCTCCCTGGCATTAGCCCTAATAAAGAGCCAGATACATTGTACAACTTCCTAACCTTCCCTTTACTATCACTTAACAAAGGAAAAGGGAGCCTTCTACTTAATCGAAATAATTTATGAGAACTAACAGAATCTGAACTGATACCAATCACCTCTGCGCCTAATTTCAGGAACTCTTCATAATGGTCTCTGAATCCGCAGACTTCTTTGATACAACCAGGAGTTTCATCTTTCGGATAAAAAAATAATACAACAACTCTTTCCCCTATTAGTTGTGATAGTTTTATGGGATCACCATCCTGGTTCTTTAACTCAAAGTCTGGCGCCTTATCTCCAATTGTAAGCTTTGGCATACCTGTTTAAATGAAATTTTTATTAATAGGAACAAGTCAATTAATTAAATATTGTTTTCGAAGACTGGTTTGTAATATCTTGCAAATATGGATTTATCACAAACGTAGCAATTATATTTCATGCATAAAGCTTTTTGCCGTATTATACCCCTAGACCGATATAATTGGGAACTCTCCCTTAAAATAAGATTATCTCCTATTCAAGAAGAATTCACCCCTTCCGTTCTTTACTCCCTGGCTCAAGCCAAATTTGAGGATCTTTCTCCCTATGGCATCCTCTATGGAGATGATATGGTAGGATTTATCATGTATGGTGAGTTTGGCGGCATATGCTGGATCAGTCGAATTATGATAGATGAGCACTATCAAAGAATGGGGATAGGAAAAAGCGCTATGCGCCAACTACTGGAAATGTTAGGGAAAAATATTCGATGTAAAGAGATTAGAACCAGCTTCTCCATACGAAATACAATAGCTAAAGAATTTTTCACTTCATTGGGATTCAAAATTATCGACGAACCGATAGGAGAAGAAGTAGTCGCACAATACGACTCTTCATTAGTGTATTAATCTAATTATTTTATTGATTTTTATCGACTTATTCTCACAGGTTACCTATTTCTCCATATAGTGTGTTAGCTTGATATACATCTCTACAGGTAATGCTTCTGCACGCTTTTTCAATATCTCTTCTAATCCGTCAAAGGGCCGAATAGCAACAGATTTAAGTGCGTTTTTGAGCGTTTTTCTTCTTTGATGAAAGGCGGTTTTCACTAAGCGCTTTAACTTTACAAAATCAACTTCGGGCAAAATCTCTTTTCTCTCTAATCTAATCACAGCACTCATTACCTTGGGAGGTGGCCTGAACACTTCGGGAGGTACCTGAAAACACAATTCGCGACGGAAATATGCTCCCAATAAAACACTTAATATCCCAAATTTCTTCGATCCAGGATGAGCGCATATCCGTTCTGCTACCTCTAACTGAAGCATAAATACCCCTTCTTTCATAAAGGGAACATGATCGAGCAATCTAAAAAAGATAGGAGAACTGATGTTGTATGGGAGATTCCCGATAAAATAAGTATCTTCTGGTATGTCTGATGCTAACTTCCAGGCTAATATGTCCCTGTGAATAATATTGATTGGTGGTTGATGAAAACGATGAGATAAAAATTGTACTGCTTCAGGATCAATTTCAACCAACAGCAAATTTTTGTATTGGACATATAAGAATTGAGTTAACACTCCTTCTCCAGGACCAATTTCCACTACAGTATCTAAGGAAGAAGCCGAAAGAAGACGTATGATTCTTTCACAAATGGAGGTATCTTTGAGAAAGTGTTGCCCAAGATATTTCTTGGGTTTCAAATAATGCATGATAACTTTTACTTGTAAGAATTTAAAAAGTTGTATTTTACAAGTTAATTCTTAGAAAACGTATCAATCATTTCACAATCTTATGAATGCTTATCAATCAGAGAAACTGCGTGTAGGAATTACCATGGGTGATATTAATGGTGTTGGGCCTGAAATTCTCATCAAAGCCTTCCATGATCCACGCCTTAAAGAGATGTGCGTTCCCATATTATATGGATCCTCCCGGGTAATAAATATTTACAGAAAGATTCTTAAGATAAATAAGTTCCACTACGTAGTAGTCAATAAACCAAAACAGGCACAATTCAGGAAATTAAACGTGATCGACTGTGGACCTGATATGGACAGAATTGATATAGGCAAGCCTTCTGAAGTGGGAGGTAAAGCTGCTTACATGGCTATTAAAAAAGCTGTAGAAGATGCAAAACATTCGGAGATTGATGTCCTGGTGACTATGCCTGTAGATAAAGCAACATTTCAGATGCAGGACGAATCGTTTGTTGGCCATACGGAATTGCTTACGGAAGCATTTGGGAAACAGGAAAGCCTTATGCTCATGGTTTCGGAAGATTTCAGAATAGGCGTAGCTACAAATCACATACCTATTCAAAATGTCGCCAGAAATTTATCTACCCAGCGAATCGTAAAGAAGGTAAAGATTATGGATGCTTGCCTGAAACGAGATTTTAACATCCAACGACCAGTTATTGCAATACTTGGACTTAATCCTCATGCCGGCGATAGTGGATTAATAGGTCAGGAAGAGCAAGAAGTAATTATTCCTGCTATTCAAGCCTTACAATCTGAAGGAATTTTAGCACAAGGGCCTTTTCCTGCTGATGGCTTTTTCGGTTCCCTGGCTTATAAGAATTTTGATGGTATTATGGCCATGTATCACGACCAGGGATTGATTCCATTTAAATTAATTGTGGGGTATGCAGGAGTTAATTTTACAGCTGGAATCCCTTTTATCCGAACCTCTCCTGATCATGGAGTAGCTTATGATATTGCAGGACAGGATAAGGCAGATCCAGAAAGCTTTCTTCAAGCACTGTATTTGGCTATCGATGTACACAGGAACAGGAAGCTTAATAACGACTTAGTCAAAAACCAATTAAAGCAATCTACAGATGAGCTACTTCAAAAAGTGTCACATAACAAGAGTGAGGATGATCTGCTTAACGATTTACATTCAAAAACTGACCAACTAGATAGTAGCAAAATTTGACCATTGAAACGTTTATTTTAACCATTGGCCCAACACATTAGGATTTATGATCGAATTACCCCATAAATTAAGGGTAAGGTTAAAGTAAAGAATGAGCAAGGGTTAGGGTCGACTCACCAAGGTAGGGTCCCCTAACTTTTTTATTATATAACCATAAGTGAGCTTTATTTCCGCAGATATGTCATTTATTCATTTCTTTTCAAATATTATATCCTAAAAATACCTTTCACTCCAATAATTAACCAATCATGCAAGCTTTTTGCGAGTTCAGATTGGTTGTACATTATTCCAATAAGAATATTCATACATTTGTAATAACAGGTTAAAGTAAAGAATGAGCAAGGGTTAGGGTTGACTCTCCTTTAAGGATGAAGTCCCCTAATTCTTTTTTACCCCTCACGTAACTGATTATTTCACTCCTACCCCACTCGATATCTTAAATTTCCATCATTCATTATCCACGCTATATAATTTGAATAATGAAATTTACAGTCTTACATGTCATTTGACAAGTGAAGTTTACAATATTGCAGTTCGCGCAATCCAAGGCATTTTTAGAGAAATTACCCATTATATTTGTGTCAACAGGTTAAAGTAAGGGATGAGCAAGGGTTAGGGTTGACTCTTCGCAGATGCGGATAGAGTCCCCTAATTTTTATTTGCCTCTTTATTTTTTAGAATTTGCCTTTTTCATTATCCCCAAATTATTTAACATCGACTATTCCTAATACGCATTCCTCAAGAATATTGCAGGGATCTATTGCTATAGGTGATGTATCTCTTCATCAAGTTTTCAAAAGGAAAAACCATTTATAACGATCAATAAGGGAACATATGGCAAGGATTCCCTTCTACAACCCTACTAACAAAAAAGTATACGTATAATAGATACTGAAATGAGGAATTTTCAGCAAAACAAATTTAATTATTTTTCATTCTATAATAAATTATCGACTTCCTCCTCACAACATAAATTATTCTGTAAATTGCTCCAAGAACCCTATGAACCTAAAGAGTTATATCTACCGCTTTATCGATTGGTTGAACCAACCTTTTCCAAGTAATTCGAATAATATAGAGAGGTTCCTTGAAGCATTAATCACCGGTTTATTCGTTTGTCTATTTCTATTTGTTTTCAAACCTTTTGGCTTAAGAAACTATCCAGGAACACTTATTCTTGTTTGTGTAGGGTATGGAGCGGTTACCACCATTATCCTTTTGTTACACGAATGGATTACTGGTCGAATATTGAAGATAAAGAAAGATGTACCCCATTGGACTGTCAAAAGATGGATCTTCGGTGCTATGGTAAATATCTGCCTGATTGCTGTAGGAAATTATTTATTTCATCAGCTTATCTTCGGATGGAGTTTCTCCCATTGGCAAGTTTTTTTAATCACTCTGGCAAATACCTTTTTAATAGGTCTTTTTCCTGTCATATTTTTGGCACTTTTTATCCAAATTAAGGCCCAACAAAAATACCAGCATCAAGCCCAGTTATTACAACAACAGCTTTCTTCATTTCCAAGTAGCTCTTATAGTATAGGATCATCGTTTAAAGTGCCAGATCAAGCCGACCAGATCCAACTTTCCTCTATTAATTCGCAGGATCAGGTGAAATTATCCATTGATCAAATCTATTATATAGAGGCAATGCAGAATTATGTAGCTGTCTATTTTCAAAAGGCTTCAGGAAATACCTCATTGGAACGAAAAATATTAAGAAATACGATTCGGCATATTTCCCAGCAACTCCATTCGACTCCAATTATCAGATGCCATAGAAGTTATCTGATTAATATTAACCACATAGAGAAAATTGGAGGGAACGCACAGGGATTACGCATCACATTATCTCATCCTAAGGCACCCATCATACCTGTTTCCCGACCATATATTCCCAAAATTAAATCTACTATTCCTCTATAGCTCCCATTCTATCTTGCAAGTTGTCACTTATACTTGTCATTAGTCCCTATAAATTGGCCGTGAATGAATTAGGCAATATTATTACTCAAAAAAAGATGGATCAACTTGCAAGCATCATATTAAACATTCATATCGTTACTGGCTTCGCCAGCTTTATTATATTTATTATCCCCATTCTTTCCCAAAAGGGTGGCAAGATACATAAGCGGCTAGGGAAAGTATATGTCTATCTTATGTGGGTGGTTGTCCTAAGCGCAGCTACATTAAGTATTAGAAATTTGTTTCTGGGCAATATCGAAAGAGGCGCTTTTCTTGGATTCATTTCGATTATTACAGCTCACCCTCTGTGGTATGGCTTGGCGATCCTCAATAATAAAAAGTTCATTTCTTCAACCTATAGAATGATACACATAGGATTTATGAGTTTGTTAGTACTTGTAGGTTTAGTACTTACTATTTATGGATTAATCCTTGGTGCCAAAGGAATAGGTATCCTCATGTTAATTTTCGGGGGATTAGGCTTGTCAAGCATCGTTAATCTCGTTCACCAACTGCAGAATCGACCAACTAAAGACAATTGGATCCAAACTCATATAGCAGGGATGATAATCAGTGGTATAGCAGCATATACTGCCTTTTTTGTATTTGGAGGGAATCAACTGTTGGGAACTTTACCAGGTTATTTCGGAATTATTCCATGGGTGCTTCCTACGATAATAGGTATTCCTATTATTAGATATTGGAAAAAGAAGTACGCAAGAAATCCTAAATCAACCGCGGAATCTTTATAATTTGAATATGAGGCAGGTGTTTTTAGGTAAGCAAAATGTCTCTTTCTAAAGGGAAATTCAGGGGTACTTAATTCCTGATTTCCTCAAAGAGCTAATCATTAATTTATGGTTAATCGATCGTAGTTAAGAAGTTGGAACGAGTTTCCTTTTATTTATCGACTGTAGTTCTTCTTCCAGGAAGTCGTCAAGATCTCTGTACCAATCTATATGAGGAGACCATTTTCTACAAGAAAGACATTGGGTGTCTTTCCAAATAATCCCACATGACGGACATCTTCCTCCGGTTATAAAGGTGTTCCAAATATACCCACATGAACATTGCCACACATCATAGATTTCTGGTTCCCAATCACATTTAGGACATGCAATTTTCTCTTTTCCTTCCATACTTCTTCTTACTGAGAATGTAATTCTTTGTTTCGATTATTGATGATCTAATTTATTGACTTCTAACCTATCCTCTTTCACCTTCCACAATCGCCACCAAGGAGTCTGTGGTGAGTCGTGATGTTCGAAATGATAACCAAAAAAGTAACAGGAAATAAAGGCCCAGGGATGATTTTTTTTCTGGGAATGTGCTCGATGTGGATTCTCTTCCTTATGCTCACCCATATGTGGGAGAAAGGTTCCGAAATAAAATAATTGGAACGTACTGAGAAATGAAGGAATGATCCAATAAATCACAAGGTTTTCGGTAGGCAGCGCTAACTTCAATACATTAAAGGTAATGGCCGCAAACAAAATTTGTTTCCAACTTATATATTCACTCAGGAAATCTATATACCATCTAAAGAAATTGGAATTACCTTTATGATAATCTGGATCTTTTTCTGTTCCTGGGTGGCGATGATGAGCATAATGCTTGGGTCTTAATTTACCATATGAATTGAAAATAAATAGTGTAGCAGCAATTCTTCCTATTTGGTGGTTAAGACGAGGCCTTTTAGGACTAACGGTTCCATGCATAGCATCATGCGCAGTAATAAACAAACCTGTATATAAATGCATTTGGATCAGCATCCTCAGATAACTGATGGGATCTTTTTGATGAAAAGGGAAGAAAAGATTTATTCCCAACATGGCAAACCAGGCCAAAATGATTCCAACACCGATGATTACTCCAGGATCTTTATGTAAAGGATTGTGGACTCTGTGGGATAGGTTATTATTCATATAGTATTTCCTTATTTGAGTAGGTTCTGACGCCTAAGCCTTTAGAAAGGAATCTTTCGTAATAGGTAATAGTAAGAAGTAGCAATAACATCGAATACATAGTATCTTCCACAGGTATGGTCCCTAACCTTATTCCCAGGTTTTCTTCATTATTATAGATGACTATTGGCAAGGCAGTTAAGACTCCATTTATAATACTAAAAGGAATTAAGTGAAGAATATATGCCCAATAAAAGTGGCTCCAAAAGTTGGTTTTTAACACACTCTTGTGAAAAGTAATAAAAGCAGATAGCGAAATAAAAGTGATAAAGGTGTATAGTCGATCTTTCATTAATAAAGCCAGTGTCCCGAGAATGATCGCTAAAAACCAACTGAAGTAATTATTTTTATCAATATTGGGTACATTAGGGAAATAGGCTATGATACATTCATAAATAAACACACATGCATATGGTACTGTAAAAAAAAATAGCCATTCTTCTAAAGGCAACCCTAAATAGTATATCCCTACTAAATACGCTGAATTAAATTCCCATACGCCTTGGTCCGTAAACCACACATCCCAAACAATAAAGATAGTAGCTGCTATAAGAATGGCTGGTATAAGCGCCTTCCATTTTTTGTAGAAAGCGACCTTCTTATCAAATGAAAGAAGAAATGGAAAGATAAAAGTAAATATGTTTAGAATGAGGTATATGTACATAGCTTAAAAGAATGCATCAGAAAATCCAAAAAATACAATAATCTGATGATGGTTAAGAAGCAATTTTCTGCTTTAGCATATGTAACTCTTTTGAAGAATATCTGTTCGAAGAAGCAAGAAAGGCTAAAATATATTCCACATCACTTTTACTCAATTGGTAATTTGAATACTCCGAGATATGTGTACCAAGTATTTTTTTATCCTCACTTAAGTGATTGCTCATCCCTAAAAATTCGGGGATATTGTGTTGAACAGCAAACCTCAAAAATCTTACTTCAATATTTCTCGGCGCTAACTCAATGGCTTTCTGAAAATATTTCATCGATTCATGAAGAGCTAAATACTTGTTCAAGGGATTCCAGTCATAAGAGGCTACCAGGGCTTTCGCAGCACCTTTATAGGCAAAAATAATCCCCTCCTTTCCATTATAATTTTTTACCCGCTTCCACAATTTTTCGGCAGCTTGCTGTTGTCCTACTGACTGTTTATAAAGTTCTCTTAATGTATTAAGCACATTTTCCATCCTCTTTCTCAATTAACCAAACGGCTCTAACTCTTACCTACAAAAAATTTAACTCATGCTGAAAAATGGATTTTACCAGTAAAGCTATTTTTTGATTGTTGGGTACCCTTATTCTTTCATGCATGATCCTGGTTACAGGAACCTTACATATTTTTTCAAAAAGGCGTTTATAATACACATAGGCTAAATATACTCCCCTTCTTGCTCCTTCTGGCAAACGAACAATCCCCTGATAAGCCAATTCAAAGTCTTTTCTTATATCCTCCTCTATTCTCGCCTTTGTATCTTCATTAAAATCGCCAAAGTCAACTCCAGGAAAATAAACTCGGCCTCTATCGTGAAAATCGCTTTGCATATCTCTTAGGAAGTTGACCTTTTGGAATGCACTCCCCAGACTTTTCGCAGGGGCCTGCAATTTTTTATATTTTTCTTTATCCCCTTCACAAAATACCCTCAAACACATCAATCCTACCACTTCTGCTGATCCATATATGTATTGGTCATATAAATCGGGATCATAGTTCTTATGCTCAAGATCCATCTCCATGCTATCTAAAAAAGCATTTATCAACTCCATCTCAATATCATACCCTCTTACTACAGATTGAAAGGCCTGCAAAACGGGGTTAATGCTAATACCTTCCTCAATAGCTAGATAGGTTTCAGCTCTAAACCTGGAAAATAACTCCCTTTTATCATAGTCGTGAAAGGTATCTACGATTTCATCTGCAGCCCGAACATAACCATAAATACCATAAATGGGCATATGATAGCGTTTATGCAGGGTTTTGATCCCCAGAGTGAATGATGTACTATAACGCTGTGTTATGATCTTGCTACATCTGAAACAAGTATCGCGGTAAAGGTCCATGTGATCAATCATCTCGTTCATATAAAAAACGAGACAACTTCAAGTAAGAAATTATCTCGCTGATTAGGTTTATTAAAATAGGCGTTTAAACTTACTCATTAAACAATATCGATTAAAAGACCGATAATAATGCTATTTTGTTATAAGATAATTAAAACTTATTGCACAAACCAACTATTCTGTTAAAACTTATTGTCTCTAAATTTATAATCTGGAGTTACTATAACTCTTCAATTGAGTTTTTAGTTCTTTCCTCGCAATGTGAATTCGATTCTTTACTGTTCCTATAGGGATGTTTAAAATATCTGCTATTTCATGGTATTTATACCCTTTATAATGCATCATAAAAGGCGTTTTATATTCGTAATTCAATAACTGAATAGCTTGGGTAATTTCGTCCATCGCCAGCTTAGAACCTGCCGCGTTTTCAGTAACATGTCTCGAAGAATTGATAAAGTGAAGATTATCTGTAGTATCAATAAACGTTTTTCTCTTTACCAGACGATGGTAGTTTGTAATGAACGTATTTTTCATGATAGTGTAAAGCCAAGCTTTCAAGTTTGTTCCTTCCGTAAACTTTTCTCTATTCGCTATCGCTTTAAGTAACGTCTCCTGCATCAAGTCATTTGCCTCTTCCATATCACGTGTAAGTTTGAGTGCTATTGGCTTGAGAGACTTGTGAAGCTTTATAACTGCGCTATTAAATTCTATAGATGTCATAAGTTTCTGTAAATTCTGAATGTACAATACAAACTTAAACTACTTTTCAATAAAACACAAGCATTTTGTTTAATTTTATCTATAGCAAGTTAAACAATAATCTATTACTTCCAAACACATTGTAAAAATAATATATACTATTACACTTATATCTTACTGTATTTCAGCAAAGTATAGATTTTTAGGTTATTTTTTTTACAAATCTTAGCTAAACTCTTGTTTAACAAACATAAAGGAATCCTACAGCTATCAATACTTCATTTGATCTTAAAAATCTTAACTTTAGAGCTAACATACACCTGAAAAAGTGCCATTTTTCGTATTTTTTAACTAAACTTAGATTTGATACACATTAAATAGCTTCAAAAAATCTGACTTCATTTGTCCTTTTGTTTACAATTATATTGAAATTCTTAAACAAGATTTAACTCTCCTTTTCTTTCACTTACCTTTGAAAAAAACAATATCCTACCTTCCCCTACTTTCACTGTTCAAATACATGACAGGAAATAGGTAAATACCTGTAGATATTACTGACAAGATTACTATGGAATGCGATTGGGAATTTTCAGAATAAGACCTTTAAGCAATTCCTCCGTGGAAAGAAAATTTAGCTCAACTATTTTTACTTCATCAACTTGATACATATTAGCTATATCTGACAACTTTTCATTTTTCTTTACCTTATGATATATGTATTCCAAAGGCTCTTCCTCCTCTGTCAATGTCTTCTCTAAATCTGTTTCCTGTTTTTTCTCATCTATAGAGTCCGTGGAACCATTAGAATAAATTTCCAGCTTGCCAGTGGTGCCCAAATTGCCTTCAGAATTAATTTGGATGAGATCTGGATATAATATCGTATCGGTATCGACTACTTCTTGTTCAACAAACAAGCTGAATCCAAAAGGTACATTTGATGGATTTATACCAGTATCGATTGGAAGTCGAATCATCCTCCCTAGAGTTAAAGGGAATGAAAGTCCGGGATTAACAGTTAAAATATCTACGCTATCCAAGGTATAGAAATCAAGTAAATTAGAGAATTCTACCTCGCTACTTATGCTGTAGTACACCCATGTATCTTGATCGCCCCCTGCAAATAGTGTATCTGATGAGATAAGAGATGTATCACTTTCGGCATCAATCTGAAATTCAGAAATCATATTGGATAGCTGTAGGTTTTCCGTTTTGAGTGGCTGATTAGCAGGTTGCTTCCTAACATTTCCATTCCACTGCGGACCAGGAACAAAGGTAAACTGTACCCCTAATTGAAGAATATGTAAAAAATCAAACTTAAACGTCTCTTCATTATTAATTTGGTCATCTAGCACATCTGTGAATGGCACTCTTAAGGCATAGCTGGTATTCAGAGCAAATTGCCTATTGATCCAAAATTCTGCTCCAAGTTTTCCGGAAATATGGGGAACTATTCGACTCCATTCTGGATTTATATTATTCGTAGGAGTAGATAAATCAATTTCCTCGCCACCTGAAGACATCGGCCTAAAGAAAAACATACCACTCCCCAAGCCCACATAAGGCTGAAATCTGGAATGACCTATTATTCGGTATCTCACAGAGATTTCGCCAAATATAAAGGAAGTCTCAATAAAGGTATTCTCCTGCAAATTTTGGTTAGCAAGTTGTTCAGTGAATTTTGAACTTCCTGCTTCGATCTGGAAATGAAAGTGGGATGGGCTTGCTATTTCCATGGAAAAGGACATCCCCGGATTGAATCGGCTCAAGAAAGAATTATCATTAATTAACTCTCCCTGATAACTTGCTCCTAACAGGCTAAACCCCAACTTAATAGGCTTGACAATCGTAGTATCCTGGCCAATAGCTGTAGAAATCAACGCTAGGAACAAAAAAAACATCATCCATTTATTACCCATAAACAGGCATCATTATTACCTATTCCAAGCTCTATTACATAATAACAATAGAGACGATTGGAGAATTTTGATTTAAGTCTTCCAATTTAGGGGTTGATAGTGAAGTTTTGTCTTTATCTATTGGTTCAACTAAAAAATGAATAGAGGGAAACTGATCACAGCTGATATCCCACAATTCATAATCAGCTAAATAAGCAACGAACCATTTTCCAGGATAACTATTGAGCACCTGGATTGATTTTCCTACGCTGATAGAATCCTGGTACAATAAATCCTGGGTTTCAATTCTGATTCTGTTAACAGAATTGTTGCCTAAAAAGTCTTCTTCTATATAAACAGGACCATTTTTATAAGACAATATAGCAGATCTCCAGCTAAAATCATCGGCATTAAATAGAGAATCCTTGACAGATTTCCCTTTCCATTTTCTCAGACCTTCCTCAGGCATTTCATCTCCGATTTCTACAAAAGAAAGTCCATATTCGGTAAATGTTTTACGTGAACTGCACGAAAAAACGGACAGTACCATCCCCAAAATCAGTGTTAATGAAATGTAATTAACTGGATAAGCATATGTTGGCATATATATCTGTTAAATTTCCTGTGGTCTTTATTGTCGATCCATCTCTTCTTTCACTTTAGCCACGGCTTCCCTCACACTACCTGCTTCTAATAAAAGCTTTTTAGCCTTTTCCTCTTCCAAGCCAGTTTCCTCCATAACCATACGAGTCCCTCTACGAACGAGTTTATGATTACTCAATTGCATATCCACCATTCGATTGCCTTTAACCCTACCCAGTCGAATCATCACCGTTGTAGAAATCATGTTGAGAATCATTTTTTGGGCTGTCCCAGCCTTCATTCGGGTACTTCCCGTTACAAATTCTGGACCGACCACAGCCTCTATAGGATAATCTACTAAAGAGGCAAGAGGTGTATTTATATTACATGTAATTCCAGCAGTAGCGATCCCATGAGCTTTAGCTTGTCGAACCCCTCCAAGCACATATGGAGTAGTACCGCTGGCAGTAATTCCCACTACAAAATCCTTATCATCTATTTGGTAAGCATTCAAGTCGTTCCATGCTTGTAACTCATCGTCTTCAGCAAATTCTACAGCTTTTCTAATAGCCCCATCTCCACCGGAAATAATACCTACTACCCAATCATGAGGAACACCATAAGTAGGGGGACATTCAGAGGCATCTAATATACCTAATCTTCCACTGGTACCACTTCCAATATAAAACAACCTTCCTCCTTCCTTCATAAGTCTTGTGATATGAACAATAGCATCTTCAATCCTGGGAAGCACTCCTTCGACCACATCAGCCACTTTTTTATCTTCTTCATTTATGCCTCTTAAGAGATCTGAGATACTCATACCCTCTAAATGGTCGTAATTTGAGGGTTGTTCTGTAGTTTTAAAGTTCATATAAAAAATTTAAGTACTCCTTTTTAAAAATAAATTCTTTTAATGGCACCTGAATATCTGATATCTGAAAAAACTTACATAATTTTTTAAGCTTTCTTCTGATTAAATGGGACTTTCATAGATAGTTTAATTCAAGTAAATTTGTCTTTTGGCTATATTGGATATAGTTTTTTTCAATTTCACCTGAATCGGAAGGTCATTTATGAATAAGACCACTAAATATCTTCTATTTAGCTTTGCTTACTTAGCAGTAGGGTTGGTTGTGGGGTTTCAGATCAATGCAAATATGAGGGCTAACCATAAGGTATTTGTCGATGGAGGATTATCAAAACTCGAACATGTCATAGAGTTTATCGAAGAGAAATACGTGGAAGAGTCAGATCGGGAGGTATTAATAGAAGATGCTATCAGAGGGATTATGGATGGCTTAGATCCTCATTCGTTTTATATTCCTCCCGATGAAATGGAGCAAATGGAAGAACAATTAGAAGGGCAGTTTGAAGGAATAGGAATTTACTATGAGATCATTAGTGATACAGTCTTCGTAGTGGAGTTAACCACTGAAGGACCTAGTGCTACAGCAGGGATAGAAGTAGGAGATAAAATTATTGCAATAGATTCACATCCTATATCAGGAGTTAAGATAAATCCTCATCTTATTCAAGATTATTTAAAAGGCCCTTTAGATTCAACCCTTACCTTAGCAGTAATTCATGCAGATGCTCCTGAGGTAATCAAGCTTGAAATATCAAGAGCTAAGATTCCGCTGCCAAGTGTAGATTACTCATATATGATACACCAAAATGTGGGATATATTAAGATCACGAGATTTGCAGAAACTACACATGAAGAATTTTTGAAAGCCCTGACTGAGTTAAAGCTTCAGGGAATGGAGAACCTCATACTAGACCTGAGAAATAATCCTGGAGGTTACATGAATATGGCCTATAAGGTAGCAGATGAATTTTTATCGGCGGGTAAGCTTATTGTTTCTACTGAAGGCCGTATTAAACAGAGCAGGAATAAATATGAAGCCATAGCATCAAAAGGCGCTTTTGAAAAGGGCGGGTTAGTCATTCTCATCGATTATGGGACAGCCTCTGCCAGTGAAATCGTTGCGGGCGCTGTTCAAGACCATGATAGAGGGCTCATTGTAGGATTGCGATCCTTCGGAAAAGGGCTGGTTCAAATTGAGGATAAATTTGATGACGGATCAGCGATCAGGCTAGTCATTTCAGAATATTTTACGCCAAGTGGGAGATGCATCCAAAAGCCTTATCATATAGGTAATGAGGAATATGCCCATGAGATAGAAAAGCGATTTGAATCAGGAGAAATGGTAGATCCTTCCAAAATTCAGTACCCGGACTCATTGATGTATAAAACAAGATCGGGAAGAATCGTCTACGGAGGAGGAGGGATAGTACCGGATATATTTATTCCTGACGATACCATCAGAAAATCTATCGCCTTAACTGACTTAATTGAAAACAGCTTATTCAGACTATTTTCCTTTGTCTACACGAAAAAATTTCCTTCTGTATATTCAGAATACCCTACTTCTGCTGAATTTTTAGAGAACTTCCGCATTGACCAAACTATCTTAGATGAATTTTATATGTTTCTGGATCAAAAGAACTATTCGATAGATAAAAATATGGATGAATTAGTACAAGAAGATATTTCTATCTATTTAAAAGCTTACATTGGGGGTATTATGTTCCAGGATTCAGTATTTATTCCTATTACCCACACCTTTGACCAAACAATTCAGAAAGCTATAGAACTAGTTCCAGTTGCCCAAAAATTGGAAAAATCAGGAAAACTATTATTAGCAAATAGATAATATTCTGAAAATAGGTGAATTTTTCCTTTTTTTATTTATGATGTTTACACGCCATCAAATAGAGAACATTCTTTTCATAGATGTAGAAACTGCTAGCCAACAAGCCAGCTTCGAAGAACTTTCAGATCGGATGCAAATGCTATGGGAGAAAAAAGCGCAAAAATATTTGAAAGCTGATTCCTCCGAAAATGTAAAGCAGCTATACCAAAAAAAAGCCGCTATTCATCCCGAATTTGCTCGAGCGGTGTGTATTTCCTGTGGTTATATTCAATTCAATTCCGAAGGGATCCCAGATTTGACCTTAAAGTCTTATGCAGGAGAATATGAGCCAGAAATATTAAGTACTTTCGGGCAGATGTTGACTAAATTTATGGCTAAAGATGGTCGTAATTTGTGTGCCCATAATGGAAAAGAGTTTGATTTTCCTTTTCTAGGGAAAAGATTTCTCATTCAGGGAATACCGCTTCCAGATGTATTACAGATTCAAGGAAAAAAACCCTGGGAAGTGTCTTTTGTAGATACTATGGATTTATGGAGGTTTGGGGACTATAAATCGTATATCAGTCTGGATTTGTTAGCAACAGTGTTAGGTGTTCCTTCTCCTAAAGATGATATTGATGGTAGTGAAGTCAGTAAAATTTTTTGGCAGGAAAAAAATATAGAGAGAATACAGATATACTGTGAAAAAGATGTCAAAACTACTGCTCAAATCTTACTGAGAATGTGCCAAATGCCCATGTTACCTACATAAAATACCATGTCAGAATTTAAACGATTGCAGAGATTACTGAAAAGCCTTATTCCTAGTTTTTCAAACAGATCTTCCTCTAACTATCAATATGAGGATGCAACATTAATGATCAATGATTTATCATATACTATTCAACCCGAAAAGTTAGAATATTTATTAAGTCGAAACGAAGCTTTGTACGAATTCATACAAGGAGTAGAAAAAATTGAAATCAGAACTGGTAAATCTCTTATTAATGATGTTGGAACTATAGACTCCTCTTTCCAACCTCAGGGACACGAAGAAGGCGATAGAGTTTGGTTCACAATCACTTACAAAGGGAAAGAGAGAACCATAGCGAGTTACATTATTCGATGATCTTTTTTGAGAAAAATGCCATTCCTTCAGGAGATTATTCTAGTTTTGCAAGGAACATATATTACCCCTGGCGATTAACAGAACATTGATCATATTTATGTACAGGACTCATACTTGTGGAGATCTCCGCATCTCAGACGTAGGAAAAAAAGTAGTATTATCTGGCTGGTTGAATAAAAACCGCGATTTTGGGGCGATGACATTTATAGATCTTAGGGATCGATATGGAATTACTCAGCTTGTATTTAGTGCGGAGGATAATGATGATTTATACCAATCTGCAAGGAAGCTGGGAAGAGAATATGTATTAAGAGTAGAAGGAACGGTAAGAGAAAGAACCAGTAAAAATCCCAATATCCCCACCGGTGATGTTGAAATTGTAGTAAGTAACTTTGAGACGTTAAACGTATCGAAAACTCCTCCATTTACGCTTGACCCTGAATCTGATGGTGGAGATGATTTAAGAATGGCATACAGATATCTGGATTTGAGACGGAAGCCCGTACAGGAGAATATCATTTTTAGAGGGAAACTTGCCACAGCTACCAGATATTACCTAGATAGCGTAGGGTTCGTGGAAATAGAAACTCCTGTATTAATTAAAAGTACACCGGAGGGAGCACGTGATTTCGTAGTGCCAAGCCGAATGAACCCTGGACAGTTTTATGCCTTACCTCAATCCCCACAAACTTTCAAGCAATTGCTGATGGTTTCAGGTTTTGACAAATATTTCCAGATCGTCAAGTGTTTTAGGGATGAGGATCTTCGAGCAGATCGTCAGCCGGAATTTACTCAGATCGACTGCGAAATGTCCTTCGTTACTCGGGATGAAGTACTGAGCACTTTTGAAGGTCTTGTTAAACATTTGTTCAAGCATATGCTTGACGTAGCCTTACCTGATTTCCCGGTAATGACATATGATCACGCTTTGCGTTACTATGGGTCAGATAAACCGGATACCCGTTTTGATATGACCTTTGTGGAATTAAATGAAGTAGCTAAAGGATATGGCTTTTCAGTATTTGATGAAGCCGAGTTGATTGTAGGCATAAATGCAAAAGGGCAGGCAGAATCATATTCAAATAAGGATATAAAAAATCTAACAGAATGGGTAAAGCGCCCACAAGTTGGAGCGAAAGGATTAGTGTATGTAAAATATAATCAGGATGGCAGTATTAAATCCTCTGTAGGAAAATTTTACAGCGATGAAATCATTAAAAGCTGGATCGAGGCTTTTGGTGCAGAAAAAGGAGACTTAATGTTTGTGTTATCCGGTGAGACAGACACAACGAGAAAGCAACTCAGCGAATTGAGATTAGAGATGGGAAGTAGAATGGGGCTGAGAACCCATACGTTTAAGCCTCTTTGGGTAGTTGATTTTCCTTTACTTGAATGGGATGAAGAATCTGGAAGATTCTTTGCTATGCACCACCCTTTTACTTCACCCAAAAAAGAAGATATACATTTAATGGAAGGCACACAGGATCAGGAAGTATTGAAAGGATTGAGAGCGGATGCCTACGATCTGGTGATCAATGGATGGGAAATAGGAGGAGGTTCTATCAGAATTCACGATAGACTTCTTCAGCAAAAGAACTTTCATTTACTCGGATTTACTCCAGAGGAAGCAGAATCACAATTCGGCTTTTTACTAAACGCCTTCGAATATGGCGCCCCTCCACATGGAGGAATTGCCTTCGGATTTGATCGTTTATGTGCCATCATGAATCATGCAGGATCCATCAGGGATTTTATTGCCTTTCCTAAGAATAACCAGGGAAGAGATGTTATGTTAAATGCTCCTTCCCCCATTCACGAAGAACAATTAGAAGAATTATCCATTGCCTTAGTAGAAAAGGAAAAAGCTTAACAAAGCCCTTAGAAGGGAATTATCTTTATACACCAATGAAAGTTCAACTTACTCGTGAAAAATTTTTCACCAGTCCATTATTATTGTGATACTTTCTGGCTTTTACGTAATCGAGAACAGCGTCAGGAATAAGTCCATCTATCTTTCCTTTATGTTTAATCAGTTCCCTGACTATTGTAGAAGAAATCATAGCTGTACTGGGACTACTTAATAAGTGTACTGTTTCGATTTCCGGCCTCATATGTTTATTAACCAATTCAATGGGTTGTTCATACGTCAAATCTGTTGCATTCCTCAACCCCCTTAAAATAAAATTTGCTCCCTTCTCATTAGCAAAATCAACCGTCAAGCCATGATAGTTATCCGTACTGATCTTGGATTCATTTTCGAAACATAGGGACAACATTTCCATTCGCTCTTCCAACGAAAAGAAATAAGATTTTTGGCTATTGACTCCGATGGCTACAATGATGTGATCGAAAAGTATTTTACCCCTAAGAATAATTTCTACGTGACCAGCTGTAATCGGGTCGAATGAGCCAGGAAAAATGGCTACTTTCATACCTCTCAAAATTGAATTTAGTTAGTTAGATGAACGCTTTGCGTTAGGTAGTTTAGTTATATAGAAATTAAGAGAAATTTAACTAAGGTAAAAGGAGTTTATTAAAAATTCCTACAAAAAAAACTGATGCTGGAGGAGCCATAAGTTTTAAAAAATTGAAAGCCATGCATATGTTGAAAGGAATTGTTACTTAAATGTTCTATGATTAACCACCCTCCATCAACCAAATTATGCTCTTTTAGTCCTTCTTCTATCCATCGTTCCTGATGAGGTAATTGGTAAGGAGGATCTATAAATATGAGCGTATAGGGATGTTTATTCTTTTTCAAGTAGGTTAAAGCATCCGACATAACGCATTGAGCATGGTCGAGATGAAAACTGCTAAACAATCGCTTTTGAGCCTGAATACACTTCCTGTTACGATCGACTGAGATAACCTCAGCTACCCCCCTGCTCCAAAACTCTAAACTAACGGCACCAGTACCGCTACACAAATCCAGGACTCTTTGCTCTTCCCATTCAATCCGGTGGTGCAACACATTAAATAATCCTTCCCTTGTACGATCAGTGGTAGGTCTTACTGGTAATCCCTTCATTTCTGGAATGTGCCTACCCCCAAATTTTCCTGCTATAACTCGCATATACTACAATATTCAGCCTTTCCTCGCAAAGGCCATAAATCCGTAACGCCAGGTGGAAGTTTCAGCTAAAAAAGAAGCAATACTAGCCCCCCAACCTTCGTACACCTGGGTATGGGGCAAACGCTCTCTAATTTTTATCAATAGTGCATCTTCTTTTTCCAAATCTCCTAGTACTAAAATGGGTAGTTGCCATGGTAAGTCCAGTACTGACCTAATCGATAATAAAAAATAAAAGATATCATTATGAGCTCTGTAAACATATGCATTTGAAAGGCATATTTGTTGATTCTTACAGGCAGTAGTAATAATATAACCATCAAATATGTGAACCAATAAAAAATTTGTCAAAGATTTTGAGAGTCTTTCAAACATATGAAAATGTGTACTTATAAGATGGTGTACCTGGTAATCTCCCAAATATTTGTCCCATATAAATCTAATTTCATCAGGTATCACAAATAAAGCTCCGACCTCTGTTCCAGCAATAGGAGTATGAATTAATTCCTCTTCATAAATTTGTTCATGAACCAATGTTCTAGATAACTCTAATAATCTCCTGTCTTTTAACAGTAAATGAGGAATTAACATGAAATCGGAGGTAGCAGCAAGTAATAAGGTTTCTGCTGAATCAGCTAATAACACCCTCTCTTTTCTGAATACAGTTTCCAAAAAAATTTCATACGGTAATAGCGCTTCATTTCTAATTTCTTTTCCAAAGAGGATTTGGTGCTCTTTAGTTAGATAGACATAGCTTAGCACATTGGGACGCCAACTTATGACCTTTGTTAGATGCCCTACTTCGTCTATATTCGGAACTCGAGTTCCGAATACCCGAGATGGAAATAACGTATCACTTGAAACCATATTCAGCCCAACCTTTTATTCACCGATGATGGAAATAACTTTTATAGTATACATAATAAGTAATTAATCTTATAGCTTTCTATAAGAAACGTACTGATATGAGCTAATTTATTTAAATTTGTAGCTAAAAGATCTTTTTGAGCGTTGAAAGAAGTATGAAAATTATTTTTTTTAACATCGTAAGCTAGGGAATAATTACACATTGTTTGTTATAAAATAGTAAGTTACACTTTCTGATAACAATTCTTAGTATGAAAAAATTGATGGGCCTTCTGGGGGTAATCCTCTTAATGAATGCTACAAGTATGCAAGCGCAAATTGGGGACAGATTAGTGCCACATTTGGGATTTAGCTATGAAAATATAAAGCTATCGGACCTCGTGGGAGGATCCCCTACAGACGAATTCAGCAGGGTTTTATATGCCTTTTCGCTGGGAACTTATTATACGCTTTATCACCAAAATGATGTATTAAGCGTGGGTGTCGATCCAAGTTTGAATTTTGGATTTAATTTTATTTCATCTCCACAACGAACAAGAGTGAATTTATTAGTTCAGGTTCCTGTATATTTTATGGGGAGGATCGGTGCAAATGCCACCAAATACAATCAGCAAAAAGTTGGTTTCGGCGCTGGTATAGGAGGGATCTTCACTTATTATCGAGACGGTGGAGTTAACAGATCTTTGAATGGTTTTAACCCAAACGTTGCCATAGAAGGAAGTCTTTTATCCAGAGGAGGAAGCCTTACCCTTAGAGGACATTTTGCTATAGTAAAGCCAGATGTGACCTTCCAGGCTGGAAACGACATTCAAGGTGCAGGAGATTTTGTTTATAACGATTTTGGAACCTGGGGAGTAGGACTAATTTACGGTTTTTAGGAACCTTATCTCTGCCGGTAAGCTTTCCCCGAATTTAACCAGCGTTTAGCAAGCGGTTTTAAGATGTAGAAATGTTATTTCTTTCACTTTGTAAGCAACGACCCAAATAAAGCCTGCGTTCGAAGAAGAGAATTATATGATGTAGGGATGAACAGCTTTACTTGGGTCATTTTGTTTGCCTTATTTTTTCTTCAGATCAATCTGTCTGGACAAGTAACTGACAGATTTATTCCACATATAGGTTTTCTTTATGAGGTAGTGTCGGACGAAAATAGCACGTTCATTCCTTCTGAACGTTATGACCGTTTTTTCTATGTATTTTCGATAGGAACTTTTTACACGTTAGTCCATAATAGAGATTTTATCAGCCTGGGAATTGATCCTAATGCACAATTAGGATTCAATTTTCTTAGTACCGCTCAGGGAGTAAAAGTAAGTGTATTAGTTCAGGTTCCCCATTATTTTATGCTGCGCGTAGGCGCCAATGCCACTAAATTCAATGAACAAAAACTTGGAATAGGTATGGGCATAGGGGGAAACTACCATTTTTTTTCAGAATACGACCAACGTGGGCAAGCAAGTTTCTGGATACCTTCTGCCGTTTTCGAAGGGACGATTCTCTCTCAGGGAAACACATTGACGGGAAGAATACATTTTTCGCTGACCAACGCTAATGGCAAATTGAAAATAAAAAATGGAACCTTAAATAAAGACTTCAGTAACTGGGGATTAGGTCTTTTGTATGGATTCTGATATATTTTTATTTCTCGATAATTTTAAAAAAACACAACTTTTTCAACATTTAATTTGTTAATTACCTAATATTTTTTGCCGGGGGTGCCCTCTTAGGGCTGAGATTATACCCATTGAACCTGATCCCGATCATGCGGGCGAAGGGAAGGAAAAGCTACCTAAAGACAGGTGACTCCTGGCTATAACAGTATGTTCTATCCAGTAAAGTACCTGTATTATGAGAAATCTCGCTATTCTAATTTTACTCATTTTTTCCTATTCATTTTTATATTCTCAGTACTCATTAAGTGGTATCGTCTCTACTCAGTATAATACTCGATTAATCTCTGGCGCTCAAGTGTCTCTTAAAGGAACTTCATATGTTACCTATACGGATAAAGATGGATACTTCGCCTTTGCAAATCTTACCCCAAGTGATTATATATTACAAATATCATATTCTTCTTATTCTCTCTATGAACAGCAGATTAGTTTAACGGGTTCTTTGGAGCTGACAGTAGAAATCATTCCCGAGATGAATACAGCTGGAGAAGTACTCATAAGCGCTACCAGAGCTAGTAAACGCACCTCCACCACCTACGAGGAACTCAATGTAAAGGAAATAGAAGAAAGAAACTACACTAGAGATATTCCCTTTCTCATCGAACAAACTCCATCTGTAGTAGCTACTTCGGATGCAGGTGCAGGAGTGGGATATACCGGATTGAGAATTAGAGGTAGTGATCCTACAAGAATAAATGTAACTGTTAACGGAATTCCGTTAAATGATTCCGAATCACATGGGGTTTTCTGGGTAAATTTGCCTGACTTGGCTTCCTCACTTAACAACATTCAAGTACAAAGAGGGGTAGGTACTTCAACAAATGGAGCTGCTGCCTTCGGCGCAAGCATAAATCTTCAAACGGACTTACCCAATATAGAACCTTTTGCCACTTCCGATAATACCTACGGTTCATTTAACACCTGGCGAAACAACATACATGTAGGTTCAGGGCTGATAAAGGAAAAATTTAGCTTTGATCTTCGTCTTTCCAGGATAGACTCAGATGGATGGGTAGATCGAGCGACCTCAAATCTGAAATCTTTTTTCATAGGTGCAAATTATTTTGGAGAGAAGAGCATGCTAAAAATTAATGCATTTACCGGAAAAGAACGTACCTATCAGTCTTGGTGGGGAGTTCCTGAAGCTATTATCAATGGTAGTAAAGAAGAATTGGAAGAGCACATCAACAGGAATTTTTATACTGAGGATCAAATAGAAAATCTCCGTTCATCTGGTAGACAGTATAATTTTTACACCTATGACAACCAAGTAGATGATTATCAACAAGACCATTATCAACTACATTATTCATATATTCCTTCTACCCAATTTGACCTCAGCCTGGCTTTGCATTACACCAGAGGTAGAGGCTTTTTTGAGGAATTTAGGGAGGGTGATCCACTTTCAGCTTATGGAATATCTCCCATAGCGATAGGATCCGAAACCATCGATAATTCCGATTTAGCCCGTAGGAGATGGCTGGATAATCATTTTTACGGGTTTGTTTTCACCACCCGATTTAAGGCTCTTAAAAATGTAGAGCTATTATGGGGAGGAGGCGCCAATAGATACGATGGAGATCATTTTGGAGAAGTTATATGGGCACGCTTTGCAGGTAATAGCGAATTAGGAGATCGATATTATGAAAGTAGAAGTCTCAAATATGACAGCCACAGTTATGTCAAAGGATTCTTTACGCTTGGCAGGAAATTATCTGCCTATGCCGATCTCCAACTGAGACATATCGATTATAAATTCGGAGATCAAAATTTAAACGAAGCTGGTACTGAAAATGAGGGGCGGATGATTTTTGGAGATGCTTCTTATACTTTTTTTAATCCGAAAGTAGGTGTGACCTACCAGATAAATCCTCGACAATATGCTTATGCATCATTTAGTATGGCTCACCGAGAACCGATTAGAAGTGATTTTATCGAAAACCCTTTAGTTCCGGAAGCAGAACGATTAAACGACCTTGAATTAGGATATAGGATCAATGTACCAAAATTAAACTTTGGGACCACTGTATTTTTTATGGACTATCGCGATCAATTGGTGTTAACAGGAGAACTAAATGATGTGGGGGCTTTTATTCGTACCAACGTCCCTGACAGTTATCGTGCTGGCATAGAATTACAAGCTACCTGGAAGCCTTCTAAATGGCTATCTTTTGCGGGGAATATCACTTACAGCGAAAATAAAATTGATCGCTTCACTAAGATAATTACCAACTTTGATAATGGAATAGCTGCTGCGGAAGAATTTAGGGATAGCGATATTTCCTTTTCCCCCTCCTGGATAAGTGGGCAAACCCTTACCATCTCCCCTATTAGATCGCTGGAAATGAGCCTGATCGGTAAATATGTATCCCGACAATTTATGGACAATACCAGTGATGATAATCGATCTATCGATGCTTATTACATCAATGATCTGAGAATTGAGTATACCATATCTCCTTCCTGGTTATCCTCCATTAAGTTAGGTGTTTTTATTAATAATCTCCTCGATATAGCTTATGAAGCTAATGGATATACCTTTGGCTTTATCGCTGGAGAACAAGAAGTCATTGAGAATTTTTATTATCCACAAGCAGGTATAAACGCTAGTGGTAGAATAGTTCTTACATTTTAACTTATAATTAGCCTAAAAGTGATATATTATTGGTAGTTGTTTAAGCTATATGTCAAAACCACACTTCATCCCCTTTCTAAGCGTACCATCCTACAAACGCGTACTAATTGTAGATAGCTATCATCCTAAAGGAGTAATGTTATCTCATTGGCGAGGAACATCTAAAATCCCAGGATTAGAAGATGATACCAGTACGGGAATTGTTCTAAATACCATCAAGGCTGAATTGCCCATGCTGAATATATCGTTCATGAGTAATAACCATTTTGATATTGATGGTTTTTTAGGCATTTGGAGTTTAAAATATCCCGACTTAGCTATAAGCCACGAATCCCTTTTAAGACATATGGCTTTATTGGGAGATTTTCGGGAACGTAATACCAATGAGCCAGAATCAGATCTGGCCCTAAAATTAGTTTCCTGGATGAACTACCAGGAAGCTAAAAGATTTTATATCCCTTTTGGTGCAGAAGATCTTCATTTAAATGAAGCCATCATGTGTATTCCAAAGTATGAATATTTCCTCGCTCATTTTTTGGAAGTGTTAACCCAAGCTACCCTCATTCAGGAGGAGTGTTTGGGCGAGTATTACACCGTGAAAGCTCATGAAGATGTCTTGAAAAATGAGACTAGTAATATCCAATTATTGGAGCATATACGGTTACTTATTATAGAGACACCAAATCCTCTTCACTATTATGCGCTATTTGGAGCTAGCGAACAAGCAGATATGGTATTATGTATATATGACGATCATCGATATGAATTGGAATACAAATATACTACCTGGATAGATACCGCCTTTAGACATGCTTTTCCACGGCTCAACTTTAATCCCCTGGCAGATAAATTAAACAACTTAGAACAATCAGGTCTAAGGTGGAGCTTTAACAGCATTATGGATACTGGACCTTCATTACGTCTCAGTTCTCCTGATTATCAACTGACTAAAACCATGCGATATAATCACCCTTTTAACAGGACCATTTTTTCTTCTACCATTCCCCCTGAAACATTTAAGGAGATCATTATTAGCTATTATGAAGAGGCTTATCTATATACGCAAAGAAGATCTGAGTGGACATGGAAAGCCATGAAAGAAGAAAATCGCAAAGTAGAACAGCATATTGGATATGCTTAGCAAAGACACATGATACAGTAACTAACTTATCGCATCAACCATCGACTATGATTTCCGTCGCCTTGTTATGGTTCATAAGCTATTCCCTCCTTACAGAGACGGTAAAAAATTATGCAGATTATGTGCCTACCCATTTTGTTCTTCCTCATCCATCTCCCAGGAATAATATATGGCTGAAGAAAAATCCATGGTTCGAACAAGACTTACTCCCAATATTAAAAGAGAAAATAAAGGAATTGCAGAATCACTTAGTTTAGGGCTTTTACCACTCTAAACCCAATAAGACTATTCGTTACAGTTGGAGAGGCGGCATTACGACTTGCCACTCTTGTATTTTGGGCTTCATCCGAGAAATTTCCTCCTCTCAACACCTTCTCAGATCCTGCTGCAGGTCCTTGAGGATTAGCAGCGCCAGGGTTGGTTTCCAAATAATACGCCTCTCCGTACCAATCAAAGCACCATTCCTCTACATTTCCACTCAGGTCGAATAAGCCTAGCTGATTCGCTACAAAAGATTTTACTGGAGCTGTATTTACAAAATTATCAGCCCCTGAGGTAGATGCTAAATTGCCGAAAGTAGACAATTCATTTTCATTATTTGTCCCAGCCCATACGGTACGATTATTTATTCCCCCTCCCGCAGCAAACTCCCATTCAGCCTCGGTAGGTAATCTGTAATTATCTCCTGTTTCTCCCGACAACCAATTACAATAAGCTACTGCATCATCCCAGCTCACAAAAATAACGGGACGATCTCCTCGCCCAAATCCCAGGTCTTTTGGCTTTACTCTTCCAGTCTGATCGCAGAAGAAATCGTATTGTGCAAACGTAATCTCTGTTTCAGACATGTCGAAAGTACCCACAGTGATTTCGTTGACGGGTCGTTCATCTAAATCTCCTACTTTAGACCCCATAAGAAAATTTCCTCCTTCAATTGGAACCATAGTAGGAAATAATGTCGCTGTAGGAATTTCTATCTCAATATTTTCACTGCTTTCACTCTCTACTCCCACACTGTCATTGACGGTTAAAGTAACGGTAAATGTTCCAGATGTTTCAAAGGTATGTGTGAGATTCTGACCTGTTCTTTCTACACTTCCATCTCCAAAATTCCAATTATACGTTACAGCATTTTCTGAACAACTTGCATCGAACGAAACGGAACAGCCTCCAGCTGCACAAATCGGAGCATTAAAAGTAAAACAGGCTACGGCTTGTCCACCAGATCCTGGGGAAGGATCATCATCTCCATTGTTACAGGAAAAATAGCAGCAGGAAAACATACACATTAGGTACATAAAATTCTTCATGGTGTTAACATCTATATGATTAAGTTCTGAATCTGATTTGCTTTGTCTGTAAACATATTCAATCGGAACAATAATTTACATGTAAGATAATACAAGGATTAGCATCCATCTACTTATAAGATAGTCCTCTTAACAGCTATAATTTAACATTATTAGCTGCCATTATTACTTAATGATCCTTTAAGAGAAAAAGTAATAGCTTTGGAGAAAGAAAGTTTTATCGGTGAGGGTTCAATATTGTTAAACCTAAGGAAAAGGAATAACTTATAAAGGGAAAAAAATAGATGGCCCTAACTGTTGTGGGCCACCTATATACTATCATATATTCAACTATTTTATCATGTAAGCTAATTCATAGCTTCTGCATTTTTTGCCTCCTGAACTTCTCCATGTAATTTTTTGATATCATCTCTCAGTCCCTGAAGAAAGACTTGCACATCCTGAGGTTCCTTTTCAGCGTATTCTTGAAGAGCTAAATACATCCTATTAAGCTTATCAGCGGTCTGATGAATGATCTCTTCACCACCCAACTGCATTCTTTTCAGTTTTAGGGATAACATAATAGATCCTATTCCTAAAAGTATCAGGGCTATACCTGTAAATGCAATAATACTAGCAGCACCAATGACCGGATTTAAGATAATCGCAAATCCCATGAAGGAAGCTAGCACTCCAATAGCCAGTAACCATCCCCAACCCTTTTCTTCCATCCTGCGGAGTTCAAGTGCAGAACCGATAAAGGTACCACTTCTGTAAAACACCCAAAAACCCAAAAATAAAGGCAGAATAGTCAGTGAAAGTCCTGGATAGATAAATAATCCCACTCCGAGAATAGCTCCCAATATTCCTGAGGCCAATGTCCAACCCCAACTTTTCAACTGCTTTCGATTGGAAAGGGCGAAAACAATGTTTCCTATTCCATCGAATAAAATGTTAATGCTAAATAGTATGGAAAGAAAAAGATAGCTTTCTAAAGGTGTCATGAATACACCTATTCCAGAAATGATTAATACAATACCCACAAGCAAAAAAATCCACCAGTATTTAATGGTTTGCTTGACTCCTTGAATAAAAGTTTCCATGTTTTCAGGCTTAAGGTTTTAATATGTGGATGAATGATTTATGAAAAACTGAGGGCCTGAAAATAAATGTTATGTAACAGCGATCCATTGAATTAATTCAACTCTTCAACTTTTTCTGTAATTTACTGTACCACTCAGGGCTAACTCCCATAAATTCAGCCACATAATATGCAGGAAGTTTTTCAAATAGAATGGGAAACTTTTCTTTCGAATAGCGAAGGAAATCCAGGGAACTTAAGGCAAGTAAACTACTCCTGGCTTCGTAGATAGTGACAAAATCGCTAATAATTCCGTGAATAAATAGATAATTGAATCCTCTAAATCTTAGTATCCAACTATAAATCAGCTGTTTACTAAACTTCATTAGTACTGCATCTTCTATAGCTTCCAATTCATATTTTGTAAATTCATCTGTAAAAAAGCTATCAGGGCAAGCCATGAAGTCAAATTGTTCCTTAAAATGAAACCATATTGCTTTACTTTGACCATCTTCCAATACCTGAGAGCATTTAAAACTCCCTTCTACAATATAGTAGAGATCCTGACTTAAGGAATTATATCTTACAAGAACCTCCCCCTTATTGATGGTTAATAATTTGTAGTTTGCTTCTGCTTCAACCCAAAAAGCATCTTCTAATGGAAAGGTAGAAGAGGTAATATCATTCAAACGATATCTAAATTTGTCGATCATTTCCAAAACATATTTCTATTTTCTAAACCTAAAAACAGGAGTGCTGGCGGTAGAAAGGACTCTCTTTGGATGAGGAAACCTCAAAGTTACATTAAATGACAGTATAGACCAATACCATATCAATTGTTTGAGATGAAAACATAATTCCATCCTGTATTGCCTATTTCCACCCTACGATTTCCACCGGTGCAATCAATCCTTGTTTAATGTTTTCCAGCATATTCTCAATTTTTTCTGCAGTAGCCTCCTGCATTAACAGATGTAATCCCAAGGCAGATCCACCTTCCTTTTTCCTTCTTTCCTGCAACTTTTCAAAAAATGTTAGCGCATAATCTCTCCGGTTGTGGATCACCTTGATTTGAAATCCCCCATTTTTCAATTCCTTTGCATAATCTTCAGGAGAACCAAGGTGGCTGATATGATGTTGATTGGCCCACGGAACCGGATATACTAACTCCCCCTCTTTCAACCTCATAATATCGTATATACCATAAAATCCTCCTTGCTTAACTACCCTGAATACTTCTTCAAAGACCATCCTTTTATGCAGTATATTCATACCCACATGAATCATATAAGCCCCATGAACATATTCATCCTCAAAAGGTAAGTTTATTGCATTCCCTACCTGAAGGTGAACCTGGCTAGTAAGACCTACCCATTGACTTAATTTATTTCCCACCTCCACGTATTCTGGAGTCAGATCTATCCCTATGACCGAATTTTGAAAAGAGTGAGCCATATATCTGGCAGGCCCTCCTAAGCCACATCCTATATCCAGGATAATATCTTTTTTGTCTACCGAGAAGCGAGAAAAAAAGTGTTCCGTAGCATCTCTGCCACCGATATGAAATTCATCTACCCCTTTTAAGTCTTCCAGGGTCAATGCATCAGGCGATTTTCCCAGTTGTATAAGGGCGCGGTGAATAGCATCTATTAGCCCGGCCCGTGAATAATGGTTGGATATGAGCTGATCGTCTTGCATCATCCCGTGTTAGGCCAATCCTTTTCTAGCTTCCGTCGAAAATGCTTTGGCCTCAATAAATATTCGCTTGACAATGGGATGCTTTTCCCGAATTTGTGACTCCATCCTTATAATGGCTGCTTCTATTTCATCCGCTGTTAATTCATCCTTAAATTCAACATCTAAGGCTAATAAGACAACCTCAGGCCCAAAATGCAGAGTCAAAGGACGCTGAGCTCTTCCTGCAGCAGGATCATTAGCCACAATCTCATAAATACTGTTTCTAATTTCAGGATCAGCACTTTCTCCAATCAACAGCGCCTTAGTTTCATATGCCAGGAGAATGGCTATAATCGTCAACAACACTCCAATAATAACGGAAGCTAAGCCGTCGAACATAGGCTCATTCAAGGTATGTCCTAAATAAACTCCAGCTAACGCGACCAATAATCCCAACAAGGCTGCAGCATCTTCAAAGATGACGGCAAAAGCTGCAGGATCTTTGCTCGTACGAATGGCTTCCCAAAATGGTTTTTTCCCCCTTGTCTTATTGAAACTCTTTAATGCAAAAAATAAGGCGGCTCCTTCAAATACGATGGCTAGCGCTAACACTATATAGCTTATCGTTGGATCCCCTATTTCTTCGGGATGTAGTAGATGCTTGATGCCTTCATAGAAAGATATGCCACCCCCAATGGCGAAAATCATTACGGCTACTACCAGGGACCAAAAGTAAAGTTCCTTTCCATGACCTAAAGGATGTTCTGGATCGGCGGGCTTTTTACTTCGATTAATGCCATATAATAATAAGAATCCATTTCCAGAATCCACGAGGGAATGAATTCCCTCTGATAGCATTGCGGAACTACCGCTAATACCTGCTGCCACAAATTTTGAAATTGCAATCCCTAGATTTGCTGCTATTGCGGCATAAATGGGACCTTTAGCTGTACCTGCCATATGATGTTAACAATTTATCTGGTATGGCCGTTACCTCTGACGACCCATTTTTCAGTAATCAACTTTTCCAGAGCAAAAGGACCTCTGGCATGTAGTTTTTGAGTAGATATCCCGATTTCCGCGCCTAATCCAAAAGCTCCTCCGTCAGTGAAGCGCGTAGATGCATTAGCATAAACAGCAGCTGCATCAACTGAACGTAAAAATCGCTCACAAATTTCCGAATTCTCTGATACGATCGCCTCAGAATGACGAGAAGAGTAGGTATTAATATGTTCCAATGCGTCTTGCCACCCTTTTAACACACGAATAGAACAGGCATAGGATAAAAACTCCCTTCCAAAATCACGCTCTTCTCCTTGCCGCAGATAATCATACCCATACTTCCCTAAGATCTGATATGCCTGTTCGTCAGCAAATACCTCTACCTGATACTGCCTAAACCCTTCCTGCAGCATCGGTAAGAATAGTTCCGCCACTTCTTCATCTACTAATACAGTGTCAAGTGCATTGCACACCGAGGGACGAGAAACTTTCGCATTGACCACTATATCTCTTGCCTTTTTCAAATCGGCCTCTTTGTGAACGTATGTATGACATACGCCAGCTCCTGTTTCTATGGTAGGAACTGTGGCATGTTGACGAACATAATCTATTAATTGCTGAGAACCTCTGGGAATAATAATATCTATGTATGTATCTGCGGTCAACATTTCCTGTACAAGCGAGCGATCAGTTGGAAGTAAACTCACTGCTTCCTTTGGAATAAGATGCTTTTCTAACGCTTTATGTACCAAACTAACCAATATAGTGTTACTATAAATAGCATCTGATCCTCCTCTTAACACTACTGCATTACCCGACCTGATACATAAAGCTACTACATCAATCGTTACGTTAGGTCTGGATTCGTAAATAATGCCTACAACGCCAAGAGGTACAGATATCTTTTGAATATTCAATCCTTCAGAAGTGGTCCTTTCCAATAACACTTTATATGTGGGATCTGGTAAGTTTGACACAGCATCAATCCCTTCTAATAATCCTATAATTCGAGTTGGAGTTAAGCGAAGTCGATCCTTTTTCGGATTACCATCATCCATTCTTATCAAATCTTTCTCATTCTCCATGAGAATATTAGCTTCATTAGCAGCAATTAAGTCAGCTAAGGTTTGAAGCACCTCCTTCTTTTGATTATCTGTCAAGCTACTGATATAGTGCGATGCGCTTCTCGTTTGCTTTAGAACAGACTGAATAGAAATGGTAGATTGCATAATGGCCGATAATGAAAACACTAATGCTTATCTGGATACAATGTTAGTGATAACAAATGGAAAATCATCGTAATAATACAATTTCATCAGCATGAGCTACTTCGACTCCTTTCACTCCTAAATATTGACGAAGGGAATCAGAATCTATTTTTGATCTCCCTAAGCCGATAAGTTCTTCGTCAGGCCCTACAATTTCAACTACCTCACCTTTGGTGAAGCTGTATAATATGTGCGTAATACCTACAGCCAACAGGCTTTTTCGTTCTAACAAAGCTTTACAAGCACCAATATCTACCTGAACCTTGCCACTTACCAAACTCCCGCTCGCTAACCATTTCCTTCTTGCGGTATGAGAAGAACGCTTTGGTTCAAATTGAGTTCCTACCTCACCTTTCATAGCTCGCAGGATACTTTGCTCTTCGCGCAGTCCAAAAATAATCACTCTAATTCCCATCTTAGTTGCTAATCTGGCAAACGTTAGCTTGGAAATCATGCCGCCTAATCCTAAAGTAGAGGTGTCTTTACGAGCCCAGGACAGAACTTCCGAGTCTACATTATGAATATGTTTTATAAGTCTATTTTCAGGATCATATAGTCCGGGAACAGAAGTGCCTATAAGTAGTCGTTCCGCTCCAAAACCGACAGCAATCAAGGTAGCTAACTCATCATTATCCGAAAATTGAAGTTCTACATTGCTTACAACATCATTTTCATTCGCAATGGGAATCACGCCATGTTCCCAGAGTTTCTCAAACGTTTCCCTTAATTGTAGAAATTGTTTTCTATTTGAAAAATGCTGTCTTTCACACAGGCTTTGAGCAATAGTGATTCGATAAGGAGATAAAAACTGGGCGTATTTGGAGAGTAACAGTGGATTTCCGATGGCTGCAGCGGCTTTGCGCTCTACTATACTTCCCCCATAATTCGTTAATTGAGCTTTTCCAGTTCCTACTGCGCCAGAGGAAACGATCACGATACGGTGTAGATGGTTCAACTGGGCTATTTGTCGGGCGATTTCTACAAGAACTGGCTCATCCAGGGTTCCATTTGAGTTAGTAATGGAAGAAGTGCCAATTTTAAGAACCAGTAAGGGTTTTTCCATGAAAAAGCTGTTCAATATCCTCTCATCAACATATCCCTCATCCTACCTACAATAGGGATAGCTCTACCCTTTTCCAGGTCTTTAACTACATAGGTCATCTCAGCTTCGATAATTATGTCTCCTGAATTACGCATTAAAATGGTTTGTTGTAGGGTAATGCTCTTATCTCCCATTTTCTTGAGAAAGGTCTCTATGTCCATCACATCACCTAATTTTGCAGGAGCGCGATAATCGACATTAGAATTAACCAATACCAAAGCTAATCCTAATTCAATGAACATACCAGACTCAAATAATCCATGATAGTGATTCCAACGTGCCTCCTCTAACAATTCCATGAATTTAGCGTTGCTCACTTGTCCATAGAAGTCGAGGATATATCCTCTAACAGTGATTTCTGTTACGGATTTTTGAGTAGAGGCGTCCATTTATTTTTTAGTTTAAGTGTGTAATATTGCAAAGAATCTTGAAAGTGCGAAATGCAAACAAAAAAAACATACAATAAAGTATATGTATTTGAAAAGCGACTCCAGCACTGCGAATTTACTCTGATCTATACCAATATTGTGTTCTTCCGGCAAGTGGAATTCCGATGTAGCCTCTTAGTTTTATCGTATCATTATTTTTCAACTCTATATAGCAGTTATACACATTCCCATTAGAAGGATCAAGAATATTCCCATTGTCCCATCTTCCTCCGTTTTTCTCCAGACCTTCCAGAATTCTCATCCCTATAATAGGCATACCATTTCTGGGATCTTGTTCTTTACATTCTGAACATACTGGATTAGGATCTTCCCCAGGTTCAGGAAAGAAGTCGATAATTTTCCCATACAGTTTTCCTTCATTCTCATAAATTTCCACAATGGATCTCGGCTTCAGGCTTTCGTCATCAATCGTTTTCCACTTACCCAGAGGCGACTGTGCTTTTGTGGTAAGCATACTGACCCCTATCATTAAGCAAACAATCAAGACCTTTCTTACTGCTTTTACTTTCATAATTAATAGGTTAATTGATATAACAATATAAAAATGTAAAATAAGCTCAAACTAAAAGTGTTTAAGATTTATTTATATTCTCTTCACTTTTTGGATAAATAGTAGCTAAAGTCTAACGCTACGGAAATTGGCTTGTAATTGTTTGTTAATAGGCTTTTCAGTAATTTTGATAGTCATTGGGATTTAGCTAACAATTAAGTTAGTTTTCGTCATCTAATAGGTCTTTGCATATGTTATTGGGCTCATACTACTTGAACGACATACCCATGTGAATGCCATACGTTTTTAAAAACTAACACTATTTTTAATTGGGGATGTGCTCATTATGTCAAGGGCGGGCCTCCATCTCTTCGGAGATTTCTTCGCACTTAACCGTGCATATGAAGGACAGAGGATTACCGAAACATGTTGGCGTCTCCATCTATGTCTTTTTGGGGTTTTTCTAAACTCCTGGCATTTATGTGGGTTTATTTTTTGTCTATTGACTACCTACTGTTAGTCTAATATACTTCCCTCCAGCTTGCTGATTAAGCCTAACATACCAATGTTTATCTGAACACCTTAAATACCAGGAAGTTTTCTGACAGGATGGTTCAACTCATTCAATAACTTGGCCGCAGATTCCTTCATAAAATATTGTTGATCATCATCCACAATCTGCTTTAGGATTAATTTCACCTCTTCTATCTCATTAGCTCCCAGATGGCTTAATGCTGAGAACCATCTATTTTGTTCCAATACTTCATGTGATATGCTTTCATTTGTGGAAAAATAGGCCAATGCTTTCTGATATTCATCTTCTTCAAAATAACTTAATCCAATGTAAAATTGGGCCTGATCATATAGCTTTGAGCTATCAGCAATTTGAAGAAATTGTTCTCTGGCTAATTCCCAATTATCTCGGTTAACAGCTTCAAGCCCCTCCTGAAAGATATCTCTTTGCGTTTGGCCCATTAAATTATGAGAGTCGGGGATAACGGTTACTGCAGCATAGGATTCCAGCAATCCTTCATTCGTATATGTAGGAGCAACATCAATAAAAATCCAGGAGAATAGGATTAACAATAACAAGACTGCAGCCAGGGAAATCGTGTAAAAATTCCAGATATTATTAGGCTTTCGCTCAGATGTTTCTTCCTGTATGACAGCGTGGTAAATATCTTTTACTTTATTGAGCGTTTCTATTTTGTAGTCCAATTGAATAGCTTTTCTCACATCGCGCTCTAACTCCAAAGCCGCCTTTAATTCAGGCTTCTTTTCCACTTCTGCTTCGAAAGCTATTCTATCTTCCTCCTCCAAAGTCCCATCCAGATAAGCTATGAGTAAAGGATTATCTTCTTCCATCATGTCTAATTCTGTTGTAAAAGGTGAAGGAGATTTTTTATTTCCTATCCCTTATTTAGTCCTTGAAATTTCTATTTTTGATTAATTCCGTTCTTTTATATCAGTCGTTCATCTCTTTTTCTTCCTATACAGGAACTTGATCAAATAATTCATGAATCAATTCCCTGACTTTAGGCTGCTGTTGAATCAATTTTTTGAGCTTCGACCTACACCTACTTGCTTCCATCATTGCTGCCTCTTTCGATTTATCTAACAGTCCGGCGATATCCTCAAAAGGATATCCTTCCAATCTCATGTGGAATATCCGCCTACAATTATGATGAATCTGATCGAACAAGTTCATCACTGTCCCTTTTTGATCTTCACTCATGATTCTACTCTCCAACTGCATGTCTACAAACATTCCCTCCCATAAGCTATCCAGATACTTCCTTCTTACATCTCGTTTCCTTAACTCATTGTACCAAATAAATCTGCAAATAGAGAATAAAAAAGTAGGTACCGCAGATTCCCCTCTAAATTCGCCTTTCTTAATTTTCATTATCGTTTCTGTAAGACCCTCCATGAAAATATCTTCTGCTTCCTCTCTCGAACCCTGATGCCGAACGATATAATTCTCTACTTTCGATCGATACAATTTGATCAGACATCTGATAGCTTCATTTTCTGCAACTCCTCCTTTTCTGATATCAGCAGCATAATCCAGCGCTTTGCAGTTACTTTTACTCATATGTGTATATTCTCAATGGCATGCTAACCTGAAATTTCTTCTAATATACAACAATTCTATACTTCTTAAATGCTGAAGAAACGTTCAAGGATTATCAAATCTTTAAAAATTTTGCAACAGGTAGTATTGTGAAGTGGTTACCATTTGTCAGGGATAACCATTAAATGATAAAAAATCTGACTATATTGAAAATGATCTTTTTATATTCGGATAATATTTTGAATAACTGTTATCTTTTTTTGTTCCATAACACAAAAGTATACATGATTTGAGAAAACCGGTACAGATCATGCGCGAGTTGCTATCATATTTAAGACACTATTTTATTGCTCTAACTACAAAACCACTAGTTATGAATCCATCTATCACTATCGAAAAGATCAGTAATAACACCTTTAAGTTTGGTCTTACAAATGAGGATAGTTCAGCTATGGATCTTTCTCCAATGAATTCCTTCAGATATGAGTGGGATTTCGGTGATGGAAAATTTAGTTATGAACCTAATCCTGTTTATAGTTATCCTCAAGCAGGTAAATTTAAAGTAAGTGTAAAGATTCATGGAGGCTCAAATGTTGCAATCGCACCAGATGCCAGCCAATTAGAAAAAGAAGTAACCGTGTGGAAGGCAGGAAATAATCAGCCGAAAGACGAACCTGTAACTATCCCCAGAGGAGGAGGACATATGGAGGCGGAAAAAGATCCTGTGGAAGAACCTTAATTTTCCACCATTATCTTTCATTAATCACATCCCCAAACCAGGAAAAATATTTATGAATACAAAGAAGATACTCATTATCATCTTGTCCAACATCTTTTGTATCTATTTTTCCTGGGCTCAACAAGCCAATCCTACCGTGTCACCTTATGATATGTTTAGGAATGGGGTTGGCCTTTTTAAAAATGCACAATTTGATCTTGCGTTAATCCAATTGGAAAAGGCTTCCGAGATTTATCGGGAGACTGATAGTTTAGGAAGGTGGCTTTGGGTGAATACGTTTAAAAGCCAGGTTATTTTTAACCACAATAAATACGATGAAACGGAAAGCTATGAGCGTACGATTCAGTTTCTATCTGAAAGCATCGAAAAAATGTGGAGGGCGCCTGCCTCTCCTCAGGAATGGTATAGGTTAGCTTCTCTGCATAGTGATTTGGCGTTTTACTGCTACAATAGCGGTAATTACCTGGCTTCCAAAGCCACTTATGAATTAGTAGAAAGTATTTGGCCCAAAACTCAAAAAGAGAAAAATCTACTTATTTACAGAGTGTATAATGAACTTGGTTCCATTTACACTCGGCTTGAAGACTTTACTAAAGCGGAAGATTATTTATTACAAGCATTGGCTGTTAATTTAAGCAGGAACGCTTCATCCAAAATGGTAAATACCTATGTCGAATTAGGTATTCTCAGCAATAAGCGCTTAAATTTTCAACAGGCCATTGAGTATTATGAAAGTGCCTTAAACCTCGCACCTCAAGATTCATATAAGTTAGGGACCATCTACCTCAATTTAGGAGAGGCTTATCGAAAGCTTAAAGATTTTGATCAGGCCCTTTCAAATCTCCAAACCTCCCAGGAACTTTTCGAAAACATTGGTAAAGAGAATTATTTAGCCAGAGTCTATTTAACCATTGCTGAGATTTATAGAGATCAGGGTTCTTACTCATTGGCACATACATACTACAATGATGCGATCCAAAGTGCTATTAATGCCTATCACACTTCTCAACGTAGAGAAGTAGCTGAAATTTATCTGTCTAAGGCAGAAATGCACAAAGAGGAAAAGGAATATGACCTGGCACTACTCCAATATCATAGTGCCCTGGAATCGCTTATCCCCAATTATGTGAATAAGAATATCAAGGAATTACCTGAAATCACAGATTTATATACAGAGAGATTCATCCTTACTGCATTGGAGGGTAAAGCAGATATGTTTGAGATTCCATCATTAGCACCGAATGAAAAAGAGATGTTAACGTTATCTTTAGATTTTCATGCATTATGTAGCATGGTTGAAGATTCTTTACGTCTCAATTATGATAACGAAAGCGCTAAGCTGAATTTAGTGGCTCAAAGTCGGCAGAGAACCAGAAAGGCACTTAATGTTGCATACCACTTGTACGAATTAACAGAAGATGACTCGTATTTAGATCGTGCATTTCATGATGCCGAGAAAAATAAAGCAGTGGTACTTTTAGACCTCATGAAACAGGCGCAGGCCAGGAATTTATCCAATCTCCCTACTGCTATTATTCATAGAGAGACAGAACTGAGAAATACGTGGACCTATTTGGAAAAGCAGGTTCACGAAGCTGAACTATTGCGTAATGCCTCATTCAACCAGTTATCCCAGGATAGAATTCTCGCACGACAAGCTTATTTCCAATATGTGGATTCCATAGAAAATGCATTTCCGGAGTTCCGTCAGGTAGTTAAAAGCGCTCAAATTGTTCCTGTAGATTCTGTCCAAAAGGAACTTGCTTTGCAGGGATCGGAATTCGTAGAGTTTTTTCTGGGCAGTGAATACATCTATGCATTTCATATTACCTCTGAATCATTTCGCGTTCACCGCGTTGAGTTAGATTCGGCCCTTTCTCTCGCAATTTCCCATTTCCCTTCTTATCTGGATAATACAGATCATCCTGAACATTATCAAAAAGCAGCACTATTAATATATCAGCAACTACTAGCCCCTCTCTCCGTCCAAACCGAGAGATTAATGATCATTCCAGATGGTGCCCTGGGATATATTCCTTTTGATGCTTTACTGACGGTGGAACCTCAACACATTACAAATCTAAAAGAGTATGCTTATTTACTTCACGACAAGGCCATCAGTTATGCATATTCTGCTACCCTACTCAGAGAACGAAGGCAAAAGAAGTCCAGGTTTAGAAATATGCAATCTTTCGTGGGATATGCCCCTGAATTTGAAGAAGCTGACCTGGATCTATCATACTTGAAATTCAGCGAAGATGAGGTAAACTTTATTCATAAACTGTGGGGAGGGGCTAAGCGAATAGGCCAGGAAGCGACCAGAGATTTATTCGTTCGTGAAGCTAGTCAGTATAGGATCGTCCATATTAGCAGTCATAGTCAGGCAAAAGAAGAAGATCCTTTACTATCTCATATTTATTTTTACAATTCGGAAGGCCAACCTATCAAATTGTATTTGGCTGATTTATATGCGATGGATTTGAATGCTGATCTTGTTGTCTTAAGTGCATGTGAAACCTCAAAGGGCAAATTACACCCAGGTGAAGGAATAATGAGCTTAGCAAGAGGATTTACTCATGCTGGTAGTAAAAGCTTGGTTACTACTCTTTGGTCCGTTCCTCACAGACCTACTTATGATATAATGAAGACGTTTTATAGTGAACTATTTTCAGGAAAAACTAAAGATGAGGCAGTGCGCCAGGCGAAGCTAAATTATATCAGCAGTGAAAATACGAATAAAATGATGGCTCACCCAAAGTTTTGGGCCGCATACACCCCTATTGGCGACATGTCTCCACTAAAAGAAGACTGGAAAAAATATATTTGGATGGTAGGTGCCGGATTATTACTTATCCTTTCATTTCTAGCCTTAAGAAGAATATATGTGAGAAGAGCTTAAGGTGGAAATGAAATAGCTGCTTATTTCACAAAAGTCTCTTCAATGACGGATTTTAATTCTTTGATCTTGATATTGGATAACTTTCCCAATAAGGAAAGTACCCTTGTCTTATCTATCGTACGGATTTGATCTACAGCTATCCATCCCATTTTATCCTCTAATTTTACTTTGATTCTGGTAGGATATTTCTTAGACCTGGTGGTCATAGGTGCTATGACAATGGTCTTTAAATGTAGGTTCATTTCATCGGGTGAAATGATTACACATGGTCGGGTCTTTTTGATTTCACTTCCAATAGTAGGATCCAAATTTACGCGGACAATATCATATTGACTTAACTCCATTCCTCTAATTCTTCCTCCTCAAATATATCATTTATCAATAATTCATCATCTCCTCTATCATGCATCTTTTTAAATGCCTCCTCCCAACCGTCTCTTACTTTACTTATAGGCTTAATAACGATATATCCTTGTTCCAGGACAAGTTCTACTTTATCCTGAATCTGATATTGGTCCAATATCGTTTTACTTAACCTAAGCCCTTTCGAATTTCCGATGGCTACAATTGATACTTCCATAATATGCTAAGTGTAATTACAAAGTAAGTACGATTATTCATATTTGCAAGTTACAGTTTGCAACAATTCTCACCTCATGGTAAATATACTCCATAGGAAAGACATTATTTACCCAAGCGGCTTCTCCATTAAAAGTGTGTCTTTTTGGTACGATTGCTCATTAGCAGGCTGTGGGGCGAATTAATTAGGGAAGAAGCGCACTTCGCACTCGTGAAAATATCATCTAAAATTTCTGGGTTATCACAACCAATTTATCGAAGTGGGATAAGTAAATAAATTAATTAGAGCAAGTACTATAGATTATTGACCAAGCTTAAGGTCAACCAAAAGAAGTTATTTTCATTTAGAAGCTAAAAAGGAACTTTTTTTAACATTAATTCATGTAAACCAGAAACACATTACAAATAATGTAGTGTTAATTGTTACTAATATACATAATTTTTCGGTAAATGCCTTTACCTTATATGAGATACAATTACTGGAAGGTTATACCCTATTGCTACCTATATTTTTTACTTCAACTAATACGGTTCAATCCTTTTGATAAAATCCGGGGAGGTTCAACATTGTCCCTTTTATGAATGATATAGTAGATGATGCTTTTCTCAACATTCAAAGAACTATATTTATATAACAAAAATTCTTTAAGGTTACCTATCAAAATATATTTTTTTAACTATGTCGAATCTTTACTCCAATGATAAAAAGTTAATTATTTCGGAAAGAAGAAAGCCGTTTCTCGAATCCATTTTCATGCTCCTATAACTAAAAAAAGTTGACCACTTGCTGAGTTCAACCCAAGTCCAGATTCGAGGAATTCTTTTTATATACAATGTAATATCTATTTATCTAAGGTAGTAATAATGAGTTATTTGAGGTAGTTAATCGTCAATTAACCCAGTAAACTGTCGAGGATTAGATTCTTTCGCTTCCAAAGGAGAAGGGTAGGTAGCATCAGAAGAGGCCCCTCTGATTGATCTCATTTCAATAGTTAAGATCTGTAGCCACTCATACTTATCTACATCCAAATATATCTGATTTCCATTTCTTGAATAACGAATACCTATTTCTTTAATCTCTCCATTTTCCAGTTCTTGATATGCATACGGAGCTGCTTCAAAGGTTTCTCCTAAAGGTCCATATATATGTAATCCTCCATTAGCCATTAATTCCACTTGTTGACATTCCTGGTAATCAAACGTGACATCTGACACGCTTCCTCCCGGAAAAACTTCAAACTCATAAATGTATTCCTGGACTGGTTCATTACTTCTATTCACATATTCTACCATTGGATAAGTAACCAGATGAACATTATTATAAAAGTGTTCTCTTATTTCCGCCATCCCGGGTTGAGCGTAGATGGGAGAAACCAGACAACCTAATAAGATACATACTATGGAATAAAAGACATTACCAGTAGCCATATTGTTAACTAATTGATCTTCAAAAAATCAAGAATTTATACAATTTACGGACTATGATGCGGAAGGTGAGGAAAGCAGGTTTATCTGCACAAAAAGCTATTTGAAAAGATGATCTGGTTGTTTCAACAGTTAATCGTATTATCCCACATCTCCTACAAAAAAAAAAGAAAAAATTTGGTATGGATGGAAGAATACCGGAGAGAAAAGTATCATTGAGTTATTTCTACAAATAGATGAATTTAAGTATTGGCACAACGACATCATACAAAGCTTCATGACATAAAGTGGGACAAATCAAATAAAAAAAGCTGTCTCGTCATCGAAACAGCCTCAAGCATTCGTGTTAATTAATTGAATTTTCCCTGTTCTTCTTTAGTCTCGTTTATATTTGATAGTTCTATATATACTATATTTAATTGGATATTATCTTCCGGCGTAACTCAGTAAAGTAGATTCAAAAGACTGAGTTTCTTCTATCATGTAAGGTGAAGGATTGTGCTGAGTTGTTATTTTTCTTGCAGACTTCATTTCAATCGTCAACACTTGCATTAATTCATACTGATCTGCTTGTAGATAAACGTTATTTCCATTTACTACAAAATTCACTGCCACTTCTACAATCTCTCCATCAGACATTTCTTGATATGCATAAGGAAGTGATTCTACACTTTCTCCTCCAGCTCCCTCTATTCTCAAAGTTCCGTTAGCTAACACCTCAACTACTTCACAGCCTTCATAGCTAAAATGAATCTCACTCACATCTCCACCAGGAAAAACTTCGAAGTCATAATTTTTTACATCAATGTTACTTCCTCCTCTGCTCGCTTCTGTTGTGGCTGGATAAGAAACCAAGTGAATATTATCATAAATATGCTCTTGTACCGTTACTTCCATTTCCTGAGCATTTGCTAATTGGAATGAACTTGCCATCACAAAGAGAAGAGTTGCTAGAAGAGTGTTGATACGAAGCATAACAAATAATTTTAATGAGTTGATTTCCTTAAGACGATAGCAATATGGGATAAATAGTTGGAACAAAACGCAGAACAGTATTTAGCTGCATGAATATGTAGATGATCGGATATTCTACCACCATTAATGGTTTTAGCTGATAAATAAATAGTTAGCTCAAAAATCGAGGCTCCAACAGCCATTTGAGGTACGTTAATGGTTGTTTAAATGGAGTAATCGGAACTATAGAAAGAGCGAATGGTCACAGGTGTGTGAGTTTTTTTATACATTTGATTTAAGAGAAAAGAGCAGCTTGCTCAGAGATATAGCAGCTACATACATGATACAAATAGCTATTATAGGGGGAGGAATTACCGGGCTAACTTTGGCATATTACCTCCAACAAAAAGGAATTTCTTATCAGTTATTTGAAGCCGAAGATCGTGTAGGAGGCAATATTAAAAGTGTTCATCAGGATGGTTATGTATTGGAAAAAGGCCCTAATACGCTTCAACTTAACGATAAACTGTATGAATTCTTTCACCAATTAGGAATTCATGAAGAGTTGATTTTCGCTGAACCAAAGGCAAAATACCGGTATATATTAAAACAGGGAAGATATAGACAACTTCCGACAGGTCCCATTTCTCTCATATTTTCCTCTACCTTTTCCTTCAAAGCTAAACGCCAATTATTAGGAGAGTCTAACAAAGAAGCCAGGGAATTATCTCGTGAAAGCATTGATCATTTTTTTAGAAGAAGGCTGGGAGATGAATGGACCGATTATGCAGTTTACCCTTTTATATCCGGTATATATGCAGGAAACCCTAAAGAATTACTCGTAGATCAGGCATTTCCTAAGGTGAAAGAGTGGGAACAAGCGCATGGATCTATTATTAAAGGGATGCGAAAAATGAGAGCCCCTCAGGTGCATAAAGGCATTTTTTCATTTCCAAATGGCCTGGAACACCTGACCCAAACATTATATAGCTCCTTACAAGCACATATTAAGCTGTCAAGCCCGGTGGATAAGGTTGAGTCTCTTGATTCTCAATATCTGATTCACACTAATGGATCAATTGTTAAGGCTCAACAAGTCGTGTTTACTCTCCCTGCTTATCAAGTAGCTGAGTTGATAGAAGATATGGCTCCTGAAATGGCAAAGGCATTAACGGAAATTTATTACCCCCCTGTGGCCATGACTCATATGGCTTATAAACGAACAGATATTTCTCATCCTCTGGATGGTTTTGGAGCGCTCCACAATCAAAAAGAACCTTCAAATACCCTAGGAACTATTTTTGCCAGCACGATATTCCCCCATAGATGCCCTAAAGATGAAGTCCTATTAACCACTTTTGTTGGCGGTGCATTACACCCCGAAAAAGCGTTGATACCTGAAGCGCAATTGCATGCCTTAGTTATAAAGGATCACAAGCGATTTCTGGGAGCATCAGCCGAACCTGTGTATAAATCCTTGATTCAATGGGAAAAGGCGATTCCACAGTATGATGAACGCAGTCTTGCATATCAGGCATTCATAGATCCTCTGAGAAAAAAAGGATTACACTTCGGGGGTAATTGGACAGGTGGAATTTCAGTTTGGAATAGCATGGAAAAAGCGGAAAAATTAGCAGCGGATTGTTTTTTAGTATGATTAAAAATATCTTTACTCGCATTTCACATACCCAACTAACTAACATTACTTCTACCAAATGAGTATTCTCGTAAATAAAGATTCCAAAATTCTTGTCCAGGGCTTTACTGGAAGAGAAGGCACTTTCCATGCTCAACAAATGATCGATTATGGCACACAGGTGGTCGGAGGGGTTACGCCTGGAAAAGGAGGCATGGAACATTTAGGAAGACCCGTGTATAATACCATGGAACAGGCGGTTAAAGAGACGGGCGCTGATGTATCTATCATTTTTGTACCTCCTAGGTTCGCTGCAGATGCTATATTAGAAGCCGCTGATAGTGGTGTTAGACTGATTATTACCATCACTGAAGGGATCCCCATTAAGGATATGGTAGATGTGAAAAAGTACATTACAGATAGAGGAGTGAGAATGATAGGTCCTAACTGTCCTGGCGTCATTACTCCAGGTGAATGTAAAATAGGTATTATGCCAGGCTTTATCCATAATCCGGGAACGATAGGAATTGTAAGCCGTTCGGGTACGCTGACGTATGAAGCTGTCGATCAAGTTACTAAACAAGGATTAGGTCAATCTACCTGTGTCGGAATCGGAGGAGATCCTATCATAGGCTCTACTCACCTGGATATCATAAAAATATTTAATGAAGACCCTGATACAGAAGGAGTGATTCTTATAGGAGAAATTGGAGGAAGAAATGAAGAAATTGCAGCGGAATGGGTAAGAGATCATATGACCAAGCCAGTAGTAGGTTTTATTGCAGGTCAAACAGCCCCTCCTGGACGTAGAATGGGACATGCAGGTGCTATCGTTTCAGGTGGGCAGGGAACAGCAAGGGGAAAAATGGATGTAATGGAAGCCTGTGGAATACATGTCGTAGAAACACCAGCAGAAATTGGAACTACGATGGCAAAAGCACTGAAAGCAAGGGTGTAGGTTTTTCTTATAGATACATACAAGTGGAAAGGTTCGATAAGCAAGAAATGACTGTTATACATTTAAGGTTATAATTCTTCTATTGCCTTTAGTGAATAATAGCAGACTTGCTTATCGCTTTTTATATGTTTCGTGCCAATGAGTCGAGACTAATGTGGATCAGCCTTCTCCTTCACTTTCTTTTTCTCCAATTCTTTATCTTCTCGCTTTTCACCCTTTTCATAAGCAGCCAGAATCTTTTTAACCAATTTATGCCTAACTACATCAGAGGCTTTAAAGTGAATAAAAGAAATCCCCTTAATCCCTTTGAGAATATCCATAGCTTGCACTAATCCTGAGCGTTGGAATCTCGGTAAATCCGTTTGGGAAGGATCTCCAGTAATAATCATATGAGAATGTTCCCCTAATCGAGTCAAAAACATCTTAATCTGGACTTCTGTCGCATTTTGAGCTTCATCCATCACAATGAAAGCATTACTCAGCGTCCTCCCTCTCATATATGCCAAAGGAACGATTTCAATTATATTATTCGCCAGATAGTACTTAAGCTTTTCCGTATGAAGCATATCCCTCAATGCATCATACAAGGGTCTCAAATAAGGATCTACTTTTTCTTTCAAATCTCCTGGTAAAAATCCCAGGCTTTCCCCGGCATCTACAGCGGGACGGCTAATGACGATTTTCTTTACCTTCTTTTCTTTGAAAGCTTTCACCGCCATCGCAACGGCAATATAGGTTTTACCTGTTCCAGCCGGACCTATAGCAAAAACAATATCATTTTTTTCCGTTGCAGCTACTAACTTACGCTGTGCAGCATTTTTGGGTTTTATAATTACTCCTCCTCCTCCGTGAAGGATTACTGTATCTGAAGATACCTCCGTTTTGGTTGAACTAATATCAGGAGCTTGAGGTATTAGGATTTCACTAAAACGATTTTCAGAAATTTTCCCTTTCTTTCGAATTTCATCAAAAATTACTCCCAGGATTAATTTAAGCTTTTCAATCTTCGCATCTTCTCCACTTATTTTTAGCTCATCTCCTCTTGCCACAAATTTCACTTCCGGAAATCCTTCTTCAATTTGATGAAGCCGAAGATTATTTACGCCATAAAACTCAAGTGGATTGATGTCTTCCAGCAAAAATGTGTGTTCTTTCAATAGAAGTTGTTTATTTATATAGTTTGTAAATTAACATATAAAGTAAAATACATAAATTTACGTATCTGGTGCAACAATGATTTAGCGCATTAAAGGATTTCTTTTCCTCTTATGTCCATAATTACCTTAACATCTGATTTAGGATATAACAGCCATTATGGTGCTGTGTTAAAAGGTATTATTTACGCCAGGTATCCCTCTGCTACCATTGTGGATATTACTCATAATATCTCAAACTTTGATATTTTAGAAGCAGCTTATGTTGTCAAACACACTTTTCCTGCTTTCCCAAGAACACAATTCACCTCATAGCAATAGACCCAGATCACTCTCAAAGCGCTTCTTCCATTGTAATGCATTATAAAGAACAATACTTTATAGGCCCTAATAATGGTGTGATGAGCCTGATATGTAATAGCCAAATTTCTCATGGAAGGTTAATTGAACGAGCGGAACTCATTCATCCGAAATATCCCAAATCATTTAGGGCAGCGCAAATTTTTGCACCTACAGCTTCATACCTGGCATCTGGCCAAGCTTTTGAAGAAATCGGTCCTACATCACCTCTTCAAATACTTCATTGGGGTGAACCCAGTTATTCTGGCAATTGTCTTCGAGGGAAGATCATCTATATCGATAAATTCGGAAATGCCATTACTAACATCCATCGAAATGGCTTCCTTCAGCTTAAAGAAAACCGAAGCTTCGAAATTTTCATTAGAAACGTGAGATTGAAAAGAATCGTCACCACCTATTCAGATGTAGGAAAAGCAGATGCTTTAGCCATTTTTGGCGAAAATCAACATCTTGAAATCGCCATGCGGGAAGCATCTGCTGCAGATCTCTTAGGATTAAAAGTTCACGACATGATCACCATTGAATTTAAGTAGTAGAATCCCTCTCTTAATCTTTCATAATCATTTGAGAATAAACTGCTTCTTTTCCAGTGGAGATATAAATCCAATATAGCCCCTTAGCCCATTCTCTACCGATATGTAATGATTCAGTGGTAGGTTGAATTAATTGGCTAAATATTTCTTGGCCGATTCCATTTACAACCTTAACATTCACGGAATGTAAGGGATTTCTTCCCAGGAATAGAGTAAAATCAGAGGTAAACGGGTTGGGGAAAATATTGATCTCATCTATTTCTGAAACACTATTTCTAGCTTTTCTGACAGAAGGTTGAAGGTAGGTAACCACTAGTTCCGGAGGGTTACTGCCTCTTTCTTTAGTGTACAATTCTCCTGTTTCTTCTCCTGAGTTTAAGGAAGTCAATATCAAGGATACCTTCCCATCAGAAGCACTTTGAGCATCCACATAATCCGTCAATGTAATCTCACGATAGGTTTCATTACCATCTATATCAAAAGATGCTAATTGATTACCAACCAGAGGAGGAGCATTATTATAATTTATTTCGCTCTCCACCCAGTTATCCTCTGCTCCTGTTATTCCTAATGAGATATCAGAACTCCCATCCTGACTTGCACCATACATTCGTAAAGTGGCATTAGTAACGTTCGATAATCCGGAAATATCAAATCGAACATACGCACTATATCCCCAGGAAGCTCTATTCCTGATCAGCATCTTCCCCTTAGTGCTGTAATTCGTGCTAAGGTGCTCAGAGGCATTATTAGTATAACTGTCTGCTTCAGAATTAATAGTGACTGTTACTTCTGTCCCTGGATTAGCCTCTTGGATGGTAATAGACTTGGTAATGTCTCCTGTTGCTCCATCATCATCAGTAACTGTCAATGTTACATTATAAGTTCCAGGTGAATTGAAGGTATTCGAGCTTGTTTGTCCACTTCCCGTTCCTCCTTCTCCAAAGTTCCAGTTGTAGGAAGTAATCGTTCCATCTGGATCCTGAGAGGCTCCAGCGTCAAAATTCACTGCCAAAGGCGCTTCTCCCGTGGTCGGATCGAAACTAAACTCCGCCGTAGGAGCTTGATTAGAAGGGGTACTTGTATCATATTCTAAGATGAGTTCGGGACGATTACTCGAGCTTTCTTTCGTATATATTTCTACTTTTTCATCTCCACTACTTTCCGATCTTATCAATAAGGATACTTTTCCATCGCCGCCACGCTGCTCTTGTACATAAGTCGTCAAATCCACAGAGGCATATGTATTGGTCCCATCTACGTCAAAACTTGCCAATTGGCCCGTTGATGCTGAAGGGGCATTTTGATAATTCAACTCATTTTCCCCCCAATTATCCTCCGTTCCATAGATGCCAATAGGCGCCTGGGAGTTGCCATCTTGACTACTTCCGTACAGCCTTAGCGTTGCTTTAGTGATTCCCGAATAGTTGGAAACGTCAAATCGAATAAATCCTTCATATCCCCAAGAATTTCTGTTTCGAATAATCATTTTCCCTTTATCCCCATAGTTCTTTTTTTGATGAGCAGATGCATTGTTCGTGTAAGTATCTGCTTCCGAGCCTATGGTGGTGGTCTCTCCTCCTGGATTAGATCCCTGAACAACAATAGTGTTATAGGTTACATCAGTAGCGCCATCATTATCAGTAACTACCATGCTTAAGGAATAAGTCCCAGGCGTGTTGAACGTATAGCTAATAGTTTCTCCGCTTCCAGTTCCTCCATCACCAAAATCCCAACTATAGGAAGTAATCGTTCCATCTGGATCATGGGAGACACTTGCATCAAAATCTACCGTTAGAGGTGCTTCTCCTGTAGAGGGAGTAAATGTAAATTCCGCTACAGGTGGTTGATTTGTGGGATTGGCCTCCTGAATAGTAATAGACTTAGTGATCTCCCCTGTTGCTTCATCATCATCAATAACTGTCAAAGTAATATCGTATGTCCCAGGTGAATTGAAGGTATTCGAGCTTATTTGGCCATTTCCCGTTCCTCCATCACCAAAATCCCAGCTATAGGAAGTAATCGTTCCATCTGGATCCTGGGAGACACTTGCATCAAAATCTACCGTTAGAGGTGCTTCTCCTGTAGAGGGAGTAAATGTAAATTCCGCTACAGGTGGTTGATTTGTGGGATTGGCCTCCTGAATAGTAATAGACTTAGTGATCTCCCCTGTTGCTTCATCATCATCAATAACTGTCAAAGTAATATCGTATGTCCCAGGTGAATTGAAGGTATTCGAGCTTATTTGGCCATTTCCCGTTCCTCCATCTCCAAAGTCCCAGCTATAGGAAGTAATTGTACCATCTGGATCATGGGAGGCTCCAGCATTAAAATTCACTGTCAAAGGCGCTTCTCCCGTAGTCGGATCGAAACTAAACTCCGCCGTAGGAGCTTGATTAGAAGGGGTACTTGTATCATATTCTAAGATAAGTTCTGGACGATTGCTTGAGTTTTCCTTAGTATATAATTCTACTTTTTCATCTCCACTACTTTCCGATCTTATCAATAAGGATACTTTTCCATCACTTCCACGCTGCTCTTGTACATAAGTCGTCAAATCCACAGAGGCATATGTATTGGTCCCATCTACGCCAAAACTTGCCAATTGGCCCGCTGATGCTGAAGGTGCATTTTGATAATTCAACTCATTTTCCCCCCAATTATCCTCCGTTCCATAGATGCCAATAGGCACTTGGGAGTTGCCATCCTGACTACTTCCGTACAGCCTTAGGGTAGCTTTGGTGATTCCTGAATAGTTGGAAACGTCAAATCGAATAAATCCTTCATATCCCCATGAACTTCTGTTCCGAATAATCATTTTCCCCTTATCTCCATAGTTCTCTGTTTGATGAGCAGAAGCATTGTTCGTATAGGTATCTGCTTCTGAGTTTATCGTTGCTGTCTCTCCTCCTCCTGGGGTTGCCCCATGAACTTCGACTGTCTTCGCTATCACATCTGTCGCTCCATCATCATCGGTAACCGTTAAGGATACAGTATAAGTTCCAGGAGAATTAAAGGTATGATTGGGAGTTAGCCCAGTTCCATTTGCTCCATCTCCAAAATCCCAGCTGAAGGAAGTGATCGTTCCATCCGAATCCTGAGAGGCATTTGCATCAAAATTCACTGTTATTGGAGCTTCTCCCGTAGAAGGATTGAATGTAAATTCCGCTGTGGGTGGTTGATTTGTAAGAGTTCCTCCTTCATCAATTTCTAATACTAGTTCTGGCGAGTTACTCGATTCCCGGCTTCTCAGCAGTACTCTTTCATCATCTGCATTCAATGATTCTATCACTAATGATAAAGTACCATCCCCTTCTGCTTCACCTTGTGCATATGAAGTGATCGGTATTTCATAATAAGTCTCGGCATTATTTATATTTACTGATCCTAATACAGCTGTATTCGGATGGGGGGCATTATTATAAGTGAGCCCAGTTTCTGTCCAATTGTCAACTATACCCTTGATTCCTGTAGTAACTGAATTACTATTGTTGGGATTAGATCCATACATCCTCAATGTGGCGTTCAGCACACTTCCCGTCAAGCCACTCAAGTCAAATTTAAGATATCCCTTATATCCCCAGCTTGAACGGTTTCTGGCGAATATTTTATTGGCAGTTCCATAATTATCCCCTGTATGTTGAGATGCGTTATTTGTGTAGGTATCTTCTACAGGAGTAAGGATGACGGTTTCCCCTAATACGACATCTTCTGATACCTGAAAAGACTGAGTAACTTCAGGTGCAGGTAAATACTCGGCATTTCCCGCTTGATTTGCCGCTATAGTAACTGTCCCCCCTGTTCCGTTTAAGGTGACAGTACTACTCGAAATAGTTGCAGGCCCCGAAACCACAGAAAAGGTCACTGGAAGACCAGAACTGGCTGTAGCAGCAATATCAAAGGGTAATTCATTAGCGTCTCTATCAGGTAAAGGGTCAAAAGAAATAGATTGTGCTCTCTGGGAATTACCCTGAAAAACGGTAAATGATTGTTCTTCCGCTTTTGCTGGTTGGTAAGTGCCATCTCCTCCCTGTAGCGCTCTCAAGACAACTGTACCCGGTTCTCCACTTAGGGTAACTGTTGTACCCGAAATAGTTGCTGGTCCCTGAACTACTACCACTGCTACAGGTAAGTTTGACGATGCAGAGACCTGAACATCGAAAGGCCCGTCATTTACCGTTTTATCAGCTACAGGACCAAAGGTAATAGTTTGAGATTGCCCATTACAATCGGGGTATATATCTTGAAATGTACTGGTAGAAGAACCAGCGGCATCCGTAACGGTCAAATAGACTCTATACCAATAAATAGCGCCATCACAACCTACAGGAGAAAGAACTGTATTAGTCACTTTTCTATTGTCTGGAGGTTCTGGATGATCATGATCATTATGGAATAAAGACGTCTGCCACGTATAAGTTAATTCACTTTCGTTGTGTTCTGCATCTTCTACTACAGCACTTAACGATAGAGAGGTTGAACTATTAATAGAAAAAGTTTCAACGTCCTTAACACTCGTACTGATAATTTGGGGAGGAGAATTATTGACAGATACTGTTACTGTTTCATCATCGGATAATCCCGCCTCATCATTTACTGTCAAGGTAACGATAAAAGAAGTAGCCTGACCTCCATTGACGTCAAAAGTGTGAACAGGATTAGCCTCCGTGCTCGTTGTCCCATCCCCAAAACTCCATAGATAAGTAAGGTTATCTCCATCTGGATCAGTGGACTGATCCCCCGAAAATTGTATCGTTAATGGACTAGCACCTGTCAATTTATCAAAGCCAAGTTCTGCGATTGGAGGTAAATTCGAAGGAGAGTAAAATATTTTGTGGACTTCGTTTCTGCTATTGTTCCTTCCACTTCCTCCATCGATGTAGTATAAAGCTCCATCTATCGGTCCCACAGCCATTGCGACAATTCCATTGGCTCCAGCTTTAAATTCTTTGACAAAGGTTGGATTATTATTTGTATCAAATCCGAAATTCCTGATCCAGTCTCCACCAAAATCTCCGTGAAAATAGGTATGATGATATTCAGAAGGGAAGGAATTCCCATCATACCACACTCCTCCTACTGAGGCATTTCCCGTAAAATTATTTCCGGGCATTTGACTGGATCCCACATCGTAGATCGTTCCATTTATGTATGCCCTGGCATTCCCTGTTCTCCAATCTATTTTGGGCAATTCATGTGAAGACGGTTCGTATGTTGGATCATTGTATCCGGGTAGATCAGTCATCCCTTCATATTTCGGCCAACCTAAATTTCGCCCCCCTTGATCTATCACACTTAGTTCTTCTCTCCTGAACCATCCCACATCTCCAATAAACAAGCTACCTGGATTTCCATCACTAACGACATGGCTACCCGTTCCAGGATGAAAAGCCATTCTAAATGGATTCCTGACTCCCACTGCCCATAACTTAGATCTGACAGAATTTGGATCATTAGCATTAAAATAGGGATTTCCAGGAACGCCTTCTCCCGTTCCTGGATCAATTCTGAGAATTTTTCCATTGTAAGAATCCAACATTTGACTTCGGTAGGCCCCTACATTTTGATCTATCGTAATTATCCCATCAGAAAGTGCTTGTTGATAATATGTTTCCGAGGCAGAGCCTTCATCTCTGGAAGTATAGCTGGCGCCATCTCCTATACTGGCCAACAGGGTTCCATCTGTTCCAAATACCAGGGAACCTACTCCATGAGATTCGTGTAGAATAGCTGGACCATCATTTACCGTAGCCCCTAATAATACCTGTCGGGAGGAATAATCTACGGAGGTATAATTACTAGATGCAGTAGCCGTATATCTCGTAATTCTACCTATTGTGGCATTAAAATATTCATTGGTGCCATGATTGTAATCTGAAGTACCAAATGTTAGCAGATGATGTCTATCTACAACATATAACAGATAAATATGCCCGTTATTCAGGAAGTTAGGATCCAAAGTAAATCCTATCAATCCGAAATCCCGCCAATCCCCTACCTCTTCACTAATATCAATAAGGGGACTGTTAATTCTGACACCGTTTTCGAGTATCCATACTTTTCCCCCTTTCTCCCAAACAAACATTCTGCCTGTGGCATCAAAGGTTAATCCAACAGCTTGAGTGAAATTATCAGATAAGATTTGCTCAGCAAATCCCTGAGGTTGAGCTAAAAGAGTGGAGTAAATAGCAAGTTGAAAAAAGCAGGTTAAGATAAAATAGATAATAGGTTTGATTACCTTTCGGTAACAATCCAGGGTTAAATGTTCCATATGTGTGCTTCATTAAAAGGCTAACTAATGTAATGGAGCTTACTTTGTTTGATACTTATTACAATTCTACATCAATAAAATTTTATAATCAATAAATAATTTAAAAAATAAATATAACAAATAGTTAACCAATATTATTCATTGTATTGTCAAGAGTCAAAAACAGGTCCGTTAATGATTGTATGTCAGATAATGCCGAAAGGTTATCATAAAAATTAATAATTCTCACGAATGATTAATGTCAGCAAAAATAAATATCTATAAATCAATACATTATAATATAACTAAACGTTCAATCATTTCTGAGGGTATCTGCGGGATTGGTTCTAGCAGCTATGTAGGCCTGAGATATGGTAGCTATTCCGCTTAGCAACAAAACGATACCTACAGATAAGATAATTAATCCTGCATTGATGGATACTTTTTGTGTGTACCATTCAAGCCAATATGAATTGATGAGCCATGCGATCGGAATTCCAATAAAAATGGCAATTGATAAAAGTAGGGCAAAAGATTTAGACAAAAGCCAAATCAGCTGCGGCTCATTGGCACCTAAAATCTTCCTAATACTTACCTCCTGAATTCTACCTTCTACCATAAATGTCACCATGCCTAATAGCCCCAGGCTTGAGATGATAATAGCTAACAATCCAAGAAACCCAATGATACTGGTAGCCATAGAAAACCTAACGAATTGCTGGGCTACCTGTTCATCGAAAAACTTATATCGGAAGGCATGTGTAGGGTTTAATTCTCTCCATTTAGCTTCTAATTGTTCCAGGCCATTCTGAATATCTTGTTGGTCTCCCCTTAACAGAACATTAGCATGTCTTAGTTGAGAAGGGGCATAACGCAATCCATATGCCTCATTGTTCCAGGAAGACAGTGCAACCCCTACATAAGCAAAGTCTCTCATTACTCCGCAAATTTCTACCAAATCTCCTTCTCCCTCTTCTTTATCTCCCAGCTCATTACAGGTATTGATCCTAATTATTCTACCGACAGCTTCAGAAGGAGATGAAAAACCTAATTTTTCTACCCCAGATTCATTGAGGATAAGGTATTGTTCGGTTTCTGAAGAAGCGTAATCGGGAAAATTATCACCTGTAATTAACTCAAACTGAAGATTTTGTATGAAATTTTTTGAAACAATATTATTGTTAAGCGTTCTTGTGATAAGGGTATCTTCCATATACGACATACAAGTACTAAAATTAACCCCTGTCGATGGAATGAATGCAGAACCAGATATCTCAGCCACGCTACTTAATTTAGATACTTCTTGCTTGAAAACTTCATACTCCAACCCCTGTAATTCGACATTAACGATCTGATCCGTTTTGAATCCCAGATTGATCCCTAATAATAATTTTTGTTGCTGAAACAGAATAATAGTAGACATTATAAATATCAGCGAAAAGGTAAACTGAATAACGATCAAGAATTTTCTCAATCCCATATATGACAGTAGCTTGACATTTTTCAATTGTTTTAAGGTATCTACAGGTTTGTAGGCGGATAGATGAAGCGCAGGTAATACTCCAGCAATGAATCCAATGATGATACTAAAGGCAACAAACCATGCATACACTATAGGTTCTCTTCTCAATCTGTTACCGAAAAACTTTTGCACAAAAGGGCTTAAGTTCATAAAGATGGGGATGAGATACTCTAACAAAACAACCGCCAGCCCAAGGGCCATCATAGAAATTAAGATGGCTTCGACTATAAATTGGGTAAAGATTTGTTGTCTCTTTGCTCCGAGTACTTTTCTTAAACCAATTTCTTTTGCTCGCTTAAGAGATCTTGCAATAGATAAATTTGTATAATTTACACATGCCAGGGAAATAATCACTCCTCCTAATGCTGCAAAAAACCATAAAACAAATTCTGGTAACATCATCCCCATCTCATTATTACCTATTTTTATAGGAGCAATATCTGTGAATTCCTGAGATACAAACACAAATTCTATCTCTTCATCTGCATTGTTTTTATCCTTTGCAATCAGGGACAACGACTGATCCAGATAAGCTTTTTCAAACGGCTTCTTTAACAGTACATATACATAGGCTTGCCATATATTATCCCAATTGTGAAGTAGTTTATTTCGTTTACCCTCTTTTTCCAGTTGCTCCAATGAACCCATCGATAATAAAAAATCAAACTGTAAATGAGATCGTTGTGGAGGATCTGGTACTATTCCTTTGACCAGATACTCTCCTTGATCTCCCAGTGTAACCCATTGTCCCATACTTTCCTCTTCCCCAAATAACTTTTTTGAGCAGCTTTGTGTCAGAACAATTCCACCAGAACCTGAAAGCGCAGTCTGTCGGTTGCCCTTTAGCCATTCAAAGCTGAATATGTCGAAAAAAGAAGGGTCTACGAATTTCCCTTCTACAGGGATAATATCTTTGTTGGATTTTACGTCCGCCCAGATATTAACAATTCTTACCGTTTTTTCTACCCCTGGAAATAAGGAATCTAAGGCGGTAGCTATGGGTAAAGGAGCAGTGGCCGTATTCATAGGCTTTGCATTACCTTTAGATTGCCGATCAGAAGTCACCCTATAAATGCTGTGTTTCTTTTCATGAAATTGATCGAAGGAATATTGGTCGACAAAAATCAAAATGACCAATAAGCAAATAGCCATACTGACAGAGAGACCAAATATATTGAGGAAAGAAAATAATCTGTGCCTGGCGATTTGCCTGAGGGCCATTTTTACGTAATTTTGAAGGATAGAAAGATTCATAGCTGGTAAATGGATTAGATGAAAAGACCGGATAATGCCTGGTCTAAACAGAAGCAGAACTTCTATGATATATTGCCACTGGGCTTTTCTAATTTGTTTTTTCGATACTTTCTCTATCTCTGAAGGAAGTAACTCTTCAAAGGACTCTTCCAGATCTCCTTGTATATGTTCCCATAGTTCTGGCTTACAGAACCATTTGAGAAATAAGGTGGCCCATTTGTGAGGTGATGGTCTTTTCATGCCCATTGGATGTTAAAAGCGGTTTTTGGCAGGGCATTCCACAATTTATCTCTGGTTTCTCTAGCTTTGAGTAAAGCTTGCTCACCAGCAGTGGTTACTGAATAGAACCTTTTCCGCTTACCTCCTCTAACCTTAGTAGCTTCTCCCATTTTGGACTGGACAAATCCTTTTTCTTCTAATCGGACCAGGGTAGCATGTAAGGCTCCTAACCTAACCTTGCGATCAACTCGTTCTTCAATTTCGTTTCTGATGCCTACCCCGTATGCTTCTTCGCGTAGGATGATAATGGTAAGGAGAACGACTTCTTCAAATTCCCCCAGATGTTTACCTTTCATAATTTAACATGGTATTTCCTTAAATGTAGGAATAATAGAAGTGAAGGCCAATTATTTTTCCTATTTTGTATGTAAAATAATGTCATCTAACTTCACTCGATACATTTTCCCTCCCTTTTTTGTATATTTGTATCAACTTAAGATGGATTATGCGGACAGTAGCATTTCACACATTGGGATGTAAATTGAATTTTGCTGAAACTTCAGCTATAGGTAGGCAATTTCTAGAGGCTGGATTTACCAAACAGGAATTTTCGGCCTCAGCGGATGTATATGTAGTGAACACTTGCTCTGTAACGGCTCAAGCTAACAAAAAATGTCGCTATATCATTCGACAAGCACTGAAGCAAAATCCTCATGCTTACATCATCGTAACGGGTTGTTACGCCCAATTGAAACCGCAGGAGATTGCGACCATTCCTGGAGTTGATCTAGTCCTGGGAGCAGCGGATAAGTTTCGCATTTTTGAAATTGCTGACCAATTTCAAAAAGAGGCTCATACATGTGTATATAACACCCCCATCAATGAAGTGAATACTTTTATTCCTGCTTTCTCTCAAGGGGATAGGACACGTTCATTCCTTAAAATTCAAGATGGTTGTGATTACAAATGCAGCTTTTGTACCATTCCATTGGCCAGAGGAAAAAGCAGAAGTGATTCAGTGTCCCAAATTCTCCAAAATGCCCAGCGCTTAACTGAAAAAGGAGTAAAGGAAATCGTGCTAACAGGAGTAAACATCGGTGATTATGGAAAGGATCAACCGGGCACTTTGTTAAATGTTATCCAGGCATTAGAAGAAGTTGAAGGAATAGAGAGATATCGCATTTCCTCTATTGAGCCGAATCTTTTATCTAATGAGATTATCGCTTACGTAAGTTCTTCCAAGCGATTTATGCCTCATTTTCACATTCCACTTCAAAGTGGGAATAATGAAATATTGGCTAAGATGCGAAGGAGATACAAAAGGGAATTGTATGCTGACAGAGTGTATACCATTAAAAAACATATGCCTCATGCCTGCATTGGTGTTGATGTAATTGTGGGCTTTCCCGGAGAAACGGATACCCATTTTGAAGAGACATATAGCTTTCTGAATGAGTTGGAGATTTCTTATCTACACGTATTTTCTTATTCTGAAAGGGAGAACACACATGCGCTAACCCTTCCAACAAAGATCTCGTCCCGGTCCAAACAAGTCAGAAGTGAAAGATTACGTATGCTTTCCGTAAAAAAGCGAAATGTATTCTATGAGCATTTTCTAGGAACTTCCAGAGATGTGCTTTGGGAAAAGGCTCCGAAAAATGGCGAGATGGAAGGATTTACAGATAACTATATTAAAGTAACAAGGTCCTATGATCAGCAGATTAGCAATACTATAGAAAACGTATATTTAAATAAAATTAATAGTGATGGAATCGTAAAAGTGAGAGAGAGATCCCCAGCTTAACGCTCATACATCTTCGGATCATTGATGTAAATGATGAATATTATGCGTTAATTATAGTTATAGCTCCTTACTTTTTCTATACCAATAAAATCCTACTATTCCGATCCCAATAAAAGGTAGCGCCAATAGATATAATATACCCGTATTGATCCCACCTCCTATGGCAAATCCCCCTGTCTCATCCTTTGAAGCTGCAGTAGCTTTGCACATGGCACACTGAGCATATGTTTCCCAACAAAAAAACATACTTAGGAATATCAGAAAAAAAGCATGTAACATGAATTGTTTATAAGATTTCAACATAGGTTTACAATGAATGACATGGCGCTATAAAAAAGTATACCAAAACACCTGTAATAGATACGTATAACCACAAAGGAAAGGTAATTTTTGCTATCCGTCTATGCTTATCAAATCGTTCGCTTAATGCCCGGTAGATGGAAAAAGATGCCAAAGGAATAATTGTTACCGATAATAATATATGAGAAATAAGGGTAAAATAATATATACTCTTGGATACAAGACCATCTTCACAATATGGCGTATGTCCCACAGAAAGGTGGTATAACACATAACTTACGAGGAAGATTGCTGACAATCCAAATGCGGATAACATCATCAATCGGTGAAAACGAATTTGTTTTTGACGTATCATAACAACCCCAACCACCAAACAAATAGCTACCATAGAATTAATAGCCGCATTTAACTTTGGCAAAATATATGGATTAAATCCTAGGTGAATAGGAGGAATCAATCCCGGAGTTAATAGTATTCCTACTACAACAGGTACTATAATCGAAGCTACCCAGATCATGGGAATGTATAAGCGATCATTCATATTTAATTTTCAGTAATTTTTGAAACATACTAATTCAACAATTGAGATAGCCAATCTGTTTTGGGAATATATTCCTGCTTGAGGATAGGAATATCTTTTTTTAGTTGTTCAACTCTATCGTTATCTCTGGTATCATATTTCCCCCGAATCCGGCTCTCCCTATCTACCAAATAGATAATTGGAGAAAATGAAATTCCTGAATTATATGATGAATCTTCTTCTACCATGTGATGAAAGACACGTTGGGAAAGTAATTCGACAAAATTCTCTTCTCCTCTTAATAATTGCCACTTCTCAGTCACAGCCCCATATTTTTCTGCTAATGCTTGAATACTTTTTAAACTATCTATTCGAGGAGCTAAGGTAAAGGACAAAAGCAAAACATCTGAATCGTCAGAAAAAGATTCCTGAATACTTTTCATCGCTTGAAATCCTGAATCACAATCTTTATCACATTCAGCCTGGAAAAAATGAATGATTCTTAACAAACTATCCTTTTGTTGGCTGTTAAACATAACTGCTTGTTGATTTTCCATGGTTAAAGGAGGAACCGTTTGATATATAGTATCCCAACCTTTATCACCCATTTTTAACGGATAATATTTCTTTAATCTCTTTGAGCTACTTCCACAGCTTCCCCAACATATGCCAATAATACAAATAAGAAATATCCATCTAATACTAATAAGGGATGAGCTATTCATTTCTGTTAGCTATAAATCGGTTTGAAAATACTAAGCAACGAAAAAATAGCGTGGAAGGAAACTCCAAATGATAGAAACGCAGGGATATTATCTAAGAAGGGTCTTATTTGCTTGAGCTTTTCTTTCCTACCTCTTCTGGATATTCAAGCAGTACTAATGCTCTCAACTCCTCATTTAACTTTTTAATATCAGCCAAATCTGTTCCAATAAAGTGATACCTTACCATTCCTTTTTTATCAATTACTGCCACTTCGTTAGAACCTGAGACCTCATTTTTCAATAAATTTTCCTTGAATTTACTGAATCCTATACCCTCAGCGAGCCGAATTACCTCAGAAGTATCTCCTTGGAGAAATAACCAGGTGTTAGAAGAAACATCCATAGAATCTACATAAGAGCTAAGTTCAGAAGTGTCCAGGGAAACAGATAGTAGCTTAATAAAATCTGTTTCTTCAACATTTCTGTAGACTCTTTTTAAATTTCCATTCAGCACTTTGGTTCCTAATCCATACTTTCGATCGAAGAAGCTGATGATGGTAATATTATCTTCTACATCTTTGTGGGAAATTTGTCTTCCGGAAATATCAGTTAACGAAAAAGTTGGGACTTTATAATGAACAGTATCTCCCTCAACTACATCAAAAACATAAGGTATGGATCTATATACCTGAGTAGAAAAGAATCGAAAAAACAGAAAAGCTAGTAAGGGAAGTACGAGAATAATTATTAGAACAACAGGTGCATAATTTTTCATGCCATTCTATAATATGAAAAAATATTAAGGTACGACAGTTAGTACCTTTATCTTCTCTTTAGAACTATCCAAAGAGGAGGTTTGTTTTCCCCAACTGGAACCTTCAACCATCATTCCGATAATAAGCCAAACTACAAATGTAAACGGTATTAAAATAGTAATAATTAATCTTCTCACTTCGTGCTTGAGGTGCATGAAATAAGCCACAATGTAGAAAGCTTTAAACAGCGTTAATATGATAAAGAGTAGGTTCTTCATGAGCCTTCCTGTCTCAATATCCACCCCTATCGCCTCAGAAATACCTTCCCAGGTAAAAGCAATTAAGAATTCAAAAGCCGTAAGACCAGCCAATATCCAGGCTGTTCTAATAATTTCTGATCTTGCTTCAGCTCCTTCTGCAGCCATATGATTAAGATTTAGTAGGTGTCTAAAATAAATAAGAAGTTATACCAGATAAAAGAAGGTAAATACAAATACCCAAACAAGATCCACAAAGTGCCAATATAAACCGATTTTTTCTACCATCTCATAATGCCCTCTTCTTTCATACACGCCCTTATTCACATTTATTAACAGAACCACTAATAAAACTACCCCGCTAAAAACGTGAGTTCCGTGAAATCCAGTAACAAAGAAGAATAGATCTGCGAAAGCTGGAGGGCCATATTCATTTGCTCTTAAATTAGCTCCTCCATGAGTTCGATAGACGTACTCATTTTCTGCGTTCTTAATTTCCCCTAATTCCTTTATTTTTTCGACATACTCAGTCTGTTGTATAAATTGGCCATCATTTGTTCTAAAACCTATAAGCTCACCATCATTTCCATATACATAAAAAGCCCTTAATCCATGGCCGTGATGATCATCATCATGTGAAGCTGCTGCTGCCGCCGCTTCTTCATCTGAATAAAGGAAGGCAAACTCATCCACAGGCAGTTCTACTGCTTTGTCTTCGAATCCGTGAATAAAATGATACCACTCATATGCCTGACAAAGCAAAAATGCTGTTCCACCTATGATAGTTAAAAAGGTCCATTTTGCCACCTCTTTTTTTGATCTTCTATGGCCTGCTTCTACGGCAAGAACCATAGTTACACTACTTAAGATGAGTATAAAGGTCATGATACCTACAAAGACGAGAGGCAATTCTATGTGAAATAATTCATGTAAAATAGGTACGTGGGTAAAAACTGCTTCGGGATTTGCCCAAGCTTGTGCTCCAACCTCTGAAATCGACCGAACTCTCAAAGCACCATAAGCAATTAGTAATGCGGAAAAGGTAAATGCGTCAGAAACCAAGAAAAACCACATCATTAATTTTCCATAACTGGCCTGGAAAATCGGTCGTTCTCCTTCGACTAATGCACGCTTGTCTACTGTAACGTCTGCCATAAATTATTAAAATATATGAAGCAAATTTAATACAAATCTGTATCTCGACAAGTGAAAACCTAAAAAACTACCAGGATTTTAAATATATGTAAGCTGCGTATATAAGAAAACGATGTAAAGATAAATCCATAGTAATCCTAAAAAATGCCAAAATGTACCGGTAAGCTCAAAAGATAACACATGCCCATCTGAATGCTTACCAGTTTTATCTAAACTCATTCGGAAGATCACCACTCCTACAGCAATCAATGCTGCGACAATATGTAAACCGTGTAAAGCTGCAATAACAATAATATAAGAGGCTGAATTATCTACACGAGTCGCATCAACAAGGGGTAATCCTGAATCATTTAACAATTCCCAAGCTCTTAACTGACCTAATAAAAAAGCTACCCCCAAAATAAATGTCAATAATAACCCTATAATTGCTTTTTTATTTTCTCCCCTCCTAGCTGTCCAATAGGCAAACTGCATAGTAACACTACTAAATATTACTACCATCAAGTTATAAAAAAAGGTTTCAGCGACAGGATTAGAATTAATATTGATCAAATCTATTAAAGTTCTGTCAACATTATCTACAGCCCCAAGCCCGACAATGTAGGCACTCGTCAATCCCCCAAAAATCATCACTAAGGATAGGATAAAAATCCAAAGATTGAATCGGTAGGGATGAACGATATATCTTTTTTTTTCCATATGTATGTTAAATGTAGCCATAGCTTTTCACTCTATTATATGTAGTATACTAAAGGTCTTGTGTATGTTAGAATAATAATTAGCTTAAGCCCAAAGCATTACCGCCTGAATAACAGGAAGGTATATAAATGAAGCAAACATTAATCCTCTTGCAGCTCTTATGTCAAGAGTTTTGCGCAATTGCCATGCCGGGATAGCAAAAAGTAAACCAGCAACAACTAAAAGTGTTGCACTTAATTCGCCAATCATTTCAGCCTGAAATGGAAACCAAGCCATAGGGATTAAGCAGATAGTGTAGATAAAGATGAGATTTGCACAACTTTGACTTTTTCCATCCGAAGTAGGTAACATCTTAAATCCAGCCTTCTTGTAATCCTCATCCAATTGCCACGCTATTGCCCAAAAATGAGGAAACTGCCAGAAAAACTGTATCATAAATAATATCCATCCTTCTAAACCGATATGACCGGTGTATGCAACCCATCCAATTAAGGGAGGTAAGGCTCCTGGAATAGCTCCGACAAAAACGGAGAAAGGAGATATTCGCTTCATTGGAGTATATACAAACGCATACGATAGTAATGCTATGATGCCCAAGAGAGCTGTTGGGAGGTTAAAAAAATATCCAAGGATACCTATTCCTCCAATCATTAACAAAATAGCATATATAAGCGCTTCATTAACAGATAACAATCCTAGGGGTAAAGGACGACCTGAAGTACGTTTCATCATGGAATCGTACTCTCTTTCAAATATTTGGTTCAAAACATTTGATGATCCTGTAACCATAATTCCTCCAAGGCTCAACAGAATTAAATGAACCAAACTTATATCTGCTCCAGCTGCCATAGCATATCCAAATGAAGCGGAAACGCTTACAAGTGAAGTAAGCCTTAACTTCAATAGATCAATGAAGGCTTTTACTTTGGTAGCATGTGATATTTTATATGTTACAGCGTCTCTAACAATCATTTTTCGTTTAAAATCAATTATTTATTACCAATAATCAAACATTAATATCTTTATGAACTATGCCTGTACTTTTTTTCGCCAAAAGTATATAACTCCAAGTAACGCATAACCTGTACCAAACATTAAGGTAGCCAATAATAAGTGCATAGGCTGTGCCCATTCAGGAATATGAAAATGATGCATAGTAATTCCCAGAATAATTTCCCCTCCTAAACAAGTCCATAATGCAAGCAGTAATCCTTTCACAAGTTTATCCCTTAGCCATTCTTTTAACAGATAAGTCCAGCCTGAAAGCGCCAACACTATTAAATAATAAAAGTATTTATGAATGTAATAAACTCCTTCAAGCTGGGATATCCAAAGTTCTCTTTGCTCTCCTAAGAAGGATTTCGAAATAATATCTATTTGCTCTCTTACCTGGGTTCCCAGGATAATTTGGATGACCAACATCAAAAGGAAAATAATTCCCGAAGCCCAGACCCACGCACTATTTTCTGGAATAAATGGCAATCGTTGCAATATTCCCCATCGGTTACCTACCAGAAATGCTGAAATAAAAATTCCCAGAATCAGCATGGCAATGACCATGTGAACTGAAATCATCCCTGTATGCAAATTCGTTCTCACCACATACGCTCCGATGCCTCCTTGAACGAGAATCATAATAAATCCTGCAAAGGATAAAATGAACGCATATTTGTAAGATGTTTTCCTAAGTGGAAAACTTAAAACTAGGGTAATCAATGCCAATAGACCAATCAGTGCACCTATCAACCGATTGATGTATTCTATCCAGGTATGGTAGACATTAAAGGAGGTGTCGGAGTAACCTCTGTCCTTATAAATTTCTTGATAATTTTCTGGCAATTGACTTACATCTGTAGGAGGGATCCACATTCCAAAACACTTGGGCCAATCTGGACATCCCATACCAGAACCAGTCATCCGCACCATTGCCCCAACCCATATTAAAAAAACAACAGCACATACCGTTATCAGAGCACTTAAGCGAAAACGAGAAACGGTGGGTGCTGTTGTTTGATGAAATTCTTTCACCTATTCTATATCTTTTTCCTGTTTTTGTATTTCAATATCTACTCGAGGTTGAATTTTTTCAGGCTCATGAGAAGGAGGCCTGAAACCTTCTTCCCATTCAACTTCCTCATCTGAAAAATGCTGTGGAATGAAATCTTCTTTAGCTCCTGGTACACTGTAGTCATAAGGCCAACGATGAACCTTCGGAATTTCTCCGGGCCAGTTTCCATGTCCAGCATTTTGTGGAGCAGTCCATTCTAAGGTATTTGCATTCCATGGATTCATAGAACCTACTTTACCAAAGAAAATGCTATAAAAGAAGTTGTATAAGAAAAATAACTGACCAACAAATCCCAGGATAGCTGAAATGGTTATGAACGATTGTAGATCTGCAAATCCACTGGTAAATTCAAATGCTGTGAAACTGTAATAGTGTCTTGGTACACCACCCATTCCCATATAATGCATTGGAAAGAAAACAAAGTATAATGAAATAAAAGTAAACCAGAAGTGGATATACCCTAATCTTGCATTCATCATTCTACCACCAAACATTCGTGGGAACCATTGATAAACACCTGCAAAAAATCCTAGTGCAGAAGCACTACCCATAACAAGGTGGAAGTGAGCAGTTACAAAGTATGTATCGTGTAGCGGAATATCCAAAGCGGAATTTCCTAAGAAGATTCCTGTTATCCCTCCCGTAATGAAAAAGGATACCAATGCAATAGCAAATAACATCGGGGGAGTAAACTGAATGTTTCCTTTCCACAGAGTGGTTATATAATTAAATGCTTTTATCGCAGAAGGTACAGCAATAACCAGTGTAAATAGCATGAAGACTGTTCCAAGGAATGGGTTCATACCACTAACGAACATGTGATGTGCCCATACAATGAATGAGAGAATGGCTATACCTAGCATAGAGGCTACCATAGCCTTATATCCAAAAATTGGTTTCCTTGCATGAACAGATACAATTTCCGAAGTCATCCCTAATGCAGGAAGTAGTACAATATACACCTCCGGATGACCTAAAAACCAGAATAAATGCTGGAATAGTACAGGACTCCCACCTTTGTAATGAAGTAGCTCTCCACCAATATATATATCTGATAAATAAAAGCTTGTTCCCAAAAGTCTATCAAACATCAACAACAAACTAGCAGAAAATAATACTGGGAAAGATAATACTGCAATGATGGCAGTTAAAAAGAAAGCCCAGATGGTTAGTGGCAATCTGTCCATTGACATACCTTCCGTACGAAGGTTTAGTACAGTAGTAATATAGTTGATTGATCCTAATAGAGAGGATACAATGAATAATGCCATGGCTATTAACCAAAGAGACATTCCTAAGCCAGAACCTGGAATAGCTTGCGGTAAGGCACTCAGCGGAGGATAAATTGTCCAACCACCAGAGGCAGGACCACTATAAACAAATAGCGAGACAACCATGACAACTGAGGATGCAAAAAAGAACCAGTAGGATAGCATGTTCATAAATCCCGAAGCCATATCTCTTGCGCCTATCTGCAATGGAATCAACAGGTTACTAAATGTACCACTCAGCCCTGCTGTCAATACGAAAAACACCATAAACGTTCCATGCATGGTAACTAATGCAAGGTAAAATCCAGGGTCTAGTTTTCCATCAGGTGCCCACTTACCTAACAGCGTTTCCAAGATGGCAAAGCTTGTGTCAGGAAAAGCTAGTTGTAATCTGAAGAGTGTAGACATCCCTATCCCAAGTATTGCCATAATAATACCCGTAATCAGAAATTGCTTGGATATCATCTTATGGTCAGTACTAAAGATATATTTAGAGACAAAAGTCTCTTCGTGATGATGGTGATCGTGATGATCATGATGACCATTTCCACCATCGTGGTCATGATCATGAGCCAGATCGGGGAAATTGCCTTGCTCCAGTTCATGGGGCTGTAAAGTTCCTTCTGCCATCTTTATAATTGTTTAGTTAGTTCTTAGTTGGATATAAATTGTATTAGTTCAACTTGGTTATATAGATATAGTTTTCCCTATTAGTTGTTTCTTTCAGCAACTAATTCATTTTTTTCTGCTAATTTCTTATCGTTTTCTTCAATTCTAGCTGAGATAGCCGCCGCTTCATCAGGATTAGCTTCGCGCCAAGTAGCGTAGAATGGTTTCTGTTGATTTAACCATTCTTGATATTTTGCCATTGATTCCACGACTACTTCAACTCTCATGTTCCAGTGGGCAGCACCACAAATTTGTTGACAAGACATTTCATAGTTGAAATCTGGATCTTGTCTATCTTCGCGCATTTCAGCAGTAGTTTTTATTGGAGTAAACCAAAAACTTGTAGGCATTCCAGGAACTGCATCCATTTTCACTCTAAAATGAGGCAGAGTAGCACTGTGCAACACATCCCTGGATCTAATATTCATTTTAACAGGTACGCCGACAGGAAGATGAATTTCTCTGGTAATTATATCATCATGACCGCGTTTATCTTCAAAATTGAATCCAATTTCATTTCCAGAAGCATCATTAATGTATTGTGTACTTGCGTATCCGAATTCGTTATCAGCACCTGGATATCTGACAGTCCAAGCAAATTGCTTACCGTTAACCTCAAACTGGATAGCATCTTCCGGGGCTTCCCTCATGGTAGCATGCCAGGTAATGACTCCATCAAATACAAGAAGTGTAAGTACAATAGCTGGAATTACAGTCCAAATCATTTCCAGCTTATTGTTATGAGGATAAAATAGTGCTTTCCTTCCAGGCTTGGCACGATATCTCCACGAATAGTAAAATAATAATACATTAGTAACCACAACTACAAAAATGGTTACATACATCGTATTCCAAAACATTCTGTCAATTTCAACGCCGTGTTCAGATGCAGGATTGAATACCAATATATAGAGGTCTGACCAGGCAGCGGAAGAAATAAATGCTGCTATCAATCCTCCAATACAAAATATCATAAAAAGAGTAGGATTAATACTATTTGGATTCCAGTTAGCGAAAGGATCTATTTCCTTCAACTTGAAAACCAAATACATATTCACACATACTAGTATGAAAATTAAACCTAACAGCGCTTGGGCTAGTGTAATTAACACTTGTGGATCCATATCTGGTAAATATATTATAATCTATCGAACTTTCAAAAGTTACTGAAACATTATAAATATAACGATTCTTCTTAACTATTGTTGAGCAAAAATAAATGAAAAATCAGATATATACTATTCTTAATTTGTTATGGTTTCAAATGTAATACTTAACCTACACTGGGCCTGTAGTATGATGAAGACTTTCATCAAGATAGGGATGATTAATAGGTACAAGATTAGCTTTTGAAAGCGAGTTGAACACTACAAGTAGGAATAAACCTGCAAAGAGTGCAAAAAAGCCAATCTCGATAAATCCAACCTGCCCAAACTGAAACATAGTTCCCGGCATAATCATTTGAAATAAATCATTCCAGTGCCCAATCAACAATAGTATAGAAACAGGTACAAATACTTTGGGATTTCTTCTGGCGTCTCTCATGATCAATCCAAAGAATGGTATGATGAAACACAGAATCAGATTCACATAAAAATTGAAACTGTACCCTAAGTATTCAGGACTATCGGTGATGTAGCGCTTGACAAAATAAATTCCTTCCTCTGGTATGTTAGAATACCATATTAATAAGAATTGAGATAACCAGATATAAGCCCAAAATATTGAGAATCCCAAAGTATAAGTATTTATGTCTTGTAGGTGAGAAGCATTGACATACTTCATATATCCTTGCCCTTTGAGATAATTTGCAATCAATGCCATGGTAGCCATTGCTGAGGCCATAGATCCTGCAAAGACATATACCCCAAAAATGGTACTGAACCAGTGTGGTTCTAAGGATTTAATCCAATCTATTGCAAAAAGAGAGTATGTAATCGCAAAAATAACGACGAAAGCTGCTGAAATACCTAATGCCTTATTAAAGTAAGTCAAACCTCCATTACTATCTTCCTCAAGAGATAACTTTCTGATTCTCCAGGCAACGAATGACCAGATCCCAAAGAATAATACTGTTCTAATTGAAAAGAAAGGCCAATTTAAATATGCACGCTTTTTATCAATTAACTCATCTACTCCGGGTTCAATGATCAGCCATTCATAGACCTGATTCATAAAAGCCAACATTATCAGAAATCCTATCGCTCCAAAAGGAACCCAGGAAAACATTGCCTCAGGTATTCTTTTAATAGCCGTATGCCAACCTGAATTACCTACTCTATGAACAGTCAGGAAGAATAGAGCTCCCATGGCTAAAGTCATAAAGTAGATAAGATTGAGAAGATATCCTGATAAAATTCGGGTAGTACGGGTCGGAGCGTGATGTCCATGGTCTCCATGACTCTCTCCTGCTGTTTCATGTCCGTGTCCACTCTCTCCATGACCTGCATCAGACGAATGGGAATCCTCAGTATGACTTTCCCCTTCTTCATGTCCATCCTCACCATGTTCATCTTGCTGAGGAATATCTGCTACAGGAACAACATAAGTTTCTTCTTGAATGATCCCGTGATCACCATGGCTGGAATCTTCATGTCCGTAAGTACTTTTAGAAAGGAATCCCCCAATAATGATCAAGAGTATTCCAATCCCAATTAGCCCATATGAAAGATTCCTTAATCGAGGAGGAATATTAAACCTTTCAATAAGCTCTTCTTTACTAAAATGATGTGTATCTGCCAATTTCGTAAATTTTTTAAGTGAACATTATTTCTTATCGGCTAGACGCAACCGCCTTCTCAGAAGTTGATGAAGTAACTTGATCTTTTTCTGTAGAGGTATTAGCCTTAGATATCAATTTATCCTGAGTAGAGGTTGATGACGAATTAATATTTGCCTGTGCTCCTGAATTACCTACTTTTTGAAACTCCTGTATATAACAAATAACCTCCCAACGCTCTTTGGGAGTTAGTTGATAAGCATATCCTCCCATTACACCTTTTCCATAAGTAATGGAGAAGAACATTTTTCCTGGAGGTAAATTTTTATGTGCATCGTCATTATAGGCAGGAACTCCGGCAAAAACACCAGAAGTAACCAGATTCCCTTGTCCCATCCCATTAGGGCCATGACACATAATACAAAATCTTTCATAATGAGTTTTACCCTTCTCGAAGGTTAATTCAGTACAGTTATAAGGATCGTCATTCCTCAATGAGTTGTCTAATGGGCTATCATTAAAATGAATTCCTGCACTATCATAAGCTTCTGGTGTATTGGGATAGTGAAAGGGAACGTATTCTTCGCTTTTATACCAAGCTTCATAAGTTCTGGGAACAGTACCTTCCGGAGCATCTTGCATGGAGAGTCCATTATCAAAAATATCATTCTTGGCTGTTTCGGTTCCTCCATTATCTTCTACCGTTTGAGAATATGGTTCAAGCGGCAAAGACTCATACATGTTGGGTGCGAATACTTTATTTCGTTCAGACTTATCATTATAGCCATAATAACATCCATTGAACCCAACACTCAATAGAAATAAGCCTATGACAAAGTTTATTCTATGGAATTTATTCATTTTATTAAACATCTTTTTCTGAAATCTCAAATGCACCTGTTTCTTCAAATACTTGAGCTATACTATCTAAATCAGATACCTTTTCCTTATTGATCGCTATCACAAACACATCATCTGTCTGCCTATCATCCATAAGAATCGCTTTTTTTCCAGGCCAATACTGCCCTACCACAAGGAACGTGAAAAATATTCCATGCGCTGCGAAAAATACAGTCATTTCAAATGTTATAGGAGCAAAACTTGGAATGGGAACATATGGCTTTCCCCCAACATCCATTGGCCAAAAATCTCCAAAAATCAAACTCATACAAAGGAACGCCAAACTACCTCCTATCAGGCCATATACAAATGAGGCGATAGTTAATCGAGTTCTCTTTATGTTAAGATAAGGCTCAATTCCATGGATAGGAAAAGGAGCATACACATCATACACTGGAACATGGTGTTCTTTAAACTTGGTAAGAGCTTCGAGAACGTGATCCTGATTCCAATATTTTCCTAATAAAAACTGCTGGCTCATGTATATTTAATCTTGTTGAAGTTCGTAAGATGAAACAGAAGACGATTCTAAATGCTCTGGTTTCTTTGGATGGGTCAATAAGGTTTTCACCTCAAACATGTTTATTACTGGTAAGAATTTAGCGAATAGGAAGAATAGGAAGAAAAACAATCCAAAGCTTCCAATGAGAATACCGAACTCTACCATAGTAGGTGTATACATGGCCCAACTTGATGCTAGATAATCTCTGTGTAGCGAGGAAACGATGATCACGAATCGTTCAAACCACATCCCAATATTCACGAATATGGAAAGAATGAATGTTGCGACCATACTCCTTCTAACCTTTCTAAACCAGAATACTTGCGGTGTTATTACATTACACGTAAACATGATCCAATATGCCCACCAGTATGGACCGAAGGCACGGTTGACAAAAATATATCTTTCCCAAATCGACCCAGAATACCATGCAATAAAGAATTCTGTCATGTAAGCAAGCCCGACAATGGATCCGGTCGCTACTACAATTTTGGCAATCGACTCCATGTGATCCAAGGTGATATAATTTTCTAGTTTATATACCTTTCTCATGATGATCAGAAGTGTTTGCACCATTCCAAATCCTGAAAAGATTGCTCCAGCAACGAAGTAGGGAGGAAAAATAGTGGTATGCCAACCCGGTATAACTGAGGTAGCAAAGTCAAAACTCACGATGGTATGTACTGAAAGTACAAGAGGAGTTGCAAGACCTGCTAAAATCCAGGATACGACCTCATACCTAGACCAATTTCGGGATGAACCTTCCCAACCAAAAGCCAACAGTCCATAAATCCATGCACCAATTTTTCTTCCTTTTCTGGCTAATCGATCTCTTATAGTTGCTAAATCAGGAATCATTCCCAAATACCAGAATACCAAGGAAACAGTGAGGTAAGTAGAGATCGCAAATACATCCCATAAAAGAGGAGAGTTAAAATTAACCCATAGAGATCCTCTCGTATTTGGTACAGGAAAGAACCATAATGCCAACCAAGGTCGGCCCATGTGGATAACCGGAAATAGCCCCGCACATATTACAGCAAAAATTGTCATTGCCTCCGAGGAACGGTTAATTGAATTACGCCATTTTTGGCGGAATAGCATCAAAACAGCAGAGATCAATGTTCCGGCATGACCAATCCCTACCCAAAATACGAAGTTTGTAATATCGAAGGCCCAACCTACCGTCTTATTTAATCCCCATACACCAATTCCCTTCCATATCGTCCAACCAATCATTCCAAAGCCCATGAGCATGACCAAACCTGAGAACCCTGTAACGATCAGCCATAAAATATTGGGCTTTGATTCTATGGGGCGCGTTATGTCCTCTGTGATTTGGGTATAAGTTTCTGTATTAGTTACCCATTTCTGGCGAATGGGCGATTCATGATGACTCATACAAAATTTATTATTCGATTACTGCTGTTTATCAACATTTAAAAAGTATAATATATCGAACCTATCTCAATCTTTAAGAAGTATAAGATTGCTCATTTCGCTGTTCTTCTTCCTTCAAGTCATATTCTTCTTTAGTACGATTTCGTACTAAGGTCATATACTTCACAGAAGGTAATGTTTTCACTTCCTCTATTACGTGGTATCCTCTTTGATCATAATACAATTTAGATACCTCGCTATTCCTGTCATTCAGATCACCAAACACAATGGCACCTGTAGGACAAGAACTTTGACAAGCGGTAAAATTACGGGAGTCCTCAGGCTTAGCAAATGAACTATTTGCTGCAATCTTAGCTTTCAACTTTTGTTCCTGTAATCGCTGTACGCAGAAAGAACACTTCTCCATTACCCCTCTATAACGTACAGTAACATCAGGATTTAACACTAATCTACCCAAGTCAGACTGAGCAGGATTCACCTGAGTGAATTGAACATCATTGTAATAACTAAACCAGTTGAACCTTCTCACCTTATATGGGCAATTATTTGCACAATATCTGGTTCCAACACATCTGTTATATGTCATTTGATTCAAGCCTTCATTGCTATGGATAGTTGCCAATACGGGGCAAACTGTCTCACATGGAGCATTATCACAATGCTGACACATCATTGGCTGAAACACAACATCCGGATTGTCAGGATCACCACTGTAATAGCGATCGATTCTCATCCAATGCATTTCCCTTCTGGTTCTAACCTCATCTCTACCTACTACTGGTACATTATTTTCTGTTTGACACGCCACAACACAAGCACCACAACCAGTACATTTATTAAGATCCACTACCATTGCCCAACGAATCAACCTGCTAGTCTCAGGATCTTCAAAATGAGATTCCCAAAGAGAAACCAGATGCTTCCGCTTTTCTTCCCATTCACCAAGTTTTTCGTAATAAGGATTCTCGGGTTGGTCAGGATTTTTATAGAAAGGAAATACCGTTTCTCTTACAATAGCCTCGGAACGATCGTAGTCATTTCCGAATTTCTCTCCCATGACCGGATCATAGAGTAAATTAAAAGTCTGTACCAAGGCTAACTCTTGATTCCTTCCGGTTTTATCTACGCTATCAGAGGCTAGATAGTAATCAATAAGCCCTTCTTTCACCGGTAGCATCGGGAATACGTTAGGCCCGCTTACCTCATCTGTTACTCTACCTCCAGCAGATCGTCCATAACCTACAGGAACTCCTAAAGTCCCAAGGGCCTGGCCGGGTTGTATTACAGCAGGTAGTTCCAGGGTCTGATCACCTGAAAGATTTATTCTTAAAATATCTCCCTGAGAAATATTTCTTTCTTTAGCAAATGAAACGGGAACCATCACATAAGCATCCCATGTAGATCTTGTGATGGGGTCAGGCAGTTCCTGCAGCCAAGGGTTATTCGCATATTTTCCATCTCGAATACCTACCGCTTCAACAAATACGACTTCTATAACTTCCCCGCTAGAATTACTAAATGACTGAGTAAGAGACTGTGCTGCTTCTGCTAAGCGGACATCACTCTCTGCCGATACTTCAATGGATAAATCAGAATCGATCTCTGATTCTAATACCCCTTTTCTTAATAATTCATCCCAGAATCCCTGAAAATTCGCATAAGTATCAGAGGATACATAAAAATTATTCTCACAATAATTTTTCAGGTAGTTATGATATGAAATATCATTTCCACTCCAGCTTAGAAAAGAATCTTGTACCTGACGTGTATTAAATATATTTTTTATGGTAGGCTGAATGATGCTATAATGTCTTGCCGTTTGTCGTGCATCTCCCCATGCTTCCAAATAATGATGATCTGGACAAACAAATCCACAATACTCTGTAGTTTCATCCTCCTTGTATGCAAAAGAAACAGCCAATTCCATGGAAGGTAGTGCCCTCTCAAAAATTTCTCCATAAGGAGTATCATAAACTGGATTAGCATCATATAAAAATAAGGCTGCAACCTCTCCACTTTCCATCTCTCTCACCAATTCTGCAAGGTCTTCATCACTTCCTGACTTATAGTATGCAGGATTAGCTATGTCCAGCGTATTCCCATAATTCTCCAACATGCTATTTAGTTGAAGTACCACTTCCTGCAAATGTGGATCATTGATTCCGCAAAGGATGATAGACTCGCCTTTGTTCTCAACAAGTTCATTTGCAAGGCTATCAAGCCCATTTCCAGCTACATTATACTGAGGAACATTCGGTAGAGTAGGACGACCGAGCAAAGAAGCAACCTTATTAAATAAATTTAGAATCGCAACCCCTTGTTGAGATGGTTTAATGGGATAGCGAAGATCTGCTTTTCCTCCTGTCACACTCATAGCAGATTCGAACTGGTAATGGCGAGACATCCATTTATTCTTAGGCTCTCTATTCTGTACATATTTCCATGCAAACTCTACTGGAGACAACCAGGTTCCAAGAAAATCACATCCAAAACTGGCTATCACTTTGGCTTTTTCCAGATGAATGGCAGGAATGGCTCTTTGATCAAAATTAACTTGGTGTGCATCTAAAAGTGCAGAAACCGAAACGGGATCATATACGATGTGTTTACCGTCATCAAACCCATTGAGAAATTCATTAATAATTTCCAAAGTAGAAGGACTCAGAACCGTGCGAGATAATACCCTTACTTTTCCTCCTGCTGCGGTAATTTCTTCTAATTTAGTCTTTATCCCATCATCTACTATATCCCATTCTGCAAAATTTTTCCCTTTCTTAGGACTTTTCAATCTATCTAAGTCATATAATCCCAGTAAAGTCCCATGCCCAATCGCGTCTAAGCCCCCTTTAGATATAAAAGAATCTGGATTCCCTTCAAGCTTGATAGGCCTTCCTTCCCTACTCTTTACAATTACGGGAATCCCTGTATCCGTGGTAGAAGCATAATAATTTGCTACCGTAGGAATCATGTAATCGGGTCTGTTTGTTAAAGGGATTGACTTCTTAGTGGGAGATTCTACGCAAGCAGATAGCGTTGCAGCTGTCATACCAAATCCCAATAATTTTAAGAAATCTCTTCTGTTAGCTTGAAGTTCTGGCGCTGCATCCGCACCTTTTGCCAGCGCTGTTTCAAATGGAATGTCTGTGGGAAACTCCTGATTGGCCTCTTTTAAATATGCTTCCGTTTGCTCTAGCTCTTCTATATCTTTCCAATATTTTGGCTTATTCATAAATGCAACCGTGATGTTTTTTCTATTACACTTAATTAAAGTAATTATGTTAATAATGACAACGAGCACAATTCAACCCTCCCATGTCTGCAACCGTCATATCTGTCTCTTTTCCTAATACTTTTACTTTTTCTTGTCTATGGCACTGAATACACCAGCCCATTCCAAGGTTAGAATATTGATACACGACTTCCATCTCCTCTACGGGACCATGACACTGCTGACACTCAAGCCCTCCTACAACCACATGCTGCGCATGATTGAAATAGGCATGATCGGGAAGATTATGAATCCTAACCCATTCTACTGGTTCAGGCTCATTCGCATATTCTGCAAGTTCAGGATCCCATCCTGTGGCCTTATAAATTTTAGCAATTTCTTCTGTTCCGTAATTAGGCCCTTCCTGTATGTATTTGTGACAATTCATACATAGCCCAGCCCCAGGAATCCAGGCACTCTTACTTTTTATTGTTCCTGTATGACAATATTTACAATCGATCTGATACTGACCTGCATGTATTTTATGGCTGAACTTTATTGGTTGCTCAGGCATATATCCTTGATGTAAACCAATAGTTCTCGACTCAGAGATTACTTTAGCCGTACCTGCAACTAGCACTATGGTAGTAATAGCAGTCAGGACAAATTTATTTTGCAACATACTCCGCGTACGAGCCATCACGTCGGAGAAAGAAAATGGTTCAGCTTGATCTTTTGCCCTGATAGAGGTTACCAGAGTAGCAGTGATAATCACCAAAAGCAAAGAGATGAGAAGTAAAACGCCTACAAGAGCTAGTAAAGCATAGTAAAAAGAAGGATCTTGATAAATATCTACTCCGCCTGCTGCACCTCCTGCAACCTGCGCTGTTTCCTGACCTTCTGTATCTCCGCCTGATGCTTCATTGTCCACATAAGCCAGAATATTATCAATGTCTTCATTTTCCAGTTGGGTAAATGAAGACATCACTTGCTTGTTATATTGTTCCCACAAAGCGACAGCTTTAGGATCGCCAGCATTTATCATGGCCTGGGAATTTTTCACCCAACTATATAACCATTCTTTATCGCTTGCGTATTTTTCAGTTACTCCTGATAATTGAGGACCAACTAATTTTCCCTTAACACGATGGCAGGAACTACACAACTGCTTATACAACTTTTCTCCAGATGCAAGATCAAGGCTTCCTCCACTTTCCTCGGTAGCAGCTTCACTTTCTTCGGGAACTGAAGCTTCCTGAGCATATAGCGAGACAGTCACTAATAAAGCTAACAGACTGGTTATGAAAAGTTTCATTATTGAACTTTGAGAAACCATATATTTAAAAACTTCTTTTATTGTTAGTAGTTTCAGTATCTTCTATACAAACTAATATTACAAAAACTAGTTTTGGATCTGCAAAATAATATTGTAGCAGCATTACACAAAACATTATGCATACATTATTCTTCATATTTTTCATTTAGATTTATTCTAAATTATTATTTTCTCTGTACCGACTTTTAGCCGTATTTTATTATTCCTCTTTATATCAAAGAACTAACTCTCTAATATTTTTTTACTTTCCTATATTTACCCAAAAAAATAATTGAGTATCGAAAAGCTTCTTCTCTTCTAACATTTTCTCCCAGACTCAATTATTATATATTGTACTAAACCAACCTAATACAATCTGTATGGATTTTCAATACGATGTCTTAATTATAGGAGCCGGACCCATAGGGTTAGCTTGTGGTATAGAAGCGACTAAAAGGGAATTAAGCTATCTCATTATTGAAAAGGGATGTCTGGTTAATTCCATTTATCACTACCCAACCAATATGACTTTTTTTTCAACTTCCAAGAAAATTGAGATTGGGGGTGTACCTTTCGTTTCGCATTTGCCTAAACCCAATAGGTTAGAAGCGCTAGAATACTACAGGAGGGTAAAAGAAAACTGGCAATTAGCTGTTCAAACTTATGAAACTGTCCAGCATATCTACTCAAAAAACGGTTATTATTTAGTACAATCTGACAAAGGAACCTACACTGCGCATTCCATCGTGGTAGCTGTAGGATTTTATGACCAACCTAACCTTATGAATGTGTCAGGAGAAGAGCTTCCAAAAGTAAAGCACTATTATGATGATCCACATCCATACATCGAACAAAAAGTATTAGTGGTAGGAGCAGCTAACTCTGCTGTAGATGCTGCCTTAGAAACCTGGAGAAAAGGAGCGGAGGTCAGTATGGTGGTGAGAAAAGGAGAAATCAGTCCCAGAGTAAAATACTGGATCAAACCAGACATTGAAAACCGTATCAAAGAGGGTTCTATTCAGGCTTACTTTAATAGCAATCTAAAAGAAATCAGACCGACCGAGGTGGATATCCAAACTCCAGAAGGAGTGGTTACTATTGAAAATGATTTCGTGTTGGCGATGACAGGATATCATCCAAATTTTCAATGGCTCGCACACATTGGTATAGAAGTATGTGAAGATGATTCTATGTTGCCCATTCTCGACAGCAATACCTTCGAAACAAATATGAAAAATGTATATATGGCAGGTACTGTATGTGGTGGGATGCGAACCAGTAAATGGTTTATTGAAAATTCTATCGAGCATGCAGGGGTGGTCATGGATCAGATCAGCGAAAGGCTACAAGTAAAAGAAGCTGTTTCAAAGTAAACATATCGTCTGATTGAATGCTCTTTTTCAATTTGACATATATCTCCCTTGACGTACAAATTATTGGATAATGATGGAATGAAACATAGCAAATGAAAAGAGGCCCCCTTTATCGCAGGGAAGCCTCTTGTTGTTATGGTATATGTTTATTTGTGCCAATAAGCCGTAGCTAGTTAAAAGTATATCTCACACCAATCTGCATTTGCCAACGAGCTGAGCGAATTCTCCCAGTATCAATAAAGAATTCAGAAAATGGTTCAATACCTTCTTCTACACGATCGGTTACACCATTCGTAATAGTATATGTTGGGTTATTTGTACCCTCTTCAAATCCTTCAAAGTTCAATACATTAAAATTATTAAATCCAGCACTATAAATTCTTCCCCAGTCGTCGTTTAATAAGTTAGTGAAGTTGAAGATGTTCAAACTGAACTCAAGAGTATTTCTCTTTCCATTGGCCATTTGTAAGAAAAATTCCTGAACAAATCTAAGATCCAGGATATTATTAAATGGCGCACGTCCAGAGTTTAGAGATGCATAATCTCCCCTGTTTTCACTTAAATCATCATCTAATTCAATAAATTGATTTAGGAGGTTATACTGCTGGTCAGCCGTCAATCCATTGTCATCTATTAAAATGATATCACTTCTATCTCTAGGAATGTAAAACTGGTTTTCATCATTGAAAGCACCATCATTCACCATTCCACCAAATCCATTATCATTGATTGTATAAGTAAACGGGTCTCCAGACTGCCCATTATAAGTTAGTGTAAGCGCTGAAGCACCAAAGTTTCCATACTCATATCTATAAGTTAATGAAGTAAATACCCTATGACCTGCTGAGAATACAGAACGCTCGGCATCTCTTTCAAAGTTACGGCCAGCTACATTCTGATAATTTCTCCACTGAGAGTTATTCTGCGAACTGGTTCCATCATTTAAAGAGAAAGCATCTCCATAGCTATATGAAAGAGTTCCTAAGAATCCTCGATCGAAATTCTTATTAATTGATGCCACGACATTGTATCCATAACCCTTGCTTGTATTAGATGCTAAAAAGATACCAGTATAAGTAGGATCGATGGCATCAAATACGTTAAAAATAGGTCGATCATCCCCAGTACCAGTCAATGTTTCTGTAGAAGGTCTCAAGTTTAGTGATTGGTAGAAAACATTATTGATTGTTTTTGTAAAAAGGAATTCTACAGTTCCTACTAATCCCCAAGGTAATTTCTGGTCTACCGCGATATCAGCTTTAAATACTTGTGGCAATTTGAAATCATCTGCAAATAAATCAATCTGTCCACCAGGAGTAGGATTGTTTAAATCGACAGGTCCAGGAGGCTGATTATTTACGTCAGGATTAAATACTGGTGCATCATCTCCACGAAGCCGGGTTCCTGAAATATTAAATCCATAGTTATTATATGCTCCCCCAAACCATACAAGTGGCTGGCGGCTGTTAAAAATACCTGCTCCCCCACGCAATTGAGTTGTTTTGCGACCTGTTACATCCCAATTAAATCCGATTCTAGGAGAGAATAATAATTCCGGTCCAATAAATTGACCCGTTCTTGCCCCTTGGAGAATACCTGAACCGTATGCAGCTTCTATGGCAGCAACTGTTTCTGTATTAAATGGCTCATTTACAGGAACATCATCATTGAATACAGGAATATCAAAGCGAAGTCCAGCAGTCAATTTTAAGTTTGGAGTAGCTTGATACTCATCCTGAATGTAGAATCCTAATTGGAATCCATTGAAAGAGGCAATCGCCTGAGATTCGTCTCCTGTTATATTATCTACTTGTGAAAAACTTCTATCAAATTGAGAAGCAGGTAAGTCATTTAAGAATTGAGATAAACTGTCATAGCGATAGGCTCCAAAGTTTTCCCTGATAAACAAGTTTCCTACGCTGAAGAACTCATTTTGCGTACCAATAGTCAGGTTGTGATTCCCTAAAAATATTTGGAAGTCGTTGGCAATGGTAATAACATCCTGATCCAAACGGTTAGCAGAAGAAAAACGTTCTCCACCAAATTCGATCTCCCCTTCTCCATCATTTATTAACACCCATGGAAAGTCCTGAACAGACACATCCCTATCGTCGCGAACAAATTTTAGCCCTACTCTAAATTTATTCGACATATTCGATCCAAAGGTACTGTTTACTTCTAAGGTCGTATTGTTGGTAGTACTGGGAAAAAACTCCGATCCATTTTCAAAGTTAATATCATTTCTATCAGAATTTCTAGCCTCCAGATTTTCTACATCATTAAATAGATGTCTGATAGATAGTTTATGTTTAGGAGCTATGTTCCAGTCTAATTTTGCGATGAAAAAGTTTTGATCTAAGGTCGTGGTATTATCCGTAAATGTTCCAGGATCATAGCCAAACTCGCTTAACTTATTGCGGAGTGCATCAATATCAGCCGGGGTCGCATCTCCATCATAGTTTTCGAAATTTGGTCCAAAGAGGAAAGGTTCTGGAATTTCATCTCGACGAAACTCTGCATTTACAAAAAAGAATAGCTTATCTTTAACAATAGGTCCCCCCCACTCTGAATCCATAAGTTTCTGCACTAAAATCATTTAATCTACTTCCATCAGTATTAGCTCCTGGAAACCTACCTGCCAAATTTTCATTCCTTAGCAAGTAATAAGCAGAAGCATCTATATCGTTAGATCCACTTCTTGTAACAATATTTACTGCACCACCAGCAAATCCACTTAAGCGCACGTCAAAAGGAGCTACAGATACCTGAAATTGTTCGATTGCATCTAAACTGATAGGACCAGCTCCCGTCTGTCCACCATCTGTTCCAGAACCAGCAAGACCGAAAGCATCATTATTGATGGAACCATCAATGTAAATTGCATTAAAGCGATTATTCTGCCCACCTATACTGAATGAAAATCCGTCAGTTCCTTCATTAATATCTACTAAAGGATTTACGCGAACAAAGTCAGCGATAGATCTGGTAACCGTAGGTAGAGAATTAATTGTCCGCTCATTAATAACTGTTTCTAGTCCAGTCCGGTTGCCATCAAACACGTCTATAGCAGATGAGGTAATTTCTACTTCATCTAGGGAATAATCTTCTGCCAGTTGAAAGTCTACCCTCAAGGTCTGTCCTAAAGTCAAATAAATATCAGAGCGCTTTATGGGATCAGATCCTACAAAATTGGTAGTAAGTTCATAAGGTCCTCCAACGCGGGCATTGGCAATAACGTAATTCCCACCTGTCCTGGTTATAGCACCATACCTGGTGCCAGAAGGCACATGAACTGCAATGACAGTAGCTCCTTCCACAGCTTCACCTTGTTCATTCAACACTATACCACTGAAGTTACCAGTAGTAAGCCCTTGAGCATTACCAGTAAGGAAAAATGTTGGTGAACATAGCAGAAATGAAATAAATACTGAAAAATAAAAATTCTTCATAAGTAAGTTAAAGTTTGGTTTGGTTAAAGGCGTATTAACGCTTTTAAAAATTATTTACTTGTTGGTAAAGGTAGAGCGCCAATGTTAACTATGCTTTAAGGATAGTTTTCCAAACCAATAACTTTACTCTTAACATGCTGTAAGTGAGATATTTATATTAAAATAAAAATACAATTTCCCATATAAGATATATTATCTCATTGGGAAATTTCTAACATTGTGCAATATTAAAGGACTGAGAATCCTAATGATTTCCTAATGATCTTCTAACTAAAATTATAGGCATAAGGTTGCCTGGAAAAAGAAAAACTAATTAAACTATCATTTTTACTAAATTTATTTGCTATATCTAAATTTTTATCTATCTTTACTTCAACAAACAGAAAATATTACCAATAATGTTAGCATCATACAGTTTTAATACCTCTTACCAACCAAACAGTGAGTCCAACACTATGTTGCCTAGCCTCAGATTATTGGAAGGGGGAAAATTTTATCATGACCAATTTTCACCTGTCCTGGTTCAGGAATACAGCCAGGTTCGATTGAGATTTTTCAGATGGGGATTAATTCCCGCATGGCATAAGGTTTCTAACTCTGAAAACCCACTTTACACCACTCCTATACAACATGTATTAGGCCAAACACAATTACAAATTCCTGCTAGAAGACAAAGATGTCTTATTCCTGCCGATGGTTATTATATTGAAAAAATGGAGGGTTCCAATACTCAGATTCATAAGATAGCTCAAGATAATCTGCATACTTTCTGTTTTGCAGGTTTGTACGATATGTGGAAGGCTGGTGATGGAACACTTCAATATTCATTTACTATTTTAACAAAACCTTCCACTGCAGACATGAGACATTTAAATCTTCAAATGCCACTAATATTATCAAAAAGAAGTGAGGCACTTTGGATAAATCCTCATACCAACTTATCGCTAATTGAAAAATTATTGCATTCAAATAATCACAGTCCATTGGAAATACGCGCTGTCCATGAATTGGCAGCTGCATAAAAAATGATTACCAGTTCCTGTATCTATCAGTTAGTAATACGCTTTTTTTTCTCCTCTAGCAGCTCACTGGGAGGCAGCATTCAGCTGCTTCTCTTTTTTATATTTGTTCCATGTAGCCAACTTCTGACTAAAACCGCTGTTGATGAAAGTGGTCTTAATTCATTTAACCCTTCGTAGGGTTATTAAATTATCGCAATAGGGTCAGATTTCCTCTATATTCTTTTACTCCTATCTTTAACCGATAAAAATATACTCCTTCAGATGCTTCTTCTCCTTCTGTAGTGGTACCATCCCAGCCAAGCATTGAATTATCAGATTCAAAAAATCGCTTACCCCAACGGTCTAAAATCTCCATTCGAAACTGTTCTGATCCCTCATATTGGATCATGTATGTATCATTGATGTCATCCTGATTAGGAGAAAATACATTGGGAATAAACAAAGTTGGTTCAAAAATATTAAATGGTCCAAGTATCAAACTATCTACACAATCATTTTCATCAGTAACGGCTAATAATACATTAACTGTTCCTTCAGTAATAAAAGTATGCATAGGACTAGGCTCTGTAGAAGATGAACCATCACCAAAGTCCCATACGTATGAGATTCCATTTCTCGACCTATCATTAAATTTTACCTCTGCTAAAGGCAAAAAAAGATCTGAATCAGGCAAAGGATCAGAAATTGCATCAGCAAAAGCAGTATCGCTCGTAATCACAGAAATAATGGTACTCGTACTACTACATCCTCTTACCCCTGTGGCAGTTAATGTTACAGGAAAAATACCTATGCTATCATATACATGAGTAGGTAAAGGATGGTTACTTACAGGACTTCCATCCCCAAAATCCCACACAAAGGATGCAGGTAAAGATTCTTCGGCTTCGAAGGTTACTTCTAATCCCACGCATCCTGTAGGTCTACTTGATAAGTAAAAAGATCCCGGAGTAGGAAAAGCCTCAATTCTCGTCTCAGCTGTATCCACACACACTCCATCTGTGACCGCTACCACAAAAGTCGTAGTAGAATCGGGAAAGGCGATAGGATTAACAATTTCTGCATTATTTAACACATCACCTGGAAACCACCGATAAATTAGATCCTCAGCATTTGCATTTACCTGCAGACTCAAACTGTCTCCAGCACAGATAGCGTTAGTATCTGCTATAACTGAGGCATTAATACCAGGGACTACATTAATACTCACAGTATCTGCAGTAGGACAACTTCCCCCTATGCTAGTAGTTAATATGTAGTCCACAGACATCCCAGGAGAAATTCGTACGATAGAATCTGTACTGACATCAATAAGCTGTCCATTAGGTTCCCAGTTAAATGTTAATGGTTCCGCCGGAGGTGTAGTAGAAAAAAAGGCTGCTCCCCTAAGAGCAATAGTATCTCCAGTACATAGAGTTGTATCTTGAGTTAGTATATTTGCAATAGGAGTAGAGGCAATTTCAACCATTACAGATGCTGTGTCTGATTCGCAACCTGCCTGCGTAGTAGCGATTAATTGGTATTCCCTGGTAGTATCAGGAGAAGCAGAAGTTTCAGGGTCTGAAGAATCAGCCAAGCCTGATGAGGGAAACCATTCAAATGATACCCCAACATTATTTTCATTCTCAAAAGCAATTCCTTGTAGCTCCACACTATCTCCAAGACATATCCTTCTATCTTCTCCTGCTGAAATCGTTGGGGTAATATTTACAATTACGGTTATCGAATCTGCCGGTCCTTGACAACCATTAGCTGTACCGCTAACAAAATAAGTAGTCGTAAACTCAGGGCTTACGAAAGGATTAGCTGAAGAAGAATCATCTATAAATCCAGTATTTAAAGGTGTCCAGGCATAACTGATTCCTTCTACTACGCCAGAACTCGTCATTAATTGAATCGTATCTTCCTGACATATCGCTGTATCTGCAGGTGCTTGTACTGTAGGTAATGACTGAACCCGAACCAGCACTTCATTTTCACCATCATCCTGAAATCCATTCTTACATCCATTAAATGCAGTAGCTACAACTCTATAAGTGATAGAGGTATCAGGACGAACAAAAGGGTTTGCTACATTAGGATCACTCACTCCTTCTTCCGGTAACCACTGATAGGTAAAAGGTAGTGGAGCATTATTGTCTGAAGAAACATTTGCTTCAATGATAACCCCTGGTCCATCACCGCAGATAGTAACCTCAGGAATAAGATCGAGTTTAGGACCAGATAATACTGTGACCTCGAATAAAACACTATCTAACGCCTCATCTGTACCTGTTACATCATCAAGTTTTAAAAAAGTGTAGGTACCACTCATTACCGCTCTTACACCAAATATTCCTCTGGATATAGGAATTAATAATCCATTAGAGATACTTGCACTTACTACACTATCCTCTCCCCGAATGAGAACTCTGGTTGCAAAGGTAGTTCCCGAATCAGTCAACAAGCAACGCACATCAAAAGAAACCGTGTCTCCTTCGCATACAGTATCGAGCCCTAAAATCCTATTGGATTCAACATTAAGAAAATCAGAAAAGCTTATCCCCGAAGAAATATTACCACAATTATCCACAATGGCGTTTCCCGAAACAGATAAGCTGTACTCCGAGGAATCCATTAGAACTCCTTCGATGGTAAGTATTACTTCTCGGGTAAATCCTGCACCTTCATTACATGCTGGAATATTCACAGAAGAAATAGGCACCTCTCCCTCAGGACCTGTAAGAGTGAAAACTCCAGCTAACTCATTGCATTGAATGTTTTCGCTAAAACGAACCCTTATGCTATCTGTACTGTTAGCCGTTGCGCAATTGGAACTCATCTCCACAATTTCCGCGGGCTTATCATCAAAAATGACAGCAGTAGAAGCACTGAAGTCCAACATGTAACCACTATTCGTCTCATCAAAATTACTGATATTGATCACATAGGTTTCTCCTTCTATTACAGGAAATGGATCTCCACTATTAGGCGCTCCACTTCCATTAGGTCCCGTAGGTCCGGGAATCTCTGCAAAATTACAACTTACCTCTAATTCGGGGGTTTCCCTTATGTCGGAACATGAAGCATTTGTCAAATTGTACACCGCGTAATCATAATCGTCATTTAGATCATTAGGCGTAAGCGTAAAGGCAAGCAGACCAGCCTGTTGGACCGTAAAAATATACCATACATCATTCTCTTCCCCCGTTGCCAAACAGGATACAGCACTATTAATTTCTTCAGGATTCAGCCCTTCTCCCACATAAGAATCATTCTGAATAATGGTATCCAGGCAAATGGGAATAGCATTAATACAATCCTGCTCCGGCTGATTAGGCGGAAGTTGAGCTACTACCCTATCAGGACCGAACATCATCTGAATAAACACACTCAGTCCAACCCAACAAATAATTCGCAACATGTATTTATACAATCGATATGGTGACTTTACCCTGCTAACAAACTCTTCACACAATACCCTATAAAAATATGTGAAATAGATTAGAAAGTGAAACCCATAAATGTTATATTACGAACTATTAGTATAACAACTAAAATAGATTACTATGCCCCTATACCACAGACTAGGCAAAGTCCCGAATAAAAGACATACGATTTTTCGCCGTCCCGATGGAGGGTTTTACTACGAACAACTGTTTGGTACAGAAGGATTTAGTGGTATGTCCTCTCTCTTGTATCACCTTAGAAGGCCTACTAGGGTTAAAGCTGTCCTGGATCCGATACCTGTATCTCCAAAGGTAGCTGTCCCACAAAATATGACCGCCAGAAAGTTTAAGGGATTTGACATACCTTCGAGTGAAGACTTTTTAGAGAGCCGTAAAGTCCTCATGCTCAATAATGATTTGCATCTCGGTGTAGCAGCTCCGACCTCTTCCATGAAGGACTATTTTTATAAAAATGCTGAAGCGGATGAGCTAATTTTTGTTCACAGAGGATCCGGCATTCTTCACTCTCTTCTAGGGGATATCCCTTTTGAATATGGAGATTATCTTATTATTCCCAGAGGAATGATATATCAGATAACCTTCGATACTGAAGATAATCGCCTTCTCTTTATTGAATCTTTTAGTCCTATCTACACTCCTAAACGATACAGGAACCATTTTGGTCAAATGCTGGAGCATGCTCCATTTTGTGAAAGGGATTTTAAATTGCCCGCAGAATTAAATCCAAGAGATGAAGAAGGGGATTTTACTATTTATATCAAGAAGCAAGGCTATCTTTATCCATATGTATATGCCCATCATCCTTTTGACGTCGTAGGATGGGACGGATATAACTTCCCTTATGGCTTTTCTATTCACAACTTTGAGCCCATTACGGGAAGAATCCACCAACCACCACCAGTTCATCAAACGTTCGAAGCCAAAAATTTCGTCGTGTGCTCTTTCTGCCCCAGACTTTACGATTACCATCCACAAGCTATTCCAGCTCCTTACAATCACAGTAATATCGACTCTGATGAAGTCCTATACTATGTTGATGGAGATTTTATGAGCAGAAATGACATTGGTCCGGGAATAATGACGCTACATCCAGGTGGAATTCCTCACGGTCCTCATCCAGGAGCAATGGAAAGGAGTATCGGAAAAACTTCTACAGACGAGTTGGCTGTAATGGTAGATCCTTTCAGGCCTTTTATGTTAACTGAAGCAGCGGTAGGTATTGATGATGGGAAATACTTTCGCTCGTGGCTGGAACACGAACACGAAGCCTCTAGTCCTACCCACTAACTACTACTTTATTCATATTGACATAATTATCTATCAACTAACAAAATCATTACATACATGAGTTCTCAAACTAATTTCTCAGCACCAGAAACAAAGCAATACACCGAAGACTTCCTTCCTATTATGGGAACGGATTATATAGAAATGTATGTAGGTAATGCCAAACAATCTGCTCATTTCTACCAAACAGCTTTTGGCTTTCAACCCCTCGCCTACTCAGGATTATCCACAGGAGAAAAGGAAAAGGAATCTTACGTATTGGAACAGGGTAAAATCAGACTCGTACTGACCACTCCCCTTAAAAGTAATACGGACATCGGTAAACATATCGACCAACACGGAGATGGAGTTAAAGTGATTGCTTTATGGGTAGAAGATGCAGCAGCTTCTTTCCAAAAAACAGTTGAAAGAGGAGCCAAACCATATTTTGAGCCAATGGTAAAAAGGGATGGAAAGGGAGAAATTGTCATGTCGGGTATTCACACCTATGGAGAAACAGTTCATGTATTTGTAGAAAGAAAGAATTATCACGGTATTTTTCTGCCTGGATTTGACGCTTGGAAGCCGACATACAGACCAGAGCCTATTGGACTAAAATATATAGATCATATGGTGGGTAATGTAGGATGGAACGAAATGAATAAATGGGTTTCTTTCTATCAGCACGTTATGGGTTTCACTCAGTTGGTTTCCTTCGATGATAAAGATATCTCTACGGATTACACTGCACTGATGAGTAAGGTGATGAGTAATGGAAATGGGAGAATTAAATTTCCTATTAACGAACCGGCAGAGGGAAGAAAAAAATCCCAGATAGAAGAGTACCTCGATTTTTATGGAGGAGCCGGTGTACAACATATAGCTGTAGCAACAGATAACGTTATTGAAACAGTAACCGCTATGCAGAAAAGAGGGATTGAATTTCTTCATGTTCCCACTACATATTACGATGACTTATTGGATAGAGTCGGTCAGATTGATGAAGATCTGGAACCTTTAAAGCGTTTGGGAATATTGGTAGACAGAGATGATGAAGGTTACTTATTGCAGATTTTCACTAAACCTATCGTACCGCGACCTACGGTATTCTTTGAAATTATTCAACGTAAAGGGGCAAAGTCCTTTGGGAAAGGAAACTTCAAAGCATTATTCGAAGCGATTGAACGCGAGCAAGAATTAAGAGGAACCCTTTAACAGATTCCTCTTTCTGAAAAAATATGGCGATCGTATAGGAACTATAATTTACGTAGTTCCTATAAATTTTTAAGTAATTTTTTAGGATTCCGTTAATATTTACCATTTGCCAACTTTTATTCATTTTTTGATAGACTTTAGTTTCAATAGATTAGTGGTTTTAGGAACCTTTTAGTTAGTTTTGCACGAATTTGGCAAACATGAAAGGAAATAGCTGATGGGTTTGAAATTGCAACAATATGGCTTTTACATTGAAAGAACCGCAAAAAGGATCAAGCAACATCTCCAGCGAAAATTTAACTCGATGGAGTGCGGAATTACCGTAGATCAATGGGTAGTGTTAGATGTGTTGCGTGAGACGGATGGGATCAATCAATTAGAAATAGCTGACAAAACCTATAAGGATGCTCCAACGGTAACCAGGATCATCGATTTATTAAGCAGGAAAAATTTGATCAAACGAGTCGTGGATCCATCAGATAGAAGAAGATTTAATATTCAGTTGACCAAAGAAGGGAAAGAAAAAATTAATGAGGTTTGGCCGGTGGTAAAAGAAATGCGGGAAAACGGATGGAATGGACTAACAGATGAGGATTACACTCATTTACTGAGAATCCTGGACATCATATTTTATAATTTTTCCAGTAATCATAACGACAAATAAGCATTTATTCGCTATGTCTCAGCAACTTAACAATCCCTGGATTCCAATTCCAGATGAAGCTGATTTTACCATTCACAATCTTCCATTAGGTGTTTTCTCTATGCCTCGCTTAATTCCAAGAGCAGGTATACCCATAGGAGCCGCAGTATTAGATCTATATCAATTGGGAGAAATGGGATTTTTGACATCCCTCCCCTTCCATCACAATGTATTTCTTCAAGCTGATCTCAATCCATTTATTTCTCTGGGCAAAACAGCCTGGGATAGTTTGCGGTCACGCATTCAGGAGTTATTATGTACTGAAGAAGGAGATATGCGCGAGCAAATAAGCCAAATTCTATATCCATTGGCAGAAATACAGCATCATCTCCCAGTAAATATTGGAGATTATACAGATTTCTATTCCAGCATAGATCACGCTACAAACGTAGGAAAGATGTTTAGAGATCCTGAAAATGCGCTATTGCCTAACTGGAAGCACTTACCAGTAGGATATCATGGAAGGGCTTCATCTGTGTTTGTCTCTGGAACTCCTATCCACAGACCGAAAGGTCAACTTATGCCTGCTGGAGCCAGCTCACCTGTTTTTGGTCCAAGTCGACGCTTGGATTTTGAGTTAGAAGTAGCATTTGTGATAGGTAAAGAAACTCAACCTTCTATATCCGTCTCTACTGATGAAGCAGAAGATCATATATTTGGGATCGTCCTATTCAATGATTGGTCGGCCCGAGATATACAGAAGTGGGAGTATGTACCTTTAGGGCCATTCCTGGGAAAAAGCTTTGCTTCTTCTATCTCTCCGTGGATTATCCCCATGGCAGCCTTAACTCCTTTCAGAGTCCAAGGTCCTATTCAGGATCCTCCAGTGTTGCCTTATTTACAATACTCCGGGAAAAAACATTTTGACATTCCATTGGAAGTTGCCATAAAGCCTAAAGATAAAGCTGAACAAGTAATTAGTAAATCTAATTTAAAACATGTGTATTGGAATATGGCGCAGCAACTTGCTCATCATACAGTAAATGGATGTAATATTCGAGTGGGAGATATGATGGCTTCCGGGACAATAAGTGGACCCACAAAAGATGCTTATGGTTCTATGCTTGAATTGAGTTGGGCAGGAAAGGAACCTATCGACCTTTCGGAGGGCACTACCAGGACATTTTTAGAAGATCACGACACTGTCATTATGAGAGGTAACGCTCAAAAAGGTGATATTCGGATAGGATTCGGAGAAGTCTCCGGAACTATTTTACCTGCTATAGATTAGTTCATTTAACCTTATCATCCATAGCGAACTTAGTGAAATCGATCAGTTTGTTTAACATATAGTCCATGTTCAATACTATCCTACCAGAAGACTTATCTACCAAAGATTTACACGGAATTCTTCTCGGTGCAGTAGCTCCTCGCCCCATTGCCTTTGCCAGCACGATAGATGCTGAAGAAAATGTTAATTTGAGTCCTTTTAGCTACTTCAACGTATTCAGCTCCAGGCCCCCAATATTAGTATTTTCCCCATCGCGTAGAGTTCGGGATAATACGACGAAAGATACCCTGGACAATGTATTGAGCCATCCTGAGGTAGCCATCAGTATAGTTAGCTATCATATGCTCAATCAAATGGTTATTTCCAGTGCGGAATACCCTAAACATATTAATGAATTTGAGAAATCTGGATTCACTCCTTCACCTTCCCAGCAAATTACCCCCCCATTTGTTTCCGAATCTCCTGTCAGCTTTGAGTGTAAAGTCAATCAAATTGTCTCCATGGGAGAATCCGGAGGTGCTGGAAGCCTTGTGATTTGTGAAGTGTTTGTCATACATCTCAAAAAAAGTGTACTTGATCCTCAAGGAAAAATCGATCCCTTTAAGCTGGATGCCATGGGAAGAATGGGTGGAAATTGGTACTGCAGAGCACAAGGAGAAGCATTGATTGAAGTTCCACGTCCAGGCAGAAAGTTGGGAATAGGTGTCGACCAGATCCCCCATCATATCAGAAACAGTTCTGTACTTACGGGAAATGATCTCGGCAGATTAGCTTCCATTTCCGAACTCCCAAACCAGGAAGAAATTCAATCTTTTTCTAATCATTCTCATATCCGATTATTGAAACAACAATCAGGAGGAATCACTCTGGAATATAGAAGAAATCTTCATCTATTTGCTCAGGAGCTGATTGAAAAAAACGAATTAGATGAGGCGTGGAAAGTATTATTACAAGAAACGATTGAATAAAGAGCTACTATATAATTATGAACACCAACGGACTATCATCATTGGAAAATAATCTTCCGTTTGAGTTTTCCATGAACAGTTTCTACTTCCAAAATAGCAATTCCCAGGTGATGTGCCCTTAGATGAACTTCCTCATTGAGATAGGTTATTTCAGAAGGGATTTTTCGTCCCAACAAATCAAATAGGGCCACAGATCTCATATTTGTGGCCAGAATAGTCAACTGCCCCTGACTAGGATTGGGAAAGGTGATCAAGCGGGCATAATCTTGCTTAAGATATGAAGTTATATCTTCTAAATTACTTACTGGATTACCCTCTGCCAGTAATATCGTACCAATTAACCCGAAGTCAGTGAAGGCATTTTTCCCAAGACTATCCCACTCCTGTATCGTAAACACCGCATTAGGAGCAGCTACTTTCCGCGTTAAAGTAATATCTTTTGCGAAATATGCTCCTCCAGTTTCTTCTTTTCCAATTATATCAATCAATGATCCCTTTCGAAAAAGACCAATAGGATCATTACCATTAAAATTAAGAACTGCCGAATTTGTAATCAAATCTGCGAAATCAATCAAAGAGGAATCTGCAGAATGATGAACTATCCCATAAGCTCGACCATGAGGCAACATACCTTCTAGCGCTAACCCTGTACTCCAGGTAGCGGCTCCATTCGTTTTTTTCTTTATACTGTATTCGGATAAATCGATAGCCCATCCACTTAAGTTGGCTATTTCAAGTGCTTTATTGAAAGAGCTTCCCTCTATATATTCAGAAAAGAATAAAAAGGCCGCAGGCTCTTTCAGCACTTTCCAGATCATATCAGCATATTCAGGGTGATCTATAAATGGATTTCTATTGGCTTGCAAATCATAAATGGCTTCCTGGCGGACCTTCTCATACTCAGACACTGAATCCTGTACATGCCAATTTAACAAAACCGAAAGTCTTCCATGAAGAGGGGATCGGTCGTCTTTGGATAATATTTCGTCTGTTAACTCGAGGTCAGGCTCTCCATTTTCCCCTTCATATCGGGTAGCCATGTAAAACATCATCCGAGCCACATCTCCTTTTTGCTCGTCTCCAGGTTCCCACGTCCAGTTATAACCAATTTTTGAAGGTGTTAATCCCTGATAATTACCATCCTGATCCAGATATAAGCTCCCTCCTTCGTCAAAGGAACGATTATTCTTGGAGGAATTAGTAGATGCATCTGCAACTACCAGGTTATGCAGGTCGGTTCCCACTCCTTTATTGGTACTGAAATCTCCCTTGGATCTGGGCCAAATATGTTCTCTAGTCCATCCATCTCCTCCATCATATTCTTCATCTGCATCCATCGAAAATCGAGAGAAAAATCCTATGACATTGGCGGAATTCTCTGGATCCCTGTCCAAATCCTTTAATATATCCCAGGCAGTATTGTAAGAATATTCGATATGTCCATCTATAATATCATTTAAGGCTGACTTAAGGGAATCTCCTCTTTGCCCATCGATAGATTTGTAATAATCCGGAGGTATTTGGGAAAAGATAGAGAGGGAAATAGATAAAAGAATCAATAATATCAAACAACTCTTGAGCTTGAAATGTGGAGTTTTCCTCATTGGTACCGAATAGATTCAACGTAAATCACCGCCTTAAACTTACTAAGTAAACCTGAACAATACTAAAAATACTACCATTTTAATCCATTATTCTCCCCCATTACTAAAAACATCAATATAAGATTCCCTCTTGCTTAGTATTTATTTATTGGGACAACGTACAAGTAAGCTCAATTATGTAAACATCACCATTTCGCACACCATTTCCCGATGTTAAGGAACCCGAACTGGACCAGGAGTATAATTCGTATCTAATCCCGCAAAGAAACGAGTCAAATCATAGCTTCCCGGAAGTTCTTTTTCTTTCCTCCTTGCTTCTTCAGGAATTATGCCTTCCACTAAAAAGGCAAGAATATGTTTGGTGGTTTCAGGAGTCCCAAGATGATGGCCTGCGCGATCAGCAGATAGTAGCGAACAATTTGGCCAAAAGGAAAGGTACCTTAGTGCGTTTTTAAAATGAGTCATATGATCTTCAGGATCATGCACAATTAATCCAGCCGTTCGATTCAGTAGCCTACTTCGCCAAGCAAGATCATAATCATATAATTTTCTTCGAATATTAGCTTCCATATAGGCTACCATAGATCGATAAGCTACTTCTGTTAATCCCAACATATATTGGAAATGCCTGAAAATCCAGGTGGCTTTACTAAAAGAAGCCATGACGACCATTCTCTTAGGGTGATAATATTCAGGTAAGCTGGCTAAGGCTTCTATGGTACATCCTCCACCAAAAGAATGGGCCAAAATAGCCTCAGGAGGGCCAAATACATCTAAGATTCGTTGGATGATACTGGCATTTGCTGGAAGGGTTAATAATCCTTTCTTCGCATTTCCGTGTCCCGGGGGATCATAGGCTATGACTCTATAATTTGCCTCCAGAAGATGAGGCACATAATGACGCCATCTTCCCGCATTATAGCCCCAACCATAACTCATAAATATGTAAGGATGTGTAGGATCTCCCCAATGATAAACTATTCCTCCCTCTTCAGCTAAGGTATTTTTGTCTATCAATGCCTTCTCCAAAAAAGCTTTTTCTTTGGGTCTGATGTTGGGTTTGGGAGGGGTCGCAAATACGTGTACCAATTGTTTCGCTGTCCAATTAGGCGCAAATAAAGCTGTGATATTGTACCAAAATCCTATTATGCGGGTGAGGGTACGTCTAATTATTCGTTTCATGTGTTAATTGTTGGAAGCGCTTTAACGTTCGATGAACAAACTGTTCCAAATGAGATTCGTCTACCGATAATTTGTATAAAATGACTGCTCCTTGATGCTCTACTATGGTTAAATATGCCATTTCTTCTGCCTGCTTATCCGGAAGTTTTTCCGACAGCACCTGATGTAGGGTCAATCTCCAGCTATTAATAAATTCTGTAATATTCTCATTAAAGATTTTCTGCTGGCTGGTCTCGGCAATTAAATTTCCAAAAAAGCATCCCCTTCCATCAATTTTTGCCAATCGATTCTGCCTTCTCAACATCTTCTCCAATCTCTGTTCTAATGGAAGGTCTTCTTTCGCTACAGATAATACATAATCATGATATCTGACGATGGCAAATTCCAAAACGGCATGCATTAATCCTTCCTTTGAGCCAAAATGATGTAATAATCCAGCTTTACCTAATCCCACCTCCTCAGCCAAATCGCGAAGAGAAGTGTGGTAATAGCCATTCCTATGTAGGAAGTACCAGCATTTTTCTAATAATTCTTCTTTGGTAATTTTCGTTTTTGGCATACTGACCGATCGATTGGTAAGTAAAATCGACAAAATAATAGTTAATTCAAAATTTAAGAGGCCATTTGTGATCATATTTTGTTAACCCTCTACTTATCAATCGTCCTTAATCTTATTTACTAAACCAAAAACCCTCTCCACTAATTATTAATCCTTATTTACAATTTTTTTCAAGTTGATAACTTGAAAATGACTAACAAATGGGTAGCATTTTACCCAACACATTATGACCACATCTGGTCCAGGCATTCGCTGGGAAAGGAGTCTCCCTTGTCCTGAACTAAGCAACGTAGTTCATCACTATGAATGGTTGGTCATTCATAAACCCTTGAACCCTATAGAGATCACTATTTTTCCCGGCTTTGCCACCGGATTTGTGTTTTGTTTTTATCGCAATCAAAAAATTCGGGCAACCCTCGCTGATAAAAACACATATGAACTGCCCGAGACCTTATTTCTTTCTCCCTGCACAGGACCTATTCAAAATTCTCAGTTTCAAGAGGTCATTGTGCTAAGATGCATATTACTACCGGGAGTCTTCTATCGATTATTTCATATCCCTCTTAACCATACAACAAATAAACCTTTAGATCTCTCCCTCCATGTAGATGCTGAGTTCACCCAATTATATGAGCGTTTCCAAGAAAACCTGAATCGAAACAGCTGTATTGAGATATTGGAACAATTTTTAATTCAAAGGTGCTCCTACAATAATGACTCTGAGCTGTATTTCCATGCACAGGAAATCATCGGAAAATATAAGTACCAAATTTCTATCAAACAGTTAGCTGAGGCATTAGGAATAAGTCAAAGACACCTTAATCGGCTGATGAATAATCAATTTGGCTTTCCCTCCAAACATTTTTTGCGCACTTATCGCTTTGGACAGGCTTTGAAAACAATGCAGGATTCCTCAGCGGTTTCTCTTACTCACATCGCACAACAGTTTGGTTATTACGATCAAGCCCATTTTAACCATGAATTTAAAATGTTAGGTGGCACATCCCCCAAAAGCTTTCTAGCCCAAATCGGTATAATTGAATATTATGATATAGGAGAATCTTTTCCACACGCACATATTCAACCTGGATACTAATTCAAGTCTTGTTTTTATTGATCAAGCTTTATTAGGAGAAAATGGATAATGATTTATACCTTTTCTATTATTTTGCATTCATCTCCTTAGCTAATTCGATATATGAACCCCTATTTCACTCCAGAAGAAATAACTACCATTCGGCAAGAAACCCCAGGGACAAAGCACGTTATACATTTTAATCATGCGGGGGCATCTCTCATGGCTACTCCTACCTTCCAACTTATCCAGGAGTATCAGGAATCAGAACTATATTATGGAGGATATGAAACTGCAGATAAATACCGTGCCCAATTATCTACCGTCTATGAATTGATCGCTCAGTTTATAGGCGCTGATCCGGAAGAGATTGCTATCGTTGAAAATGCCACTGTCGCCTGGCAAATGGCATTCCACAGCTTGAATCTACCCAAAGGGGCTGTCGTCATTACCTCTCAAGCTTCCTATGCAAGCAACTATATTTCGTATTTGCAACTTAAGGAGCAAAGGGGCATTGAGATCCGCATGATCCCCAATGATGAATGGGGTCAGGTAGATATTGCCAAACTCGAAGCAGCTATAGATGATCACGTCAAACTGATCTCTATGGTTCACATTCCCACCAATAGCGGACTCGTCAACCCGGTAAAAAAGGTAGGTGCAATTGCTAATGCCTATCAAATTCCCTTTTTATTGGATGCCTGCCAGTCTGTAGGTCAGGTTCCTGTAAATGTTCAGGACATAGGATGTGATATGCTCTCGGTTACTGGCAGGAAATATATGAGGGGTCCAAGAGGTACAGGTTTTCTATATGTTAACAAAGAAATGATTACCAAGCTATCCCCCCCCTTTCTTGACTTGCACTCGGCTCATTGGCACACTCCTGAAAGCTACGTAATCAGAAAGGATGCCAAAAGATTTGAAAACTGGGAAACTAATCTCGCTGCTAAATTGGGATTAGGTGCTGCAGTATCTTATGCCCGGCAATGGGGGATGGATCGCATTTCAGGTCAAATTAGCTTAATGGCCCACTTACTGAGAAATAAGTTATCGGAGGTGGAGGGAATCACCGTTTGGGATACAGGTAAAATAAAAGGAGGTATTACTACTTTTTCCATGCGAAACAGAACTGCCCAGGAAATCAAACAGCATTTGGCCAAGAGGCATATAAACGTTTCTGTCACCGCTCCTTCTTCTACTCTCTTAGATGCAACAAGAAGAAATTTGCCCGATCTGGTACGAGCTTCTGTCCATTACTTTACCACGGAGGAAGAGATTGATCAATTGGTTCATAGTATTCGTCAACTTCTTTGATTTCTATCCCAACATATAGGATTCTGCTGCTTCTTTCCAAATAAGGATAGTGCCACTTTGAACCAATTCGTTAATTTTCAACAATTCTTCATGTGTAGGAATGTTTACATCTTCCGGAATTTTGATTAGCCTGGGATCTTTCTTCTCGAAGGGAGGTGGAATCTTGGCCTGAAATAGCATTCCCCATAAAGTCGCTGAACAGCTATATAATATGCGTTCAGGTTCATATAATTCTTCCCAATCTGTCATCCGCTCATTTATTTCCTCTATAAATCTAACTGTATTCGCCAACCTGATTCTCGAACCTGCTTTCGATTTTCCTCTTGTTTTTAAATAGGCCAATTGGGCTTTTCCCCGCTTTTGCCTGATCATATACTTTTTATCGGCTTTATGTGCCACTACTTCTCCATTCTCGAAATATCCCATAGCACTTGCTCCCGCCTGAATTAATAAGATTACATATGGAACTATGTCTTCTGGTATTCGATCCTGATAAGCAGTGATCGACTCCTCCTCTTCAATGGCAGGATAGGGTAAGGGAAATTTTAAAGTCAATATTTTTTCATAATCCTCATTTAGTAGATGAACTGCGTGTTTCTTTTTATCCAGCCTTATATTATCTTCTGCCACTTCTAAGACATTTTGCAACCAAATACTCACCTCTGGATAATACAGTTTTATTTTTTTTAAAGGATTATTCATGTTTCGGATTTGAAAACATTCAAATTGTCGGACCATCAAAGCCCACTACTTCCCATGCCTGAACAAGATTAACATATTGTGAACTCCTTCGGATTTTCGAATAAAAATTTGATCCATAAGCTGACATTCTGTATCATTATATGAGAAGAGTAACACTTTTTTTCTTACGTTCTTAAATTATTCACGTGAAATTAATTAATTTCATGCCTATAATCACACGATCGATTGCATTAAGTCCCTTTACCCTATTCAGGTTAGCCCTTTCACGCCACTATAAAAATAAGCAATGGATGCTTTGGGCAGTGCTGATTGGATTCATGAGTTATGCGATTCTACTTTCCTATGCTTCAAATCAAATACAGAAATATCTGGGCATTTTTGGATATGGAATTATACTTACTTTTTTTCTTCTGATCCCCACCTTTTATTGGCGGCAGGTACACCTCATGAAAAATAAAGGATTTTTTCTTCCCCGTTATTACGAAATAGATCAAGAGCAAATTCAGGCCCATGTAGATGATGGAAGTAAAGGTAAATATGCTTGGGAAAAAGTGATCCATGTTTCTGAATCTTCGAAACATTATCTGCTTTTCCTTTCCGCTTCCCAATTTCTGTATATCACTAAAAAAGCGTTTAAAAGTTTGGAAGACCACCAACGCTTCATCGAATTAATTCAACCCAAACTAGCCGCTTAAGGCTTACGTAGCAAAATTATCTTCTGTCTACGGCTGTTCGCTGCTGAAACATCTGGACATCTGATCGCTCTCTGAACTTGAGGAAGTTGACCACTTTTCTATATCCTTTTCGATCAAAGTAACGATGGGTTTTATAATCGGCCCAATTCCAGGAAAGGAACGTCTGATTTTCGTAGGAAGCCTGAAATTTTTCTACTTTCTGTGCCAATTTACCATAATAAGCCCCTAGACTGAAAGGCTCCACGGGGTAAATATCTCTGTATTCTAACAATATAGGAAGTGTTTTATCGGATAAAGTCAATAAGACCTTAGTATCTATTCTCGAATCATTTGACCTACTCAAATTATAAGTAGCAATCACATTATCCCAATTCACTAAACTGACCATTACAATAATGATATACGCCACCCATGTGTTGACCTGTAAAAAATATAAGGTAGCTCTTCTCTCCCAAATGGTAGAAAACAAGATAATCAAACTACATACACAGATACCCAGTAACAGAATAACCAACATGCGAGCATGAGTCATTCCGTGATAAGCCACATACAAGGCCATTCTCAGCATAATGGAAAGTAACAAGACAAATTGTTGACTCATCCATACCAATGATAAGGTTCTCAGTTTGCCCGAATAGTGAACAAAATAAGCTTTTCTTCTCCACAAATATCCCAAGGCTAATATAGAAGGGAAGAAAAATAATACCAGCAAATACATACTTTTTATGGCCAATTGTTGGAGGGTGATCTCTGCCGGAGGCCATGGACTCAGCCATAACCAATCTATTTCGATCACATGATATACAAATAATACTATATTTATCGCTAATATTGCATAAAACCAGCGATCATAAGATGCTTTTTGTGCAGGAGTAAATTCCTTTAATGATTCAGGAACTTCTTTATGGGTCTGTTTTACCTGAACTCGCTCATACAAAAGAATCTTATACAATTTTTTCTTATATACTATTCCTACTAGAAAAAAGGCTACCAATGCATTAAAAAGCAATTGATAAATGTTCCAACTCTCAATAAATACCTTTGCTGTACCTACAATGTTAAGGGTGAAGGCATCAAAGCGAGGGTTAGCGATCTTAAAGATCAGGATGGAGAGAGAAATGAGGACTATGGGAATCAAGGATGCGCTTAATACCTGCCCTAATTGTTTTCGATATTTGCCTGAAGTGAATGCATGCCTCAGACTTTTTCCTAAAGATATAGCCATGTAAACGTAAGAAGTAAGAACAGTAAATATGGCCATATATACCAATCTCAACCGAGGTTGATGTACAAATCCGACAAATAAGGTCAATGATAAAATATGTACGATCAGTGAAAATAATGAATTGTGATACGCTACCGCAATACCACTCAGAAGCGTTCCTATCAAAGCTAACCAAACATTGCCGGATTTTCTTGATTCAGGATTAAGTAAAAAAAGAACACTCGTTAACACTGAGCTATAAATCAAGACATTAACTCCTGTATCTTTCTGCCAGAAAAAAGCATTAAACAGCAAAGTTAGGACAATGATTAAAAATACTCTAAATCGCTTGATTTCTCTTTCCATACGCTACTGACATATTAAATCGCCATAATTCGAAATAATCCTAAATGCAGCATTTGGTTAAACTGAACTTTTATTTACCACTTGATACCCCACAACACTTTAATGGCAATCTAAATCAATAGATCATCTTACTACGGCAATACTTACGATTAACTACAATTCTATTTATGGTTATCTTTCAGGCCTGAACCTGACACCTTCCACCAAATACCTATTATTTATATCTGCAAAGTAAAAACATTAAATCATTCAAGATATTATGAACATGTTAGTCAGGAAATAAAAACGAACCAATGGTTTTAACTGATGTATCATTTGTCATTAGGAGCCGTTCCATCATTGGAACCCCCTTATTTCGCAGAACAAAACAGATCAGGACAAGTTGAAATGGCAATGAACGAATTAAGTATGACAAATTCTTCGGTTAACATATCTGTTAGAGACAGAATTTCTGAGCTATTAGAAAAGCTTACAGATGGATTGTACGAAAGAGAAGAGCCCATGAGGCTTGCGCTATTAAGTACTATTGCGGGGGAGAGCATATTTTTGCTAGGGCCTCCAGGGGTGGGTAAGAGTCTAATAGCTAGAAGATTGAAGTTTGCTTTTAAGGATGGGACCTCTTTTGAGTACCTTATGAGCAAATTTAGTACGCCAGATGAAGTGTTTGGCCCTGTATCGATAAAGAAGCTTAAAGAGGAAGATAAATATGAGCGTTTAACTGATAAATATTTACCAGGAGCTAATATTGTCTTTTTGGATGAAATTTGGAAGTCGGGTCCAGCTATACAAAATTCCTTACTTACAATCTTGAATGAAAAGATTTACAGAAATGGAGAACAGGAAACCAAGGTAAATATCAGAGGGATTATCACTGCTTCAAATGAACTCCCTCCTGGTAAAGAAAGTTTTTTACCGCTATGGGACAGATTGCTCATCAGGTACTCATTGGATGGTATTAAAAAGAACCGGAATTTCATCCAAATGATCACTGATACCAGGGATCTGTACGAAGATCCCGTTCCTGAACGTCTAAAGATGAATGAAGCAGAGTTATTAGTATGGGATGAACAGATCGATCAGGTAGAACTCCCATCGGAAGTATTAAATACGATTCAGGTGATTCGGTATAAAATTGAAGCACTCAACGAAGATCCTCAGAAAGAGATTGCAGACTTTCAGTTGTTTGATAGAAGATGGAAAAAATTGGTACGATTATTACGAACCTCTGCTTTCCTTAATGGACGCACGAAAGTAGATTTGATGGATTGCTTTCTGGCTGTTCATTGTTTATGGGGACATCCGAACCAGCTAGAAGTAGTTCAAGAAGTCATCGGTGAATCTATTAGAAAACATGGTTATTCTATCTCCATCAATCTCAATATGCTGCGCAAGGAGATCAGTGCCTTTGAACAGGAAGTGGACAAAGAAACCAGAATTAAATATAGTACGGTAGAAGATCGCCTTCAGCCCATCCAGGAAGAATATTATTCCTTTGTGGCAGAAGAGAAACCATTTCAAGGAGAACTTATAAAAATCGAAGATTTTAACAATCTCAAACTTGAGGATTGGCAGGTGATTAATATCTATGACAAAAACCTCAACCTCAGGCATCGGCTGAAAAGTAAAAGAAGTTCCCAACCTCATTCCATAGACATCATTTATAATTCCTTGGAAACTCAGTATCCTCTCACTACCACAAAGGTTGAGCGAATGGAGACTATTATGAAGAAACCACACAAACTGGTGGAAAAACACTGGAATGAACAGGCTGAACAAATTGGTCAGTACTTAAAGACTCAACAACAGCGCCTGAACAAGGAAACGCCAGAAGAACTCGCACATTTACAACATAATCTCTTCATAGAAAAAAGACTTGCCACAATAGTTGAAGCAAACTGGCAAGAAGTAAAAGAGGCATTGGAGCAACTTAGGCTTCGCCTGGAAAAGGCAGTTCATGCCTATAGCCATTTAATTTAACCATATGATTTCTGAGGTCCCTCTCAATAAAAGAAATGATGAAAGCTGAAGAATTACAGGAAGAGTTTGACAGATTTATTGAATTCGGAACGTTGCTAGATAGGAAAACGAGAAAGTATCTGGTCCAATATCTCAAACGAAAGCTTGGATTAGAAGCACCTTTACCCCCTATATTGGAAGACGTATATTATCGTTATTTCAGCCAGTCCCTCGATCGCGTATTTTCAGATGAAGACCTTCTCAAGATGTGTAAGGATCGCCCTCAACTATCACAGCAGATTGCCGTAGATACCCTTCAATGGATTCGCAGAACTTATGATAAGATACAGGCCAAAAACCCTTTTTACGAAGGATTTCAGCGCTTATCTGCTGCCAGTGTGATGCCCTTTACTCAATTTGTCAACAGATGGCATTATCTCACCTCCTACTTACAGCAGCAGTATGAAGCAGAAGAAATACCCGCCAATTTTTATCACTACAAGTTTGATTCGCTAATTGGCGTTCGAGATGCTTCTGAATTAGCAGAAGATGAAAAGCAGGAAATAGAAAGAGTTTTCAAGGATTTATTAGCACAATGGGATGCCTTTTTACAAACTAAATTGCTCAAATATCAACTGGAGAAACTCGAAGAAGAACAGGATTCATATAAGAATTTCCTGGAGAAAAAAGTAGAGGAGTATAAGAAGATTTACGAATTGATTTCTCCTTTTGCAGAGTATGTGGGCAGGTATTGGGATATGTCTCGCAAATTGTGGGAGAACACCCATTTTGACATATTAGATAAGTATAGCGAATTGCTTCAAAATGAAGCATCTATTCGGGAATTAGCGGATATGTTAGGGAAGCTTAGGGAGGCAGAGATCATCTCAGAAGAAGAGGAATACGAAGAAGTGATAGTAAAAAAACAATGGCTGGAAGACAGCTCCCAGCGGTCGGAAATTATTGGCGTACAAGAAAGCGATGATTTAAATTATTTGTTAAGCTCAGAAATTGGATTGCTTTCAGATCGAGATACTGAAACCGTATTCTATCAAAAATATGCTGATAAAGGCCTATTAACATTAAAGTTCGAAGACCGGGAATGGGTAACCAGTGAAGATGAATATACCAGTACCCGCCAATACGTTCGCCAAAAGGCTAAGGGGCCATTTATCGTAGCAGTGGATACCAGTGACTCTATGTCCGGACGGGCTGAACAAATTGCCAAAATCCTATGTTTTGCCATTTTAAAATTAGCTGCAAAAGATCATCGAAGGGCCTTTCTTATCAATTTTTCTGTGGGCATACAAACCATCGATTTATTCGACCTGAGTCAATCACTGGACGAAATTGTTGCTTTTCTTCAGATGTCATTCCACGGAGGAACTGACATTTCATTAGCTCTTTATGAAGTGTTCAGGCAATTGCAAGGGGAAAATTACAGGGATGCAGATGTGTTGGTCATTTCTGATTTTATCATGTACAAACTCGATGAAGACATTCTCAATCATGTTCACCATTTCCAACAAAATAAAAACACCCAATTTCACAGCCTTATCCTTAGTGATAATCCCAATGCAGAAGTGATAGCCCACTTCGATTCCAACTGGTTGTATGATCCCGAAACGAAAGGAATCATCCAGGAATTAACCGGTAAGCTTAAAAGAGTTCACGAGAGATAATCAAGAGGATATCGTCGCATTGAGCCTTACTCTGTAGCCGAATTATTTTTGTTTAAGAAGGTGTAAAAGGTATCCCCTCTTAATCCTAAACGAAGTGTCTCTAAAGGAATAGCTTCGCTAGGTGCTATGTTACCGAGATTGACATTACATCCCAATAATTTAATAAACCAGACTTGCTGACTTTTTTGAGGTGCTTCCCACAATATCTTTTCTCCTGGCACCGACTCAAGAATTTCTTCTATCAGGTCACTTCTAACTTCTCCATCCGAGCGAAACATTCCTACAGTACCACTTTCTCTCGCTTCTGCAATGACTTTCCAGGAACCCGCTTCTAGTTCCCGCTCCATCATCTCAACCCACTTATAGGGGGCAATAATTTTACTTCCCATCTTACTTCCAACCTCGGAAAGGACCGTGTAATTTCTCGATAGCTCTCGAATAATCGAACATTTCTCATCTATAGGAATATCTACAGATCCATTCGATACTTCGACATAGCTAATTTCATATTTCTCTAGTACCTTTCTAAATTCATCTAATTGATTTCTCACATAAAACAATTCCAGCATTGTCCCTCCAAGATAGAAAGGGATATTATGGTTTCTATAAATAGCAAGTTTTTCGGATAGACGAGGAGTAACGATAGAAGTAGCCCAGCCCAGTTTGATCATGTCTATATATTCTGCTGATACACTTAGAAGATCTTCCGCTTCTCGAACACTAAGACCTTTATCTAATACCATCGTTAAACCATTCGTACGTGGCTTATCAGCTCTATTGGGCAAAGGAGAGATTGAAAAATTAAGCATGTAAAAAGATCATTAAATTTCGGTGCAAAGTAATACCAGAAACCGAAAATTAGAAATCCACTACTCAATTAGACGTGATTTATTGGTATTGATTGATAATGGCAAGCACTAATTTATCCGATGAGAGTTGAGGAACCATGTGGAATAGCACATAATGAGCGTCAAAATCCATGATAAGTGCATTTTCCAGATGAGAAACTCCTTTGGCCATATGATCCGCATCTATGGCATAAGCAGCCAACTGATAGTAGAGCTGAGCCATAGTAGGATTTATCTTAATCCCTTCCTCTAAGTAGCTTATCGCACTACTGTGTTCACCCTGCATATGTAATAACTGAGCCCATTCCTGCCAAACACTTAATTCGGAGGGATCAATAGCAATAGCATGTTCAAGATATTGGTATGCACTGTATTTATTTTCCAGCTTATATTCACAAATGGCCAGAGAAAGGCAGATATCCTGATTATCACTATCGAGTTTATATGCTTTTGAATAATAGTGAACCGCCTCCAGGAATTTCTCTAACTTTTCCAAACAATACCCCAATCCAAGCCATGCATCCACATATTCTGGATCCAGTTTACTGGATTTAGCATAATAACGGATAGCATACTTATACATCTCCAGATTTTCATAGCATTCCGCTATATGGTAAAAAGTATGAACATCCTTTGGTTGGATGGCAGCAACTTCTAAGAAACACTGCAAAGCTTCTTCATATCGATCCAGGTCTATAAGAAGTTCCCCTTTATTAAAATAGGCGATGGAGAATTCATCGTTAATAATAACCGCATAATCAAATGCCTCAAGCGCTTTTTCGTAATTTCCCAGTTTTCGATAGGAGGTACCGAGATTATGCCATACAAAAGAAGAATAGGGAAACTTCTCAAGATACTGTTCATACAGCTTTGCTCCCTCCTCAATTCTCTCTTTGGACTCTAATAAAAATACTAACTCAAATAATGCTTCCTCGAAATCCGGACATATGTCTAAGGCTTTTCTGTAGAATCTCTCGCTGTCCTCTGCCTGTTTGCAAATTTGAGCTATATTTCCCATTTGAAGGTATACTTCTTCGGGATGATCAGTGTAGTTCATCAGTTGCCCCAGCATATTAATAGCTTCAGGATATCGATCAAGCTGAGCTAGCAATTCTGCCTTAAACGTTAAATACTCGGGATGCCCAGGACTATAGGAAAGGGCTAATTCAATTTGAGTAAGTGCGTTCACAAATTTTCCAAACTCAAATTTAATTTTGGAAGATTTATAGTAGAGATCACTGCTGGAAGGATGACTGTGAATAGCAAATTCAACTAATTGCTGAGCTTTTCCGAGTTCATTCAGATTTAGGTAGTAGTTAAATATTTCATCCACTTTTATGAGATCCAGATATTGGTATTCCTGCCGCCTTAACATGCGCTCAAATTCCTTAGCACTTTTGCGTGCGTTCTGTTCTCCAAACTCATTATAACCTAAGTGATCCTGCATGAAAATATAATACTTTTCAAAATGAACCTACCAAATTTCATTCCTGGCAAAAGCCTTACTTATTGTAAATATAATAGGAGTTTTTACTTAGCGCTACTTTTTATATGAATAAACCATACGCTATTTAAGAATCAATACCACTACTATGATAAAAAGTTTAGGGAAAAGGTTGAATTACAGGTTTGGGGATTCTGTAATGGCCGAGTCAGGTAAAAAATAAAAAATAGTAGATGAATGTGTAATATTTTGTCAACAATTCTTAGTTATGATCTATCACAGAAACCTTCCCAAAGTCAGTATTACAAATGATCACTGTCCCACTTCCTGGCTTATCCTGGAAAGCTTTATTCACATATACCCCTTTTTTGATTTTCAAAAAATGTGCGGAAATATCTGCTGTAGAGAAAATACCGCTCCTAAGATGGATTTTTACCGGATGATATTGGTGAATGAAAAAAGTACAATCTCCAACTCCTGCATTGACCATTAAATTAGTCTGAACATTGGGATCAAAATGTTCGCCCAATACAATATTTGTTTCCCCCATATCATTTTGTACTTCCACCAACTCTACCCTGGCCAGTTCTATATTCTTCAATCCGATATCACCTCTTACTGCGTGTACCTCCAATTTATCCATAGGAATTTTATTCATCTTCCCATACTTCACCCTCACATCAGAAAGTGCAGAATGTACAATAAGATTTCTAATGGATAAATTAGACATATCAAGATGAGAAGCACCTACCCCCAGCTCAACTAGTAAATCCGTAGAAATACTTGGATCTATTTTAAATTCCGAAATGGCTTTAGTGGTCGCATTTGTTACCTCTGTATTAGCAATTCTTGCTGTTAAGTTACTTCCTATTAGCGGAGAAATAGACTTGGGACGCATTTCATTTTGATGCTCCAACAATATTTTTCTCTTCATCGTTCCCTTGGAATCGCCATCCTCATCTAACACTAATTTAGTAGTCGAATCCCTTGATACTAAAGAGCTTAAGTTTTTTCCACATTCATCAGATGCATATAAGTGCATCTCTCCTTCAGGGATTTTTATCTCCAAATATGTATGTGTAAAAGAGGGTGCATTCCAAAAGGTATCTACCCTCACGCTGGATTGTGTGAATGCAGGAATAAACCACCCAATTATGACCGAGTAACAGACTACTTTTTTTATCTCCATAGCACCATATACTACGAACTTAAGCTCAGAATGTTAAAGTTAATTTACGCCTTGAATGAGCAATAGAATAATGTAAGTTAAGTATTTTTTTATCCCTTTTTAACAGTCAGGCTTAAGCTTTTGTTAGCTTAATTCAATTTATAAGGGATCAATAATAAAAGATCAATCCCTTTTTGGGTTCCTTTGAATTCAGAAAGCTTGTTAACTTTGCAACATGAACCAAGAACTTCGCGATATAGAGCCGTTTTATGGTTGGCTAGCTATATATAATCATAAACAGGATGAGCGTTCTCCCTTTCATCAGGTAGAACACAATCTGTTCTATTATGACCGATCTATCAATAATATTCCTGCTCATCCTCTTTGGGATCAAATAGGTTCGGAAAGCCTGCTTATTAAAATTTTATTTGCAGATTATGAGAAAGGATACGCAATAATAGAATTATTTGGAGAATGGAATGATCTTTTTGATAACGATTTCAAACTGCTTGCGGAGAATTGCTTAACATACCTTATTGACAATCATATAAATAAATTTATATTGGTGTGTGAAAATGTCTTCCATATATATTTAGAATCCGATGATTATTATCAGGCATTACATGAAGAGCTGGGAGATGGATGGATTTGTACAGTTAGACTGAGGCAGCATATCATTGAAGAAATGATCGATTATAATATTGGGCAGTACTTTTTCTGGAGTCCAATGATAGATGAACTTTCCTGGCGCAAATTACGACCTCACATGCTTTTTAAGTTGATCTCAGACAGAATTGAGAGAGCATTACTTGAATAGTCATACATACAAATATGAATTACAACTTATTAAGCGTTATGAGAATGAAAGATGTGTAAGCACAAGTTTTTTCTCGTTTGTTTTAACAAAGTGTTCACCATGAAATATTATTCAATCATCCTACATTTAATAATCCTCCTATTCTCTGTTAGTAATCTCAATGCCCAAAGTGCATATTACCGTCCAGATACCTCTTTGACTTTCAACGAATTTGTCCAGCAGTGTCTCGACTTCAAGGCTGCTAATCGCCAGGAAGTATGGGTGGTTCATTTCTGGGCCAGTTGGAACTCAAACTCTCTTCAAAACTTCCCTGATCTCAAATATGTAAAGAGCCAGTTCCAAAATTTTCCTGTTAGATTTATCAGCGTTTCTGAAGATAAGCAGCGATATAAATGGGAAAGTGCCTTAAAATTGTCTGAAATGGAGTGGGAACATCTCATCATCTCAAATACAGATAACCTAGAATACCTAAAACGAGCTTTTCCTTACAAGTCCTTACCTGCTATATTTTTTGTCAATACCAGAGGGATGATCAGAAGAATATACGATATTCCTGATTTAAAGGAAACGTTAACAAATGCTGCTGCAAATCTTCCAGCTAGCCCTTATCAAAAACCACCTCCCTCTTACGCTTCGGGGCAGGACTACAATTATGGTGATAACAATTACAGTAGTGGTAATAGCAATAATACAGCAGAAAGTAATTATAACGGAACAGATAATAACTCTGGCTACACTCCACCTCCTACTTCCAGCCAGGATGATTTTGCTAGTAATGAAAATACTTCAAATTCCGGCAATTATAGTCCTCCTGCAAGAGTAGAACCTGCTCCTCCTGTAAATACTGCTCCTCCTCCAACCAACGTCACTCCTACTCCTCCCCTCGAAAATAAAGTGGAGAATGGATGGCTTATGCATACAGTCCAGAAAGGTGAAACATTGTATCGATTGTATGTAAAATACAATGTTCCGGTAGAAGAAATCCGGCGATTGAATGGATTGCCTAATAACAATATCAAATTAGGTCAACGATTAAAAATTAAACGCCAGTAAAGTCCCAAGGACATAAGCTACAACACTTACCATGAGCCCAATCAATAATGATGGAAATGTCAATTCCAGCAAATGTTCTGCTATATACCAGCTTGACAACCCTCCAATCATAGAGAATATTGCCCCTTTTTCACTGTGGTGTTTAGTAAATAAACCAGCGCACATCGGTACAAATAATGATACCAGACTAATAATTGAAGCTTCCCCTACTAATTCATAAATATTACTTCTTCCAAGAGCCATCACTAAACCTACTGCTGTCATTAAAACTACTGCGACACGATTTACTAATAAAAACTTTTGGGCACCAATGGAAGGGAAAAGGGGTTTTATAATATTTTCACTTAATATGACTGAAGATGCCAAAATGCTACCGCTTGCCGTACTTAAGACAGCAGAAATTAAGGCTCCCAAAAAAAATACCTGAACGAAAAAAGGCATTTTCTCCAGAATCAAATAAGGCAGTAACAATTGGAGGTCATCCCCTGGTTTTACTAACTGAACAGCAGCTAATCCTAAAAAAAGAGGAATCATTCCTATCGTTAGATACAGTATTCCTCCTATAATCGATGCCCTCGCAGCAATATTTTCCGACCTGGAGGCCATCACTCGCTGATAAACATCTTGCTGGGGAATTGATCCCAAACCTATCGTCATCCAAGCTGCTATGTAAGTTGCCCATTCTGTCCAGCCTGATGGAGGATAAAACCTAAAAAAATCCTTTGGCAGTTCATCTGTCATACCTTCCCAGCCTCCTGCTAATGGAATGGCAATCCAGGCAGTTACTAATAGGCCAGCCACAATGATGATCGTTTGCAAAAAGTCAGCTAAGGAAATAGCCCACATTCCTCCCAGCAAGGTATATCCCAACAAAATTACCGACGCCAGGATAATACCTATGTGCTGATCTACTCCCCCTGCAAGCTTAAAAATAATCCCCATAGCAATTAGCTGGGCAGCAGTCCATCCAAAATAAGACATAATGAGGCTTAAGGCTGAGATGAATTCGACTCTAGGTCCAAATATCTTTCGAAAAAAATCCCCAAATGTCAATAATTTCAGCCTGTACATGGGTCTTGCCACAAATAGGCCTACAAGGATTAAGCATAAAGCAGCGCCAAAGGGTTCTTCAATGACAGCTAACATCCCACCTTCAACAAAGGTAGATGAAGCGCCTAAAATCGTCTCCGAACCAAACCAGGTAGCAAAAATAGTCACCGTAGCTAAATGCAAAGGCAGCCTTCTACCCGCTAAAATAAAGTCTTCGGTGTTGCGCACTAATCTACTGGCATAAACCCCAATAGCTATAGTAATCAGAAGGTAAGCCAGAATGTATCCTATTAACATATTTGTAATTCTAAAGGCCAAGTTTAGCAAAAATCCAATCTTCTCAACGAAAAAATGAAACACTTCTTATCCCAATAGCTTATTTAAATTAGAGCGTCAGATCATTTTATTTTGATTACTTTTTTATATATTAAATGGCTCTCTAATTAATCCAAGCGTTTTTAACACCACACAGATGAACGGCGTACTAACTCCAAGAGGTATTAATGAAGTACTAAAGAATCAATATATTGGATTCTTAGGTTGCAGCGACGAAAGCAAACCCTATGTGGTTCCTGTCACTTTCTATTTCGATGAAGCTAAAAATCAAATCATCAGCTATACTTCTGAAGGGAAAAAGGTAAGTGTCCTTAGAAAAAATCCGCAAGTTTGCCTTTCTGTAGCAGAGATTAACGATATATCACATTGGAAGTCAGTGATGGTAGAAGGAATATATGAGGAATTGGATGGGATGGAAGCATTAAAGGCGATAGAATTAATCGTCAAAAATTTACGTAATTTGGTTAGAACGAGTGAGAAAATAGATGTCGAAGAAATCAAAGATATATCCAAAGCTAATCCTGAAAAAAGGAAAGTGATTTACCGTATTCAAATTACAGGAAAATCGGGCAGGTATGAAGAAGGGGAATCTGTCCTGTAAATCTTAACATATATCAAATCTTTCCTTGAATATTTAATGAGCACTTTCCAGTCTATTCAATGTTCCAGTTGAATTTATTACACACCTCCAACATGGTTGAAGAGATGTTTGCTCTCATTCTGATCGCTGTTCTTATATAAGGATGCTCAAACTTTAATTCATATGCATGAAGCATCATTCCAGCCAGGGACCATGATTCAGCGAATAATTGATTATGCAGCTTATCCCCATACTTTTTATCTCCAATAATGGGCATTCTTTCTTTTGCTAAATGTCTTCTGATTTGATGCCTTCTCCCTGTGACGGGGCTTACCTCAACTAAAGCATACTTTCCTTCCTCTATGGCTTCTATATTAACAGCGATCTCAGCTATATCCAAGGTTCTATAAGTGGATATGGCTTGCTGGAACGTATTTTTTTGTTTGTGCCAAAGAGGTTCATTAATCTCCCCTTTCTCATCGGGATGTCCTCTAACAATCGCTAAGTATTTCTTTTCTATTGTCCTGCCCATAAACATCTCTCCAAGTTTAGTGGATGCTTCCTTGGTAAAGGCAAATATCATTACCCCTGACGTCGATCGATCTAACCTGTGAATAGTATGAACTGGCGTTCTCAGTTGACGCTGTAATAAATTCAGTACATTGTTATGTTCGTGGGGAGTGAATTTATTTTTGTAGATGAGCATGCCCGTAGGCTTGTTGATTGCTACAAAGTGTTCATCCTGATATAATATTTCCAGTGAGTCTTCCATACTTATTTTCGAGCCGAAGGATGTTTATCATTTTTGATCGTCCTTATGTCCCAGCAGCATATCGACATAACTCATATTTTCTTTAGCAAGCTGATAATCTGGATCCAACGTCAACGCCTGATCAAAATACGTTGCTGCCTCTTTCAGTCTACCCATATTCATCGACACAAATCCTCTATTTGTAAGTAAACGCTGATCGAACGGTTTATTGGCCAACAAAGTATCCAAAAAATCTCTCACTTCAGGCAATACTTCCACATTACCCACATTAGCTTGTAAATAATTCACCACCCACTTACTGCCTGCTTCTATATTTTCTGGATATTGTCGATAAGTCTGTTGGAACATCACAGCCGCCTCCTGATATTTCCCTAATTGCTCCAATATTTCTCCCTTCAAAAACATGATTTCCAACTCCTTCTCTGTCGTATCGATACTTTGGCTCAAGACATTCCAGGCCTTTTCATATTCCTTCCTGTAAAAAGCGATTTTTACTACCCCTAATTGAGGATAATCAGAGAGGTATTTTTGAGCAGAATCCAGGAAGGAAGATTGACGGTCATATCTTTCATAATAAGCCAGCCATGCTTTCCCATTACTATTAGCCTCAGCCTTAAGGGAAGTAGCGCAAATTAACTGCATATATTCTTTCTCTGCATTGATGTCAGCAAGCGACTTTTCCTGTTCATCATTTATCTTTGGGGAAAGAATGCGAATCTTATGGTCGTGAAACTGAACGTGAGGAATATCTTTCGTTCCTCCTTTAGGCATATGGCAGGAAATACAGTCGGTAGGCAAAGAGTCTATTACCGGATTATGCTCAGTAATAATTGCTGAAGTATGGCAATTCATACATTGGAGGGAATAATCAAGTGGTGTGAAAGAAGCAGAACTTTTATGAGGATCGTGGCAGGTCGTACACGTCAGAGTACCTTCAGAAGCGATGAAACAACGGGACTGCTTCAATCTCTCTGCATGGGAGGCCGTTCCAAATTCTTCTATATCTTGAGTCTGTGGTAGATACACTTCCATGACCTCATTTAATTTCATCCCAATCTGAAAATCTCTGGCTGATTTAAAAGGGGGATGAAATACCTGAACTCCTTCCAAATGGCATTGAAGGCAGACATCAAATTGGGCAGTGAGTGGTAAGTTCGAAGGGTTTATAATGGCATGTCCTTTTAATGCTATGTCTCCCTTTCCGGTGGACATCCGTTCTACATGTGCTGCCCCAGGTCCGTGACAATTCTCACAATCTATCCCCAAACTAAGTTCACGATATCGATTCACAGAACCAGCTATTTTCTGAAATGAGCCTGTATGGCAGCTCAGACACTCTTCGTTAATGGGTCTGCTGAACCGACTGTTATTACCTTTATCATAGCCCGGACTGAGATCCCATAACTGCTTTTCCACATACCAGGTGATGGGAAATTCATATACATACCCATTTCTATTCAATAAATACGAACGAGTTTGATTTCCTGAACCAATGATATAATTGACCTGTTCGACTCTTTGGTATATCGTATCTTCCCCTTGCAATCGAAACTCCTTTATAAACATGCGATCCTTTTCCCAATAAGGGTGGTAGTAAAAATCCTTATAGGGGTCGTACACTATAGAATTCTCTTCAACATCCTCAATAATATCTGAAGAAGTCGGCAGTGAAAACGATTTGCCCATACCACTTTGAAGATACGATTGGTAAATGTCTGCATGACAGGATTTGCATGCTTCTTTTCCTGCAACTTCATGAGAGGTGGAAGGATTTCTTTTTTCCTTTTCTGTGGCAACTCCCTCTTCCGCTGGGAACCTACAGGTGCAGACCAATATCAAAAGAAGGACCAATATACCTACATACCACTTATTCATGCCTCAGATAATTTCATGACAATAGGATAAATCTGCTCATGCTCAAACCCTTTTTGGAGTAAATATCGAAGGGTTTTATGTTTCTTGAGGGGTTCAGATGTATCCGTTAATGATACATATTTATGTTCTGCCAAGGTAATTATTGTATTCAAATAATCTTCTTCTCGAATTTCCTGATCTATCACCTTAAGCACCTGAGCGGAGGGAATTTGCTTTGCCTTCAATTCAAAGATAATTTTTCGCTTTCCCCATTTTTTCCGAAAAAATTTTCCTCTGACAAAGGAAGTTATATAGCGTTGTTCATCCAAAAACCCCTCTTCTTCCAAGTGTTGAATGAATATGTCGAATTTACTTACATCTACTTCCAGTTCCTTCATTTTTTGGATCACCTCATATGTACATCGGTCCTGATAGGCACAGTATTTGTAAATTTTACTCAGATTTTGTTCATCAATTTCTCCCATTCAAGACATAATTTTAACTGGATAAAGTTTGTTATCCTGCCCCAAGAATATCGACATGAAAATTACTCAATTCTTTTCATATATCGTCTTAGTCAGTGGAGTACTTCTTTTAGGACTAGTGCTGAATTCCTGCCGTAAGTATGAGGATGGCCCTGTGTTTAGTATTCGTTCCAAAACTTCAAGAGTAGTAAATAACTGGCAGCCGTTTATTATTTCCAGAAATAGAACTGATGTCATTACAGAAGTGGATACTTTCCTGCTAAATTTCACGAAAGGAGGAGACTTTTCCTGGGATATCAAGATGAGTAAGGATACTGCCTCCACTTCAATTCAGGGAACATGGGAATTTGCCAAAGTGAAAGAAGCAATAAGAATGGAATATGAGGATTTCGACTCGGTTCTCACCGTTCCTGGTGTAAGATTGCTTTTTATGGACATCAAACGCTTGAAGGAAGATGAACTATGGGTAGAATATCTCTGGGAGGGAGATGAATACGCTGTTCAGTTGATTCCAAACTGATACTCTTCCACCATTCTTCATTTAGTAAAGTTTAGTTACTTTACGGGTCAATATCGACTTGTATGGTCAACTTGCCTTCTTCCTATATCAGATTTTTTTTATTTATCGCGCTAAGTCTGGGCCTATCTGTAAGATTTTTTCATTTCAATGAGCTGATTGAGGATCCCCATTCCTGGCGTCAGTCGGATACCGGCCAGTATATTTGGTATTTCTATGAACATGGGATTGATTTATTACATCCGGGAGTTTGCTGGATGGGCAATGCACCGAATATTATATTAGAATTTCCTTTCTATGAAGCAGTAGTAGCTGTGGGATATCATCTTTGGGGTCCCAGTCATATCATCGCTAAAGTTATAACCTTCGGCTTTTTTTTGATTAGTCTATACTTTTTTCACCAAATTCTGGTCTGGATTTACGATAGGAAGATCGCTCTGTTAGCCGTTACCCTTCTGGCATGGATGCCTTTGGGAATGTATTATTCAAGAGCGGTACATATAGATTTCAGTGCTATGAGCTTCGGCATGTTGGGGTTATATCTATTTCTTAGGTGGTTGAGAACGCCTAATATATATTTGTTAATAGGAAGTGTGTCAGCGTTTACCTTAGGAGCACTTATTAAAGCTCCCTATCTCATGTGTTTTGTCTTCCCTTTATCCTACCAAATCAGCATTGAGAAACGATGGAAATCCGTATTTACCCATAGTTATTTACTCCTAGTTCCCATTCTAGCATTTTTTCTTTGGCGGCATCATGTCTTTCAGGTGAATTCCGCTGCGCCGGACTGGTTCTTTATTCCAGGATATCAAAAATTTATTCATATGAGCGATTGGTATTTTGGGACAATGAGTCAACGACTGGACCTGTACATTTGGAGCATTTTACTTCCTCGTTTTGTGGACCAATTATCTGGTATATTAGGGGGTATTCTTTTATTGGCAGGTCTATTAATCTGGAAATGGAATAAAAAGTCGACCGCTTTTCTTCAGCTTTGGTGGTGGGGAGCAGCTCTTTATGGTTTATTATTTTTTAACCTCAACTATTTCCATGATTATTATCAAATCCCTTTTATGTTTCCTTTGGCAGGATTAATGAGTCTTACTCTTTGGACATTGTACCAGCGACTCTCTCGTCTCCATTTTTCCCTATCCCTGGCTGGTATGTTCCTATTCGTTCTCTATTTCTCCATGAGTTCCTACTTATTTGCCAAAGAACACTATTATCATTTAGATGCTCAGATCATTCAGGCAGGACAACTCATCAGAGCACACACCAGGAAGAATGATCTCCTTATTTTATCAGCTCCTTATATGGATTGTAGGAATCCCAATTGGTTATATAGAGCCAGGCGCCAAGGATGGTCCATAGAGCCCAGACATTTATCTCAATATCTCATTAACCGATTAACAACAGAAGGTGCCTCTCATCTGGCTATTCTGAATGCTGCTATTCCCGATAGTCTTACTCATCAAGTAGATGAAGTTCAAAAATATCCGCTTCCCCAAATTACCACTGATACTGTTTATTTTTATCGTATTCATTAACTCTTGTCCTCTACTCATTGACCTATATAAATCACTACCTGAGCAATATACTTAATCGCCAAACTGCTGCCATATAACGCTTCACCTCTCTTTCTCTACATCCCACTTGATTTTCCATCTCAGCTTTTCCATTCACGACGCATTTTAGGGAAAAATTAAGATACTATGATTCGATATGCACAAATGCTTTGTCTCATTTTTCTCGTAGGAAATCTTTCTGCCCAGGTAATTACGCAAAAGATCCGAGGAACGATTAAGGATCAACAATCTGAAGTACCCCTTGTGGGAGCAAAAATTATGACGCTGGATACGGAATCTCCTCTTGGCGCTATTTCGGATGAAAGAGGAGAATTTATCCTAGAAAATGTTCCCGTTGGCCGACGTCAGCTTCAGGTGAGCTATGTAGGATATGAGCCATTAACTGTTCCTAATATATTGGTCACAGCAGGGAAGATTGTTGCCCTGGATCTGATGATGCAGGAGTCGGTATTGGAGATGGATGAGGTGGTTATTTCTGGAAGTAGTAACAAAGCCCAGACAGAAAATGAATTGGCTACGGTGAGTGCCAGAAGTTTTAATCTGGATGAGGTTAGAAGATTTGCTGGGTCGAGGACAGATGTAGCGAGAATGGCCAGTAATTATGCGGGAGTAAGTACTCCTGATGATTCCAGGAATGATATAGTGATTCGTGGTAACTCTCCTACTGCTTTACTTTGGCGATTAGAAGGGATTCCTATTCCCAATCCTAATCATTTTGCCACTTTAGGTACGACAGGAGGTCCTGTTAGCGCGTTGAATCCTAATTTATTAAAAAATTCTGATTTCCTTACTGGTGCATTTCCTGCTGAATATGGCAATGTTTATGGAGGTGTGTTTGACCTCAGCTTTAGAAAGGGAAATCCAGATGAATATGAGTTTATGGCCCAGTTAGGTGCCTTCTCAGGCTTAGAGTTTTTAGCGGAAGGACCTATAGACCGAGAGAAGCGAAGCTCTTTTTTAGTGGGTTACAGATATTCCTTTGTGGAACTTGCCAATACGTTGGGCATCCCGATTGGGACAGAAGCAACCCCTCAATACAGTGATTTAGCTTTTAATGTAGATTTTGGATACAGTAAATGGGGAAATTTTTCCATCTTCGGTCTGGGAGGCGTTAGTAGTATAGATTTCCTGGCAGAAGACATCGAAGAGGATGATTTATTTGCTGAACAAGATGAAAATGCATTTCCCAGGTCTCAGTTGGGAACGGTAGGGTTAAAGCACAATCTTTTATTAGGATCAAATGCTTACATACGCACTATTATTGCTACTTCCCTAGAAAGGGCAGAGTATACAGAGGATCAACTTTTGGATGATGGAAGTACCCTGCAAACTGTGGAAAGTGAAACCAGAAATGTTCGATCTGCTATTTCCAGCTACTACAATAAGAAGTTCACTTCCAGATTAACTCTGCGAACAGGTATTATAGCGGAATTTAATTCATTCGATATATTCACCCAGGATAGAGATGATCGCCCCGACTCAGATGGAGATGGTATTCCTGATTTCGTTACAGTAAGGGACTTTGATGGTAACCTCAACCTTTTCCAAACATTTGTTCAAAGTCAGTATTACTTGACGCCCAAATTAATTCTTAATGCGGGGATCCATGCTCAATACTTAGAATTTAATGACGATTGGGCAGTAGAGCCAAGATTAGCATTAAACTGGAAGTTTGCTCCAAATCAGACCTTGAGCATTGCGTATGGCTTACATAATCAAACCCAGCCTGCTCCCATCTATTTCTTCTCAGAGGAAGTCGAACAAGGCACATTTTCCAATACCAATAAAGATTTAGCCTTCACGCGGAGCAACCATTTTGTCCTCGCTTATGACTTACTCCCTTCCCAAGCCTGGCGAATTAAGGCAGAAGCTTATTATCAATCTATAGACCGGGCTCCAGTAGATCCATTCCCCAGTAGTTTTTCTGTGCTAAATGAAGGAAACGATTTCGATTTTACGGAAAGGGGATCTTTAGTGAATGAAGGGACGGGAGAAAATTATGGGATAGAATTAACTTTAGAGAAATTTTTCAGCAGAGGATATTACGGTCTTATTACTACATCCATTTATAATTCCCGATATGAGGGAAGTGATGGAATAGAGCGAAACACTGCCTTCAATAATAACTATATTCTCAATGTACTTTTTGGTAAAGAATGGAAAATCGGCAAGACGAAACAAAATGCATTGACGTTTGACATGAGGCTAGCAAATGCTGGTGGGAGGTACTATACGCCTATCGATCTCGAAGCCACAAGAGCTAATTTTGGACGAGAAGTCTTTGATAGGGAAAATGCTTTCAGCCTTCAAAATGATCCCTATTTTCGATTAGATACTAAATTTGGCATTCGGTTAAATAGTAAAAAGCGAAATATTTCCCAACAGTTCTACATAGATTTCCAAAATGTAACGAATCAGGAAAATATCTTTATTCGAAGATATAATTCATCCAGAGATGAGATCGTAGAATCCAATCAAATAGGATTTTTCCCTGATATATTATACAGGTTAGAGTTCTAGCGTTAAGAGATACAGGACTTAGGAATGGATTAGTTATCCAAGAATAGCATCTGCATCTGTTTAGGGAGTCTTATATTCAACAAACAATTTGTTCGATAGCGAGAGGATGGCTCAATATGGGGTCATCTTTTTTATTTATGCTATCCTTCTTTGCGAAGTTCTCTTATCCGTTTACGCACATTCACGGAATATAGACTTCCTGGAAAGGTGCTCAAAAATTCCAGATAAAGTGATAGCGCCTGCTCTGTTTCATTAAGCGTATAATCGTAAATTCTCGCTTTTGTATATAAAGCATCGTCCCCATGAATATCAGATAAGAATTCCTTCAAGATTTGCTCAATAAAGGACAACCCAGTTTCTACATCATTTCTTTTAAGGTAAATTTGAGCCTTTTCCCATAAAATCTCGTCGGCTAAGGGATGATTAGGAAATTCATAATTTAATGAATCCATGAGAGATAAAGAAAGGTCATATTGACGTTGGTAGGAAAGTAATTGCGCTCTTGCAAAAGTTTCCAATGCTATTGTAGACGTATCCAGGCCAGTATTGTCGATAATTAGGAGGTTAAGTTGAATAGCGTCATTAGAGATATCGTTAGAAGTATTATCCTTAATTGCTGCCAACAATGCCTGGGCCAGGTTAAACTCGCCTTTATAATATGAAAGTTGAGCCAATTTAAATTTGGCTAAGCTACGTAATTGCGGATCTCCTTCACTAAACTCGTCACTTACAAGTGTATATGCTGCTTTGGCTTCATTATAATTTTGTTGGATGAGCAATACATCTCCAATCAATAATTGTGCTTTTGCCCACTCATCATTTCTTGGTAGTTGGGTGACAAGCTGAGTGAGATTCCTAAGTGCGGGATCAAGTTCATTTAAATAGAAAACCAACAAATTTGCTTGCCGGTAAATCGCTTCAAAATATCTGGCTGATCTGCCAAATTCATCCAATAGTTTATTATACTCGGCTACTGCCTGTTTGACTGCTTCCTGATCGATGGGGACTTTATCGAATGCCTTAAGTTCTCCATTAATAGCTTTCCCCATGTGGGCCTGATAATAAAAACGAGACCCTCTCTTTCTGTCAATGATAAAGTCAAAAGCCTTATTGGATAATTCATACTGCTTATTATTCCGCATGGTTTCTGCGAAATTATACACCCTTTCCCCATCTTCTTTAAATAGGCGATCAATTGATTTAACCTGGATAAATGCTTCAAAGAAGTTTTCGTTCAAGACATAGTATTCATAAAGAATAGTTCTCAAGGCCAAATCACTTTGATCTTTGTCTGAGGCTTTTAGTAAAGCTTGTTCAATCTCTTCCTGGCCTTCTGGGTATATATCAGCTAATTTTAATATCTCCAATTTCGCATTGTTGAGATTTGTAGGATGCTCAAAATACATATTCAGATATTCAATTGTAGCATTTGAGAACCTTCTTTGTCTTTGATAAATGTTCGCTATTTCACTACTAAAAATATAGGGCTTCTTCAATCGTTTTCTTCCCTGCAAATAGGTATTCAATGCTAATTCCAGTTTTTCAGAAGTGTACAGAAAAGCTCCCACTTGCATAAAATGACCTTCCGTTTTCAGCTTTTTATCTATGGTTTCTTGGTACAGCTTATCCGCAATCTTAAATTTTCCGGTCTTTTCCAGGAGTACTGCCTGTTGGATAGGTAAAATAACGATATGACTGTAACGCTTAATTTGTTTATCCAAAAAACGGACAGCTTCTTCATATTGCCCCATAAACTCATAGCAACCCACTACTCTTAATATATTTTTCTCACTTGGATCGTTTTTGAGTAGCTTTTCATATAAATCCAGCGCGGCTTCATATTCCCCGTCCAGATAGTATTGTTCAGCAAGGGAGGACTCAGCTGACGGCTGAGCAATTAAAGAGGTATTTATAAGAAGCATCATAGCAATAAAAATATAGCTACAAAAGCTTCCAGCGTTTGTCAACATATTCATCCTTTTTAAACGATTAAATAAGCTTAAACTTATCTGTGATCTGAAATTTGGAATATGAATAAATTCACCCTCCAAATGCAACATTCAATTTGGGATTGTGTAACCTAAAGAATACGGTAGCTAAAGCGGAATAGTTTGGATGCCTTATAAAACAAAAACTATTAGCTAATCATTTTTTCATAATCACTGGAAGTAAGTAAATCTCCTTCTGACAGCTCTCCTTCAAATTGTACTTTAACCATCCAGCCATCTCCGTAGGGATCTTGATTAACTAATTCGGGATTATCCTGAAGCTTTTCGTTTACTTCAATAATTGTTCCTGTAATAGGCATATATAAATCAGAAACGGTTTTTACAGCCTCGATCGTCCCGAAAACATCTTGACGTTCCATCGGCTGATTGAGCGTTTCAATTTCTACAAAAACAATATCTCCCAGTTCGCTTTGAGCAAAATCTGTAATTCCTATGATGCCTACATTACTTCCATTTTCTATTTTTAACCACTCGTGTTCTTTAGTGTATAGTAATTCACCCGGGAAATGCATAAATAAATCTCTTTAATGGTGTTTTTAGCAAATAATCCACATAATATAAGGATTATTTCGAATGCATAGAATAATAAATAATCGATAAATTACATACCTGAGCATAAATTGATAAACTTCTGCATATTAGTTTCCAAATGAGCGTTTTCCAGTATCCACCTTTTATTTGGCCCGCTTATTTTTTTCTTCCATTGATCAATTTTCGGGATATATTTCCATAGCATTTCACTCAATCGATCAGGCGTAAAAGGATCTACTACGATGCCGTTTTCTTCATTCCTGATCAATTCCCGGGTAGCGGGAATATCATTCACAAAAGGAATTGCTCCTACATACCTACCCTCACTTAAAGCGTTCGAATAACCATCATATACAGGCGCAGAAACAAACATATCAACCAGGTTCCATAGTTTACATACCTTGACTCTATCTATCAATCCAGGGACATAGTGAAAATTCGGATATCTCTTATGCAAATCAGAAGCGTGAGCATGTAATTGGTCAGGAATCTCGTAACCCGCTGCCAGCATAATAAATTTGATGTGAGGGAGATGTTCGTTCAATAATTTTTCAAAAGCGGTCAAAATAATATCTCCCTGATATATAGGCTTCATTCCTCTAGGACTTAAAATAACCTTCTGATCCCGCTCTATCTGAAACTCTTCTCTTAATTGTGCTTCCTCTTGTGAACTCATATGGAATAACTCTTCTTCTATTCCCCAACGATTGAGGTATAATTTTCTTTCTGGAATGTGGAACCAATGATGAATACAATCTATAAGTAGTTGATTATCTCCTGTAATTGCATCAGAATTTTGTAAACACTCCTTCACGAAATACCTAAAACAATGTCTTTTCCACTTATCGATATATGTTTCTTTGGAATTAGCGTCCTTTACGCTCCAGGTACGATTTTCTGGAAGTTTCCAGGAAGAATGTTTGGGGGGAAATTCAAATATATCGGCTCCCATGGAAACACTTACAAGGGGATGAAATTTCGTTCGGCTTCCCCAGACACCGTATGGAGTAATATTAATCGGGTTTAATATTTCTACTTTCCTTTTTTTAAGTTCTTCGGCCAATCTGTCAGAAGAAAACAAATAACTAGCATAGGTTAATTTTCCTTTTTTTGCATATCGAGGAGAGATATACACAGTCTCGACTCCCTCCTGTTTTTTATTCTGCAGACTAAAAAGAGTAACCTTCACTCCGGTATTTTTCAAGCCTTTTATCCATTTTCGGGTATGAAAATGATTGGGTTCTGAGAGCACTCCAATATGCATAACTCTTTATTGTGCAATTATTCTACATCCTTTCATTCATACCTGAATAATGAAAGGATAAAGATGTATTAGATTGATGGAGGTAGTAATCAATAATCATATCCAGTCCTGTATTCAAAGGGGGTTAAATCCCTTTTTAGTAATGATTTCATTCTATGAATATCAGGAAGTCTTTTGGAAATCCGATTGTAATCTACAGAGGAGGTAGTGTGAATGAGCCGAGAGGTCGATGTTACCTTATTCGCTATACACTTCGCGAGATTGTTAATACTAATTTCCTCCTGACTACCCACATTCATTACCGTATTATGTACTTCTGGAGCATTCATCGCATTTACCATTACTTCTATCGCATCATCAATCCAACAAAAAGTTCTGGATTGGTTTCCATTTCCATATATGGTAATATCCTCATTCCTCAATGCAGCATGTAAGAACTTACTAATGACAAAATCCCTCCTTTGCCTTGGCCCATAGAGATTAAATAATCTAAAAATAGTATAATTAAGTTGAGATTGTTGAGCGTAGATCCGGTGAAACACTTCTCCAGCAGACTTAACCACTGCATACGGATTCTTAGCATTCAGTGGAGATAAATCTTCATTTTGAGGGAAACAAGCAGAGTTGCCATACACTTCTGAAGAACTGGAAAACAATACCTTTTTAACATCTGTTTGAGAGGAAATTTTCAGAATATGTTCAATTCCCTTAAGATCATCCATTACCGCTATTGGATTATTCATTGTTTGTTCAACTCCTACGGTAGCAGCAAGGTGATAAACGATATCAAAAGATTTTTTTAGCATAAGATCCGCTAAATCTTCATATCGATTAACATTGAGTTGATAGTACTCCCAGTTAGTATATTCCTTGGGAGGAAGATTTTCCAGGAACCCATAAGATAAATCATCCACAATGCTCACATTTACATCGGTACGCTGAACAAGCCTATGAACTAAATGATAGCCAACAAACCCTAGTCCCCCTGTAACAAGTATCTGTTCCATATTAAAGCATACTATTAGATGCTAACTCTGATGATATTGGGATGATGTGGATCTAAGAAATAAGAAGATTAAATATATATAATTTAACAAAAAGTAAGTCCGGAAATGCTAAACTGTGCATTTCAAGTTAATGCCATTGATAATATGTTCGTTGTTAGAAATTCCTTCCTAGCGATACTGAAAAAATAGGTGCTTGTAGCGTATTATCATCCAACCCCCATGCAAGATCCAATCTTATAGAATAACCGATTAGATTTGTTCTAATTCCTGAACCAAACCCAAAAAGGAATGGACTCTTAAGCGTACGTAACTGTACGATCACTGGATTACTACCAATGATCTGAGTATCTGTAGGTTTCTTGGAAGAAAATGGATTTCCTTCATCCCATACAACTCCGACATCTACAAAAGGGATGAACTCCATACTGTATAATGGATTAGAGTTGAGAGAGTGTTTGACCAATCTTGAAATAGGTATTCTCATTTCGAGATTAGATAGAACATATCTTGAACCATTTCTGGCAAAGAAATCAAATCCTCTACTTGGAGTAAGAAATCGTTGGAAAGAGAAATTATATAAATCTGAGGAAACATCGCTAAATTCAAGGGTATTTTCGTTGCTTTCTTCAAACTCAAATCCTCTCAATATATTTTCAATTCCTCCCAGATAAAATTGTTGTCTTTCAGAAATTGTATCAGCAAAGCTAACTCCAGATACAACCTGAGCGGCAAGAACGATTTTATTAAATAAGGTATAATAACCTTTTACATTTACTCTCGCTGTATGAAAGGCAAAATCTGAGACTTCCATTGAATAGTAACTATCAAAGTTCGCCTGAGCACTCAATCCAAAATATTTATACCCTTCACGTTCTTTGACGTTAGAATACCTCACATACACTCCAGGTTTAATAACATTGTCATTTGCATCGAAAAGTTCATTGCGTATTAGTTTTAAGTCTTTTCTGCTGATCCTATTGTACCCTATTTCTCCTCCTACTACCAGTCGATCTAATAATGGATACTCTGCTCCCACTTTAACATCATATCGATCAAACTGAAAATCTAATGTATCCAGTGTAGCTACAGCACTTTCTTGTTCGAATAGTCGACTCGTAATATTTCCTTCTGCGAAGAAGTCCACTCTATACTTAGCAAAGTTATATCTTATATTAGCATCTCTATTTCTAACCCTTAAAAAAGGACTGAGTCGAACTTGTACATTGTGATTTCCTAACATATCTGAAAATCCTACGCCTACATCCAAACCGTATCTGGCGATGGGATCAAACTTGATTCCAAACATAAAGTAATCCGCTGTCCAGGAAGATTTTGCTCTGACAGCTGCACTTACATCCACTTCAGCCAGATTGGGACGTTCTTCGCCCATAAATACAGAATTGAATAATGATTGCGTTTGTATAGTGGTTGGTTGAGGCCTGAAGACAGTTCCCTGAGGTGCTTTCACTTCATATGGCTCATCCTCTTCATCAAACAAATAATATCTTACTGGCTGATCTGCACTATTTTTCTCTTCTTCCACCTCCGAGTCAGATTCATCATCATTATCAACCTCATCCTCATTTCCGGGGATAGGTCTCAATGTTTGCTCTTCGCGACTTATCGCAGCAATTTCTTCTTCCTCTTCTTTCTTATCCTCATTCAATTTCTTTCTGTAATTAGCATCATACTCTATCCTTAACATTGTAGGCTCAGGATTTCTAACCACCGTGAAATTATCTTTATCCATCACATATAGCATCTGCTCTTCTCCTGACAAGGTTGATATAACCATGGACCTATCCTTCACATCCAGGTGTTGAATACCAAATGAAAAATTACTCAATGGTTCTTCTTGTCCGAGAAAGATGTTTGCCCGATTTAAATTTTGTATTCCCGATGCATCTGAAATGTACCCCACTTCAAAGCTACTCCAAGGCATCACTTGAAATTCGTTAAAAGAAGGAGTATTTGTAATTCTTTGCAGAGAATCCCCCTCTACTTCATAGTCAAAAGCAAAGACATCAAAATGTTTTTTATAAGCTCTTAATACATTTGGCGTTTCATCAAGGCTAGCTTCAGATCTATTGGAACTAAAAAATATCTTTTTATCATCTAAACTCCAGTTAGGATATATATCATCAAACCTGTCATTTGTAATAGCGGTGAATTTAGGGTTATTAGTAGGAGTAACATAGATATCTGACTGACCATTACCATATGCTGAAAGCGCTAGTTGAGCACCATCATGTGACCATGCTAAACTGTGTATAGATTGTATTGCTTTGGGCAATGATTGCGTAATAGCATTTTTATTGGACAAATTATAATATGCTAATTCATATTTATGATTGTTATAAACCGTCGTTGCCAATATATCTCCTTCTGGACTCCAAGCCATAGGGTAATAAAAGTCTAAGTATTGAGCTCTTTCTGAAGTTGCTCCAGAATGTACTCCCGTATAGATATAAGATTCACTGGAAATATCATAGATATAAAGTCTATGAAGGCCTCTTTTATGTAGATACATAGCAATAATCCCTTCAACTTCATTATAAGCGAAAGAGGTTAACTCATATCCATGTTTTATTGAAATTTTTTCCAAGCCAGGCATTTGTTCTATCTCACTTCTACCAGCTCGTCCTAATTTTTTTCTGGAAAGCACAAAGTCCCGCCATCTTTCTGTGAGGGTATTTAGGGTAATCCCCAAGACAGATATTAATCCGGACTCAATGGAATGTGCAATATTTACCAAATAAATAATTTCGGAAATTTTAGGTTCTCCATATTCATGAGCGATAAAATGCCATATAGATTTTCTCACTACTCTGTTAATATGATCGTCTCCTTCCAACGCTAATTCAAGCAATTCATCTCCATTCCTTACACTATTCAGCCAGATTTCATCTTGAAAATCCCAATTGGAAGAAATATATTCAGCTAATCCCTCATAAAACCACTGGGGATTGTATAGAAGAAGTTGATTTTGAATCGCACCTCCCAGCCGGTCCCCATAAGCAAACTCTTTAAAAATTTGTTGAGCAACCTGATATTTTACTTCCTCAAACAACTGCTTACTCGTTCCAAAATCTATCACTGGTCCGCTTCTTTTGGGTAAGGTAAATACTCCTGTTTCAGTTTCAGAAGTTTTCCAATCCAAATTAGTCTGAAGGAATGCATCACTTCCTGGAAGATAAATCAATGAATACTTTTCTTCTGGCTTATAATCGTAAATAGTTCCAATTTCAAATCTTGCCAGTTCTGCAAACTTTGCTGTTTTCCTTGCACCAGATTCATTCTCGCCAAAGTAATATACATCAAAGTTTTCAGTAGAAACCCTTTGCCATCCTTCAGGATTCGAGTAGGTTCTTCCTTCCTGAGCGACGACAGGCTGAACGGTAAAAGAAATGAACAACAGTAAGCTCCATATACCAACTAGCTGGCGTACATCTTTCATATGGCTTTCCCTTGGTTCCTTCATCATGAGTAAAAGAAATATTCTATGTTAATATATTTTTGTCTTAGCTAATGTTCTTTAGAATTAAAAATCTAACAAAAGCGATTTACATTCATTGTCGGAGGTATGACCTGTTCTTTACCCAATATACTATTGAGTAAGATCCTGGTACAATATGGTCCATATAACACTCCTTTACTACCAAAACCTGTACATATATGTACATTAGGCCACTCTGGATGCGTACCAACAATAGGCCTTCTATTAGGTGTTGTAGGTCGAATTCCTGCAAAATGGCCCATAATCCTATATGGTACCTTTATTGCGTCTAATATATATTTCTCTAATTCTTCTCTTCCCTTCCTACTGGGATGTATATTCTCAAATTCCCTTGCGTATGTAGCCCCAACAATGTAACTATTCGAGTCTCCAGGGATCACATAAATTTTTCTGGATAAAACAAAAGGTAGTTCTAATTCTTTTGAATAAATGACAAGTAATTCCCCTTTGTTTGGAATAATTTTCACATGCTTCCACAGGGGATTAGCATGACCTCTGTACCCTTCACAAAAAATAATCTCGTCAAAACTAATATTGTCATCTTTTCCTTTAATGTACTTTTTATCCAAATGTATTTGATGGACCCCTATGTCTTCATTTATCAATGCTCCTTTAGGATGATTAGCTATATATTTTTTAAGTACTTCTATTCCTTTTCTCACCTCTATCCAACCACACTTATGGATAAGAATTCCTCCGTGAGAATTGTTGAGTTTTTCCTTGAGAATCGTTTGTTCCTGAAAAGAAACGAATGGCACATAAGCTTCTTCATGTATCCTACCAAGCCATTTATTATACTCTTCTACTTCTTTAAAAGGCCTGTAAATATCTGCGTAATGAACGTACGGTTTAAGTAAACCAAATACTTCATCAGCAAGCATAAGTTGGATTTCATTCAATAATAGACTGGCCTGCCATGTAAGTGCTCCAAATCTCCCGGTAATAATATTGAATAATCCAGCAGCTACATTTGAGGCACTTTCCTGCCTAAAACTATCAAATAAGTACACTTGTTTACCCTCAGATAATAAACGTATACCCATTAATGTTCCGGCCCATCCCCCTCCTATTAAAGAAAAAACGCGACTTTCTTTCACTAATTGTAATTCAAAAATTTGAACTTCACACATCAGGAAATCGGCCTCTACCACAAGCTATGTTACATAACTCTAGGAGCGCACCTAATCTGCGAGAAATATGACCTCAGCCCTTAACAATTATTATAATATATTGAATATTTAACCCTAATTCAATAAAAAATTAAAGGACCGGCCTAAGCTTAGGCCAGATCCTTTATAATGTTTTCGTAATAAGATAATTAAATTTTTTATCAATCTTTTAACAGCATCTTTACGATATCATCTGCACCTATACCTTCTGCTTCAGCTGTAAAGCTAGGAACTATGCGATGGCGTAAAACGGAAACTGCCACTTGTTTTACTTCTTCAATGTCTGGAGAATACTTTCCTTTTAACAAGGCGAGGGCTTTAGCTCCAAGAATTAAATACTGTGATGCTCTTGGCCCTGCTCCCCAACTTATCAATTCTTTGATGTCATCTGCTATATGCGGTGTATTAATTCTGGTTTTTGCTACGAGATTAACCCCATAATCTATGACATTATCAGCTACAGGAACCTGTCGAACGAGATGCTGAAAGTAAGTGATGTCTTCATGGGACAGTATTTTATTTACTTCCGAGGAGATGTTTGCTGTTGTTCTTTTTATGATCTGAACTTCCTCCTCTATTGATGGGTAGTCTACCATGATATTAAACATGAAGCGATCGAGCTGTGCTTCTGGTAATGGATAGGTTCCTTCTTGTTCTATAGGGTTTTGAGTAGCTAAGACAAAAAAGGGAGGATCTAATTTATAGATTTCTCCAGCAATGGTTACTCTCTTCTCTTGCATAGCTTCCAGTAGGGCGGCCTGAGTTTTTGGAGGAGTTCTGTTAATTTCATCCGCCAAAATAATATTAGCAAAGATTGGACCTTTGATAAACTTAAAATATTTACGATTAGTTTCAGGTTCAATCTCCAATATTTCAGTTCCCAATATATCACTAGGCATTAAATCAGGAGTAAATTGAATTCGACTGAACTTTAAGTCAAGTACCTGAGCGATCGTACTAATTAATAAAGTTTTAGCTAGTCCAGGTACTCCTACTAATAAAGTATGCCCCTTACAAAACAGAGCGATGAGTAATTTTTCAACTACATCCTCCTGTCCAACTATTACTTTACCTATTTCGTGCTTCAGTTCCTGATATTTTTGGGAAAGAGCATCGGCTGCTTCTACTTCTGTATTAAATTTCTGCATTATTGCACCCATTTTTTCAATGCGTTAGCGCATTCGGTAGGCTTGATTTCAATGTATATATTCTTTTTTGCGTCTTCCAGCCAACTATCAAATATTTCAGCTTGCTTCATCCTTAGCGCTGAGTCATGAATTTTCTTATAATCATCTTTCAAGTTGGGTTTATGAGGAGGAAGTTTACTCTTTAAATAAATCACATGAAAGGCTCGTGTTCCATCATCCATAGTGTATTCCATGGGTTTAGATATTTCCTCTTCTTCCATTTCATCTATTTTAAAGAATAAATCAGCATCTAATGCATCCATAGGTATTCTCAATTCTCCCGTTCTTGGATGAGTGTAACAACCGCCACAATCTTTGCTCCTACGATCCTGAGAGAACCGAATCGCTGCGGCTTCGAAACTAAGAGAATCTTCAATAATCTCACGTATTTCATTTAAGCGATTAATAGCTACGGAGTCTCCATTTGCACTCTGGCGTGGCTTAAGTAAAATATGACTTACTGTTAATAATTCCCCTTGCCTATTATCAAGTTTAGCTATGTGAAAACCGAATTCCGTCTCAAAGGGTTCAGAAATATCTCCAACCCGCATATTGTAAACTACCGCCTCAAATTTAGGGGTCATTACCCCTCGGCCAAACTCACCTAAAGCCCCTCCATTTCTGGCACTTGGTCCCTCGGAATATCTTTTCGCTAAGTCGCCAAAATCAGACTCTCCTTCCATGGATTGCCTACGATATTCCGATAATCTTTCTTTCACTTCTTCGACACTTTCCTCTGAATAAGGAGGCTTTATCACAATATGATTTAGCTGTACTTCTGCAGGAAATAATCCTAAACTATCTATAGGAATTTCTCTAAAAAACTGTTTCACTTCGCGTGGGGTAACAGTCGCTTCAGACAGCACTGTTTGTTCTTGCCTTTGAGTTAATAACTCATCTTCTATATCTGGCTTAAGGTCTTCTCTAAATTCCATGACGGATTTTCCATACCTCTTTACAAATTCTGCCTCATCATTATCCAATTGCGCCATGATATATTCGATTCTTCTACCGATCTCAGAGTCGACCTCTCCTTCAGATACGATAATACTATCCTGCTCAGCCTTATTTAATAGCAATTTAGAAACAATTAAACTTTCCATCATCTGACAACGCAGAGTTCCATCATCTTTCTGACCATTGATCACAGAATAATTGTATTGATTCTCTACATCAGATTCCAGGATCACTTCTTCACCAATGATAGCTACTATTCTATCCAGATTCTGTCCCGAGGTTCCAAGAATCGTAATGAAGAAAAAGATCCCACAAAAAATAAATGACTTTATTTTCTTTACACTAGTCAGACAACTCATAAAAGGATAAACTTTAACATTTTCAAATGCGAACATACTACATCAAAAGTAAGGTGGAGTATCATTTATTCATATATACTTACAAGGATTAAAAGGTTGATTTCAGAAGATCTCTCTCTCCTTGCTTGATGAGATTTTGTTTGCGTATTTCTATAATTCGCCTTCTGATTTCTTCGCGACATAATTCTAAAGGTTTCAAATCTCCTACCTTTATCACTTTGAGCATCAATAAAGAATTAAAAAGACTCTTTCCATTCTCATCTTTAGTGTAGTAATTATAAGGTACATTTGCTTTTACTTTCGAAATATCTCCCCAAAAGCCCTCTCCCATAACTTTTAAATTACCATCTGTAATATAGGTACTATCTAATTTTGCCATCATCACCGTAGAATCACTCTCCGCCCAATCCCTTAAATTAGCTAAATCTTCCGGTTTTCCACTGCTCAGCCATCTTGCTTGCTTATAGGGATTCGAGAGAGAGGTACGAAAATGGAAAGGGCAATAATAATTAGCTCTACTGAGAAACTTATCTGGATTCTGCAAGTAGAAATTCTCAACTTCTTCGCCTGAAACCCTGACATTTAGCCCTTTATCTAGTAGCCACTCAGCATATTCCTGGTTGATCAGGGTATATTTGTACCTTTCGAGTCTTGCTTCAATTTTTTGATCCAGATTACTAATAACTTTTCTTGCCTGATCAGCTATAATTCGATCTTTTTTCCACTGTTCAATGTATTGGCCAACCAATCGTACACTATCCTCTCTCCGAGTGCTGTCTACATTTAAAAAAGAGGGAATAAAGGTTTCAATTTCAGACTTATAAAGATATTCTCCATTATGTTCTGCAATGATCTCTTCTTCCTCCCTTTCCTGATATTCACAACCTGCAACCCAACCTGAACATAGCAGGATGATGCCACACAAATATCTATATGATGACCTGGATGTGAATATTTTCATTGTAACATCTATTGAAACAGTGTATTAAATCCTTGGTCATTTACTTGAACAGGATACTTTTCTGCCAATTCCTTCAACCATTCGCGTTCCAAATAATTCTGATAAGAGGTAATTACTTCAGATCTGGCCTTATTAAACGGCTTCAATCCGGCAGGATATTTTTTCTGAATATGGAGAATTCTATAAAATTCTCCATCGGGAAGTACATCACTTATAAAGCCTTCTTCCTCCTCAAAAATAGACTCATTCAAATCAGTATCCCCTTTTTCATATGTTTGGGAAAAAATGCGAACAGTCAATGCAGAACTTTCATTAATAAGAGAATCGATTTCTCCATCTGATGTTCCCTCTTCCAAAAGTGTTGCTACCACTGCCATGATCGAGTCAGATTCACTTCTATATTCTTTTACATCTATGAGGATATCGGATTGGAATGAATCAGGATGAGCATCATAATATGCTTTCAAGCCTGTGGTATCTTCTACTGCTTTCTTCCAGACTTTTTGTTCCATTAAGGTAAATAATAAAATGCCATCTCTATATTCCTGTACCAGATTTTTAAATTCGGGATTCTTTTGAGGTAACAGATTTTCCTCATACTTCATTAGCTCTCTTTCTGTATATACAGAAATCATGTCTTCTGCAGCCTTCTTAATGCTCATTCTGGGACGCCTCAATCTTGAAGATACATAGAAGTCGATAAAATCCTGAATAAGGAAAATATCTTTATCATTTAAAGTGAAAAGAGGCTTTTGATATAAATCTGTTTGCGTACTATCTGGTTTCCATGTACCTGAAGGAAATGCGTTTGTTAATGTTTGAATAAACGCTTGGGTATTATCGTCAAATGTTTTGTACTTGTTATCATTTTTAATTCGAGCTATCACAGATTCTCTACCCAATTTGGATCTGCTATCTCGCGATATACGCTGCTTAAGTTGCATTTGAGCTTTTTCGAATTTTGGAATAGAATCCACAGAAAGCACTTTCAATACATGCCATCCATAAGCAGTATTAAACGGCTCAGAAAACTCTCCTACGTCCAAATTATATTTCAATATTTCCATTTCAGGTAGTAAACGTCCTGTACCAAGACTACCTCCATTTTTTGCAGAATTAGGATCATCAGAAAACTCCCCAGCTAATGAGGCGAAATCTTCTCCATTTTTCAGCTTCTCATAGATCTCCTGAATAATTTTATCCGCTTGAGCAGAGTCTTTTGCACTATATCTATCCCCCACACGAACGATAATGTGCCCTACTTCTTTCTTCCCTTGAATTTTCACCTTTTCATCCACATAAATTAAATGATACCCAAATTGAGTACGAATGGGAGTTGAAACTTCTCCTGGCTTTGTTTCATAGGCAGCACTTTCAAATGGATAAACCATATCAAATACTGTGAAGTATCCAAGATTGCCTTTATTCTGTTTGGCAGAAGGATCATCAGAATTTTTTTCAGCCAGATCAACAAATGATTCATCTCCACTAATAATCATTTGTCGATAATCTATGATCTTTTGATAGGCAGCCAAGGTATCTTCCGGACTGGCATCTTCAGCAACGGATACTAACAAATGGCTAGCCTTAACGACTGAAAATGACCTGTCATAAGCCTCTTTTATCAATTTTTCTTCTACCTCTTTGGAAGATAAATATGGCTCTGCCAACTGCTTCCGATACGTCTGGAATTCCTGCTTGAAAGCATCCGTATCCTGAAGACCCAATTCTTCCGCTTCAAATACCTTTCGCTTAAAGTTTATATATAAATCAAGGTACTCTTTATATTGATCTGTTTCATGCTTTTTGGCTTCATCATATCCTCCATTATTTTTTTGATAGACACGCTCAAATTCAGCTTTCGTTACCGTATCACTATCGAAAAATAATAAAGCGGGGTTACCATCTGCCTTATCCTGGGCATTCAAGCTAACCGCCATGAAACAACTTAAGAGCAAAATGTATCGTCGCATTAGGGTAATTTGCATAGTATTTATAGCCAATTATCTTGTAGTGAGCTATTTAATATAAATGAGCTGCAAATTTAGTAATATGTAAGAAATAAAGAAACATGCTATTACAATGTCTTAACAGGCTGGTTTATTGTATGGAACCTGAAAATAACAAACATTCCTCCAGGATTTCTAAAAGCTAATAACATATACTAGTTTCAGAAACCACTTTGAGCAGTGATAAGTTGCCTGAAGTAGTTAAAATTAATGCACTGGGTGTGATCCAACATAAACGTCCTTATTCGCTCCAACGCTATCCCAGAGAAAAGGAACCCGTAGCAAAGAAATTAATAATCATTACTAACAATACACTGACTACTAATCCCAATACCGTTTTTCCTAAATCCATTAAGGCCATTCGGTTGACCAAACCCAATTGCTTACGGTTTAATAGAAGGTTGATTGCGTACTCACGGCCTGAAAGCAATCCAATAAATACCCAGGTGGTACTCATAGGAAGGTTAGACATTTCCTTAAAGATATAAAGTACGATACCGTAAATTAAGTCCACGATAGTGGCTGCCCGAATATCTGCTGTATTGGTTTTAGATTTCACTATTCCCTGAATTTTTCCCCCGCGATTGTAGAAGATATATGCCAATAAACCGAGGAGCAATACCAGAGACATGATCATCGGAACTGTCCCCAGATCCCGGGGTAGATATACATATATATTTGCCAAATCCTGAATTAACCATTGGGACCAGAGAAAACCCGTAGACAACCACTGAGCGGCCATCCAAAATTTGAAATAAGGATCTCTTTCCCCTGGAACACGCATGAAATGTCTTTCTATCGTCTTACTAATAATCAGATATACAATGAAAGCACTTGCGAACGCAACGGCATATCCTGTCACAGACTTAATAATCACAGCTTGCATGGTACTCGCCTTCCCGAAAATAGTCAGGATCATAAATGTGGTACTAACCGGAATACCAAAACGAGTAATTAATACCAAAATGATGGGCGGTAGGGCATAATACCACGCTAATGGTTGAGGTAAAGGAAACTTCTCTAACCTACCATAAGCCATATCGCCAGTGTTCTGCCACCAACCATACACCAAGACTGACGTCAGGATAGTTGCGGCAAATAACCAAAGGATATACCATGGCCGTTTTTCATTTGAGGTAAGAAAAGTACCCAGGGTTTGAATAACATCATTTCCCACCACAGAATATGCGGCAAATGAAAACCCAATGATCATGACAATAAGTTCCACACTCATATCGCAGGATTAAAAGTATTAAGGAGACCAGGAATTATGGCATAAGATGAAAAAAAATCAGGAGAATTAGGAAAGATTTGTCTCCTTTTATGCCTTGTTTTATATTAAAAGGAGTAATACACGACAAAATTTTGCCCATGCTCAACCAGAACACCTCATTATGCTTACTTTTTTTGAGCTTATTTCTTATCCCAACCTCAGCTTTTACACAGAATGATCCATTGCCTTCTCCAGACAGACCAGAAGGAGAGGGGAGCGGTCCTTTTGAGCAAATGATCATCAGAGGAGCGACCCTAATTAACGGAACAGGCTCTCCCCCTATTGGCCCGGTAGATATCGTCATTGAACAAAATCGAATTGTGGATATTCGGGTTGTAGGTTATCCGGGAGTTCCCATTCCTGAAAATAAGCGACCTAAAGCAACTGAAGATTCGCACATTATTGATGCCAGTGGAAAATATGTACTTCCAGGATTTGTTGATATGCATGGTCATATAGGAGGAAAATCCCAGGGAACTACAGCAGAATATGTCTTTAAACTATGGATGTCCCATGGAATTACTACCATCCGAGAACCTGGAAGTTTTAATGGCATGAACTGGACCATGTCTCATAGAGAGAGAAGCCAGAATAATGAGATTACAGCACCCAGAATCGAGTGCTATGTAGGCTTTGGTCAGGGAAGTGAAGCTCCGATAAGTACCCCGACTCAAGCACGCCAATGGGTACAAAAGATCGCTGAAGCAGGCACTCAAGGAATTAAATTTTTTGGTGCTCGTCCAGATATCATGGCAGCTGCACTGGATGAAGCACGTCAGCGAAGCCTTAGATCTGCTTGCCACCACGCCCAGTTAGATGTAGCCAGATTGAATGTACTGCATTCAGCCTCTATGGGACTTACAACTATGGAACATTGGTATGGGTTGCCGGAAGCGTTATTCGACAACAAAACAGTTCAGCACTACCCTCTAGATTATAACTATCAAAATGAGCAAGATCGTTTCGGCGAGGCAGGCAGACTTTGGAAACAGGCGGCAAGTCCTTTTTCAGCCCATTGGAATGCAGTCATGGATAGCTTGTTGGAACTAGATTTCACATTGGATCCCACCTTTAATATATATGAAGCAAGTCGTGATTTAATGAGAGCAAGACGAGCTGAATGGCACGAAATTTACACGCTTCCTTCCCTTTGGCATTTCTATCAACCCAGCCGTGTATCTCATGGATCTTATTGGCATTATTGGACCACAGAACACGAAGTAGATTGGAAAGAAAATTACCGATTGTGGATGACCTTTGTGAATACGTACAAGAATCGAGGCGGAAGAGTTACTACCGGTTCTGATTCAGGCTTTATTTTTCAACTGTACGGATTTGCTTATGTACGGGAACTTGAATTATTACGTGAAGCAGGCTTTCATCCATTGGAGATTATCCGATCAGCAACCCTTTCAGGCGCAGAAGCTTTGGGATTGGATCAGGACATCGGTTCCATCGAGGTGGGTAAATTGGCAGATATGATGATTGTAGCTGAAAACCCCTTAGAAAACCTTAAAGTACTATATGGTACTGGTGCTATTAAATTAGATGAGAAAAATGAAGTAACTCGCACAGAGGGAATAGTTTACACCATCAAGGATGGCATTGTGTTCGATGCAAAAAAACTTCTTGCTGATGTAGCAGAGATAGTAGAAGCCGAAAAGGAGCGTACAGGATATGAAATTGTTCAGCCGGGAATGCCCGATGTAGAATCTAACTAAACCCTTCCGGCATCTTTGTTATTGTTCTATTATTCATTAAACATTAGCCTACGGAATCATTGTCAAAATAAACCCAAAACAACTTATTCCTCTTTCTTGCTAAACAGCCATAATCCTGTAAAAGTGATGAGTCCATTGAGAAGTAATAACTCGAACCCGAAAGTATATCCGAATTTTGGGCTAATCCATTGGATGAAATAGCTCAAAAGGGGACTAAACGTACAGATGATGGGGATCATTGAATCTTTAACTTTCCTTTTAGTGAACATACCAAAACTAAACATCCCTAACAACGGCCCATATGTATATCCAGCTAATCTGAAAATGGCAAAAACTACGGCTCTATCGTTTAATTGTTCAAACAATAGAATCACGATAAACAATATACCTGCAAAGCCTGCATGAATCCCAAAACGCTGAACGTCGGCCTTTTTATGTATGTTGCTCGCTTTACCATTTTCAGAAGCGTCTGCTGCATTGACCCCTAAAATATCTATCATAAATGAAGTAGTTAAGGCTGTCAAGGCTGAGTCTGCGCTCGAATAAGCCGCTGCTATAACGCCTATTAAAAAGACAATAGCTGCTGTAGGCCCCAGATATTCCAATGCTAATTTGGGAAATAGTTCATCTGTATTATAACATGCCCATTCTCCATTCGCACCTAACAATTGTAGCGCACAATCACCATCAAATACTTCTCTCAGAATACCTTCTGATTGACCATATAAATATAGCAGCGCACCTAAGCCCAGAAATACTAAATTGGCCATAAGAAAGCTCACCGAAAACCATCGCATATTCTTTTGCGCCCCTTCTATCGTCCTCACCGTTAAGTTTTTTTGCATCATATCCTGATCCAAGCCCACCATAACAATAGAAATGCAGGCTCCACTAATAAATTGCTTGAAAAAATTAGTCCCTGGCTCCCAATTCCATTCGAAAATTCTCGAATAAGCACTTTCGCGAATGCGACCTACCATAGCACCAAATGAATCCCCAAAAGAATCCGCGATGATCCACATGGTGATCCCCACGCCTAACAGCATACAAAAGGTTTGAATGGTATCTGTCCAAACCACTGTTTTAATTCCTCCTCTAAAAGTGAAGAGATAAATTAACGCCAATGAGATTCCGACTATAGCAGCAAAGGAAAGATTCAAATAATCCCCAACAGCTAGTTTTAATACTAAGGCTACTAAAAATAGCCGTAAACTAGCCCCAACAATTCTGGAAAGTAGAAAGAAGATGGCCCCTGTCTTATAGGCAGCTTCCCCAAATCTCTGCGCCAAATATTCGTAAATAGATGTAAGTCCCAAAGAATAGTATAACGGAAGCAACACTCCCGCAATGATCCAATAACCTACCAGATTTCCAAGTACAAATTGAAAATAGGTAAAGTCACTTCCCCCTCCTACCGCTCCTGGAACGGAAATAAATGTAACTCCTGAAAGGGTGGTACCAATCATGCCAAAAGCCACCAAATACCAGGGAGCATTTCTGTTAGCCGTAAAAAAAGTAGTCGAATCTGCGTCTTTCCCAGTGATCAAAGAAATGATCAGCAGCATTAGAAAGTAGCCCAGAATGATCCAAACGCTCAATTGTGGGTCCATACATGAATATCCTACTAATTCCTGAAAGTTGAAAAAGGTAGTAAAAAAAACTTATCGCCTATAAAGACCGTAAGGATATTGTTACCGAAAAATAAACGATATCGCAGCATCCCAACCTATAGGCGTTTTCGATTCAGGTGTAGGTGGTCTTTCTGTGTGGAAAGCGATCAAAGAGTTACTACCGAATGAATCTATCCATTATCTGGCAGATCAAGCCAATTGTCCCTATGGATCCAGACCACAACAAGATATAACCGCCCTCTGTCAAAAGCATGTTTCTTACTTATTGGCACAACAATCAAAAATTATCGTAATCGCTTGTAATACCGCTACAGCAGCTTCCATCACCTCTCTGCGAAACCGTTTTCATCTTCCTATTGTGGGCATGGAACCAGCAATTAAGCCAGCCGCCATCCAGACTGAAAGCGGACATATAGGGATATTAGCCACAGAAGGCACATTAACAGGGGCATTGTATCAACGCACATCGAAATTGTTTGCCAGTGAAAAGCACATACATATTCAGATAGGAGATGGGTTGGTGGAGATGGTAGAAAAGGGGGAAGAATCGTCCCAGGCATGTGAACATCTTCTCTCTGCCTATCTTGATCCTATGTTAGCTGCCGGCATAGATCAATTGGTGTTAGGATGTACTCATTTTCCTTTTTTAATTCCTACGTTGAAAAGAATTGTATCTGACAGGGTGAATATTATTGATCCATCTGCTGCCGTAGCCAGGCAGGTACTGACATTGCTTGATTCACATGAATTATTGGCACCACCACACCCACATCCTTCATATCATTTTACCACTACCGGGCCGCTAATTCCTTTCCAACAGCGGCTACACACCCTTTTACCTTCTTCTTATCTTCCCCACATTCAAACGGAAGGATTAGCTTGAATATCCATAAATGATTCGAGAAATGTTCCTTTGAGATCTCCTACAGTATCAATATCGGATAATTCGGGAAGCAGTTGGTAGCTGAGGTGTAGATCTTCGAGATCCTTTATGGTGGTAGAAAGAACGCTATCGGTACTCCATGCTTTCTTTGCAAATAGTTGAGGAATTTCTTGTTTCATTCCCAATAAGTAGTATCCACCATCTTTTGCTGGCCCAATAGCTACTTCATGCTGGTCCAGGATCTGAAAGGCCTCTGCAAGAATAGAAGGGGTGAGCTGACTACAATCACTGCCAATAATGACAATTTTTTTATATTCTTGTTGAAATCCCCACCTAAATGCAGCTTTCATTCGATCCCCTAATGTTTGACCTTGTTGTAGCTTTCGTAGATAACGAGCCTCAGCCCATAGATCTTTCTCTGGTAATACATTGCCATAAAACACCACCTTATCGGCACTTAGCTGTTCAACCTGTTCTTTAGTGAATGACAGCAATTTTCTATATACCTCTGCCGCACGTTCATTTCCTATACTTTTGGCCAATCGGGTTTTCACCTGGCCTGGTATAGGATGCTTAACAAAAATTAATATTAAGCTCTCATTATCTTTAGTGTTCTCCCTTTGTTCGACCTCCATACTTGGCTTATTTTATGAATTATATTTCTCGAGAATTTTTAATACTACGGAAAAGTTCTTAGGGATAGGTGCGTTAAAGGTCATGATTTCTTTTGTGGCGGGATGCCTGAAGGTTAATTGATACGCATGGAGGAGATATTCATGGTTTATAGCTTGTTCTTCCTTTCTCCCGCTGGGTTTGTAATTTCTTTTCAATTGGGATAAATAAATATCTTTGCCACCATATAGATGATCTCCTACGATGGGACATCCTATAGAGGAAAGATGTACGCGTATTTGGTGCATTTTCCCTGTCACAGGTTTACATTGAAGTAAGGTATAGTTCTTAAATTCTTGTTGAGTGTCTATAATGGTTTGAGCGGGTTTGCCCTGATTCACATTAATTGATACTCGTTTATTAGAAGACACATATAATGGCCGGTCAATCACATAATTTTCATAGCGATGAATCCCTCCAACCAGGCTCAGATACATTTTTTCTATTTCCCTGTGCTGGAATTGGAGTGCAATATGCCTGTAGCTTTCGGCATTTTTTGCCATGAGTAATATACCGGAAGTCATCTTATCCAGCCGATGGCACAAACGCAATTCAGGATCATAATGGCGGCTCATTCCTTGAAGGTTTCGCATTTGCTTGTCTTCCAGACTAGCCATATAAAGGGGCTTATCCACCAAGAGCACTTCATCATCCTCGTAAATGATCAATTCTTCAAAACGCACAAATTTCTTCAACTTCGGTGTTGCCATGAAATGTAAATATAAAAATAGATGAACAATAAAGATTAGTCTGAAAAATGGTCAAAAATACCGATCAACCATTGATAGGACTTTAATGCGGCATCAGCCTTACGATAATCAGGATAAAAGCTTTCCACCTGAGCCCAAAATTTGGGGCTATGGTTCATTTCTCTGAGATGCATCAACTCATGAATGATCACGTAGTCTACTAAGGCCTGGGGTAAAAATATAAGATGCCAGTTGAGATTTATATTCTTTTTCCCACTACAACTACCCCAAATTCCCGTTTGGTTTTTGACTTTGACAGCAGCTATATCTGAATGCGTCATCTCCCCTAAATGATAGGTTCTCTCTGTGAGCATTTCTTTAGCTTTGCCCCATAACAGGTTCTTCACTAACACATATTCTTCATACTTATTATCAGAAGGCTTTATATAAAGGGTAAGGAGGCCTCCTCTATGTACTACTTTCCTATGCTTTGCATGCTGAAAGGAAAAGTTGCAGATTTCACCCAAAAAAGGTATCTTATTTTCTTTAAAAAGGAGTTTAAACTGAGATTGTCTATCAACCCATTCACTTACCTGTTGGTATTGCTTTGAAATCCATTTAGCTTTTTTCTCCAGAATAAGGGTAATTTGCTGACTGGTTGTACCACTGGGCACTTTTATTTCAAGTACTTTTGAATGTGGCAAAAACTGAAGTGTCACCTTACTTTTATGAGGTCCAATACTGATCAAATAGGGAATTTGCATATTCCCGAGGGTTAAAAATGCCATGTTGATTTATCGGTCAGGCAGGATTTATTCTTAGTTCGATCAAAATTAAAGTTAATTAACTAACGTAAGGATAGAAAAAAAAGTTATTTCAAGGGATAGAGGAATAGGGCTAACACATAAAGTAGCAAAAGGACATAAGTTTGTCTATATTTATAAGCTATAATGTCAAAACCAGACGACTGAAAAGATGAAATTCGAAAAAAAAGTTGAAGATCAGTACACAGTGATCAAACTATTAGAGGAAAAATTGGATTCAAGGATTTCGCCTTCTTTAAAGAGTGAGTTTATTATGCTCAATACTAATGGAGTAAAGAATCTAATTTTGGACTTGAGCGAAGTACAATACATTGATAGCTCCGGTTTGAGTGCAATCCTCACTGCTAACCGGTTGAGTAAAAACCTGGATGGTACATTGGTTTTATGTTGCCTGAATAAACATCCTGAGAAATTAGTTAAAATTTCACATTTAGAGTCGGTGTTAAACATAGTTCCTACTGAAGAAGAGGCTAGAGATGCAATTTTTATGATTGAACTTGAGCGTCAAATCGAGAATAACCAGACAGAGGAACATGATCAACCAGAAACTCATAATTTATAATTCATATTTCCAAGGTCAGTGTTTCAGGTACAAATATTAGGAACGAGCTCTGCTATCCCTACTCAAAGCAGGTTACCTTCTGCTCAAGTGGTTACCATAAATGATCGGCATCATTTAGTTGATTGTGGTGAGGGTACGCAGATGCAACTTCTGAAATACAAAGTAAAGCTTGCTCGACTGGATGCTATATTCATATCTCATCTTCATGGAGATCATGTTTTAGGTCTTCCTGGATTACTAAATACGCTCAGCATGTATGAACGCAACTTCCCCATGCGATTATATGCACCTGCCAGTCTTGAGAATGTATTGGAGCTTATTTTTGACCAAACTCATAGCCATTTGAATTATGAGTTAGAATTTATTCCTACAGAGGATTTCAATCCTGGAGATATTATCTACCAAACTGAAAGATACAGGGTAAAATTATTGCCTCTGGAACACAAAGTTTTTTGTCGAGGGTTTCACTTTGAGGAAATTAATAAGCGGCCAAAATTTGATTTTTACAAAGCAAAAGCATTAGATGTTCCCAATAGCTATTTTTCCTTATTGAAACAGGGTAATAGTATTTTGTTGGAAGATGGGCGTACCATTACCCCAGATGATGTGCTAAAATCTCCCGAACCTCCTTTATCTTTTGCTTACTGTTCTGATACTTGCTATCACGAAGAACTAATAGATTACATAAGACATACGAGATTGTTGTATCACGAAGCGACCTTCCTGCACAATTTGAAGCATAGAGCTCAGGCTACTTGTCATAGTACAGCCCTGGAAGCAGGTACTATAGCAAAACAAGCAGAAGTCAATCAATTATTGTTGGGGCATTATTCAGCCAGATACAGAGATTTACAACCTCTACTGGATGAAGCCAGATCTGTTTTTCCTGATACTTCCCTGGCGAGGGAAGGTCATGTGTTCAGGGTCAAGGATTATTTATAATATATGTTTACCAAAGAAAATATTCTTTTCGTCATTTTAGGAGGATTTTTTATCTCGAATGCCATTATAGCCGAATTTATAGGTGTAAAAATATTTTCTCTGGAAGCAACTTTAGGAGCAGAGCCCCTACATTGGAATATTTTCGGTATTCAGGGAAATCTCGATTTTACTGCTGGTGTTTTGTTGTGGCCCATTGTATTTATCATGACGGATATCATCAATGAATACTTTGGAAAAAAGGGTGTTCAATTGTTATCGTTCTTAACGGTCGTTCTCATTTCCTATGCTTTCCTTATGGTGTATATGGCTATAGGTTTAGCCCCTGCTGAATGGTGGATAGGGATAAATCAGGATAAACAGGTAGATAATATGCAAATCGCTTTTGCAAATATTTTAGGGCAAGGGCTTTGGATTATCGGTGGTTCTCTGGTAGCATTCTTTGTAGGCCAGATCCTGGATGTATACATGTTCCACTACTTAAGGAAATTTACCGGATCTTCAAAAATATGGTTTAGAGCTACAGGATCTACTCTGGTTTCTCAATTGATAGATAGCTTCGTCGTTTTATATATTGCTTTTGTTATTGGACCTCAGCATTGGGATCTGTCAAGGTTCATTGCAGTGGGTACCGTAAATTACTCCTATAAGGTGATCGTAGCTATTTTGTTAACTCCCATGTTATATGTGCTCCATTGGGCTATAGATAATTATCTCGGAAAAGATAGAGCAGAAGCACTTATACAGGAGGCAGCCAAAAGTCAATAAATTACCCCTTTATTTACCCCTATTTAAATAAATGATACCTTATTCATATTGTGCAATTACCTGCAAAATTGCCAATCATAAAGTTTAGGCAAACAAACTATTTTGCAAGATGGATTTTATGCCCTTCTCATTGATTCTAAGATAATTTTAGTATATTAGGGATCACATTTTCTACGCTTTTTGATATCATAAATGAATTAGCAAAGAATTGGACATACTTGAACGAATTATTGAAAACCTGACAAGTGATGAAGTCAGGAGATTTAAAATCCTTTCTAATCGATTTAAAGCAGATGAGGAGAAAAAACTGCTCGTATTATTTGATGCGATTCGTTCTGGGGATTATAAAGAGATAGAGGATGACGTAATCAAGCAATTTTATGGCAGTACTGATGCAAAATCGAAAAACAGTTATTACCGTCTTCGAAATAAATTACTCTCTAATATAGAGAAGAGTTTATTGTTTTATCATTTTAACTACAAAAATTCTCTCGAATCATTTAGTAACATTCAGCTCTCCATTTTATTTCGCGAAAGAGGACTATACAGGGAGGCTTACCACAATTTGAAAAAGGCTGAAAGAGTAGCAATCGCACATGATCAGTTTAACGTATTAGAGGTCATTTATGATGAGATGGTGCAATTAGCTACCACAACTAAATTTGAAGTAGATATAGAAAGTGTACTGGAACGCCGAAGGGAAAACCTTCAAAAAATTGATATTCTCAGAGCGAATAGTGAAGTACTTGGGATGGTTACACAGCAATTAATGAAGCGAAACTATTCCAGAAGTAAAAAGAGTCAATCCGTCATCGATTCCCTGGAAAATATTAAAGATATGCTGGAAGAGCATAAGAATATTTTCCATTCTGCCTCTGGGAAAATTATGGTGATGAAGGCTGTGGTTTCCATTCTCATTCAAAAATCTGCTTACAGAGAGTTAGAACAGTATGTGAAGGAGACCTTTGAAGATTTTGAACGAAACAATCTCTTCACTAAAGAAAATCACAAAGTAAGGCTGTTGATGCGTATCTGGAGAATAAACGCCCTTCAGAAATTGTTAGAATTGAATGAAGCCAGTAAGGATATTGAGTTGTTGAAAGAAGAGGTAAAAATGTTTAAGAAGCAAAACTTTAATGAATTTGCTTTTTATTATTATACCTCCAGTGTGTATACCCTAAAGTTATTAGGCCGGCTAGATAAAGCGGGGCAAACGTTGGATGAAGCATTTTCCTATAAAGAGATTCTCCAGAATGATATTAGCGAATTATACCTTCTTATTAGTTTAGCTGATCAGTATTTTAGCGAATCTTGTTACGATCGTGCTAAGGAGACCTTGGAAAAGATCATTTCTCATAGTGGTTTCAATGTACTGGATGAGGAACTACGATTTTACATTCACATTTTCGAAATCGTTAATGCATATGAAGCCAAAGATTTTGAGTTAGCTGATACCAGATACAGATTATTAAGAAAGCAGTTTAGATATTTACTTAAAGACGAGTTCTATGCAAAAGCTAAGCGCTTCATTGATCTAGTCATGAGAATGAACACTGCAGCTATAGAAGGGAAGCGGGTATTTCTGAAAGCTGCTTACAAAAATTTCGTAAATGAATTTCAGGGGTCGGAAATTGGGGATAATCAAGTCATCATTTACGAAACTTATCTAAAATCCAAATTAGAGGAAAAATCCTACTACGATTTACTGGTAGACGAAGTATCCAGAAAAGCTCGGTAAGTCTTCCGATATAAAAGAATAATATCCCGCATGTAGCATGCGGGATATTCCCATTTTTTTATCCTTATTCATTAACCACACTAAGGCTAACTCGCTTTCATTGGCCATGTAATAACATCATCGGATGATGGAGAGAAATGAAAGCTAAATGTCTGAAATAAAGCATTTTGCCGGGATAAGAGCAGGGGTACTGTTTGTAGAACAGTTACATTTGTCATAATTGAAACCTGGAATTAAAAAAATCTCTACCCGGGTTGATGGATATTTTAATTTATTAAAAATAAGAAATATCGTAAATTATTTAAAGGCAAATTTAACCGTTATATAATTTACTCAGTTAAGATATACAATAAGTGTGCCGTGCGAAGTAAGAATTGGTTCCCTTAAAGAAAACTTTTCTCCTCAAAATTATTTATAAGAAAAATGCCATTTGCTCCTGAAGTTTTTTCGCAATAAGGGCCGATTTCTTCGCAAAATCTTTCCCATTCCCCGCATATATGATACTTCTACTGGAATTTATGAGGATACCTCCATCTGAAGTTAAACAGGATCGACACACTTCTGCAACAGATCCCCCCTGTGTTCCCACGCCAGGTACCAATAAAAAATGATGTTTTGTGTAGGACCGAATATGTCCTAATTCTTCCGTCTGAGTAGCTCCCACTACAAATCCCAAATAACCTGGACTATTCTGAACCCATCCCTGGGAAGTTTCTATAACTCTCCTATAGAGCGGAACATCATCTGTAGATAAAAGTTGAAAGTCTTTTGATCCTGAATTTGAAGTTAACGCCAATAAGAATGTCCATTTATCTTCATAAGCCAAAAAAGGAGCTACAGAATCAGTTCCCATATAAGGTGATACAGTCACTGCGTCAAAAGCGTAACGCTCAAAAAATGTTTGCGCATAATACTTGGAACTATTTCCGATATCTCCTCTCTTAGCATCCGCAATTATCAGTACATCATTAGGTATATATGATAAGGTGCTTTCTAACAGATCCCATCCTCTACTACCTAACATTTCATAAAAGGCAATATTTAGTTTATACGCCACGGCAAATGGTAGTGTAGCTTCTATTATTTGTCGGTTAAAAGAAAGTAAGGGATTAGCTTCTCTAAACAAATGTGATGGAATACGAGACTCATCTACATCTAAACCTACACAAAGACAGGATTTTTTTACGCTCAAAAGCTCCATTAATTGCTGAGGAGACATAAGGAAAATAATTAAGTTGTACCAGCATAGTTTAAGACTTATTTTTACCATAAACAATATAGCTACAACATGTGCTTAGACTTCTAATCAATATACCTCTTACTCATCATGCCATTCTATTAGTATTGGCTATCGTTCTCAGGATTCCGTCCCTAAGCATTTTCCCTTTAAGCGATCAAGAAGCACTCCACTTTTTGTGTGCTAATAAAATGACTGAAGGCGGAACCTTATATAAGGATATATATTTTGCTGGGCCTCCTATATCTATTTGGATTATATATGTATTCCAAAAGATTTTTGGCAGCTCATATATCTTGATGATCAGGATAGGTTCGATATTCTATCTATATTTTTCAGCTGCTTTATTCAATGCTGCTCTTTGGCACTTTAAAGCTATCAAAAAGTATCCTCTGTTGCCCTCTATTATATATATCAGCTTAGGCTCCGTTCCCTGGTTTAGTCAGAGCTTCTATCCATCCTTCCTGGCACTTGTCCCATTTACCATTGCTTTTTTCAACATTGTCCAACTAAAAGAATCCCCTCGCATTCCTTCACATACGTTATTCAAAATGGGCATCTGGATGGCTATTCTCATTCTCATTGCCTACAAGCTGGTTTTCTTAGTCATTGGAATGATCCTCACTTACTTTGTTGTCCATAGACCAAAACTCACGGAACTCCTCGCTATGATTTGTGGATTATTATTTGGCATAACTATCGTTTGTCTCATCTTTTATTTAAAGGAAAGCCTAATGTCTTTTTGGGAGGTAGGGGTTCTTTTTTATCTCGATCGGTTTGAATTGCTTAAGTCTTTATACTTCTACGATCCATGGCGAAATTTACAAACATTAGTCATTAGTTGGGGATCTGCATTGTTGCTGATGTTCTTTGCTATACTACACTTTCGTTTCAAATATTTTAGTTATGTAGTAAAAATTCGATCTCTTGAAGCAATGATGATGATATGGTTATTATTTGGATTATCAATGATTATCCTCAAATTTCAGCGGCTGGAATTGGCAGATGCTATTCCTATCATACCTCCTCTTGCTTTCTATGTGAGTAAATCGTTTGACCTTCCGGGAATTTTTCGCTTTCGCTTTCCGATAATTGCCTCTCTCCTATTGATTCCTATCATTCAATATATCAATTATATGAGGATAGGCCCAGATCATATCTATACTCAGAGAAATCAGGAGTATTCCTGGCTCTTACCCACTCATCTCATCCATTCAGGAATACCTTCAGACATCGAATCGTTACTGCAGAAGCGAGAAAAAGAAGCCTCCTTGTGGATTTTAGATTATCAACCTTGCTGGTACTATCTTTTACACAAAACCTACCCCAATAAGTATGTTGATTTCAGAATCTTATTGAGCAAATACGAACTCTTTTCCCCACTAAATCCTCACGCCTTACTCTCAGGTCGAATAGAGGATAAGGAGCTATTCCTCTGCCTTAAAGATGCGATGCCCACCTATATAATAGATCCTGAACATCGATTTCCAATTCTGAAAAAACGCTTTCCCTTACTGTTGCATCATTTTCGATTAAACGAAGATGTATCCTTACCATTATATGAACATTCATCCTCCGTCTCACGTCGTACATCGGCGGCAGACCCATCGGAATTTTAGTTAATCAACAAACGTTAAAGTCTCTTGATCGTACTTGAATCAACTTGAACAACGGATGATCACTTAGTTGTCAAATATATCTGCTACACTTGAGGCGATGTTTAACCTATGTAACCTATACGTTTATGCTTCCACATAAAGTAATTCATTATCATATCATTCTCATGTTTATAGCTTCTTATAGTGCTGCTCAAACTACGATCCCTTTTAGTTCCGATCAATGGACGTTTAGCGGTGAGTACAAGCTTGAGGAATTTATGGGCAGATCCAGCGTATGGATCAATAACAGTCGAGCCTATTTAGCTGATGTAAGCTTCGAGGATGGAATCATTGAATACGATGTAGCTATGTCTTCCACAAGAGGATTCGGAGGAGTACACTTTAGAATGCAGAATCTCGAACATTACGAGGAATTTTATATGCGATCCCACCAATCCGGTAATCCTGATGCTATGCAATACTCTCCTGTATACAACGGCTTAGCTGCCTGGCAACTTTATTACGGAGAGGGATACGGAGCTGTAAAGGAATACGATTTTGATCAATGGATGCACGTAAAACTTATTATTTCAGGTAGTTTCATGGAAGTATACATTAAAGATATGCAGGAACCTGTTCTACAGGTTTACCAATTGAAACGATCATCTAAGGCTGGTTTTCTAGGTCTTTATACTTTTCTAAAGGGAATGCATTTTGCAAATTTTACCTTTCAGGCTATCGAAAATCCCCCCCTTAAGTATCCAGAAAAAAGTATCCCTACTATGGCTACAGGTACGGTATCCTCCTGGGAAGTATCCGAGGGCTTTCCATTTGCGATGCTCGCCAACAATGTTCAACTCCCAGCAAATTTATTAGACGATCTTGAATGGAAAACATACAAGAGTGAATATTCAGGCACAGTGAATTTAGCACAATCCGGAGGAGTAAATGATAGTATCAACACTGTATTCGCTGGCATTGAGGTAGAGGCCAAGTCCGAAACAGTAAAAGCATTACATTTTGGATATAGTGATGAGGTAAAGGTATACGTTAATGGTCAACTTCTTTATAGTGGGAACAATGCATACAGATCAAGAGATTATCGATATTTAGGAACCATAGGATATTTTGATACACTGTATGTTCCCTTGGCAAAAGGAAAAAACAGGATCATATTTGCCGTGAAAGAGCGACTCGGTGGCTGGGGAATTAAAGCACAATGGGTTGACACTTCCGGGCTTTCATTAGCACAATGATAATTTGCAATTTATTTTTTCATTGGAGGCAAATGACGGATATTTGCTTATAGATGAAATAAAGCAGAACTCATATGAAATGTGGTGTTATAACTTTTCCAGGCAGTAATTGTGATCAGGATTTAATCTATAGTCTGGGGGAAAATTTGAATAAAGAAGTAGTTTCGATTTGGCACAAAGATACAGATCTTCAGGGAGTAGACCTTGTTCTCCTTCCTGGAGGGTTTAGCTATGGAGACTACCTTCGATCAGGGGCTATTGCTCGCTTTTCGCCGATCATGAAGGAAGTTATTTCACACGCCAACAAAGGAAAATATGTATTAGGGATTTGCAATGGGTTTCAAATGCTTACAGAAGCGGGATTACTGGAAGGCGCATTATTGAGAAATCAATCTATGAATTTTATTTGTAAGAATATTTGGATTAAACCAATAAGCCGTAGCCATCCCTGGACTATTCCTATCCAAAATCAATCTTTCCACATCCCTATCGCCCATGCAGAGGGGAACTACTTTTGTCTTCCCGACCAATTACAGGCATTAACGGAAGAGGATCGGATTCTGTTCCAATATTCCCATGCTAATGGAGAGGTATCACCTTCTGCTAATCCTAATGGAAGTTTAAATAATATAGCAGGTATCTGTAATAATCAAGGAAATGTTATCGGGATGATGCCACATCCAGAGCGCGCTACAGATCCTATCTTGGGTAATACGGATGGCAAGCGACTCTTCGAAGCATTGTTTGAGGTCTATGAAACCCGGACATCTGCTTAATGAGGACGGAAATATATTGAGCGCACTATCTCCTCGCCAACTGCTTATGCGTACTCAATCCACAGTCTAGAAATTGCTGAAATTTATCCGCATCAGGAGTATATCCAACTGGATAGTTTAATAAGCGTTCCTGTTCTGGATTCAATATGGCGTAATACGGCTGGGAATTGTTTAAAAAGTTTTGGGTTTGAAATGTAGCCCAAAGGTTTCCTATTGTTCTTATCTTCTTTCTTTGCCCATTGGGTAATTCTATTTCCCGTTGTCTGTCTTCGGGTAATTCCTGCCGATCATCTACGTATAAAGATATAATGACAAACTCATCTTTCAATCGCTGGTAAATTTCAGGATTGGACCACACATTTTCTTCCATTTTTCTACAGTTTACACATGCCCAACCAGTGAAGTCTAACATTACGGGTTTATTCACCTTGGAAGCATGTTCAATCCCTTGCTCATAATCCTTAAAACAAGGTAAATTTAAGGGGCACTCACTTTCCTGCTCATAAATACTGTAAAATTCCGGCGGGGGGAAGCCGCTCAACAAGCTTAACTTACCGCCTTGAGAAGGTAAGATTCCAGGGATAAGATAAATCACAAATAATATCACTGCTAGCCCTCCTATGATTCTACTCATCGGCAACTTTTTCATTGGGGTATCGTGTGGAAATCGAATTTTTCCAAATAAATACAACGCCAGGCCTATTCCTATCACGGCCCACAAGCCTATGAATATTTCCCTTTTTAATAGCCCCCAATGACCTACCAAATCTGCATTTGACAAGAACTTTATCGCTAATGCTAATTCTACAAATCCCAAAACGACTTTCAAGCTAGTCATCCAGTTACCAGACTTAGGTAAAGAATCTAAAAATCTGGGAAAAGCGGCAAATAATCCGAATGGTAAGGCTAAAGCTAACCCAAAACCTGCCATTCCCGAAGAAAGTAATACAGCATTGTTACTGCCTGCTGCAAAGGAACCCGCACTGGCCAGTAGTGTTCCTAATATAGGTCCCGTACAGGAAAAGGAAACCAGGGCCAAGGTCAGTGCCATGAAGAATACTCCGATGAATCCTCCTACAGAAGAAGCAGAATTGGCCTTGTTAGTCCATGAAGCAGGAAGCGTAATTTCAAAAAAGCCGAAAAAAGATAAAGCAAAAGCAACGAAGACAACGAAAAAGATGAGATTTAACCATATACTCGTAGATATAGTGTTGAAAATCTCCGGACTTACCGCCTCCAAGAAATGGAAGGGTAGGCTAAACAATACATAAATACTAAAGATAGACAACCCGTACAGCCATGCATTTTTCAACCCTTGTTTTTTATCCCTATTTGTAAAAAAGCTCACTGTAAGGGGAATCATAGGAAATACACATGGAGTCAATAGCGCAATAAATCCCCCTAATATTCCCAATAAAAAGACTTGCCAAAACTGGAAATTACTTTTCCCAATTACCTCACCACCACAATCACTTACTGGATTATCCAGATTGAAATCATTAATCATCAACCCGTCTCCATGTTCTATATTTATTGCTGGAGGATCTTGACTTTCACCATTGGCCACAATCTCTACTTCTTCACCCTTTGCAAATTTCGATAAGTTCAGGCTAAAGCCAAGTTGTTCAGGAGGTAAACATTTAGTCGAATCGCATGCCATAAATTCTATGTTTCCATCTATTTTATTTGATGGATCAGCATATTGAAACCGTTGAACAAATATCGCTTCCTCCACAAAGTAGGGGACTTCCTTTTCAAAAAATGCATCATATTTCGAAACAGGAGCTATATGTTCTTTGGTTTTCCCTATCATTGTAAATGATCCTTTTTCAAATTGGATGCTGGTAGGAATAGGCCCCATACCGTCTAACTCCATTCCATAAATCTTCCAACCAACAGCTATCTTCGCCTTGAGGTAAACATCTACATACTGATTATCGGCCATATCATAGGAAATGAACCATTGCACCGGTTGAAGAATCTGACGACCAGTTTGACCTTTAACAAGATCTGAGGAACCTATAGATGAAGGTATCTTGGGATCATGTATCACGGGAGGATTAATGACCGGAGCCTCTACTTTGGAAGGAGATTCATCTTTGTTACCCTGTAGATCATTAATATCCGGTGGCTGATTTTTCTGCGGTTTTTCCTGCGGACTGTCTTTTTGTGAGGGAGCTTCTTTAGGCTGATTTGATGAAGTTAAGGCCAATGAGAATGAAACCTGATCAGGAGGCAAACACTTTTCATCATCACACACCATAAATTCCACATATCCCGTAACTGTAGTGGGTAATTTATTTGCTGTTAATTCTTGTTCAAAGGTGACTGCATTACTAAAATAAGCTACTTCCATGTCAAACAGTTCGTCATACCCAGATTCCTTTTCGCCGATTTCCTCTGCATTTCCCTTGAGAGTAATATCCGTATTCTCTTCAAAATGAATAGAGGTAGGAATAGGCCCACCTTCATCCATAAATTGAGAATAGAGATGCCAACCTTCTTCTATAGTTGCTTTTACAATAACTTGAAAGTGATCATCAGCTGTAGGTTTACTATCAAATGACCAGCTGACAGGATTCTCAATTTGAGCCTGTAAAGGTACAAGAGCACTACAAATAAGGATAATACAAAGATTTTTCATGACTTATCTACAACCCCTTGATGGATGAATTAATTTATGTTTGAACGTATTAACCGGAAGGAAAGTTAATTAATATCCACATCTCATCATATAAAAACCACATCCTCCTTTTTACCTACGTTTAGATAGTCGATCGTAATTATTTTCAGGTTTCTGTTAACTAAATATTTATTAGCCACGTTTCATATCATTTTATTACGCAAAAATTTTTCGCCCAGCAAACAAAATAGATTGATCTACATAGTAATAAGCTGGTTTTCAATTTTTAAGCTCCATAATATTACATTTTTCCATCTTATTCTAACAACGAAAGGATAGGAAGGGGACGAACTATTTTTACCTCTTGAATGTGAGTAGTATTGTATTGTATGATTGAGAAAGAAGGATGTTTGCGGGGTTGATTTGTAGATGTAGGAATTCATATTATGCGATAACCTCTTTAATGGTAGATGATATATAGAGGTAAAGAGGTAGAGGTGATCATTTATCAGAAGTTTCAGCATAGTAGTACGTTAGCATTATTGAGTTATTGAGTTATTGAGTTATTGAGTTATGTTAAGATTTAATCAATGATTAGATCTCAGTTACGATTCATGCGGGGCAGAAATGTGTGGTTTGAGGGATTGGGTAGCTTACTAAACAGAGATGGCATGAGTGGAAAACTAAATTAGGTAAACGGTAAGCACCCTCTCTCCTTTTTTTACACATTTAATGATGCAATCTGTAAAATTCTGTGTAACTTTATTTGGCAAATATCTCATATGAGGTTTGCCATGTTTCAAAACACTAATACTGCCTTTGATGGATTCTCTGTAGATTCCAGGGCAAATAAAATCGCTTATGAGGGGTTAACTTATGATGATGTTCTCCTCATTCCTGCCTATTCCGAAATACTTCCGAGAGAAGTTTCCACCCATTCAATGTTAACAAGGGAAATCAAATTGAATGTACCTATAGTTAGTGCAGCTATGGATACTGTGACTGAGCATCGAATGGCTATCGCCCTTGCAGCGAGTGGAGGAATAGGAATTATTCACAAAAATATGCCGATAGATCAGCAAGCGGAGGAGGTTCGGAGAGTTAAGCGCTCCGAGAGTGGGCTGATTGTTGATCCTGTGACACTTACTCCTGACGATACCCTTCATAAAGCTGCGGAAATTATGAGGGAACATCGAATTGGAGGAATACCTATTGTCGATTCAAATATCATGTTAGTAGGCATCATTACCAACCGAGATCTGCGCTTTGAAGTGGCAGATGGAAGGAAAGTAAGTGAGCTGATGACAAGTGACAATTTGATTACTGCTCCTGAAGGCACTACCCTGGAAATTGCAGAAGATATCCTCAGAAGACATAAAATTGAGAAGCTACCAGTAGTTGACAAAGACGGTCGCTTAGTAGGATTAATCACGTACAGGGATATTATTAAGAAACAAACCTTTCCTAATGCGTGTAAGGATCATTTAGGGAGATTGAGAACCGGAGCAGCTGTAGGGATTTCCAGTGATACACATGAACGTATAGAAGCGTTAGCAAGAGCTGGAGTAGATGTCATCGTTGTAGATACGGCCCACGGGCATTCTATGGGAGTTCTCCAGGCTATAAAAACCATTAGAGACGCATATCCTGACATTCAACTTATCGGTGGAAATGTAGCTACTCGTCAGGGAGCGGAAGCCCTCATTGAAGTAGGCGTGGATGGGGTGAAAGTAGGTGTAGGCCCTGGAAGTATTTGTACCACTCGGGTTATCGCTGGTGTAGGTATGCCTCAGCTTTCCGCTGTATTACATGCAGCAGAAGCTGCTCAAGCCGCAGGAGTTCCGATTATCGCTGATGGTGGCATTAAGTATTCAGGGGATATTGTTAAAGCAATAGCAGCAGGAGCCAGTTCTGTTATGGCAGGAAGCTTATTTGCAGGAACAGATGAAAGCCCTGGAGAAACTGTGCTTTACGAAGGGAGAAGATTCAAAACCTACAGAGGGATGGGATCTATAGAAGCAATGAAGGCGGGCAGTAAAGATCGATATTTCCAGGATGTAGAAGAAGATATCAAAAAATTGGTTCCAGAGGGAATAGTAGGAAGAGTAGCATATAAAGGTAAAGCAACAGAAGTCATCTATCAAATGGTAGGGGGTTTACGAGCTGGAATGGGCTATTGTGGTGCTCCAGATATAGCGACCCTTCAGGAATGCCAATTCGTTAGAATTACTCATGCGGGACTAAGAGAAAGTCATCCACATGATATTCAGATTATGAAGGAAGCTCCAAATTATTCTCGCCCTTAGGATACATCTCGGAACATCTAATTAAAGACGGGTCCATATATCCCATGCTCTTTCGGCTTGTTCGATGAGCATGGGCATTCCATTAAGCACTTTTGCCCCATGCTCTTTTGATTTGGATAAAAATAGGGTTTCCGATGGATTATAGATTAAATCCATCACATAGTGATGTCGGCTCAAGCTTGTATAAGGAAATATCAATTCCTCGTCTATCCTGGGGTACATACCTACAGGAGTAGTATTCACTATTATCCGATATTTTTCTAATGGCAACTTAAATAATTCCTCATAACTTATATGGGAAGTAGTTCGAGGATTTCTGGAGGCGAATAAAAATGAGATGTTCAACTGCTTAAAAACATAAGCTACAGAAGCTGAGGCTCCACCCGTACCTAGAATGAGGGCTTTTTTTACTTCCTCTCCTTCTAACAATTGGGTTAATGCCAGCCTAAAGCCTGGAATATCTGTGTTAAATCCTTCTAAATAGCCTCTAGGAGAGATACGAATAGTATTTACCGCATGAACATCTACAGCTTCAGCAGACAATTGATCCAAAAAGGGAATAACTTGAGATTTATATGGGATCGTAACATTTAATCCAATAAGCCCAGGCTGATTTCTAAGTAAGGCAGGAAACTCATCTATGTCCTCTAATTCATAAAGCTCGTAGGATGCATCTATTCGACTCTGATCAAATTTTTTCGTGAAATACTTTTTCGAAAAACTATGACCTAATTTCTTTCCAATCAGTCCAAATCTTTTCAATGAGTTATCGTTTATTACTAGCTACAGTAAAAAAATTGCCTTTAAAGATCCCAAAGGATGTTTAAAGACAAATAATATACATACAATATTGTTAAATATGACTTACTCGTTCATTCCTTCAGCAAAGTCATACGTTAATGTAAATCTCAGGGTGTTTTGAAGAGGGTGATTCGTCTGGAAGGGGGCCAGATAACTAAAATGAAGCCCAAATACATTATACCTCAAACCAGCTCCCAGTGTAAGAAACTTTCTGTTTCCTCTCGAAGGATCTTCATAAAAGAACCCTACTCTAGCTGCAAATAATTGACGGTACCAATATTCGAACCCAGCTGAAATATTAATTTCAGACAATTCTCCACTAAAACCATCAGGAGCATCACCAAAGCTACTAAATATTCCTTCTAGCAATGGCTTGGTAGAGCGCCCTCCTCCCGGATCATTTGGATCGTCTTCCGTAACTGAAGGTACAAGCAATTTGTTAAAGTCATTAGTAAATGTGATACTATTGTAATCATCTACCTGTAATTTAAATGCGTACCCGATTCTCAGATTAACAGGAATAAAGTCCGTATTAGTTGTCGCTTCAGTGTAAGAAATTTTAGGCCCAATATTAGAAATGTTAATCCCTGCTTTGAAATTAAGTGGCAACGCTCCTGCAGAACTGTTGATATCAAAGTCTGTGGAATACAGGAATGAAATATCTCCTGCTACTGTATTCACAGGCTTTAGTGCTCCAGATAAGTTCCCATTGGAGGCTAAACGACTGTGAATATAACGCAAACTAACTGCTGCAGAAAGTACTGGTGTGATCTTACGTGCATAGGCTACATCTACCGCAAACTCATTTGGTTTATCAGTGCCTATAGGATCTCCCAAAGGACTGGTAAACTGAATTTCCCCTAATGAAAAATAACGCAAGGAGGTACCAATAGCTCCACCTTTTTCTCCCAGATTATAATATCCCGATAAGTAAATAAGGTTTATATCCGGTATATTTAATGCTCTAAGCCAAGGAGAATAAGACATCGCGAAACCCAATTGCCGCTCAGAAAAAGCTAAGGCAGAAGGATTCCAATGCATCGCATTGGCATCGTCTGCTATCGCTACCCCGGCTTCTCCTATAGCACCAGAACGCGAATCTGGACCAATAAGTAAAAAAGGAACACCAGTTGTTATCGTATAAGCCCCGGTTCTGTCCTGACCCGCGGAATTGGTTTGTGCGCTTACGTAAGTTGAATAATAAATAAAAGTACCTAAGCAAGTAAGGGTGAAAAAGATTTTCCTCATATCAATGCTACCTTGTATTTAAAAAGAATAATACTTGGGTAAATATTATCTCATAGGCTGGAATATGGAAGGTATTTAGAATCGCTAATATTTTTTGTTAAACTTAAATTCTTTTATCCAAAAATCTCAACAAAGATAAAAGTTTTTTCGTAATTAATAGATTATGATCTACACAATTAAGATAAAAAAATAATACCAGTAACTATCCTATTGTTAGTTGACTGGTATCCTTATAACGTTATTAATAGCAAAAAAGGATGCGTCCCCTAATAGATATATTTAAAAATTCTTACATCAAGGTGCAAGAATAACTAATTTTTCATACGTATTTGTCTCCCTTCCCGAAATCATATCCTTTACTAACACTTGATACACATACATCCCCGAAGCCACAGGAACTCCTAATTCAGATGTACCATCCCAGACAAAATCATTAAAACTATATCCTTCTGCATTGAAAGAAGAGCTAAAAGTCTTCACTTTCTGGCCCGTATATGTGAATATATGTAATTCTACCAGTAAATCTTTGCCAGCTTGATTATGAGCAATCCTAAACTCAATATTATCTCCGCTGAAAGCCGGGTTAGGCACACTCCTCACCTGATCAATGGCTAGCTCCTCATTCTCTCTAACAATAAAGGAAACCTGACTTTCCGAAGGGTTATTTGCTCCATCCCACACTCGAATTCTGGCTGTATGAGGCCCTGGAACTAAATCTTTCAGTTGATATCTAATAGTTCCTTCTGTATAGCTTCCTACATTAGCAGTATAAAAGTCGTTTAGAACAATAGGCTGGGACTCGTCTTCATCTATAATGGCTATAATTTCATGTCCAATCCCGCTTCCTACGGTATTAATTCCACTTTGATCAGAAACCATTGCTAAGAGCGTAGGATCTTTTCCGGTAGTTCCTCCGTCCACAAAGGAAGAATCATTGATAAATAAATCAATCTCGGGACCTACATTATCTATAATTGCGTTAGGATCAGTTCCTCCTACAAAGAAATTCGTATAACAACCAGCACCATCCACTTCTTCATTGGCAAAATACAGACTCATCTTTCCTGATCCTTCATCATAAGAAACATCTATAGGAACTACGAACTTAAAGGAAAACGCTCCATTTTGAACTAATGCAGTTCCATTAAATATTTTATTTTTCCTCCAATCAAAGGTAAATCTTGATAAGCGGGTAGTAAAAGTGCTCGGTTTATCAAATACAGTTACTTCCAAACTCCCATTATATGCATCAATGGGATTTCCTAATGGGTCCGTAATAACTCCTCCAAGTTCTATCGTAGATAAAGAGGCTAAGCTATCTAAGGAATTCTCTTCTATAGGTCTGCCGTTAATCGTTGTAAGCTGAGCACGTAAATTTGGATAAGCCAATTGGATTCCGGGATCACCTAATAAAGTAAAATTACGCGAATTAATATTTGAGCCCGTATTTCTTGGATAAGTCCTGTTTTTCGTGCGAGCCATCACTTCTCCCAACAATGGCATTCTTTGTGCATTTTCATCAAAGGTAAATACCTCTCGATAAAAATTGGCATTCAATTCCGCATTTGGAGAAGAATAGACCAAACGAACTGTTGTATAAAGGGCGATAGCTCCTCCATTTTCTTCCAATATCATCAACTCCGCACCCGACTTTGGTAAAGATGATTCATCAAATCTTCCATATTCACATGTTGCAGTAACAATAGCCGGCAGACGAAAATCATTATTAATAGAAGAAATATCACCATTTTCAAAAATTCGAGAGTTGGACCAGGCAAATTCACCTCCATGTCCTGTGTAATTCACAATTAAACTTCCCTTGTCCAATTCATTTAATAATGCTTCTCTTCCATCAGGGAAAGCTGGATTCGTAGGCGTTGGAACTAATGTATAGTTGTCCATGTATATCTTTTCCAGATTAATACACTCATCTGACTCCTCAATAATATCTGTATACCCATCTGCCTGAACCACATGTATTCCCCTATCCCCTTCTTTATGATCCGCTACTAATACAACGCGATTTCTCCACGCTCCCTTACTATCTTCTCCAGTTACATATCTGATGATTTTATCCACGATAATTTCCGCTTCTTCAACAGATTCCACAGGTAATCGACCTACCCCTGTATCCATCAGGTCCGTATCAACACTAATATCACCATCGATTCCAGATCTTTCTCCCCAGAATCCCTCGTCATCATCCAGAAAAGTAAAGAAATCATCACTGGTATAAGATTGAGTAGGACTCCAAGAGTTCCTACTTTGGTAGGTAGGCAATAGCCCCAGGGCAATAGGCTGGTTATTAATGTCTTTGATATGCCCTTTATAGTCATACGTTCCATCTCCAAACATAACCACAGAGGTAGGAAGAGTTCCTCCAGACTGATCGTATATCATTTTGATAAAGTCCCTAATGGCAGAAACATCCTGCATTCCACTAGAGAATTCGTTATAAATCTGCTCCGGGGTTACGACGACATAACTTTGACCATAATGAGATTGGTGAAAGTCTGCTAATCGTTGTGCTTGAGTAAGAAGGGATGGAGGTGTTACAACTATATATTCTACCAAGTCTGTTCCATGTAAATTTTGATTGGAAATTTTTCTTCCAGAGACCGGAAACAAGCCATTGCCATCAAATACCATCAGCCTTCTCAACGTATCACCAGGTACAGATAAGGTCATCAGGCTGTTGGACGATACATCGAAGGGAAGATTTAGAGGGGTCAATGGATTAGTTATATCCCAAACCTGATGCTCCTGACTTCCATTGGCTATGTTTAATCTGGAAATACTTCCCTCCCTTGTTCCTTGTGTTAGGTAAAATATCGCCTGGTCGTTTCCTGCCACATCCCAATTGTGATCATAATCCAGTTCAATATAATCCAGCCAACCTTCAGAACGGATAAATCCTGATTTATCATATTCCAGCCTGACAATGAGAGAATCTCCTCTGACATTATCAGGCAATAATGAAAAATTAGCGATTTTGGAATTATAGTAAATAGACTCATTACTATTCACATTGGTGGCACTTACTGAAATATCACCCACAAACTCCTCATTCACAAAAACCCTGAATTTAGTGACTACCCCGGATCTTGCAGCTACTCTGATTTTCATCCTCACTTTACCTTCAGCAGATAGATGCTGAGCAGGAAAAGAGAAGCTATAGCTATCTATTAGATCAAATTTTTCGCCCAACCAAAATCTCCCAGAACGTACGGGAAGCTCTCTATCTAATTCATGAAAATAGGTTCTACGCCCGGACAACCCTTCTCGGGTTGCAGCCCCCGATACCATATCACTTACCCGAAGCCCCTGCGTTTGGCCCACAGTTAAAAAATAAAAGCTCGTATCCGAATAAAGATGATATTGATGTTCAAAACGATCTTCCTCCTTATTTAGGGTCCATACATGTGGCCCTTCCCCATAAAAAAGAATGTCATCACCTGCATCAAATACCCCATCCTCCTCTCCATGGACAATTATCGCATTTTGCTGTAAATCATCGTATCGAAAGGCTGAATTTGCCTGAGGAAGCATTCCCCCCCCATTACCATAGATCTGGATGTTCCTGGGATCAATTTGCGTAATATCTACCCCCATTTGAGATAGAAAGGCTCGATCTATTTTGTAAACGCCGCTATTTACAATTCCAATTTTATACCATTCTCCAGTCGCAAGTACAGATTCCGAAGCATACTCCCTCAACTGCTGTGCAGTGGTTTGCAAACCTAATCCAGAAATTGTACTAAAAATAAGAGTTGTATATAAAAATTTGTAAAGAGTATGTGTATACATAAGTATCGCGTGAATGTTTTATGTCAAAACTACGGTTAAGTTTAAAAGAACAATAGGCAAAAATTGTTATACATAAGACATTTGAAATACAGAATTCCCTATGTTAATGTTCAAACTTTCATCTAATGGATTGTTATTCCTTAAATGTGATCAATAAAGCGTCTTTCTCTACAGTCATATTCTCATTTACGGGTATATCCTGCACAATTCCAGCTCCAGGAGACTTAATAATATTTTCCATCTTCATGGCTTCCAAAATGAGTAACGAATCTCCAACCGCTACCGTATCTCCTTGTTGAACATAAATCTGCTTAATCAAACCAGGCATAGGAGCGGTCAATTTATCCATCTTTTTCTCTAACGCATTCTCCATTCCTAATTGCTTAAGTAATTTTTCCATCTTTGAGTAAATCCGAACAATCTCCCTTTTCCCATTGATCTCTATATCTACTTCCCTCTTCTCAATATTTACATGATGCACATATAATTGGTATGACTCGCTACCAAATGTTACCTGAAAAAGCTGGAGCTTTTCATGATCTATCCCAATGTCCAAAGGCTCACCATCCTTAAATAGTTGGCCTCTTTTCTCTTCCAGTTCAATGTGATGATCTCCTGCCTGAATATCTATCATATGTTGTTGTTTGACCTGCTCTGATACGACTTTCTTACCTAGCTATTATTATCTCTCCTTCCACTCTCCAAGTTAATTGACATCATCCAATAATCCATCCCAACGAATTTGAATTTCTACCCTATTTGCGGTTTGGGCACTCACATTATTGGGAAAACTGATCCCTCCTCTTCCCACAGCAAATAATCTTCTTGCATCTATTCCCGCTACATCTAATGCTCTGACCACTTGTGTCGCTCTCAACATACTTAAATCCCACAAATCCATTCCCTTCGTCTCGATCAGCGATAGTTCCTCCGCATTAGCATATCCCACTGCTAGGATCTTAAATTCATCCGGAATATACTGAAACGAATCGACGATCATATGTATCAACCCCAAATATCTGTCATTGTCAAATTGGTATTCCCCTTCTGCAAAATAAATAGGAAATCTTCCGTACATACCTTCTATCTCCATCTCCGAAAAGTTCTCTCCCCTATTCGTATACGTAGTTCCCCAACCAGGAGGAAAATCCAGACTATCCACATTTAGTCTGTCAGATTCAATATCTGAAGAAGCGGAAGGTTGTTGGGAAGCCTCTTCCTGACGCAATTCCATCACCCTTTCAACTTCTTTCCTAAGCATCACCTGCTTATTCAATGAAGCCTTCCTATTCCGTTGGTTAGCTCTATTAAATCGCTCATCTACCGTCATCGAATCAATATATCCGATCAGTCTTTTCATCACCATCTCATCTTCCTTGACGATGTTCTCAGCCCGCCTGAGTTGAGCTTGTGGACTGTTAGGGCTATTCGGATCTTCACAAGCACAGAGCAAGTACACTATCAATATCACTCCTATCCCTTTCCCAATATTCCCTATTGCACTATCTAAAGAAAAAATCATACTTTCGTTGCGGAAAAACGCCTTTGTTAATCTCCTTTGTTAATATTAACTCACAATTTAGCATTTTAAGCGCAAAATTATGGATGGACGTGCCCTTGTTTTTTCAGGCAATGCTTTTCATGGTCCAAATGCCAAAACGGCGCATGGGCTTGTACGTGGAACAGATCGGTATAACATCGTCGCAGTGATTGATGCTTCCATAGCGGGAAAGGACGCCGGAGAAGAACTAGATGGGATACATAGAGGAATTCCGGCCTATGCAAATTTAGACCAATGTCTGGCGAAAGAGTCGAATATTCAATTCGGCATTATCGGCATGGCTACGGCAGGAGGGAAATTACCTGCTCAATTATTCCCGGAAATCGAAGCGCTACTCTCCAAAGGCATTTCCGTCGTTTCGGGCCTACACGAATTTTTATCCGAAAAGGAAGAATGGGTTCGCATGGCCACTCACACAGGGGCTGAACTGATTGATGTGCGCAAAGCTAAACCCAGAAAAGAGCTACATTTTTGGACGGGGGAGATCCAACAGGTTCATAGCACGAAAGTCGTAGTCATGGGCGTAGATTGTGGAATTGGAAAACGAACTACAGCGCGAATATTGACGGAGGGGTTAAATCGTGCCAATATTCAAGCTGAAATGATCTATACCGGACAAACAGGATGGCTACAAGGAGGATCATATGGATTTATTCTGGATTCTACACTGAATGATTTTGTCTCCGGCGAATTGGAACATGCGATAGTGAGTTGTTATAGAGATCTCAAGCCGGAGGTAATCGTGGTAGAAGGGCAGGCTGCTTTACGCAATCCCAGTGGTCCTTGTGGTTCGGAATTTCTCATTTCAGGCCAGATGGATGGGGTAGTTCTCCAGTACGCTCCCGCTCGCTCCTTTTATAAAGGATGGGACCACCTGAATATTCCTATGCCAACAGTAGCTTCGGAAATAGCGCTCATCGAAATGTATGGCGTGCCCACCATTGGTATCAGTCTTAATACAGCCCACATGACTAAAGAGGAAGTATATGCATGGAAAGAGAAACATGAGGCTATGTTGAATATTCCTGTAGTCCTTCCTGTCGAAGAGGGCATAGCCCCATTGATCCCAGCTATCCAACAATTAACAGAAAAACAGCAAGCCAACCTTTAATATATCCTGCTAATCTATGAAAATCACGTCCATTCGCGCCTGGAAAGAAGATCTCGACCTTACCCGCCCTTACAGTATCGCCTATAAAACTGTATCAACTGTTCAAAGTTGTTTTGTAGAAATTACCGCAGATAATGGCTGGAAGGGCTATGGTTCAGCGAATCCCAGTAAGAGGGTGGTAAATGAAGATTCGACGGATACCCTAAACAGTTTACAAGCAGCAGACTTACAGCGGTTCATTGGAATAAATATCAGAGAAGCAGGAGAATGGAGACAACTCATCTACAGCTTTTTTCCGGATCGACCAGGTGCAAGAGCAGCTATGGATATCGCTTGCCATGATTTATTGACGAAAAGCCTGGAGATTCCTTTGTGCCAATATTTAGGGCTTCGCATTGATCAACTTCCCACCTCGATTACCATTGGAATAAAATCTGTGGAGGAAACGGTGGAAGAAGCGCAAGAATATATAGGTAGAGGGTTTAAAAGTCTAAAAGTGAAATTAGGCGATGATCTGGAAGAAGATATAGAAAAGATAGTTAAATTAAGAGAACGATGGGGGAAGGAAGTGTTGATTCGGGTGGATGCCAATCAAGGATATACCTTAGCTGAGTTAAAGCAATTTCTAGCGGAAGCGGAGAAGTGGGAGTTGGAACTGATCGAACAACCGTTAGCTGTTGGCAAGGAGGAGGAATTGTTGGTGCTATCAGAAAAAGAGCGAAATGTCCTGGCGGCGGATGAAAGATTAATAGATGCAAAAGATGCGTTCCAATTGGCGAGTCGTAAGCTTTTTGGCATTTTTAATATTAAAATGATGAAATGCGGAGGGATTTCGGAAGCGTGTCGGATAGCGGAAATCGCCCGGGCTGCTAATATCCGACTTATGTGGGGATGTAATGATGAAAGTAGAATCGGGATTTCAGCAGCATTGCATACGGCTTTTTCCTTTCCTCATACTCAATTCATTGATCTGGATGGGAGCCTGGATTTAGCTCAGGATATAGCTTCAGGAGGCTTTGTCATAGAAGAAGGTATGATGCGACCGATGATGAAACCAGGACTGGGGGTAGAGGTCATTCATTAATTATTTATTTCAATAAATTATCTATTTTATATAAATTATTTTTATGTAATATTCACAATACATTTTTTATGGAATTAGAATTATTTGCGAGTAATTTTATCCCACATACAACGCTTGCCAATACGTTTATTCCATGCAAACAAATGTTCACAAACCCTATGTCCGTTGTATCCTACTATGGATCTTAGCCCAGGTTTCTTTTGATTTGAACGGATATGCCCTTTCCGTTCCGGCCCAATACCCAAATGTGTTCTTATTGCCTACAGCAGCACTTGCTCATACACCTTCGTATCTGCTTTCGGAAGAATCGCCTTCCCAAGTCCAGCACATCAGCATCCTTATAGCTAATTATCATTCTTACTATCAGGCTTTTAAGGATGGAACGCGTTGGATTCCCTATTGGAAGGGAGAGGTATGGATAGAATCCGAGGTAGATGGTTCTTTTTCATTAATCCTTTATCGGCCCGACCGAAGAGACATTTTACTTCATTATTATGAATCTTTAAGGCGGTCCAGGATTTACTGTAAGTTGATCCGGTATGCGCCTCGGAGGCCAAATAGCATTGCCGTAAACAGCAGCCATCGAGGATACCAACAAGGAGGTTCTTCGGTGGTCGTGAAGTAAAATTATGATTTCTCATAGAAATGCTTATTTGCATCTTTTACAGAATGGTTCTGAACGTTAAATTAATCCTAGGCCCAATGTCTCTTTTCGTCTTTGGAAGCTGATGCTGCCAATGATGTTGCGTGCTGCCCTTCATCCAAAGTAAACTCCCATGAGTGAGTTTCAAGCTAATCTTTCGTTGACGATCTACTCGATGACGAAATTGAAACGACCTTTCTGCTCCTACACTCACCGATGCAATGGCCGGATCCTTCCCCAGGGCCGGCTCTGCATCACTGTGCCAACCTACGCTGTCCTGGCCGTTGCGATAGTAATTGAGTAATACACTATTGAAGGGATGCTTGCATACGTTTTCCAGTCGCGCTTTCAAGGTTCGTAAGATAGGTGTCCAGGCGATGGGATCTAAGGTCAATCCTGCATAAGTATAGCTTTTTTCAGGATCACCGTACCAAGCAGTAAGTCGGGGTTGGAGCATCTTTTTCCCAAAAAGAGTGATCTCTTCCTGTTTCCATACAATTTCTCTTTCCAGACAGTTAACGTAGTTGTCTGCCTCATCTTTGAGAAGGAAGTTTGGCAGGAAGTAGACTTCCGCATCGATCATATTTAGAGGTATGAAGGTCATAGTTAGTCCTGGGGTTGAAACCCCAGGTTTATTATATATCACCCTTTCAGGGGTTATCTAGAGATGAGTCTTTTTGTTGCATGGCTTGATGAATTGCTTTGACCCTTTCTACCTCTATTTCCTGGATTTGTGCAATGTCTTCATAGGTCATAAGCTCCTCCTACTAAACAATCTGGATTGTAGTTGCCGTTCTACTGACTTAACCAGCATATGTTCTGCTCCTATGTTCTATTCCTTTTTCGATCCCCTGTTCAATCCCCTTTTCTATTCCCTGTTCGATCCCTTGCTCTCTTCCCTCTTCTCTAATGGTGTGTTCGATATATTCGTTGATTCCCATAGCTGTTAGTGTTAGTCCTGGGGTTGAAACCCCAGGTTAATATATATCACCCTTTCAGGGGTTATCTAGAGATGAGTCTTTTTGTTGCATAGCTTGATGAATTGCTTTGACCCTTTCTACCTCTATTTCCTGGATTTGTGCAATGTCTTCATAGGTCATAAGCCCTTTCTTAAACAATCTGGATTGTAGTTGCCGTTCTACTGACTTAACCAGCATTTGTTCTGCTCCTATTTCAATTCCCTGTTCTATTCCTTGTTCTATTCCCTGTTCAATTCCTTGCTCTCTTCCCTCTTCTCTAATGGTGTGTTCGATATATTCGTTGATTCCCATAGCTGTTAGTGTTAGTCCTGGGGTTGAAACCCCAGGTTAATATATATCACCCTTTCAGGGGTTATCTAGAGATGAGTCTTTTTGTTGCATAGCTTGATGAATTGCTTTGACCCTTTCTACCTCTATTTCCTGGATTTGTGCAATGTCTTCATAGGTCATAAGCCCTTTCTTAAACAATCTGGATTGTAGTTGCCGTTCTACTGACTTAACCAGCATTTGTTCTGCTCCTATTTCAATTCCTTGTTCTATTCCCTGTTCAATTCCTTGCTCTCTTCCCTCTTCTCTAATGGTGTGTTCGATATATTCGTTGATTCCCATAGCTGTTAGTGTTAGCCCTGAGATTGAAACCCCAGGTTTATTATATATCACCCTTTCAGGGGTTATCTAGAGATGAGTCTTTTTGTTCCATGGCTTGATGAATTGCTTTGACCCTTTCTACCTCTATTTCCTGGATTTGTGCAATGTCTTCATAGGTCATAAGCCCTTTCTTAAACAATCTGGATTGTAGTTGCCGTTCTACTGACTTAACCAGCATTTGTTCTGCTCCTATTTCTATTCCTTGTTCTATCCCCTTTTCTATTCCTTGTTCGATCCCCTGTTCTATTCCTTGCTCTCTTCCCTCTTCTCTAATGGTGTGTTCGATATATTCGTTGATTCCCATAGCTGTAAATGTTGGTGTGATGTTTTCTATTTCTTTGTCAAATAATTCTTCGGTTTCTTCCTTTTCAAATCGGACATATCTCCTAATAAAATTAAATAATTTCTCCGTATAAATCCTGTCATATCCCCTTTGGGCCAATAAGCGAATTAGCCTGATTTTATAGGCCAATTTTTGCTCATCAGGAGCTTTATCCAGGTTGACCGCTTGTTTAGCTGCCAATAGCGCCAAGGCAAATGGATTAGGCTCCTCTTCTAATGTACGTTCCTCTTTTTCCCAAAGTTTATAGGCATGATATTCAAATCTTAACGAGGTATAAATTACTTGATGCTCGTAATATAATGGACTGGGATTAGCAGAAGGATGAATCAATATCGCAAGGCTTTCTGGATGTTCTTCAAAGCGATCAAAGATCCTGTAGTGATAGATGAACATCCTCCGGGCAAATTCAGGATCTCTCTGCGCTTGCACCTCTACGTGGATGTAAATAGTCGTAGATTCGCCATTTTGGAGATAAACTTTAGCTAATTTATCCGCATATCTTCGATCTCGAAATTCTGGCCGAATGATATTCTCCAATTCCTTATCGAGAAATTCAATCTGCTCGATATAAGTATCCTTGAGAAAGTCAGGATAGAAGTACCATAGGAGTGCTTCAAAAAAATCTTCAATCAACCCCTTCCATAATCCATCTCTATTAAGGCGGGAAGTCTTTTCCATAAAACAATCATTGAATCATTAAAGGTTACTTTAGACCTTCTTAGCACGCTGTGAGATATTCAATGATTTTACTAATGGAAAGTCTACTACCCATCAGCAATCTTTATGCCAAAAAAATTAGCACCCTTATTTTCATTGCGTCATCCTTGCCATAGGGTTTATTCCTTCGAAAACACTTTACGCTACATTATTTAACTGCTCCAGTCTCCAATATTTCTCGCTATTGTGCCTTCGCTTTGCTGGAATCGTCGTGGCAAAATGCTTATTACGTGGGTAGTATAAGGCGCTAAAGAAACTTCCCTCCCTTAAATACAATAAGAAAAGGACCACCACTTATTAAGCGCCTGGATTTGTTGCTCTGGCACGCTCCTCAGCTCTCAACTGTGCGGTCGTTTTGCGAGAACCATCATGACTCCATCCCGGAGGGCCGAAAATATACTGAAAGCGCTCTTTCCAACTAATGGGCTTGAACACATCTTTGAACATATCAATCCACTCATGGGTAGCAATAAGGAAAGGATTATAGGTATTAATATTTTTCGTGAGCCCATAAGTAGGATGTTCTTCCTCTTCCTGAAAGGTCCCAAACATGCGATCCCAAATGATCAACACTCCTGCATGATTTTTATCTAAATACTTGATATCTGAAGAATGATGCACTCTATGGTGAGAAGGCGTATTGAAGAACCATTCTATAGGTTTAGGTAATTTCCCAATTACCTCAGTGTGAATCCAAAACTGATAGATAAGACTAATGGCTTGCATGGTCATGATCATGACCGGATGAAATCCGACTAAGGGCAACCACAACCAGAAAACAAAAGAACCGGTGATGTTTCCCGTCCATGTCTGACGAAGGGCCGTTCCCAGATTGTATTTTTGAGAGGAATGATGTACCACATGCGAGGCCCAAAAGTAGCGTGAATGATGACTGACCCGATGAAAGATATAATAGCTCACATCCTCCAAAAAGAAGAGCAACACCCAGGCCCACCATTCATATCCAATCTCAAATATTCGAAATTGGTACACGCCTAAATACGCTGCAAATACCACCGCTTTAGCAAAGATCCCCGTCAGTACATTTCCGATGCCCATGGCGAGACTACTCAAGGTATCTTTCGTCTCAAACAGATCCTTATGGGTTAGGATATTAAAGACAATCTCCGCTAATAAGAGGATGACAAAAGCGGGAATCGCCAGGTTGACAAGATTAGGCATAAATAGTAGTCGTTTTTCCTACAAATATAAGGAGAATTAAATGGATAGCTCTATGTAGGTAGCTGCTATGTATAATTTATGCGTTAATTACTATAGACAAAAACCTACAGTACCAGCAAAACATTGAAAATGTTTCCTATTATTTTAATTGTGTTAAATGCTCCAAATAACAAATTAGAAACACTTATTCCGTATACTGAAAAAAATCCCAACCATTTAAAGAAATTAACGGACGAGAAAGTGATAATAATTAACGGACCCGCTTAAGCTCATTTAACCATCTCAATATTTATTCCAATCCTTAACATAAAAAAATTCGGGGCTACGCCCCCGACTTTCCTTCGGAGTCGGGAACGTAGCCCTTGCCTCCCCTGCGAATATTCCTGGCGCCTCCAAAATGTAATAATGTAAAAAAAAAGAAACTAATGTTATCTCCTGAGAAGACGAAACCCAACGTTGCGGTTCCCTGTAGTCGGGATTGTAGCTGCTGCGGTTAGCTACACGACAGAAGATCGGATTGCCGTCCAACTGCCCCCGCGAAGAACCCGGCCGTCGCCTTCGGCGGGTCCTTTAGGATCGATATATATAGAATCGCCGTCTGCATATATATCGGAATAACTATCATACCTATCAGTACACCACTCCCACACATTTCCACTCATATCGTACGTTCCCAATCCATTGGGCCGTTTCGTTCCGACGGCATGGGTTTGTCCGTTAGCGTTCTCATTATTCCATGCGACTTCGTCCGCATTATTACTTCCTGCGTAAGTAAAGTTATTGGGGATTCCTTCCTGACCGCCTCGCGCAGCGTATTCCCATTCGGCTTCGGTCGGTAAGCTAAAGGATTGATTGGTTCGCTGGCTAAGCCATTCGGCATAAGCCACTGCATCATTCCAGGAAATTCCCGTCATAGGATGATCTATAAATAACGAGCCGCGGTTTTCATAATAATTTCGGTCATTAACATTCAGGAAGAAATATTGAACATATATAATACATTCCCTTTCTCTAACCATTCTGGCTCATTCCCCCCCGTTTCCTGCACGAAATACATATACTCTGCGACGGTCACTTCATATACTCCTATCTCAAAATCGCTCAATTTAACGCGATGAACCAGACTCATCTTCCTCCTTCCCCAATCTAAATTCGCCTCCTGGAACGAATACCATCTCGGGAGCGTTAAAAGCAAAGGAAAGGCTTAGCGTATCCAGGAATATTAATGTATCTGCCGGATTCACTAGCTTTACTGAGTGCGTAGCTTCGTCTAGTTGAACATTTACATCTATTGGATGTTGAGTATCGAGTGGATTAAATGCCGTTTTTCTGACTGCCAACGAACTTTCTAAGTCGTTTAACAATGCGGAAGCAGGAATAGATATAGAAAATTGACCCGAAGCATCCGTTTGCGTTTCTTGTTCCAAATAACTGATATTCGCTCCTATCACCGGAATTCGTTGTTCTATGTCCCAGCCGACATAGCCCTGAATCTTAATAGTATCTGAAGACAACATTTTTGAAGGTAAAGAATCTTGTACAACTTCAATGGTATCAATATCGGGAAAGGTGTCCTGAGCAGGTACATCTATCTCATCCGTTGCCTCATTACCTGATACCAACAATGAATCTACTCCAAGCCATTTCTTAAGCGTGCGCATAGCAGATTTTGTATGCTCGATTAGATAATAGGTGTAACTAATCGAATCAACAGATAATGTCCTAAAAAACAGTGCAGAAGCAATTGGTGAATGTTGTTCTGTTTCATCGTATAATAAGTCATCAGCTAACTTGTCAAAAGCAGGAGAAGATATTTTTTTCATTATAGGAGCATTGATCATATCCATCTTATACCATTCTGCTTCTATTGTTTCTTCATTAATCACCTCCGCTACTCCCTCCAATGTTTTCAGATTATACAGGACACTATCTTTACTTTGCGGTAGCTCATGGGCATAAAAAGAAAGCTGATTGGTATCCTGGTAAAACTCTCCTCTAACCAACAATAAATGCAATAAGCCATCCCTTAGTGAATCCATCATCAGCATTCCCAAGCCTTTTGCATATTTCCCATTCTCCCATAACGTATCCTGACAGCATTCATCCCAATGTGTTACCGCTTCCTCATAAGATCCATCATCATAATACGTCTTCCCTTTCATCCATTGATAAGCCGCGCGATTATAGGTAGCCAATGCATAAGTAGAATCATGTAACCTTGCTCTTTCAAACACCTGGATAGAATCCCCATCTTCAGCCAGAGATCCCATCTCAAATATTAAACTGGTATCCGCTTCTACCACCTGATGAACAGCCCACCAATCCTGATAATTCTCCCATCTGGCGCTGTCTCTTTCAGAATCTAATATTACTCGCTCTAAAGGATAAGGTTCTTGAACCTCTAGTGCCATAATCTGTTCAATATTCTTCCACACATACACTCCCACAATTAATAATATTCCCATTAAGGCTATTCCTGGTCGTACCCACCACTTCGTCCCAAAAAACCGAATCCCATATTTATAAAAGGAAGCAGGTAGAATCAGTGCCAACGGATTTCGTCGAATCTCAGCTAAACTTTTCAAACTAATCGCGTCTTTTAATCGAGCAGGATGATTTCCCCCAAGAGCATCTTTTAATTTATCCTCATCTTCTTTCTTTCTCTCACTATGCTCAAAGGTATACATCGCCAGTAATCCTTGTTGGCGTGCCTGAGCTATACTTCCTGTCTGCTCATTATTCTGGCTCGCTTCTAATATACCAATGAGGATGGCCCTTACTTTCTTCTTATATGCTTCGGTTAATTGATCATACAACAGGAGGCGAATATGTTTAGGCATCTCTCCTTCTCTAAACCAGGATAAGCGGATCAATCGAGAAAGCGTCACATTGTGTTTAGCAACTGAGCCTGCTTCCAGTATCTCCAGCATTTCTCCGTATTCCAATGTCAGCTCCCAGTACAATTCAGGATATTTGGCACAACAACACAACCAGATAAATCCCTTTTCTCCCAGATATTCTTTTAATCGTACCAATAAGGATTCCTCCTCATCTTCAGGGGGAGCGATTACTGACACTTCGGAGGGGAGGGTGGGCCAAACGTAAAAGGGAATGCGCGCTAATTCCAGCGTCCATTGGGGAATGAGATAGCTAAAGCCTTCCTCATGTGCTGGCAATAGTAAAAATAGTCGACTGAGTTCGTATTCGATCCATCCCCATTGCTCTAACGGACGCGTGCTCATCCAGGCTCTTTCCCGCCAGGCTAAAAAGGCATTACTTTCTTCTTGAAGTACACCTGAAATCGTATCCATCCAATTAGTTCCTTCGCCTATGACCACCAATCTATAATTTCCGTAGATCATGGCTAATTGACCCACATCTAATTGTTTATAGCTCTCTTCCCATTTTCTGTAAAATACATCGGGACGATCGGGATGGAAGAAGTAGGATTCTACACTAATGTCTCTTTGTTGGAACTCTTCTACCATCTCTCTAAAGAAAAAAGCCAGGTGATCTTCTCTGGATCGTCTTTCAATGAGCAGTAGATATTGGGCTGTTTGCTGGCCGGATATCCATTCCAGTTCTGTATATCCTCCTTGCTGAATGGTGGCGGCTAAACTGGCGGGAATATCCAATTCTTCCGCAGCGATGCTTCTTCGTTGGCGCAGCATACGCGCGATCTGCCCGAATAGTCGGGAGCGAAACAGATGCACCGGCGGCCGATCGATCAGCAAAGGCGTCCATTCCGGTGCTTTTAAGGCTTCCGCACTATCGATCACGGGTTTATGCCCAAAGCGCAACCACAATAATTCCCCTAAAAAGTAAATTATCAACAGCCCCAATGCCATCAACCAGGGTGTATGATCTCGTTCTAAGGGTTTTAATACATCACTGAGATCTTCTTTAATCAGTTTGATGTCGGGAAGTGGCACTTTGGCTAGTTGGAGTTGGGGTTCTTCAATGACGACAGTCGTCGAATCAGTAATGAAGGAGCGATATAGAACGGAATCATTGGAGGGATCTATCCAACGTTGTTCTGCCAAGATTTCCAGGGGATATGCTCCGGGAATGAGTTGAGCATATCTATGATCTAGCCAAGTATCAGAAGTATCCCTTCCGTCCAACGAAAGCGCCATCGTATCTATCCCCACTACGCCAATCCTGATGTCCATTTCCCGTGTATATAAGGTATTCATTTCCTCCCTCGTTTTGGCCCTATATGCTTTAAAGGTCATTAGACTACTATCTACTAAGGTAGAGGAGCTTATTGATTCAGAATCATCTCGAAGCAATCCTGGCAACCGATTTTCTATGTTCTTGACGGTGATATGGAGAGAGGAATCTTTGTTGGGACGATAATCGAATTCAATGGGAAAGGGAGGATTAAGATTGATGAGAGAACTGATGAGGGTATCTTTGGCAGCCGGAGTTGATCGTATCCGTAAGTTTACAGTAGGATAGAAAGGGTTAACATTTTCCGGAAACTCATAAACTAATTTTCGCTCTTGATATGATATCGTATCTGTAACATTTGAGCCATCCTTTAACGAATAACTTATCTCCCATTGTTTTTCCAGGATTTTGTCATTCAAAAATGGATGGGTGAACAATTCTGTGCTATCTTCTATCCAAATAATATTGGTATACGCTTGCTGTTCATAGACAATTTGGCCACTTATTTTCCCTCGTTGGGTCCAGATCCATCCTGCATAGACTAATTGGAGGGCGATAATACAAGCCACGATCGCCCATATCATCCAGTCGCGCTTTTTCCTGGCATCCTCTATGCTTCCTCCTGGTTGTTCATTCGATTCCTCCAACACAGGCTCAAACTTGCCCACATACGCCTCGAATAACTGATCGAATTGTTCCTGCTGCTCCTGTCGATGAGCGACTAAGGCCCGTATTTGAACCTTCAACTTCTCTAATGGATAGGACTCCCCTTCCGACCTTTTTGTGGCCCAATGATTAAAGAGTCGATGAATACGAATATAAGTATCCGGCCCCGGACTAAATCCATGGAGTTTCAATGATTCTATGAAATCAGCCAATAAGACGATATGCGGATGTTGTTGATCCGACATTACTTATTGGGCCATTCTGGGATGTAAAGCATAGGTTTTTCCTAATTTTTCCAAATAATGGTCTATTCTCTGTTTTAATTTTTTTTCTATCTGCTTCATGGGTAGTTCTCTTTTCTCTTTTCCGCTAAAGAGTTCATCTTCTATGTCAGATTGATCGAATGGATTATCCCTTCGCCATATTCGGACATCCTTCTTTGTTACCTTTCCCAATTCTTCAATAATGGTACATCCTTCCACTTCCCGTCCCAATTGCACTAGGGCGGATTTCATTTTCTTTGTAGGAAACCCCATTCCCAGCTTACTTAAGAAATCTTCCCGCTTCTCGTATTCAATAGAGAAGATAATCATTACTTTGGCTCCTTTATCAGGATAATGTTGGCACCAAAATTCCTGCATATACAGTCTCAAAAAGGGAATGAAATGTGGGGACCATTTTTCCAGTGTGATTCGATGCTCGATGATGATCATATCATTTCTGGGACCAAAACTGTTGATAATCGTCTCGGGCAGTACCTCCTTCTTTCTTCCCAATTTCCCTTCCAGTGGTCCTTTGGCTATACGATAATTTCCTAATAGCGTAGAAAAAGCCATAAAATAGGATTTTTTAAAGGCTTCTTCTTTTGTTAATGATGGCGGTTTACCTTGATCTTGTAACGATTCCACCTCAGGAAATTTAACATGTGCATGTGAACGTCGGAGTTTTTTCCCATTGGCACGATATACCTCTTCCAGCGTAAAGGTTCTCACACACTCTACAAAACTATCAGGAACTTCCTCATTGGCTCCGAATACAAAAAAGAAGGAAGGTGTTCGATGATTTGTATCTAATTGTCGTTGGATGCAAGCTTTAAAAGCGGCCAATTGTTTACTTCGGTCGCATGTTAAATAGGCCTTCTTATGAATAGGTTTAGAAAGCGTTTGTGGTTCCTTATTTTTCTTTTCTTCTTCCTTTTCCTTCAAAGCTGCGATGTACTCTTCTTCCCATTGTTTCCAGGTCCATAACTTCGACGATTCCGTCATGACACTCAATTTATAGGGATGGGCATTTGTCAGTGAACTGCCTTTTAAAGCCACGATATCCCTATAAGCGTCTTTATATATTTCTTCTCTATGCTTTTTAGGGAGGGTGAATATGGAAGCTTCCGCTGTCTGGAAAGCATGGGCGATCGTTGATCCATTGGCCCAACTCTCATAAAATACTTCAGAAAATACCCTCGCCACTTCATCTTTCACCTGATGTGTAGTGCCAATGACAACAGCTACGCCTACCTGATGATAAGCTTGAATGTGTTTTTCAGTGAAGCAGCCATTGAGAAAGACCATTTTTACGCCGCCCGATAATTTGATCAGATCTACTATGCCCTCAGTAAAAGCCGTCCGGTTGTTGGACTCCCCTTCGTGCAGTTCCAATCCTTCCTGATAGGCATGCCCGGAATAGTGGAAGATCTGTACCTGACCTTTATATTTGCTCAACATTCGTCTTATCCGAGTCAAATTTGCTTCCTCAATGGTTTCTATATGATAATCGTCATTTCTATTGAGTTCATCTTTTACCTTCAGGCGTTCCTTATTCAACTCCGTTAGATAGGAAGCTGATTGTCGCTGATGATTCGCGAAAGCAAGTAAGATAACCGGTGGTTGTGCTAGCTTCATGTGTGCTTATCTTCCCAAAATGGTTTCTCTATCTTCTTTGTTTTTTAATAATAAGGAATAGGATTGGTGTAATTTCTTCCTGATCTCCGTTTCCTCTCCTTCTATGCTCTTTCTCACATCTATGTGGTGCTTTTGAAGGATGTGCACCCAGGATAACAATTCAGCCGTCGCAGGTGGTTTTTTCAGATTGTCGCCTCTTAATGCCATAAAGTGTTCGATCGCCGCCTCCAACATTCGCTCAGTAAAAGCAGGTTGGAGTTCGACATTCGCTCTGACAATGTTGATCAGTCGATCTTCATTCGGAAAAGGGATATGATAATAGGCACATCTTCTTAAAAAAGCGTCTGGCAAGTTTTTCTCAGAATTACTGGTTAGCACCATGATGGGTTTAGGCGCACCTTCGGGAACACGAAAAATACCTTGATCATCTATATATGGTGAGGGGATTTTGGGTTGCTTTCCAGGCTTCCACTTCTTTGAGATTGGCCTCTTCCACTTTAAAGGCGCGCTGTTCGAACTCAAATAATACATCATTCGGAAAATCTCTGGGCGCTTTATCTATCTCATCTACCAAGACGACATATCTTTGTTGGCCCGCCTCTTTAATCGCCTTTCCCAGAGCCTCAAATTCCACATATTCCATCGCATTGATTTTTTTTTCGGCAGCTTTATCTTGTTGGCTTTCTCGGAAGTGGAGCAATGCGTTATACTTATACAGCAGATCTTTGGCTTTAGAAGTGGTTTTTGTGATGAATTCCAACAAAGGCACATTCAATTTTTCTGCGATATGCGTCGCAAGTTTGGTTTTTCCTGTTCCCGGCTCTCCCGTTACTAATAGGGGCATTTCCAAATCCAGGGCTAGGTCTACGACTGCTTCCAGGTCAGGATCGATGATATAAGATGGCTTAATAGGGTCAAATGTCGTCATTTGAGATATTCCGTTCAATGGTTGTGAGTGTGAAGATGAGTTTTTTTGTGTTACTCACCAACTACCTGTCTATTCTTTAAGGTATAACAATATTGCAATAATCTAACACTTTTTTGCAATATCTTCAACAAATTATCACAATGGGTGTTTGCTGTTCATGCGGGGAGGTAGGGAAATGTGATCTGTGCAGCGCTAATTTTTGGCGTCAGGTAAATTATACATTCTATAATCAATTCAATTTCATATCATTAATCATTGATTACTTTTTTATTATTGTATCTTTTAGGGAAGGCATTCGTTCTATGAGTGACGTTATCATCCTTAAGACGCTGACATGCCGCATCAAAGAAAACGCAGATTATTCAAACGGAAGCGCAGGAGAAAGGAAATGAGTCCCTCTTTTCATCGGCTTCCCATCCACGAACGGATTAAACTGCTCGTTGGCAAGCGAGTACGATATCACAAAATTCATCCTTTTGAAGGGTATATCCTGGTTCACGGGTTCCGATTTGCCGCTAAACCGATGGAAGGATACGAGGTGGCAGATGGAGCTGTCGTAAAGATTGTTCGGGCGCATATGTTTTATGCGATGGTAGTTCCTTTAGTGGAGGAGGCAGATGTGTGGCATTTGTAGGATAACTGTTTATGATGTATTAGGTTGTTTGACATATGCAGCAGATAGAGAGAGGAGATTAAAAATAACAGGATGAACTAGGGATCTTAGAAATATAATGACAAGTAAATTTATATGACTATATTTTTTCCCTAAACGTAAAATTACCCAAACCTCCTCCTGATATACACATACACCACCAACGGAAAGATCGGAACTACATAATTCGCTCCCTCCCATAATGCCACATTTCCCTCCACCCGAACTAAATCCGCCACCGCTGAAATGACATACAACGGATACAAAGGCAACAACACAAACTCAAAAAGAGAATATCGTTGAGCTTGACGTATAACCTGAACCAAATGAAACCCTGTCAGACTCACCACCAATCCCATGCCTACAGGAGAAAGAATATGTTGGCCCTTGGAAACGAGATGAAGAAACACCAATTCTGTCTGGACAAAGAATAGCGGAGAAAATAACAGGAACAAGATGGCAGCAGCAGTGATTCCAAACCTCCCACACCACTTCTTTGGATATTGGAACCAAAGATAAATCCCAACGAGCGGAAGGAGGATCAATAAAGAAAGCCTGGCTGTAGCTACTAAACTGATTAATACTACACTTAGCACAAAGCTCCACTTTCGATCCTGATCCATGGCCCGCTTGATCCACCACAATCCCAGCAACATCAACAGACCGATCGCCAGAAAATCGCTTCCTACAGCAAATAGTTCAAGGATTAGGGGATTCAGGCCAAATAAGGGAAGGAAATATAGCATGGAGGATTCCTCATTGGCACGAAAAAAAGAAAGCTGGAGCAAGAGGAATACACATACACTGAAGTACTCATAGAGCCCTATATACACAAAAGGTACATAGATCCACAGCAACCCAATTCCAGGACTGCAAGGATTCCCGAAATACGATACATTATCGAAAGGATGTTGGAGGTTGAGCAAATCTTTCGCACCTAATATCACGCAATCATCCTGATCCGACCCTTTCATCTCTGTTTTTAATCCATCTGCTATCGGATATCCTACATAAATGGCCGCAGTAATGAGAATGAGCGTGAGGATGACTACTCCTTGGCTCCAATATCTTGAGTTAAAGGGTTTTCTTTCTATGCCAATGGACCAATATAGTACGTATAAAAGTAGGGCGGATAAGAAAGCGACCCACGGATAGGGAACATATTTAGCACATACGCGGGCGGCAGGGAGAAATAGCAAAAGTGGAACGAGCTCAATGGGTGGGGGAGGATATGGGACAAGTTGCTTGGGCATTGATGGAATAGGTCGATTGATAGATGAAGTTCCGAGGGTTGAAAAATAGCTATTAGGAAGATGGGGTCAAATAGTAAGCGCTTTTTACCTAATCCTCTTTTTGTGTGTGGGCCAATAGGTATGCCACTCGAAAATTCAGGAAAATGTAGTGTCGTACCCATATTTTTTCTTTGCCAAAAAAGAGTTATATTATAATATATTGATTTATAGATACTTATTATTTATTCTCATTCTTATCCCCGTAGGTTTACTTAAATATAGTGGATCTTAGAAGTAAGCTCATCATTACAAATACCTTATGCGTGATCAAAGAAGACATCGATTGTTTCAGTGGCGGAAAAAGCGTCGAAGAGATCTTACCATTTTTGAGCGCCTTCCGGTACATGAACAAATTCGTTCGTTGGCTGGTACGCGAGCGATATATCATCAAACGACGCCGCTTGAAGGGTATATCCTCCTTTACCATAAGAAATATTCAGCAAAGCCGAAGGATGGATTTCAGGTAAGAGATGGAGAAATTGTGGAAATAGACCATGCATATATGTTTTATGCAGTGGTCCGACCTGCCTTTCCGTTCAAAGTGGAGCATTATATCGTCAGACAGAGAAGAAGGAATGATTAAGGTGGATGGCCTCTTCGGATATGGCTGATTATCTATGGGTAGGTAAGGGAAAATTTCGCCTTGAGTAATTGGCCCACTGACTAATTCTCTGGCATACAAGGGATTGAATATTTCCTTTTATGCCGGGGATGTTAGTTTCCTTCTTTCTTGATAGTTTTCATTGTACCTAATGTATAGTGATTAAGTTAATTCATATGAAAGCAGCCCCTATTTTACAACAGCTCATTGGTCAGGTGGGCAGATTTTTTCGCCTGGATCAAATGCCTTCTTTTGGAACATTTGAGATTCATCATCAGGAATTTTTGGCAAAATTAGACAGATTTGAGGATTATCGTGAAGAAGGTATGCATACCGTAGAGGTGGTGGGGGTAGAAAATGGACATTTAGTGGTGGCGCTTCGGAGATAGTATTCTGATGACTAAAAATAACTTGCTATTTACTTGATCGACAAACGATCCCCTTTCCTACGCGCAGGAATCATCGTAATCTCAAATTATTTGCAGATTTCTATCCTCCTTCCTTATTTTAACATAACTATTATGTATATCATCGGAATCTTATTGGATGATATTCACCTAAACACGATTACATGAATAAAGGACTATTTATTTCGCTTATTATTGGATTCATTCTTATGAGTGGGACGTTAACCGCCTTCTCCCAAGATAAATCTGGAGGATTGACGCTTTATACGGTTCGCAATGAAATGGGGGAAGATCCTCAAGGGACCTTAGAAAAAGTGGCAAAAATTGGGTACAAATATATTGAAGCTACGGAATACAAAGATGGCGCTTTCTATGGCATGGCACCTGAAGCCTTCAAAAAGCAATTGGATGACTTAGGATTGACGCCTTTAAGCGCTCATATGGGGATGATGACCTTAGATAATGCCGACCAACTCATTGCTGATGTAAAAGCAGCGGGATTCCAGTACTTTATTGCGCCAGTTCCTCCTATGGGGCTTTTCTCATATGAACCTTCCACCAAAACCCTTTCCATGAGCAATGATTTAGATTCATTGGTCAATATTCTTAGTACGATTGGGAAAAAATGTAAGGAAGCAGGACTATCATTTTTATATCACAATCACAACTTTGAATTTGAAGAGAATGAAGATGGGATCGTCCCAATAGATTATATGCTGGAACACCTTAGTCCTGATGAGGTCAATTTTCAATTAGATCTGTATTGGGTAACCAAAGCGGAAGCTGATCCTCTGGCTTATTTCGAACAATATCCCGGACGATTCAAAATATGGCACGTGAAAGATATGGATGATCAGGGAAGGTTTGCGCCTGTAGGAAAAGGAAATATTGACTTTGGAAAAATATTGGAGAAGAAAGAGCAAGCAGGCATGGAATATTATATCGTAGAACAGGATAGAACCTTTGATGGGATGAAACCGCTAGAAGCGATAGAAATCAGCTATGAAGGCTTGAAAGAATTTGGATTTAATTGAGCCATGAGGGCCATCATTTAGACACAGGAGGCTATGTAGTAGCGATTGATGGGCATCTACGATATACAGGAGACATTGATTTTTGGATAGAAGCTTCTCTCAACAATGGGGGAAAGTTGGTGTCCATCCCTCACTAAAAACAAAAAAGCCCAGCATTACGCTGAGCTTTTTGTTCGATTCTTTTTTCGCATCCCGTAGGGGAATCGAACCCCTGTTGCCAGAATGAAAATCTGGAGTCCTAACCGCTAGACGAACGGGACGTATAGCATAAAGGTGCCCCTCGTTCTAAATTTGCGAATGCAAAGATAATATAATCTTTCTCTTAAGTCAATATCCCTTCTTAAAAAAATTAACAGATATTACCTTCCTACATAGCTTTTTGTTAAACGCCTGTCAAAAGAAAATGGTTATGTCCCCTTCCACAAAAAGATAGTCGTCTAAGTCATTGTTTTTCCGTCTTCCACTGATTATAATTGCAGGATTAACAACAAATTTATTACAACCTAACCTAATAATTTACCACTATGGCAATGAAAGTCGGTATCAATGGTTTTGGTCGCATCGGAAGACTAGTGTTCCGCGCCTTGTTGAACGATCCCGAAGTAGAAGTGGTCAAAATCAATGACCTTACAGATAATGCAACTCTAGCTCAATTATTGAAATTTGATTCCGTACATGGAAAATTTCAAGGAGAAGTTAGCTACGACGATGAATCTATCACAGTAAATGGTGTTCGCATTCTTGCTTCTGCGGAAAGAGACCCTGCTAACTTAGGTTGGGGAGATCTTGGCGTAGAAGTAGTCGTTGAATCTACCGGAGTATTCAGAGATAAAGCAAAAGCAGGCAAACACCTGGAAGCTGGAGCACAAAAGGTGATCATCTCCGCTCCCGCTAAAGGAGACATTGACGCAACTGTAGTACTTGGAGTGAACGATGACATTCTTACTCCAGATATGCAGATCGTTTCTAATGCGTCATGTACGACCAACTGTTTAGCTCCAATGGCGAAAGTACTAAACGATAGCTTTGGCATCGTTTCAGGATACATGACCACCATCCACGCATACACAGCTGACCAACGAATTCAGGATGCTCCACATAAAGACCTTCGTCGCGCTCGTGCTGCAGCGATCAACATCGTCCCTACTACCACTGGTGCTGCGGTAGCTGTAGGTAAAGTACTTCCTGTGTTACAAGGAAAATTAAATGGAATCGCCGCTCGTGTTCCCGTACCCGATGGCTCATTAACTGACTTTGTAGCTATCTTAGAACGTGAAGTTACGGCTGATGAAGTAAATGCAGCAGTGAAAGAAGCGAGCGAGAATGCGTTTAAAGGAATTATAGAATATTCTACCGATCAATTAGTTTCTTCTGATATCGTAGGAAATCCTCACTCCTGTATTTTCGATAGCTTAATGACTTCTGCTAATGGAAATATGGTGAAAGTAGTAGGTTGGTATGACAACGAATGGGGGTATTCCAGCCGTGTTGCGGAACTAGTAACCAGAATGCAAACTGTAGCTGTTTAGTATTTCAGCATTCGCCTTTCGTCCACATCGCCTATATCTGAATAACTAAACATATATATGAACGTGGAGATACTTCTTTGAGGTATCTCTGCCTTTTTATTTGTGCCAATATACCATGTTAAGCCTTTGGTATAGTGGCGCAAAGGGGTTATGAAAAGTAAACATACATGCGAGCATTTATCCAAAGAGTCAGCCACGCTGAAGTAAAAGTGGAGAATGATACAGTGGGCAAGATTGATCGAGGAGTACTGGTTTTGCTGGGAATCACGCATGATGATCAACAGCCGGATATTGATTGGCTCGTCCGCAAAATCGTTCAATTGCGCGTTTTTAATGATGAAGAAGGTAAAATGAACCTATCCGTCCAGGATATTCAAGGCGACATCCTCCTCATCTCCCAATTTACCCTATACGCCAACGCAAAAAAAGGAAATCGACCTTCCTATAATCGTTCTGCTCCACCTTCCATCGCTATTCCGATATATGAGCAGTTTATCCAAAAGTTGAGAGCCGTGTTTAATGGAAAAGTGGCTACCGGAGTGTTTGGGGGAGATATGAAGGTGAGTTTGCTGAATGATGGTCCAGTTAGCATACTCCTGGACTCACAACAACAAGACATTTAAATACAGTCGAATGTTTCCTGGCTGAAGATGTAAGAATGAGAGGAGCGTTTTATGTACCAATGCTGAAATACAGTTGAGCCGTTTATCTTTGACAATTGATTAGTGGTCCCTACCCATTGGCCTAATCATAAACGTCCACCTCTCATCTATCAATCACCCAAAAGAGCAGATTTCATCATCAAAAGTATTGGCCTACTCCTAACACCCACCCTCTTGTTTCCCAATCTGACATATCCACGCCATAATCAGCTCTCAATACAAAATTATATGCTTTGACCAGATAAAAACGCACCCCTAAACCATAAAAAAAGCTACTATTCGAGAAATCAAATATTCCTCCCTCACTACCATCCTGAATTCTCCATGTTCCTCCATCCATAAAAGCTACTCCCTGGACAGCCCCTATCTTCCTCCGCCAAAATAAGGTATGCCGATATTCTGTATTAAAGACGATTTCAGACGACCCCCTTACTACCCTATTTCCCGATCCCCGGATATTGACATAACTATCCAATACAAATGGGACAAAAGGACTTTCTCTATTAGGCGAAACTCCTAGCCTCAACCTCATCGCCAAATTCCCATTTTGTCCTATTCTTTTGTAGTATTTACTGATCGTCAAAAGCTTCCAAAATCTTTCTTCTGAATTAAAGGTCGCTACAGCTTCGGCAAATACTTCCTGAGAAAACCCATCCAAATACTGCCAAAAGAAGTTAAGTTTCTGAAAGGTATAGGTATATTTCAAAATCAGCTTGTGGAGCCCTTCATTGGTAGGGACTTGTAAATCTGTAGAATCTAATCTTCGATAGCGTTCAAATAAATAAGCTCCCCCAGCCTGCATAAAATGTCCTATCCTAAAGGTATAACTTCCCAATAATTCCGAGGTATAATTATCATAATTGTAATTTAACCTTACTTGGGTTTGTTCCTGATCCTCTCGTCTAAAAAATAGTGGTTCCTGCGTCGCTAATCGAGAAAAGTTGGAGAATATTCCCCAATTTGACCCCCTGATAAATGGTTGGTTAAATATCACCTGAAAACTATGCCGACCATCAAATCTGTAATATCCCCCTAATAATGCCCTTTCTCCCAAAAAATTATAATCATACATCCCCACCTGAACATATCTGTTCCCTCGAACCCCTCCAAAATCCAGGGAAGGAATTAAGGTAATAACTTCCTCACATTGAAACTTCACCTCAACGCCTTTCTCTGTTTTTTCTATCGAAGAAGAGACATCATTGAATATTTGCAGATTCCTCAGTGCCTGTTCATCAAGCTTAACCTGAGATGAGTCGTAAACTTGACCCACTTGAGAAGATAAAAATTTAAATAAAAATTCCGGCTTGCTTTTCTTTAATCCTTTGAAAGAGATGGCATGTATACGTTCGGTCTGCTGTTGACCATATCCAGTCAATGATATTAGAGCCATACTTAAACATATCAGCAGCCACCGATGCATAATGCAGATTCATTGATAAGCAGTTAAAGATAACAAAGCATCGTTTAATTCCCCTACCCTTTCCAATTGATATCTTATTATCTTATAAAGACAAATCCTATGTTAAATGTTTGCCCGGCTCCTTCGTTTTTGGAAGCAAAGAAATTAGTATACAATAATTCAACATTTAACTCCTTGGTCAATTGGTACTTAAATCCTACCCCACCTTGCATAAACCATCTATCTAAGCTAAAATCCAGATCAGCATCATTTCCTGGAAGACCACTAAAGGCAGGCGAATATTGAAGATTAACGTTTACAGTAGTTTTAGAACTGGGGAAATAGCTAAAGAAAACGGTAAGGGGTATTCTGAAAAAAGCATCCTGCGTAAAAGAAGGATTATCCGTAGGGAATCTAAACAGGAAATCTATTTCTGAGAATAACTGAAAATCTGTCCCAAAGAATTTATCGTAGAAAAATTGGGTAAACCAGGTAACTCTATTATGTGCCAAAAATCGAGGACTCTCTAAATCATTGTGGAGGGGAAACAATAAGGTCGAGGTAAAAGAAAATTTGGGAATGGATTTGAACGGACTTACTCTGATACGGGGTCCAATCGTTCCCAACTCCGTCCTTCTAAAATCCAGGGTTTCTCCACCTGAAGAAAAAATCCTCAATGGCGAACTCTCCGGATCAGTATCATATCTCACAGAGTTAATATTCAATTCCAATCCTACATTGATTCGGGAAGATTTTCCGACCCCAAGATCTATCTGAATGATCCCAGTGTAAAAGGACTGACGCTCGTTTAGGTCCACACTCTCTCTATCTCCATCTCTAAACCTTGTCTGTGTATATAAATTATTAAAAAACTTCACTTGATACTGTCCTTTACTTAATAAAACCGAAGGTGTAAACAACTGAACATTAGAAACTGGAGGCGTAATAGGTTCTTCTCCACTATTTGAATCTGAATTAGCTTGCACATCTCTCACATCATTTAGGGCCCAGTCATAGGTATAATGTTTTATGCTATAATTTGCAGGAATAGGGGTCTCTCTGTAATCATTGATATACTCCAGCACAGATTTTCCTGTGGTAGTGAAATCCTTTTTATACCAATCGAAAATTTGAGAAACATTCGCTGCCCCTCTCTCCTCTTCTAATCTGATAAATACAGGGTCATTTAACGCTTTTTGGGTTTGCGTTTCTAATTGGCCTTCAAGGGTATTCGGAAGATAGGCGCCAGGAATAATGGGGGGACAACTTTTAGCCGCACAAACGAGCACAAAATGCAATCTGGGATCGTTAAATCGATCTAACAATTCCGTTCTTTCAAAATCATTTAAGGTATATGTCTTCCCGGCAATAATGTGTTTAGCTTGATCGAAAAATCCTCCTATCGCCTGAGGTGAGGGAATAGGATATTGTTCCACGACACTTTGGACTACTAACAGATTGTAAGCATTGATCAAAAAAGCTTTTTGCTCTGCTTCAGTTAAACTTTCTAACTTAGCCGAGGCTATTTGTTGGCTTAAATTATTTAACGCAGTGGGATTGCGTTTGACGGTCTCATAATCTAAGGATTGATTGTTTACATGAGCACTGAAGAATTGGTTAGTTTCTTCAAAAAAGGTATTTAGGCTTTGGGCATGGAGTTGAACACTCGAACATATGAAAAGCACGCAAAGGACATAGGTAGATTTGGTCATATCACAATGTATTTGATATTCAAATATGGCAGGAGTATAATGATCTACAGGTCGTATATCCGACGGATCGAATGTGACGCCCCATATTCTTAGGTAAGTTATGGATCAAGTATCATAAAAGTATCTCAAAGTTAACACAAAAGCATATATATCATTTTCAATGTCAAACAGATAACAAAGTTGCCGGCCTGGTGGATAGGGATCTTCGGATTGTTACTCAGGATCGTTTATGCATGGTATCTTGGGGAAGCTTTATTTCTGGGAGATGCCTTAGCATATATAGAAGGAGCAGAAAAAATTCTGGAAACAGGCTGGGCAGATAAATATTGGCCGCCAGGATTGCCTTATATATTGGCGTGCTTTTATGCTGTTTTCGGCCAAGGTTTCTGGACTACAGTGAGTGCTATGCTTTGTTTCTATATATTTTTCTGGATATTGGTTTGTCTTCACTTGCAACCTGTTCAATATTCCCTGTACAAGATCCTGGTCTTATTTATTTTTGCCATATATCCTGCCTTTATTCATCATAGTGTCGCCCCTCTCACCCATTTACCGTTAGCTGTGTGTGTCCTGGCAATTTCTTATTCATTGGTACATATCTCCTTTACTCCGGTCCCTGCTTTTTTTGTAGGATTAATCCATGTAATAGCTATTTTCCTTCGACCTGCAAGTGTATTATTAATTCCTGTAAGTATCATTTTTCTACTGTATAAGAGGAAACCTATCCAAGCTTCGGCATGGAGTGTATTTTTGTTGAGTGTGATATTTCCATTGGTCATTTGGCACTACGCTTCTTATGAGAGATATGGTTATTTTTTTTATGTCAATGAGGCAAACGCCTATAATGTATTTTTGGGGAACAACCCATATACTCCTCTATATAAAACGTGGTGGTTGGGTTCTCATCGGGATCAATGGGAAACTACTGTTCCTGAATTTAGCTCTCTAGCGGATAGTATCTCGAGATTATCTTCTGAGGAGCAGGGAAAAGCCTACAGAAAAGTGAGTATAACCCATATTAGTTCTCGTCCTGATATATTCCTGATCAGAAGTTGGAACAGATTAAAGGTATTTTGGGCTTATGATACCTTTACAGGAGCACGTATATATGATGATCATCCAAGTTACGCCTTATGTATACTCGCTTTAGATGCGCTTTGCTATGGCTCATTGATCCTACTATTCATCTTCGTCCTTACTCATTCTTCCTTTTTTCTTCTACTTCATTCCCATTTGTTGGTTGCAGGAATGGTGTTAGGCCTCAGTCTTCCTTACTATTTCTCTTTTAGCCATCCTACCTACCATCTAGCCGTGGTTCCTTTGTTGGGAATTCTGGTAGGCAATGAATTTAGTCATACATCCCTATCTTTTCGTTCTCTCACGAAGTCCGAAATGATATTGCGGATTTTTCTATTACTTTTTTTCTTTTACATCCAAATAGAGTGGACCTTAGCTATGTTACATCCTCAACCGAATATTTAATATGACTATTAAAGAAGCTCAGGAAACGGTAGATCGTTGGATCAATGAATACGGCATCAGATATTTTTCAGAACTCACGAACACGGCTATTCTCATGGAAGAAGTAGGGGAAGTAGCTCGGATTATGGCGAGGAAGTTTGGGGACCAATCCTTTAAGAAATCAGATGAATCTGTGGAGTTAGCAGATGAAATGGCGGACGTCTTATTCGTATTGATTTGTTTAGCCAATCAAACAGGAATAGATCTGGAAGAGGCCATGCATAAAAATTTATTAAAAAAGACGCGCAGAGATAAGGATAGACACAAAAACAATGAGAAGTTGAGATAAGCCGACCATCTTCCTCAAATTCCCTGGTCAAATAATGCTAATAGCAGGTAACATATATCCTAATCCCTAAAAAGAAACATGTGTGCTATCATTTGTTGAATAATTGCTGATCAAATAGGGAAAGGATCACCATCTTGCTGATGTAATCAACTGGGAAACATTAGAGAAAAGAAAAACCTATTGTTCGTTTGCAAGACCTGCTAATCACGATCATAAAATTAATTATTGAAGGTATTACACACTAGTTTTACACACTAACCTAAGCGATGCACAATTTGTCCTGGTACCAAAGCCCAAAGCGCTCTTTTTACTCTCCGTAAAGTCTTTCGAAAGGTTGGTCGAAGAAAATCGTATTGGCCAATAAGACCTTTCCCTGGTACCAAAACCCTCTGAATATGGGGGAGTCGGAAAAGTAGACTATTTGACCGGCTCCCGAATATTCTATTCCTAATCCAAGAGATTCTTTCAGATCCTCCTTTAATTTATATCCTGTAAATCCTGCAATCCAGGCATCTTTGTCAAAGATACCTACGTTCCACCCTCCTTCAGGTAAATAGGGTAGTACAGAACGATTTCGTTTGATCACATAAGCAGATGGTCCTAACCCAAAAGCAAAAGGATGAGAATCATCTAACGTTAATTTGTAAATACTTCCTGCGACCGAATAAATCAGGGCTTCTCTTTCTGATGACTCATATCTTTTCATATGATACTCCTCTTCTTCTTGCGTTTCTTCAGATTCTTCAGCCTGTTTATCATTATGAGCACTACTTAGCAGCGTGCTGAATTCGTTCTCTTTTGAGGAAGAAAAAGTTCTTATGGCTCCTTCGATAGCGATGACTCGCCCTCCTTTATTCGCAAAATCCAATAGGATATCCTTATGCTGAGCGTAATTTCCCGAAGGAAGCAATATGATATCGAAAGTATTAAGCTCTACTCTACTGAGGTAACTGAGATCAATCAAGGAAACGGGATAATGTAGCTGCTGCTCGAAATAATGCCATAATTCTCCTACGCCATAAGCACTGACTGATTCTCCTACGAGAATAGCAATATTTGCTTTTCCTATCAGCTTAACCAGATCGGACCCCAGATCCACTCCTTTTGATACGAATCCTGTACTAACTGGAATTAGCTTTTGTTCCATGCTGTCAGCGACTTGTTGTAACATCTCTTCGAAGGGAATCGAGCGATTATCGCTTTGAAGAATTACAAGGCTTGCTCTGTCAAAGGAATGATCTTCTATGGAGAATTCCTGCTCTGCATATCGGACTTTGATTCCTTTTTGTAACACTGCCGCTAGAAATTGCGCATCCTGGAAGCTTTTCCAAGGGCTCACATATGCATAAGCAGGAGACGCCGGCCACTTTGTTTGAGGAGCTGCAGGTGCTTCATCCATCGCTTCTACTTCGATGTCAGTTGATAGTGCGTAGGCATTTACCCCATAGATATAAGGAAGGGACCATGCGGTAAGATCATAGGTAATCGAATCTTCAAGATAGGTTTCCGGCTCCAGAAATACCTGCACCAACCTGCTTTGGGGTTGCACTCCCGAAATATATAGATCTCCGATATCCAGTGTAAAGCTTTCATTGGACTTCAGGCTATATTCATACCCAGTCAACCCTATTCTCTCCGCACTGGCGATGTCATAAGTAATTTGCTGGGAATCGAGAAATTCCATGATAGATGTTCGCTTATCTGTGTGATTAGCTGTTTTTAGTATATATCCTCTATAAGGAAGTGCATTGACATCTGGTTCGAAATAGGAAGAAAAGTTAGAGATCAATTCATCTTTATATCTGTAAGAAGTCTCTATAGTAGATAAGCCTGTAGTAATGTGATGATCTATTCGGTCTCTAAGGGTAAGTGTATCTCCTCCATCTTTGTACACAGCAACTCCGGCTCTACCGGAACCTCCTTGTTCATAGGTAAATCCTATCGCTCCATTATATGTGGGCCAGGTATCTCCATAACTGGGGTAGAGCAAATCAAATACCTGTCGGGTAAAATAGGCCCAACCTTCCTGATCAAAATACTTTGCATTATTCTTTCCCACATGAGTTTGAAACTCCACTTGCCAATCTGTGATGACTTCATGATAAGGTTTAGCAGCTGGGGCAAAGTAGTAAGGGGAGTTAATTCCCATTTCATGAAAATCAACATGGACATGAGGCATCCACTCTTTAAATAATACCATCCTTTGCTGAGTCTCAATTTGGGTCATCCACGCCCAATCTCTATTAAGGTCGAATAAGTAATGATTGACTCTGCCTCTGGGCCAGGGTTCACGATGCTCCAATGCTTCCAGGCGCGGATTTACGATGGTATGTTGATACTGAGTGTACCAATTAACGTATCTATCTCTCCCATCAGGATTAATGCAGGGATCCAAAATGATAATGAGATCATCTAACCAAGCTTTACTGCTATCGGGCTGATTAGTAGCCAACAAGTAAAGGGTTTCCATTGCTGCTTCTGTACTGACCGCTTCGTTTCCATGTACATTATAACTAAGCCAAACTATCGGAATTGCTTCCACTTCGCTTTGGACCTCGTGGAGGTTCGTCAATTTCAGATTAGCCTTTCTCAAGGCATCCAACTGCTCCATATTTTTTTCTGAACTAAGAATCGCTATCTCCAACGACCTTCCTTCATAGGTCATTCCATATGGAACAATCTTAACATTAGAAGATATCCCCGCCAAATAATCGTAGTAGTCCAGCACTTTGTGATGAAAGGTAAATCTACTTCCCAATGGATATCCTAAAAAAGTTTCAGGCGACATAATGCGTTGAGAAAATCCATGTACGGGAAGGAAAAGAAAGGCCAATAGAACGGGAAGAAAAGTGGAGAGAAAATTCATATTCTGATCAAAAGTTTAAGCAGTAAAAGCTAAGATAAAACTTCTTGAATTACAATACTTAACAGGCTAATTCCAGTAGCAATTCCAAAGAAAAAGTTACATTTTGCGTATTTTTTTGGCAAAAAATACACTTTAAAGTTGCATTTACCAATTAAATTAGCTTATTTGATAATATAAATGGAAACGATGATTGTAGACACTAAAGCCCGGATAATGACCAAAGAGGAGGAAGTCAGTCTTTTTTTAGCTAAATACCATGCTCTGATGAAAAATTATGGTATATGTTTTTACAGACATCCAAAAAATTTCTTGGCTTTATTGGATTCCGAAATGTCCAGCAAGGGAAGAGAATCATTCATAAAAGGGCTGACTTCTTCTCATTATTATCGAGGGCCTGCAGAAGACAAACATCATCCTGGAACATATTATTGGGAATTTGGCATTCAGATTAAAGGGAAGGAATGGTATATAAAATTATCCCTTGGTACTCGTTCAGGACCTGTTTGGTGCTTTTCGTTTCATCCTGCTGAGAGAAAGATTTATTTTCCTTATAAACACTTTGATTTTACTACAGATTAACATTTTTGTCATTCATGCAACAGAATTTAATACATGGTGAAGGCAGGTTGAGGCAAGTATGGCAGAAACATTCTTTCCGAAAAGAAGCATTCGAAATTTGTTATCATTACTTCGAAGATCCTGTTAACGGAATTGAATATACTACCTCTTCTATAGACGAACTTAATTTATGCCAGATTAAGAATCAGTACAGGACAAAGCATCATATTCCTTTTCCAGAAGAAATTCGTGCTATCAGAAATCAATATGGCCTCTCTGCTTCCAAGATGTCTGAGATACTTGATTTTGGGATTAACAGTTACCGACTATATGAACAGGGAGATATTCCCAGCCTTGCAAATGCTAAACTCATCAGAGTAGCCAGAAATCCTGAACACTTCCTCCCTTTTGTAGCGGAGAAGAAAGAAATTTTTTCTAGAAATGCATATGAAAAATTGCGAACTCGCATAGAAGGATTGATGAAAGAAGCTTCCTCGGAGACCATTGTAGATTATATCTGGAACCATCATCAGGAAGCAAACTCCTTTACAGGTTTTGTTAAACCGAAGTTGGAAAAGGTCGCTCACTTTATTCTATTTTTTGCAGAAAGAGTAAATCCGCTGAAAACGAGGCTCAACAAACTGCTTTTCTATGCAGATTTTTTACACTACAAACGCACAGGATTCTCTATATCTGGGTGTAATTACAGAGCTATCCAGCTTGGCCCTGTTCCCTCTCACTTTAGAGAACTGTTCGGTATCCTGGAATCTCAACGTTTCATTTCCATAGAGGAAGAACTATTTGATCATGGCGGTACCGGGGAACGATTTTATGGATCTTCTGCTTTTAATGAAAAACTATTTAGTCCAATCGAATTGGCACATATGCATGAATTAATAGATCGATTTGAAGATGTTCGTACTCGTCAGTTGATCGAAATAAGTCATCAGGAATTGGGATGGATACATAACCAGGAACACAAAGAGCTTATTGACTATCAAAAATTTGCATTTTCCCTTAAAGCCCTTTAACCCATTTCCTTGCCGGGTAATTCCCAGCGAGTTCTTTTTATCTGAAGTTCAGTCCGATATGTTAAGTGTTAGTCCCGTCAGCATGCCTGATGGGACTTTTTGTATCATTTCCAGTTTTTTAGCTCATCAGGGGCATAGATGTTTCATCTTCAATCTTTCCAAATCCATTATAGCTCAATCATTATGGCCATTTTTCTCCTCAATTCAATTATCTACTGATTAACTTTTATCAGTAAATAGTAGTTTAAATCATATGAATGCTACATCTCCTTACCTCCGTCCTATGTTTACCCAGCGAATCGCCCAAAGATTAGCTGATGGAGATACGATTATTATCATTGGAGATGAAAAGCAAGGAGCAAAAAGGCTCCTGGATGATTTAAGTACGTTTGATGTACATCTCATTCGCATCGATTTTCCTTCCTCTGCTTCTTATCAGTCTCTCCTGGATTCCTGGACAAAACAATTATATATCAAAGATCAGATAGACGACCCAAGTATCATTGTAGAAGCAATGAAATTACAAGGAGGAAATTGGTGGTTTTTATGGGATCAGATCGACCAGATGCCTACGCTGACTGAACTCCAACGAGCGGATCTACATGCAGCTATTCAGGAAGTGGCGATCATTCCTACCTTAGGATTTATTGCTACCTCTTCGCAGATGCAGGAAGCTACTGATTGGGCTGCGACTATTCAAAAGCTCCCTCCTCTGGCATACTCCAGAATCAGAGAGGAATTCCATAGAAAAGTTCCAGATATTTCTGTCCCATCTTCATTTATCAATGCAGTATTTTCCCATTCTCACTCCTACCTATATTTAGAATTCCTAAGCCAGAAAATTGTGCACCTCAATCCATCAACATCCACTGATATGGACAGCTATCTCAACGAATGGCAGCAGGAATTTCATCAGCAGTTTCATTTACCCATTGCCAATATCTCTCATGAGCCTAAGGGATGGTGGGATTCTCTAAAGAATAGCTTGAAGAGAAAATTTTTTTAATGCTGGGTTGAATAAGCGGATTTTTCTAGTTTTGTGCTCTATTGTTGAAAAATCTGTTAAGTGGTCCTTAATTAAGCAAATGAACATGCTATCTCTTCTTCTTAACAAAACTTTTGTTGAATTAGCGCATTTTCATTAAGTGGATCATTCAATTTTTTTCGCATGAACCATTGCCCCAAAAGATATAGTAATTAAATGAAAGTATCCTATAACTGGCTCAAATCATATATAGACTTCGACCAATCACCTGAAGAACTTGCCGACATTCTCACCATGTTAGGACTGGAGACTAGTGGTATTGAAGAATTTGGAGGAGTGCCTGGAAATTTTGAGGGAGTCGTTGTGGGCCATGTATTATCTGCTGAACAACATCCGAATGCGGATAAGCTACGCGTGTGTAAAGTAGATGTAGGCCAGGAAGAGCCTTTAAATATAGTATGTGGCGCTCCTAATGTAGCTGCTGGCCAAAAAGTTCCTGTAGCAACTGTGGGTACAAAATTGCATCCGTTTAATGGAGAACCATTAAAAATCAAGAAAGGTAAAATTCGAGGCGAGGTATCTATGGGAATGATTTGTGCAGAAGATGAGTTGGGCCTTGGGGAAGATCATGAAGGAATAATGGTACTGGAACCATCGCTTACTTCTGGTACGCCCTTCAATGAAGTCGTGAAGATTGAAAAAGATGATATTATTGAGATAGATCTGACTCCCAACCGGATTGATGGTGCCTCTCATTATGGGGTAGCGAGGGATTTAGCTGCCTATTTCCGTACTAAAGCAACATTACCTACTTTTTCTCTATCTCCAGATCAACTCGCAGATTCCAATCCTATTCCTGTTGAAATTCTGGCCAGAGATAAATGTAAGCGGTATACTTCTCTTTATTTGGAAGGAGTAACTGTAGGAGAAAGCCCTGAGTGGTTAAAGAAAAGATTGCTATCGATAGGATTAAGGCCCAGGAATTTGGTGGTAGATGTAACAAACTTCGTGCTGATGGAATTGGGACAACCCATGCACGCCTTCGACGCAGATCAAATAGAGGGAAAGCAAATCATCGTACGAACCTTAGATAAAGCAACATCTTTTATCACTTTAGATGATCAAACTCATACCTTACTGCCGGATCAAGATTTACTTATATGTGATCAACGTCGCCCACTTTGTATTGCAGGAACGATGGGAGGATTAAATTCTGCCGTTACGACCGATACAAAAAATGTATTCCTGGAAGCAGCTTACTTTGATCCGAGTACGGTTAGAAAAACTGCTAAAAGGTTAGGCATTCATTCTGACTCATCCTTCCGTTTTGAAAGAGGAGTCGATCCCCATATGACCGTTAATGCGATATTAAGAGCTACGGAACTTATTATGCAGGAAGGTGGGGGAAAACCTTCCAAAATCCAGGATGTCGTAGTTGATGAATTTCCACATTTTCCTGTAGAGCTTACGGTTGAGCATGCGCAGCGTCTTATCGGCAAAGCTCTCTCTAAAGAGGAAATTATTTCCATTTTAAGGTCTTTAGAGATGAAAGTTACGGCCAAAGAACATGTATTAGAGATATTGGTTCCTCCATATAGAGTAGATGTAAAACGCCCTCAGGATGTGATAGAGGAAATTCTACGCGTTTATGGGTATAATAAGGTAGAACCGTCCATTAAGATCAACAGCTCTATTGATTTTCAGCCTGATGCCAGGGATATTTTTGGATTAAGACAACGTTATTGTGATTATCTATCAGCAAGCGGTTATTATGAGATATTGACTAATTCGTTGGTGGCGGAAGCATTAACTACAGAGCATTCGGTTCCTATGCTTAATCCTTTAAGCTCGGATCAGGCGGTACTTCGAATTTCCATGTTGCCCGGAGCACTTGAAACCGTTCAACATAACCAAAATAGACAACAAGAAGATCTCTCGTTGTATGAATATGGTAAAACATATTTCCATACGCCCGAAGGATATGATGAAAAGGAATGGATTACTCTTATAGTAACAGGACAGAAACATACTACTCATTGGGAAGGGAAGTCACCTAAGGTCAGCCTTTATACCTTAGGAAAAGAAGTGGAGAAATTGCAGCGCTGGTTTAAGATTGAAGGAACCTTAATGGACAGTCAATTCCCGGATTTTGATTATGGATTAGATTTGGTAGTAAAAGACAAAATACTGTTGAGTTATGGGAAGATCACTTCTGAACTTACAGAGGTTTACGATTTGAGGAATGATATATTCTACATGCAAATCGATTGGTTGTATTTGGCAGATTTATATTATCAGTCGGATATCACCTTCAGAGAAGTTCCCGTTTATCCCAGTATTCGCCGAGATATCAGCATGCTTATTGATGATGATGTGATGTTTGCAGACATCAAATCACTCATCCAGCAGGTTAATTCCAAACTCATCAGGTCAGTGGAATTGCATGATGTATATAGAGGACAGGGAATTCAACAAGGGAAAAAAAGCTATCTCGTCTCTTTTGAACTGAGGGATGATAAAAAAAGTCTCTCTAATGAAGCAGCGGATAAAATAGCTTCCAAAATTTACCGGAAATTGACACAGGAGGTACAAGCTGAAATCAGAGGTAAGAGCGAAAACGGACAATAGATATGGAGACATTTGGTCCATTGCTGAAGGCACTAAAGTTTGCGGCAGAAAAGCATAGACTCCAACAGAGAAAAGGAAAAGACCATCTCCCTTATATCAATCATTTAATAGATGTAGCTTATATATTAAACGACATCGGGAAAATAGAGGATGAAAACGTATTATTAGCATCTATTCTCCATGATACAATTGAAGATACTGAGACTACTAAAGATGAGATTATGGCGAATTTTGGTCCATTAGTAGGCGGATATGTTCTGGAGGTGACGGATGATAAACAATTGCCTAAAGCGACCAGAAAACAATTACAGATAGATAAAGCTGCCCATTTATCTTATGGAGCCAAGTTGATCAAACTGGCAGATAAATCTTCTAACGTAAAGGATATAGCTAAGGATCCTCCGGAAGGTTGGCACAAAGAAAGAATCATCGCATATTTAGACTGGGCGGAGCGAGTAGTATCTCAATTAGCTGGGACCCATTCAACCCTGGAAACGCATTTTCAAGCATGTCTCCATAACGCCCGTCAGATTTACTTGCCGATAGATTAGTTGGAACAATGAGGCAAGCCTGATGCTGAAATATTCAAAAAAATTGGTATATTGCCAAAATATTTAGAAGGCTAATAAAATTAGCAGTTTTTATTTTACATTTAACATATCGCCTTACATATAGATAAGTTGAATTGAATAGGTCTTGGTAGATATGGCAGAAGAACGCAATAATCATCAGAATCAACAGGTAAATCATGCTTCCACTCCCGTTTCGGGAATGTATAAGACGTACTTCCTCGATTATGCATCCTATGTAATTCTCGAGAGGTCCGTTCCTTTATTAATGGACGGCTTAAAACCGGTTCAGCGGCGCATTCTCCACGCGATGAAGGAGATGGATGATGGAAGGTTTCACAAAGTGGCTAATATTATTGGTCAAACGATGCAATTTCATCCTCATGGAGATGCGGCCATAGGTGATGCATTAATTAATTTGGGACAAAAAGATTTACTTATTGATTGCCAGGGGAATTGGGGAGATGTAAGAACCGGAGATGGGGCTGCCGCACCCAGGTATATTGAAGCGAGATTATCAAAACTTGCTCTCGAGATTGGATTTAATCCCAAAATTACTGAGTGGCAGGCCTCTTATGACGGAAGGAAAAAAGAACCTATTTCCCTTCCTATGAAGTTTCCATTGGTTCTTGCATTAGGTGTAGAGGGGATTGCTGTAGGTCTTTCTACCAAAATTATGCCTCATAACTTTATCGAGTTAATAAAGGCATCTATAGATGTGTTGAAAGGAAAGTCCACTTCCTTGGTCCCGGATTTTCCTACTGGAGGAATGTTAGATGTAAGCCAATATAATGGAGGGAAACGAGGAGGTAAATTAAGATGCCGTTCACATATTAAGATTGTCGATAAAAATACGCTTTCTATTGTAGATCTTCCTTATGGCGTTACCACAAAAAGCTTGATTGAATCCATTTTGAAAGCTAATGACAAAGGGAAAATCAAGATAAAACATATTGATGATAATACGGCGAAAGATGTGGAAGTATTAGTACACCTTACCTCAGGAATTTCTCCCGAAGTAACGATGGATGCACTTTATGCTTTTACAGATTGTGAAGTATCGATTTCTCCGAATACTTGTGTTATCATCGACAATAAGCCCCACTTTCTCTCTGTAGATGAACTCTTAAAAATCTCTACTGATCAGACCAAAGAATTTTTGAGATTAGAATTGGAGATTCGGCTTTCAGAATTGAGGGAAAGGCTACTATTTTCATCGCTTGAGAAAATCTTCATAGAGAATAGAATATACAGGGATATTGAGGAATGCGAGACATGGGAATCAGTATTAGAAACGATCGATAAAGGACTTGATCCTTTTAAATCTATGTTTTACAGAGAGATTACTCAAGAGGATATCATAAGGCTCACCGAAATCAAGATAAAGCGGATTTCAAAATTCGACACCTTTAAAGCAGATGAGTTAATCAAAAAGCTGGAAGCGGAAATAGAAGAAGTAACTCATCACCTCGCTCACCTAACGGAATATGCTATTGAGTATTTTCGGGACTTACTGAAAAAATATGGCAAAGGGAAAGAACGGAAGTCAGTCATAACAGAATTTGACAATATCGAGGTCCGTCATGTAGCAGTAGCAAATGAGAAACTTTATGTCAATCGAAAAGAAGGTTTTATTGGCTATGGTCTAAAGAAAGATGAATATGTAACGGATTGCTCTGATATAGATGATATTATCATATTTAGGAAGGATGGAAAGTACAAAGTTATTCAGATTGCTGATAAGCTTTTTGTGGGCAAAGATATTATTCATGTGGATGTTTGGAAAAAGGGAGATGAACGAAAAATTTATCATGCGGTTTATTGTGCTCCAAAATCAAACAAAAATTATGTCAAGCGATTCGCAGTAAAGGCCATCACCAGAGATAGAGAGTACGATGTTACGAATGGCGAGCCAAATAGCAAGCTCATTTATTTTAATCACCACAATAATAGTGAAGGTGAAATTATTACCGTTCACCTTTCACCTAATTGCAGAGCTAAAATTAAAACTTTCGATTTCGATTTTGGAGAATTAGCTATCAAAGGAAGAAACTCTCAAGGAAATGTATTAACCAAATATCCTATAAAAAAGATAGAGCAAAAAGCTATAGGAGCTGCTACTTTAGGAGGCAGGAAGATATGGTATGATCCTAATACAGGCAGGCTTAATACAGATGAAAGAGGAAATTACCTCGGTGAATTTGATACAGAGGATAACATTCTTGCCATATATAAGGATGGAACCTACGAAATGACCTCTTTTGACTTAATCAATAGGTATGACCCCCAAAAAGTCTCCCATGTTGTCAAATATGATCCCGACTTGGTCATCTCTACCGTTTATTATGATGGTCAGCACAAAGATTACTACGTGAAGCGCTTTAGGGTGGAGACGACAAGCCTGGATAAAAAATTCCTGTTTATTTCAGATGCTGCTCGCTCCAAGTTAAATGTAGTTTCTATACAGCCTAAACCTGTTATTCAATATACTGTACCCAAAAAGGGAAAGGAAAAAGAGAAGCTTACGCTTGATTTATCCGAATTTATCGATGTGAAAGGCTGGAAAGCATTGGGTAATAAGCTAGATAGAAGAAAGGTGTCTACAGTGAAATTGTTAACTACAAACCCTACAGATAATAAAATTAAAAAAGGTAGCAACATAGAGTGGTCGGGAGAAGATGTGAAGCCCAACGAAAAAAAATAGTGATCGCCTACTGTGGTATACGAAATTTAAACCTATCTAATCTTTATCTTTTCAGTTCCCAGTCTAAACATTTCTTCCCATTCGGGTCGGGTTGTTAGTTGCTTCCAGGGGATAATATCATCGGGAACTTTATGGTTCAAACTGAGTTCCCACCATCCTACATTAACGAACTGGTTATATTTAACTCCAACATTCTTATAAACTCCAACTTTACAAAACCCCATTTTCTCATGAAATCTCACGCTTTTTTCATTCGGTAATACAATTCCAGCAAGTGCTTGAACATAGCCCTGCCATTTTAGAATTCCTATGAGAATGGAATATAGGGCCGATGCAATACCGAGCCCCTCATATTCAGTCAATACATAAACCGAGAGTTCTCTGGTAAATTGATATCCGTTTCTTTCTCTATGTTTGGAAGCATATGCATAACCAAGGACAAGATTGTTAGATATACATACAAGCCAGGGAGCCTCCTCTAACACTTTTTCTATTCTATGCTCCATTACTACTAACGACGGAACTTCATATTCAAGTGATACAAGCGAATTCCTCACAAAAGGTTCGTAGATTCTTATAATTTGAGATAGATGTTCTTTTCTGGCTACTATTATACTTACTGTGGGATGAGGTAAAGTTGTACTATCTTGTGATGACATAAAAAGCTATGGCTAATGTCAGACCAACGAATTCCTAAGGCTGTACATGATAACGATTAAGAAACCACCTAGAATCTTTTACCCTTATTGATGCTTTCAATTCCATTTTATTCGAATTATTTGATCTGGCAACTCCCTGCTTAGCATCAATTCCCCGATAGTACATCTTTTTTTCTTTTTTTGAAAGATAATGATCCACCTTGATCTTCTCTTCGGGAAGGAGTTGATCATATATTTTGGTAAAGTAAGGTCTATCAACAAAATATTTAATAATGTCAGGATCTCCAATATTCAGTTGATTAACTCTAAGAATGTTTAGCATCATCCCAATCCAACTATAAGGAGTGTAGAGGTTTTGGGGGGCCATTGATTTTACTTTCACACTTCTTGGAGTGTAATGAGCAGAAGCAGAAGCTTGTTCAAGCACTCCATCTCTTAAACCTTCATCTTTAGTCAGTTTTGCAATTCGTTTTGATTCTAAAGGAGCAATATATTGGATGGATTGAGAGAACATTTTCGAAACAAACAGCTTGAATGCGGTAACGTTATTGTACTTATAATCTTCTCCTGAAACATAAAATCCTTTATTTCTATCGTTTTCAATATATACCTGACCACCTACTTCTAAATAATATCCTTTTATATCATTGTCTGAAAGAACAATTTTTAGTGGAGTAGTGTGTTTATTCGCTAGTTCTTCAATATGCAGGCTATCCATTGCAGTTGTGCTTTTCGAAATAAAGTTAGAGTGAAAGGTGACTGTTCGCTGGATAGAATCAAACTCACCATAGTTCACCAATAGATATCGAACGAATAGTTTATAGAACGGCTCTATATTTTTCTGCGCCAGATGTTGAGCTATAAAATCTATTTGAGAAGTAGCAGCGTTATAGTTTCCGGTTAGGTTGATTTGCTCAAATATTTGCTGAATCCCTACGTTAAATGCTTTAATTTGAGAAGCTTTAGGATTTTGCTTATCAATGTAATAGACCTCATTGTTCCTATTTCGCAAAAGACAGTTGTTTGAAAAGAAAAAGACTCTTCCCAAACTGCCGAAATCTAGTCTAAGCGATTGTAGACTATCTGAAAAATGTCCTTTCAACTCTGCATAAGCAGATAATTTCAATTTATTATCGCTGCTAAGTGGGTAAGTATTTATAAAATTATTAATGAGTTCTTCCTTAGAAGAAAATGAAAACGACTTCATTACTTTGGAAAGCTGCCCATTTGGCAAATTACTACTTTGGCTATATCCTTGAAGGTCCCCGATGACTAATGCCAATACTATCAATGATAGATATGATATATTAGCTCTTTTCTTAATTCCTACCCATTCTTGAAAGAACAAACTGACTAATTGATAAATCCTCATGTTATCTAAAATCTGTAGATGTTAATCTATAGTGGAAAATGCATCCATTTTTCTTCCCTTTTCAAAATTTTTGCGTATTAAATTTATTAAAAATTACATTGTAATTCTATGATTTTATTCAAAAACTTTGAATATGTTGACATACACATAAATAGCCGTATAACTAAATATGCTATAGTCATTTTTTCTCTAAAAATGTTCGAATATGAAAGTGTGGTGAGGTATTATATATATTGAATACAATCTCATAAGGTAATCACCTACGATGATTTTTTTTCATTTCCTGCTTTCGCATGGGCATGGCATCTATAGTGCTAAATAAAAGAGGTAAGGATAGTAGCTCATTTGTGGTACGAAGCTTTTCTCCTCCATCTTTTCCTATCAAGATGACACAGAATTCTGAAGAGGTTATTTTATAAAATGAATATAAGTCCCTGATTTCATTTGAGTTAAGTGACTCTTTTTTAGGATTTGAGCCGTTAGAGGGAAAGATAGAAAAGCTTACCAAATCCCGATCCATTATTTCCAATTCTTGGGATTCGAATAATTGAGTTTGTTGGGAAAAAAGGGTGTCTGATGAGGCGGGAGCAAAAATCAGAAGTACCCGGCTGTTCCATACATAGGGAGCTAATACTTCTGGACGTTGGCTGTAAGCGTTTTTCATGATTAAAGAAAAGATCAATGTAATAGAAATGACTATGAAATTTGTATTTATTCTACTAATTAGCATAAGGTAGCACTAAGAGGATGAGGATAAAGATAATATATACACTTGAAGTGAGAGAATAGTTTATAAATCACTACCTCAATATTACAATCAATTATGGGTTCACCACACTGTGTTATTATTACAGGAGCAAGTAAGGGTATTGGATATGAGTCAGCTAAGCTTCTGGCTGCAAAAGGATATACAGTGATCGGATTAGCACGAAAGGCTCCCCCACACTTCCCAGGAATATTTGTTGAAGTAGACTTGAAAGATGAAGAGGCTACAAAAGCTTTATTAACTAACCTAACTGCCAGATTCGATATAGACTGTATACTTAATAATGTGGGATTAGTGGGCCCACAAAAATTAGGAGAAGTGACGATTGATACATTTTATGATGTGATGGACCTTACCCTTCGTCCAGCTTTAGAAATCGTCCAGGCTACGTTACCTTATATGAAAAGGAAAGGATGGGGAAGAATCGTAAATATTGCCAGCTTGGTGATTGTGGGTGTCCCTTTTAGAACGAGCTATTCTGCTTCCAAGGCGGCCATTAACAGTTTTACAAGAAGTTGGGCAGTGGAATTAGCTGTCCATGGCATTACCGTTAATACAATAGCTCCTGGGCCAGTAGATACTAAATTGTTTAGAGAAAATAATCCTGTTGGGAGCGAAGGAGAAAAAAGATACCTCAGTATGGTTCCTATGCAAAGAATTGGAAAGCCAGAGGAAATAGCTACACCAATTGCTTTTTTCATGTCCGAAGAGTCATCATTTATTACCGGACAAACCTTATTTGTAGATGGAGGAGCCAGTATAGGTAGAGCATCTATTTAATTTATTTTTCGAAAATCAAGTGATTCACGATTGGAACAATTGATTTTTATTATATTAGAGTAATCATAGCTCTTTTAATATGTTATACATCATCCTACAATCAAGTTTTGTTAATATTCTGAGTGGATTAGGAATTCTGCTGATCGCAGCTATTATTGGCTTAATTCTCTATTTCGTTCCTCTAAACCTTTATATAGCAGCCATCTTCTCTGGTGTAAGGTTAAGTGTTTGGCAGATGATTGGAATGAGGCTAAGAAGGGTAAATCCTAAGGTGATCGTCGATGAACTTATCAAGGCTAGGAAAGCTAATATTACCGATGTAAATCTAAATTCCCTAGAGGCACATTATCTGGCTAAAGGAAACATTGCCAGAGTAGTAGATGCCCTTATTTCAGCGAGGAATGCCGGAATAGAATTGGATTTTGAGCAAGCCAAGGCGATAGATCTAGCAGGTAGAGATGTAATGGAAGCAGTAAGGGATTCGGTAAATACGAAGGTCATCGTTTCTCCTAAAGTAGAGGCTATTGCTAAAAACGGTATTCAGCTTATTGCCAGTGCAAGTATTACCGTTAGGGTACACCTGGATAGGCTGGTGGGGGGTGCAGGGGAAGACACCATTATCGCCAGAGTGGGCCAAGGGATTGTAGCAGCCATAGGATCGGCAGAATCCCATGAAGATATTCTAGCTAACCCAGCAGTCATATCAGAAAAAATCATGTCAGAGGGATTTATTGCTGGTACTGCCTATGATGTATTATCCGTAGATATTGCAGATATAGATATTGGAGATAATGTAGGCGCAAAATTACAGGCAGAGGAGGCTGATAAAGATATTATGGCTGCTCGTGCAAAAGCAGAGGAAAAAAGAGCTTCTGCAGAGGCTGAGGAACAGTACTACAGGGCAAGAGTTCAGGAGATGAGGGCCAAAAAACTGGAAGCGGAAGCAGAAATTCCCCAAGCTATTTCAGAAGCATTAAGAAAAGGGAATTTAGGGATCATGGACTACACAAGATTACAGAATATAGAGGCAGATACGCGAATGAGGGAAGCTTTTTCAAGTTTTGGAGATGATGAGGAAGAAGATGACAATTGATCCATATTAATTCTTACCTATTTGCTCTATGAAGAAACATCTGGTAAGTACCATTTTCATCTTATTTTGCTCTTTTTTTATCCTTTACAGTCAGGAAAACCCTACATCGATCATTCTCCCCCCTACCCAGGAGATTTCCTTCGAACAAGCATCTTCCTTATTCGGCGGACAAAAAATTCTCACTTTTAGACGATTTTCCTTGAGTCTGGATGATAATAGTCAACAACAACTGGCTCAACTGGCATCCAACATAATGCAATATCCAGCTATTATTCGTGATAACCTACTAGTGATACAGACCTTTACCTGCCCGTTAGAACTAAAAATCAAACCATATATAGGAGCAGTAAGGGGTCAGGTAATTATAGATTATCTAGAAAAAAAGATTGGCTTAAATCGCAAAATCTGTCTTATCCAGGAAAGTGGAGCAACTGCTGATATCGACTGTTTAGCGGGAAGTGGTGCAAATATTTATTTGCAAGATGGATGGGCGCAACCTTAAACATATCAACCTACCTTTAACCTTATTTTTTACAGATTATTTAATTTTTCTACCCAAGCCTCTTCGTAAGACCCATAACTTGCATACAACAGATTATTTTTTCTTTCTACCTGATGAGTTTTATTTGATACTTTTATTACCTCTTGATAAACACTCGATTTCCATCCTTTACAATGTGCTGTTATCTTTACTTCATAAGTGCCTGATTGGCTGTAAGTATATTTGATCCTGTTCATCATCACCGAACGATGGCCATCACCAAAATCGATTGTGTAACTCACCATAGGATCATATGGGTGCAATGAGAAAAATATTTCCTCTCCTACAAACATTTTACCTTCAATTAACACTGGATATACAGGCAGGGTCAGGTTCTTTTTATTCTTCTGATGTTCTGTTTGTCTATTGGAAGCAGTTTGGGTATCTACCTTATCCCAGGAATCCGCGCCCTGTATATTAAATTTTTCAACGTATTGAACCATCTCGCTTTTAGTGAAGAAGGTATCAATAGGCGAGCCACCGTGTTTTATTAAGATGACACCCTTAACTCTTGTTTCGAATAGGGTATGTAGGGGGATATCTATAACTTCCGTATCTTGGATATAGATATAAGCATTCCTATCCAGCCTATTAAATCCCACCCAAGCTATGGTACAAAAAAATGTACCAAGAGATACCAATAGAAAAATCCTCCTACTAATAATTTTTCTCTCTTTACTTTCAAGTTGTTTGATGAACAATTTAAGTTTTTCAAGGGGTTGGAGCGTTTGAGTATCCATCATTCTTTAATTTGACCTGCTAGTAATAAATTATCTGTGTGTATTATTATTGCTTATATTTTATTCAGCTTACTAAAAATTAATGACATAAATTATATATTTCCCCTATCATTATCCTATATGTGATACCCAAAAGGTCAAAATAGGAACATTATCGGAGTTTCTTTTTCCGTCAATTGCTTTATCCATAGAATAAAAAATGTAAGAATTGGTTTATTTATACGCTCAAGCTAAATTCTCTAAGGGTTTGATTTAGCGAAACCTTTTTATCAGTAGATGCCTTTCGTTGCCCAATGATTAAGGCACATTGAACGTGATATGTACCGGCTGGAAATTCCTTTGGATAAGAACCGGGAATAACGACACTGCGTTCCGGAACATATCCTTTATATTCGATAGGCTCAGAGCCTGAAACATCTATAATTTTGGAAGAGGCAGTGAGTACGACATTGGCACCAAGTACGGCTTCTTTCCCTATTTTTACTCCTTCTACGATAATGCACCTACTCCCAATAAATGCATCATCTTCTATAATCACTGGAGCAGCCTGAACCGGCTCAAGCACTCCGCCTATCCCTACTCCACCACTTAGATGAACATTTTTACCTATTTGAGCGCAAGACCCTACCGTCGCCCATGTATCTACCATCGTTCCACCATCCACATAAGCTCCAATATTTACATAGGAAGGCATTAATACGGTATTAGGCGCAATATATGCTCCATACCTAGCTGTTGCAGGAGGGACTACACGAACTCTATGGTCTTTATAATTCGTTTTTAGCCGCATTTTATCGTGGTATTCAAATGGGCTTAATTCGATGGTCTCCATTTTCCTAGTTGGGAAATATAAAATGACTGCTTTTTTTACCCAATCATTCACCTCCCATCCATCAGGAGAAGGAGTAGCACAACGCAATGTTCCCTGATCTAGTTGATGAATAACTTGCTCAATAGCTTCCCTGGTATCCGAATTCTTTAGCAATTCCCGATTATCCCAGGCATTTTCTATAAGATGTTTAAAAGAAGACATGGAGATTTTAACTTTATCTTACGAAAATGCAAATAAAGTTAGAGATATCAAGCATTTTCATTTAGTTTCTTCTTTGCTGCTTCCAGGTCAAATAACTCATTTAACACATCAATTAATGTTTCTGGATTTCCTCTCCTACATGCAGCTTTTAATTGCAATACAGGCATCTTTAAAATCTTGTTGATCATGCTTTGAGTAACCTCTTTAAGGAGCTCTTCCTCTTGTTTAGTAGCGTTTTTGAGGAAACGCGCTAATTCTTCTTTACGAACCTGTTCCAGAGCATCTTTGATTCTTCTTATGGTAGGGCTTAGAGTTAGCTGACTCCTCCAATTAAAAAATCCTTCCGCCTCTTCCTGAATAATGTCTTCTACCTGCGCAATAGCTGATTTTCTTCTCCGTATGGTCAGGCTGGTTCTGGTGAAAATGTCATCGATATTATAAGTTTGAACATTGGAGAGTTCACTAACAGCAGAGGAAACACTTCTGGGTACAGACAAATCAATAATAAATTGGCTCCGCAATCTACAGCGTTCAAAGAAAGCACTAGTTAAATATGGCTTATCTACAGAAAGGGAAGAAACGATAACATCGAATTCACTTATTCTTTCTGGTAGTACTTCCAGGGGCAATACGGAAAAACCTTTTTCAAAAGCAATTTCATTCGCCTTAGAGATAGTTCTATTAGAAACAAACACACTTTCAAAGGCATCAGCATCAAGGTTTCTGGCTACATCTCTTCCCATTTCACCTAAACCCAGTATCAGGATCTTAGGATCTAGCAAATGTTCGGATAGCTCTACTGCTAATTCTGCAGCAGCATAACTCGCAGATGCAGCTCCATCTCTGTAAGGTGTCTCATGTTGAACCCTTTTGTTGGCATGGAATATCGTATGCATGAGTCTGTGCAAATAGGCACCTGCCATGCTGGCCTCATGTGATATACGATATGACTGTTTTATTTGATGGGAAATTTGTAGATCACCCAGTACTTTGGAATGTAATCCCATTGACACCTCAAACAAATGCTTTACTGCTACTTCTTCTTCTTTGATCTTGATAAAATGAGGTAAGATTTGTTCGATCTGATGAATTCCATTCTCTATACACAATAGCTTGATAATATCATCTCCTAAATCTTCTTCTGAAATAAAGTATATCTCCGTTCTATTACAGGTAGAAATAACAAGCGCTTCTAATATCCCAAAAAACTCTCCTAATTTAGCAACTATTACCTTACATCTATCCTCTGAGAAATGCATTTTCTCGCGGATTTCCACTGGCGCATGAGAATGGGATAAGGTAATCGACTGGAAAGGTTGTTTCATAATAACTCTAAACGCTTCGACTTTATCTTCTTTCGATTTGAACTCTTAAAGTACAAATAAGTTTTTTTTAATACATCAATAGTATGACATAAGTCATATATATTAATGATAAACTACGTAGTAAAGTTACTCATTTTACCTCATGAAAATGTATCTATCTACCACGAATCCAAATATACTTAATTTTTGAATGGATTTTCTTCCGTTTAAGAGGATATATTAGCGGATTGTAACAACATTTATCTTCCATAAGCTTTAGGAAAGCTTTACCTTATTCATAGATATTATCTTTGATCATTAACTTAAATGGCATCATTTTTTCAAAGTCGCCTCATTCCAAGGGCAGTAGTTTACTCACTGGCGGCTACTATCATCGTAGGATCTTTGCTTTACTCTAATTATTTAGCTGAAGAGCTTGCTAAAAAAGAGACTGGAAGTGTTCAACTATATGCTGATGCACTGGATTTTGTGGCTAATGTCGATTTAACCCAACCAAACGCAGTAGATCTCGCCTATAATTTCATCAATAATAAATTAGTATATGTGGAGGATAATTCCGTTCCAAGAATATTAGTAGGAGAAGAGAATAATATTGCCTCTAATCATATTAAGCTAAGTGAAGATCCGGAAAAAAGAAATATCGAGCTAAAACGAAAGATCGAAGAGTTTAAAGCACTTCATCCCCCAATCATCGTAGAATTTGACTCCAATAGATTTCAATATGTGTATTATGGAGAATCATCCTTACTCCGTCAATTAAGGTGGTTTCCCATCATTCAATTATTGGTAGCCTTTGTATTTATCGCTGTGGTATTTGCTGGTTTTGCCATTGCCAAAAGAAACGAGCAAAATAAGGTCTGGGTGGGATTAGCTAAAGAAACTGCCCATCAATTAGGTACCCCGGTTTCCAGCTTAATGGCGTGGATAGAATTATTGAAACTAAAATTTGAAGATGAAGAAGGGGATACTGAATTGATCTCTGAAATGGAAAGAGATGTAAGAAGGTTAGAAAACATTGCAGAGCGATTTTCAAAAATTGGATCAAAACCGGAATTAAAAGAAGAAAATCTCGCTAAAATGCTGGACAGATCTGCTCAGTATATTCAAAAACGTATGTCAAAGAAAGGAAGTGTCCAATTATTTGTAAATAACCATCTTCCACCAGATAGTAAATTGTATGTAAATCCTCAACTGTTCGACTGGGTGATAGAGAACCTGTTGAAAAATGCCCTGGATGCCATTCAAACCAAGGATGGTAGCATCACACTATCTACTGGCGAAAAAGGGCATCAATATTTTATCGAAGTAAGCGATACGGGAAAAGGCATTCCTAAATCTCACTTTACCAAAGTGTTTGAGCCAGGATTTACCACTAAAAAAAGAGGATGGGGATTAGGACTCAGTCTAACCAAAAGAATCGTGGAAAATTACCACAAAGGAAAAATATTTGTAAAAACTTCTGAGCTAGGTAAGGGAACTACCTTTCGGATTTTATTGCCGAAGCTTCCCTGAAATTGTAAATTTATTTACCTAATTTCGTAGATGGGCAGAATTTTAGCCATTGATTATGGAACCAAAAGAACAGGTCTTGCATGGACTGACCCGATGAAGATTATTGCGACAGGATTAGAAGGGATTGAAACGGTTCAGTTAAAAAACAGAATAAAAGAATTAATCTCTCAAGAAGAGATAGAAAAAATTGTTCTCGGATTTCCTTCTAAATGGAACGGGAAGGATACTGATGCTACTTCATCAGTAAGAGAATTTAATCTTTGGTTAAAACAATCTTTTCCTCATATCAGTATTCACCTCATGGATGAAAGATTTACATCCAATATAGCTCGCAAAGCGATGCTGGAAGGTGGATTAAAGAAGAAAAAGAGAAAAGATAAACACCTTTTAAATGAAATCAGTGCAGTGATTATATTGCAGGACTATCTCCGATTACATCCAGAGTAGTTATTTGATAACTAAAGAAAGTTTTAAAATATGATTTTACCTATAGTAGGACTGGGACACGAAAGCCTGAGGGTTCCAGCCAAGGAAATAGAATCTGATTATCCAGACCTAAAGATATTGATTGAAAATATGTTCGAAACGATGTACAATGCTCAAGGAGTAGGTCTTGCTGCACCTCAGATTGGATTGCCGATAAGGATTTTTGTTGTAGATGGAGCTCCCATGGATGGATTGTTAGGAGAAGATACTGAGTCTATGATAGGTTTTAAAAGAATTTTTATTAATCCCGTTATGATGGAAGAAAATGGAGAATCATGGGGATTTGAGGAAGGTTGTTTAAGTATTCCAGATATAAGAGAAACGGTCTTTAGAAAAGAAACCATTACCATCTCATATGTAGACGCCGACTTTCAACCCCAAAAGGAAATACTTAAAGGCCTTAAAGCCAGAATTGTACAGCATGAGTATGATCATCTAGAAGGAATTCTGTTTACCGACCATATTTCCAGAATGCGCAAAAAACTGCTCAAATCCCGTTTACAAAAAATTGCCAAAGGTCAAATTCAAATTAACTATCCCATGAAATTTGACGATAAAAGAAGAGAACAGATAAGGTAAAAAATCTCCAACATTAGAAAATTCCTGAATTTTTATTTTTTTATCTATTCGTAATTATTACCTTCCTTTTGGCTATAAGTCCTACTGTATAGCTACCATTTCTACATTTAACCACGCTAATAACCCATAACATTTATGTCTCAGGAAATCTCTGGCATCCTTAAAATTAATAACGATGCTCATCAAACCACCATTTCTCTGGATGGTAACTCATCTGATATTGTAGCTGGAGGAGAAGGCTCAGGAGGAGAAGTGATATTAAGAAACGAATCCGGAACTGAGCTTGCACGACTGGATGGTCAAACAGGCGAGCTAAAGCTTAGGGACCAACATGGCAATGTAATTGTAAATATTAGCGGCCCAGATGGAACAATTACCATTAGTGATAGTAATGGCAAACCTAAAATGCGCTTAACGGGTCTACAAGGGAACATCTTCTGTGGAGGCAATGGAGTTGACGGCGATGTTGTACTTTTCAAAAACAATGGAGACAATACCACAGCCACTCAAGCAAGTATTTTTATGGATGCTCAACGAGGAGCATATTACGGTGGTAGTAATGGCGTTGCAGGGAAAATATTTCTTCAGCCTGCTACCTCTACGGCTAATAATGACATTAATCAAGCTCATATTCAGCTGGACGCAGAACATAATCGATTAGCGTTTAAAGTATTAGGCAAAGATAGAGTGAGGATAGAAGGAGGAGGAGCTAATATGTATTTAGGAGGAAATGGAGCTGATGGAGATATTGTCGTTTTCAGAAAAACGGGGGACAATCAAACGTTAAGTCACGCAGTACTACACTTCGATGGAGATGGAGGAAATCTATGGATTGGAGGTAATGGCGCAGATGGAGATATTGCCTTATTCCCTTCAGGAGCAAATAATATCAATGATTTACATCAAGCTACCATTCATTTGAACGGGCAAAACGGTCACATCAGATTTGCCAATGCCGACTTTGCAGAAGATTTTGACATCCTGGAATCTCAGTTTGACACCATAGAACCGGGAACAGTGATGGTATTAGATGATCATGGTAAATTATGTTCAAGCAATAAACCATATGATAAGCGGGTTACAGGAATTGTCTCTGGCGCTGGTTCTCATAAACCGGGAATTATAATGGATAACCAACCTAATATCTCCCATAGAATGCCTATAGCACTCATGGGAAAAACTTACTGCAAAGTGGACGCTTCTTATGGCCCTGTAGAATCTGGGGATTTACTTACCACTTCTCCTACTATCGGGCATGCGATGAAAGCCCAGGATCCTATGAAAGCTTTCGGCTCTGTGTTAGGGAAAGCCTTAACTTCTCTTAAGGAAGGAAAAGGCCTAATTCCTGTACTGGTAACACTACAATAGTAATTGAATCCTCTTCATTTATAAGTGTATCATATAAAAGAGGGTGGTCTTCATGGAGCCATCCTCGAATTATATTTACTGCTAAAGATAAATATATGGATTACTGCTAAAATTATAACGCTACTTTGCTTCCAACACTTCATGATAATAAGCGATATAATCATCCATTCTTTTCTTCCCGTATGCTATTTTAAAATTGGAATGCGTAACGTAAAAGATTTCAGCATCCTCCACACTTAATAACTCTTTCCCAGCATCGCTTTTAGAGAAATCAGATACATATTTCTTGGCATCTTCTATGCTACTAAATCTACTAATATAAGGCAGTAATTTTTTTGTCTGTGCATATAAAAACACAAAGACTTTTAACTTGTTTGCCTTATACATTTCCTGATTGAAATTGGAAATTTTTACGTTGACTTCATTTTTAGGAAAGGCGTCTTGATCGATATACATCAGCACAAAAATCTTTTCGTTAGGTTGAACCTCAGTAGTAAATCCCTGAAAACGCATATCATTTGCGACAGCATTTGAATCTACCTGAACACTTGACCCACTCTCATCCATTCCAGGTTCCTCAAGCTGTTGGCCATCTAGTTGATTTAAAACTTCTCTGGCCATGGGGGTAACTTCTGCCTCAGGATATTGGTCTATTACATAAGTCAACACCTCCCTTAAACTGTCTTCCCTTCCTAAATAGCCATAGGAAATTCCTCTAATGTAGTGAATTCTGGAAAAATCAATTTCCCCTTTCTCTTCATATTTGTTGATTAAAAATTCGCTAAACCGCAAAGCAGTATAGTATTGCTTACCTTGAAAAGAATTATAAACCCCTTCATATGCCTGTTCAAATTCTTCTTGTTCCATTTGAATCTTGTCGGGGTCCATATTTTGAACCAGCATAGCGTAAACTGTATTAGGATGTTCGTTTACGATAAAATTCTTCTGTGCCTCAGCTACAGGATTTCCTTGTTCATTATATAGGGTGTACAGTGCATATCTTGCCTGTAAGGTGTATTCTGTGTCTTCGTAACGATCCAGTAAATATTCGTAGGTGTTAATAGCAGAATCCAGTTCATTCAGCTTTAAGTGGTAGATTTGTGCCAATGCGAAAATGGCTTCTTCGATGGTTTTATGCACTGCTTCCTTCTGTTCCTCGCTGGTGGGAATATCTTTGTAGTATTGATATTTATCTCCATAGGTTTGTAAAAGCGTACTATCTACCTGTTCTCCAGGACCGCTCAAGGTAGAATCAGTCCCTGCTACGACACTTTGACTCTGGATAGCGCTTTTATTTTTTCTTCTCCAATTATCTTCATCCGGACGTTGTCCCCAGATCTGTTGGAACTGTAACTGCCCATTAGTCACTGAGGTGGGATTATCAAAATACCAGCTTCCTCCACTATTATTATTGTTCCTATTCCTTGAATTATTGGCCAAATTATTAACAGCATATAGATTTGAGGTATTATTCGAATTGTTAAGCTGCTCCTGTATAGCCCTTCTCTCCGCTTCCTTTCGTTTTCTCTCCTCTTCAGCAATAATGATATCTACTAAACTATCCACTTCTGCTTCTGGTAATGACGCCAGATAAAGCATACTATCCTGATAATGTATCGTTTGTTTATGTTGAATGTATTCTCCCAACGTGCTGGAAATACGCATGATTTCTTCGTAATTCGGCATTGATTCATTGACCGTCTGAGCAGCACTATCGTAATAAGCCTGCGCATTGGGATAATCTAATAAATCATAAAAGTATATTTTTCCCGCCTGATAGTAAGATTGAACTTTTTGCCATTGATCTCCTGTACTGGTCTGAATGGATTTTTCCAGATAGTCCAACCCCTTATTTATACTATCTTTTTTTAATTCCAGCAGGGCCAGCCTATAATATATTTGATCATTATATTCTTCATTTTTATCGTCCTTCAACATTTTATCCAGGAACTTAAATACCTCTTCATCATCATCTTTCCCTGCCTGATAATTTACATATAGTTCCCCCATCTTCATTTTGGTTCTAAAAATGAAATCGTAATTATTAGTATGCTTAATTACTTCTTCATAATGCGTGAGACTTTTAGGATAATCGTCCAGATACTCATATAGTTGGCCCAGCAAAAAATGAGCACGAGCTTTTCTATGCTGGGGATGAATAAATTCAATATTGTCTTCTAATACTTCAACAGCTTGTTTATAATTCTTCCTTTCTATGGCTATACGGCTTCTAAACACGGCTAAATCCCCCTTTAACTCCTTATCAATCACAAAACGACTACCCAGAATAAGGTTATCTTCTAATATTCCCAGCCCCATTTCACTATTATCCATTTGAAAAAAGGTCATGGCAATCCACAGATACGTCTCGGGAACCCTTTCTGATTCGGGAAATTTCTCCAGAAGAAAGTCAAAATTTTGCATGGCCAGGCTGTAATTCTGTAGGTAGAAATAAGCTTTACCATTCAACAATCTGCAATCATCTACATATTCTCCGTGTGGGTGTTTGTAGATGACAATATCATTTTTCTTTATAATTTCCTCTAAATCAGCTTTATAGGATTGAATTTCATCCTCCTCACCAAAATTGAGGATAGTAATAAAGTCTTCATAGGGGAATTCGTTGTTCACTTCTAATTCTTCTACAATCCCATCAAACAAATTCAAGGCATTGTAATACCCATTGAAGTAGGAAGTAGTGTTATGGTAAATCCTGGCTGTCAAGTGTTTTTTCTCTCTACCGCACGAAATCAATAAAAGCAGGATAATAATTATGGAAAAATTTATATTTTTGTTATTAAACATAATTTATATAAGTAGTATGTTTCATTGAACAAAATAACACCGTCCGCACCTGAAATTTAACAAAAAGGACAGGTGAAAAAGAAGTCAAAAGATATGCTCCGTGAATATTTACGAAATTTAAAGACAAAGCTTTACAAGCCGTATCGAATAGAGGTAATTCATGTAGAGAAGTTATACTTGACTAAGATGTTTTTAATCAAACCCATAACGATCATATTAGCTGGATTGTTGCTTGTTTTGGGTATAATTGGTGGAACGGCATCTTTAATTGTTTTTTCTCCTGGAATTCGAAAACACATTCCCGGTTACCACAATCCGGAATACGACCAGAATCAGGACTCTCTTCTTTCCCAAATTTCCATGCTGGAAAAAGCGCTGGATGCTCAGGAAACCGTTCTTCAAAGCTTACGTCAATTTGCTCGACCGGATTCTGGAACTATGAGTTTGGATGAATTAAGTGCAGAAAACTTTCCTCTGTCCCAGATAACTTATTCCACCGCTAACGAAGTAAATACTTCATCGGGAAAAAATGGATCAACTCCAGCTGTAAATAATTCACAATTAATTGAAAGTAGAACCAATTCTCCGAATATAGCCACTAATGTTTCGTGGGATCGGCGTTCTGTTTTTCACCCTTCGGCAATTCATTTATTTTCTCCGGTGGAAGGTAAAATTCGAAAAAAATTTAATAATTCTGAACCACATTATGGAATAGATATTGTGGCTAATGAAAGTGAACTTATACGGGCCGCTACTGACGGTTTTGTAATTCTAAAAGAATTTTCCGAAAGTAATGGGCATGTCATAGGAATTTCCAGTATACAACACGATATTGTAACTTTTTATAAACACAATAGTCGCATTTTAAAAGAAGTAGGGGATTTTGTTCTTTCGGGTGAAGCGATTGCAGTGATCGGTAACTCTGGCGAAAACACTACAGGTCCTCACCTCCATTTTGAATTGTGGCTTTATGGAAAACCAGTAGATCCTCTCGAATATTACTCACAATTTAATAACTGAAATAGGTATAGCTCATGTTTGGAAACAAAAACGAAAACAATCGTCCCAAGGCTGCAAGCTCATCCTCGTCTCTTCAGAAAACGTCCGAAAAAAATAGAAATACTATTTCTGAAGGAACGGTTATCGTAGGCAATATTAATGCTGAAGGCGATTTAAGGGTTGAGGGACAAATTATTGGAACCCTTGTATGTAACTCAAAACTCATCGTTAGCGAATCTGGATATATCGAAGGTAATGTAGATGCCAGAAATGCTACGGTCGAAGGGGAAATCAAAGGGAATGTAGTTACCAGAGAATTACTACAAATTGACAAAACAGGTAAAATCTTTGGGGATATCTTTACTCAAAAGCTAGTCGTACAAATGGGTGCTATCTTTACCGGAAGTAGTAGCATGAGTGAAGCTGCTAAAGACGTATTAACCAGAACGCCTCAACGCGCCAAAGAATTATTAGCTAAGGCTACTTCTCAAGGAGATCCAAAGGCTCAATCCAACAATAATGGAGCTAAAGCTTCTGTTAAGCCAGTATCAAAAGTAAATAAGCAAAGCTAATTTTTACCTGGCTCATTTCTTTTTAACCCTTTCCAATACTTGCATCTTATTGTTTCCTTGCTATTTTAATCCTATGGATCATGGGAGATAAAAAAGGTCCTATACATGAGTACGTTAAATATGTTGGATTAGGATTTGAAATACTAGTCTCTATTTTACTATTTAGCGGTATAGGGTATTTTTTGGATAAGCGAATGGCTACTGACAAACCCTGGTTTTTATTAGGGTTTTCCCTCTTAGGTTGTGTAGTCGCCATTTATCTAATGATCAGAAAGATCAAATAATATTGTAATCAAGGACGTGTCGATTTTAAAGTTCTCAATTTATTCCTTAGCAGGTGCCATTCTTCTTGTAGTTCTGGTATTGATGTTGTCATCCATTGCAGGTGTCGAATGGCCATGGATTCCTATTATAAGTGCAGTCTTTTTGGTCCAGGTGACCACAACGACTGCATACGCTATTGCATTTACAGGCTTACTCAAAGATGCCAGACAATTTACCGGTTTTTTACTCGGTAGTATGATGATAAAGATGATGATTGGCATTGCCTCTATTCTTTTAGTAGCCCTTTTATTCAAGCCCTTCCTCAAGCCATACGTTATCATGTATTTTATTTCTTATTTCATTTTTACCTCATTTGAAGTTTATAGTTTAATACTTAAATTGCGCCAGCAAAATTAGAAAGTTCCAATATATTCAATCAGAAGTATATTTTATCTGTATGTTAATCAGAAGCTTTTCAATCATTTTTAGTACTCTTTTACTATGTTCTAATTTAGTTATTGCTCAACACGGGACAGAAGATGAAGGGCATTCCGAAGAAGGGAATCACCATAGCCAGGAGGTGCATGAAGAAGAATACAATGCCTCTGAAGTAATATTGGAACACATTCTGGATACACACGATTGGCACATTACAGATATTCCCGCCGGAACAGATAAGCAAGGCCATACCAAGTACATTCCAATAGCTATTCACTTACCTTTCATGTTTTACAGCAGCAGAGACGGATTTGTTTTTGCTGCTAACCGGGAATCGTTATTGGAGAAGAATTATCTTTTTCATCATCAACATATTTATGCGCTTGAAGGTGGTACGGATGTTCAGTCTCACATGGACAGCCATGGTCATTTTCACTTAAAAGGGGATGCATGGGATACATGGAAAGGGAAGCACATTCAGTCCGAGGTAAGTATTATAGATTTCTCTATCACAAAAACCGTTCTTCAGATGCTTTTAGTAGGAATCATCATGCTTCTAGTATTTGGGGGAATGGCTCGTCTGTATAAGGAGAATACTCTAACGGCACCAAAAGGAATCCAATCCTTTCTGGAACCTATAATCGTTTTCATCAGAGATGATATAGCAAGAAATTATTTAGGGAAAGATGCTATCCGATTTCTTCCCTACTTATTGACCTTATTCTTTTTTATATGGTTTGCCAATTTGTTTGGGTTGATGCCTTTCAATTCAAATATTATGGGAAACATCTCAGTAACAGCTGCTTTGGCCGTGTTAACTTTTATCATCACACAATTCAACGGTTCAAAGGATCATTGGAACCACATTTTTAATACGCCTGGAGTTCCCTGGTGGCTTAAATTTGGAATTCCTTTAATGCCTATCGTTGAATTTATTGGATTATTTACCAAGCCATTTGCCTTAGCTGTTCGATTGTTCGCAAATATTACTGCGGGACATTTTATGGTATTAGGATTAATTAGCCTGATTTTTATTCTGGGAAATGCAGGGGAAAATTTAATCGGTGGGTTAGCCATAACACCTCTTTCGGTAATATTTACGGTTGTTATATTTGCGTTAGAGATGATTGTCGCCATTGTTCAGGCTTATGTGTTTACGCTACTAACAGCTGTTTTTGTAGGGATGGCTATGGAAACGCACGATGATCATCATTGAATTCGTTATTTCTCATTTTTACATCTATAAATACAGTTTCACATGGAAACATTAGGTATCATGGGCGCTGGTTTAGGTGCCGGACTGGTAGCTATCGGCGCTGGTATGGGAATCGGTAGACTTGCAGCATCTTCAGTAGAATCTATTGCCAGACAGCCTGAAGCTTCTGGGGACATTAGAGGTGCGATGATTCTTACCGCAGCATTCATTGAGGGGGTTGCCCTCTTTGGAGAAGTAATTTGCTTATTAGCTGTATTAGGCTAATGAATGTTAACTAAAAGGCCGGGGGAATGCCCTGGCCGTTTACATTGACTTAAATTATTTTACATTTTTTACAAATAAAATCGAAATGATTTTTCTTCAGACAGAAATAATTACTCCTACTTTTGGCCTGTTTTTTTGGTCCGTTATTATATTTCTGCTTTTCTTTTTTATCCTTCGCCGATATGCCTGGAAACCTATCATAGATGCTGTAAATGAGAGAGATCACAGAATCGAATCCTCACTTAAAGAGGCAGAAATAGCAAGACAAGAATTAGTAAAGCTAAAGTCGGACAATGAAGCACTTTTAAAGGAAGCGAGATCGGAGCGGGAAAAGATTCTTCGCGAGGCTAATACTATGAAGGATCAGATCATTAATGATGCTAAGCAAGATGCTTCGAAAGTAGCCAATCAGGAAATTGAAAAGGCAAGAATCGAAATTGAAGCTCAAAAATTGGCTACGCTAAATGAGATCAAGAGTACTGCAGGAAATATCGCCGTGGATATTGCCGAAAAAATTCTCAGAAAAGAATTCTCAGACAGAACAGCGCAGGAATCATTCGCTCAGCGCTTGATTTCAGAATTAGATAATCAACTGGAATACGAAGCTTAATAGAAAGAATCTCAGAAACTATGGTTGAAGATCGCATAGGGTATAAGTACGCCAAGTCCCTCTTTGAAATTGCTCAGGAAGAAGGGTTAGTAGATTCTGTGAAGAAGGACATGGATATGATTATTGAGTTAATTGATACAAATATAGAATTCAAACGATTTCTGCATAGTCCCATTATTCCGAATACCCAAAAGCAAGACTTATTAAACAAGATTTTTTCAGGGCGACTAAGTACTTCTGAAAGTATGGATATGATCAGTATGCTTTCAGCAAAAGGTAGAGAAATGTATCTTAAAGAATTAGCTTTAGCTTTTCAGGGTTTATATGATAAGTCAAAAAATATTCTTAGAGGAACTGTTATATCGCCAGAACCGCTTTCAGATGATTTCTTAAAGGATATCATAGCTAAAGTCGAAAAAAATAGACAAATAAAACTGGAACTACTACAAGAAACGGATCCCGACTTAATTGGAGGATTTATTTTAAAATTGGGAGATAGAGTGTTTGATGGCAGTGTAAGAAGATCACTAAGACGAATCGAACGCAAATTAGTAACGGAAGCATAAAAAATTAATATTATATGGCAGCTGTAAGACCTGATGAAGTTTCTGCGATACTCCGCGAACAATTATCAAATTTCAAGACTTCTTCCGAACTGGAAGAAACAGGGACAGTCCTTCAAATAGGGGACGGAATTGCTCGAATTTATGGTTTAGGAAAAGTACAGGCAGGTGAGTTAATTGAATTTGAAACTGGCCTTAAGGGCATGGTACTTAACCTGGAAGAAGACAATGTGGGAGCGGTTCTTTTTGGAGAATCTAAAGGAATTAAAGAAGGAGATACCGTTCGTAGATCCGGGGAAATTGCTTCTTTAGCTGTAGGTGAAGGAATGTTAGGTAGGGTCATTAATCCATTAGGGGAACCCATAGATGGTAAAGGACCTATTACCGGAGATAGATATAGAGTAGCTTATGAGCGCAAAGCTCCTGGGGTAATCTATCGTCAACCAGTAAACGAACCCCTACAAACGGGTATCAAGGCAATTGATTCCATGATTCCTATCGGAAGGGGTCAACGGGAGTTGATCATTGGTGATAGATCTACAGGTAAAACTGCTATTATCACTGATACTATCATCAATCAAAAAGAATTTTACGACAGAGGGGAACCTGTATACTGCGTATATGTGGCCTGTGGTCAAAAAGCATCTACCATAGCACAAGTAGTCGCGGCATTAGAAGAGAATGGTGCAATGGCCTACACAGTAGTAGTAGCTGCTCCAGCCTCAGTTCCATCTCCCCTAATTTATTTTGCCCCATTTGCAGGAGCTGCCATAGGAGAGTTCTTCAGAGATACTGGTCGACCAGCTTTAGTAGCGTATGACGACCTATCTAAGCAGGCAGTCTCTTACAGGGAAGTGTCATTATTACTTCGTCGTCCTCCAGGTCGTGAGGCTTATCCAGGAGATGTATTTTATCTTCACTCTCGCTTGCTGGAGCGTGCAGCAAAGATCATTGCAGATGATAATTTGGCAGCACAAATGAATGATTTACCCGAATCATATAAGCATCTGGTGAAAGGGGGAGGTTCTTTAACAGCACTTCCAGTTATTGAAACACAGGAAGGAGACGTTTCGGCATACATTCCTACTAATGTTATCTCTATCACAGATGGTCAGATATTCCTCGAATCCGATCTATTCAACTCTGGAGTTCGTCCGGCCGTGAACGTAGGTATTTCAGTATCAAGAGTAGGAGGTTCTGCCCAGATTAGACCTATGAAAAAAGTAGCAGGTAGATTAAAGCTAGACTTAGCTCAGTTTAGAGAACTTGAAGCATTTGCCCGCTTCGGAGCAGACCTCGATAAAGCTACCCAGCGCCAATTAGATCGTGGACGTCGAAGTGTACAGGTATTGATTCAGAATCAGTATAGCCCAGTAAAAGTAGAACATCAAGTAGCCATCATTTATGCGGTATCTAACGGTTTTGCGGATTCTGTACCTGTGGATAAAATTAGAGAATACGATAAAAGGCTTATTCAGGAATTAGAGTTATCTCATAAAGAGACACTGGAAGAGATCAGAAATAAGAAGTGGGGAAAAGAACAACAAGAGGTGCTTACTAAAGTTGCAAAGCAAGTGGCAGAAAGTTTTTCCTAGAACAATTTAAATTATCTTAGCATTGGCTAACTTAAAAGAAATACGGGGGCGAATTAAATCCGTCAAAAATACACAGCAGGTAACAAAAGCAATGAAGCTTGTTGCTGCTGCAAAACTTCGTCGTTCTCAAGATCGGATTTTACAACTGCGCCCATACGCTGAAAAACTTCGCTCTATTATAGATAATGTTACTTCCTCCTTAGAGTCAGAGGAGATTCCCAGTGAATTTATCGATCAGAGAGAAGTAAATAATATCCTTATCTTGTTGGTAACTTCGAATAGAGGGCTTGCTGGTCCCTTTAATACCAATATTATAAAGCATACCAATCAGTTCATTCAGGAGCATTATCCCACCGCACATAAAGAAGGACAGCTTCATTTCATTTGCATGGGAAGAAAAGGATATGAATATTTCAGCAAACGTGGATTCAACACCATAGGAGGTAATAGAGATGTATTTAGTCCTCTTACCTTTGAAAATGTCAACAAAGTGACTTCCGAAGTGTTTGAAGGTTATCTGAATGGCACATACGACAAGGTTCATCTAGTATACAATGAGTTCAAGAATGTGATGTCACAAATTAGAAGGGCGGATGAGTTCTTACCATTGTCCATGTCAGCCCTAAACCTTGAGGGGGAAGGGTCATCGTCTAGAACCAAGGTAGAATATATCTTCGAGCCAGAGAAAGAAGAAATTCTGAAGGAACTAATCCCCAGAGCATTAAGAATTCAAATTTTTCGTGCTGTCCTAGAATCCAATGCAGCAGAGCAAGGTTCAAGAATGGTTGCTATGGATGCTGCGACGGAGAATGCGGAAGAGCTTCTAAGAACGTTAAAAATTAATTACAATAAAGCGCGTCAGGCAGCTATTACTAAGGAAATCTTAGAAATTTCTGCCGGGGCCGATGCTTTAGGGTAATGTTATTCCATTTGCACACACTGACAAACCATTTTTTATATGTAAAGCAGCCTTTTTTGAAGGTTGCTTTTTTTTGTAATCAAAAAATCCTTGAATCCTATCAGTATTAACAGTATTTTCTTTCTACTTTTTGAAGTAACAACTACCATTAACTGCATACTATGAGCTACTCCAGAAGAAACTTTCTCAAACATTCTATTGCCGCTACCTCAGGCACTATACTAAGCACTACCCTACCCTCTTATAGTTTTGCTTATCATAAAAATACTGTTCCACCTTCTGATCGATTAAGATTAGGTGTTATTGGATGTAATGGTATGGGATGGTCTAATATGCGATCGCATTTGCTTATGGAAGAAGTAGAATGTGTAGCTATATGTGATGTAGATCAATCCGTAAGAGAAACAAGAGCTAAAGAAATTGAGGAAAAATACCAAAGTAAACCTGCTTTATATAATGATTACAGGAAACTATTAGAAGATCCCAATATAGATGCTGTAATTATCGGAACTCCAGATCATTGGCACTGTCTAAATATGGTGGATGCCGTAGCTGCCGGAAAACATGTCTATGTGGAGAAGCCCCTGGCTAATTCTATACAGGAATGTCGTATAATGATGGCAGCAGCTAAAAAATATGGAAAAATCGTCCAGGTGGGTCAATGGCAACGAAGTGGCAGTCATTATCAAACAGCCATTGAATTTGTTCAATCAGGAAAACTGGGAAACATCAGATTAGTTAAAGTATGGGCATACCAGGGTTGGATGAAACCTGTACCTGTCAAGGAAGATAGCGTTCCTCCAGAAGGAGTTGATTATGCCATGTGGCTGGGACCAGCTCCCAAAAAATCCTTCAATCCCAATAGATTTCATTTCAACTTTAGGTGGTTTTGGGATTATGCCGGAGGACTGATGACCGATTGGGGTGTACATGAAATAGATATCGCATTATATGCGATGAAAGCACTGGCACCCAGATCGGTCATGGCTATAGGGGGAAAATTAGCCTATCCAGATGACGCATCTGAAACACCTGACACGCTCCAAGCAGTCTACGAATATGATGGATTCAATATGCTTTGGGAACATGCGACGGGGATAGATGGAGGGAACTATGGTAGAACGGAAGGAATTGCCTTTATAGGAAATAACGGAACTTTAGTTCTTAACAGACAGGGCTGGGAAGTCATCTCAGAAGAGAAAGATCAAGATGGCAAGAAGAAAAAACTGATAGAAAACCCGCCGTCGGGAAAAAGAAAAGGGAATTATCTCAATGCGCATACCCAAAATTTTATAGACGCAGTAAAAAATGCTGATGCATCCACGCTAACATGCGGCATAGAATCAGGTAGTATCGCTGCTATAAATGCTCATATGGGCAATATAGCTTTCAAGACAGGAAGAAAAATACATTGGGATGAAAAAGAACAAAGATTCATAGATGATACTGAAGCTAATACATTATTAACAGCTTCCTATCATAATGAGTGGAAGCTTCCTAAAGCATAGAGTCCTATTGAATGGCCGCTATGAAATTGAGCATTATCAGTGCTGGTGGAAGGAAAAAGTAGTTTCCTGAAGGCTACATGATTCCCATTTGTTCCATTAAAAAGGTAGCATTCAGATTCTGTGAAATACCATCCTGCAAACGATAATCAAAGCTAAGACGATTATCTTGAATTTCTACTTCGAACCGCTTATTCCGAATTCTATCAGGATATTCTTCGGATAATACGCCCAAGCTAAGGTCGTGGGTAGCTATGATTCCGGTAGCATTTAGCGAGATCAGTCTTTCAATAAACCTGCGGGAGCCCGTTTGTTTATCTTTGGAATTAGTTCCTCTTAACATTTCATCTACGATCACAAATACGGCACCATCGGATAAAGTGTCTATCAGTCTTTTTAAGCGGCTTAATTCTGCATAAAAATAGGAAGCTCTGGCTTCCAGGTCATCTGAAGCACGAATACTGGTAAACATAGAAATAGGGCTGAATACATATGATTTGGCACAGACAGGCAATCCATTCATCGCCAATATCAAGTTCACTCCTACTGTTCTCAAAAACGTACTTTTACCCGCCATATTAGCGCCCGTGATCAGCAGTAATTCACCCTCCTTTAAAGAAATATCGTTATCCACCCTTATATTTGGGTCCAATAAAGGATGCCCCAGCTTATTGGCCACTAATTCAAAGCCTTCCCTATGTTCTACTACTTCAGGCATAACAAATTCGGGATGATTATAAGCATATCTCCCCATACTATTCAGTGCATCTGCTTTTGCTATCACTTCTAGCCAAAGGAATAATCCCTCCTGATGTAATTCTTTCCACTTTTCAAGACGATACACGCATTGAAGGTCCCATAGAATGGCTCCATTTAATACTAAACCCATAAAAGCATTTAACCTCTGATCCAGATAATACAAAATATTAGATAGTTGCTTAATCGCTTCGCTGGCTGTATGATTCTTCACTCTCAACTCTTCCTTCAATGAATTCCATAAAGAACTATCCATATCTGCCTGCTCCACTAATTCCAATAAATCTCCATATGTATTTAGCAGTCTTGATTTTCTACTCAATAATGCTTGTTGTTTTCGTGTATGAGACAATCTATTACCCACCAAAGCAAGATTAAGCATAAAAAATAGGGCAGGAAGGGAAGCAGGCATCCAGCTTACCCATTCTGCTAATCCCGGGATCAATTGACACACCCATAAGCCTACACTCACCAGAAATAGACCAGGAAAAAACCAAAGACTGAATGGATACATGGAATGATCAAGATAAAAAGCCTTTTCCTTCATCCAGGATCTCAAATCATCTAATTCCTTTTTCGAGGCTTTTATCGCTTTTCCTGTCGCCTGAAATGTATTGCTCCAGTCGTGATGATCAGATAAATCAGCTATTGCCTCCTGTCGTAGGTTAATTTCATCTACTTGATCATTGGGATGAGTTAAATAGTAAGCAAAAAGGGATTCACCTTCTATGGTCGCAGAACGATTCATGTATTGATATAATGAGGCATGCCCAAAGATATCTAAATCAAAAGAGAAGGCATGATTGGCAGAAATATGTTCTGTCCCTTCTTCTAACCCTTCCCAATCTCGCTGTGAGATGGCTATTTCTTGTTGGTACACCTCAATGAGATAATTCAGGAATGAACGCTTTTTCTCTAGTTGTTGGTGAATAATGATCAGTCGGGCAAAAACGTACAACCAGATAAACCCCAGTAGCATTCCTCCCAGAGGATGTAATTGAAAGGTAGCATAAGTAACCACTACTCCTAGCAGAAAAATACCTAATCTAAGGTAGGCAATAAAAGTGTATCTTTTTTGAACGTGTGAAAGAGACGCTTCTTTAGAAATAAGAGCATTTTTATAGGTATCCATCCTGACGGAGGAAGGGGTTAGTTGAGATTCTGCTGCTAACCCAATCACATTTTGTTCGTTCATGAAAGTTAAGTCTAATGTTAATTAGCCTAAAGTTCAAACGGCTTTAGGCAATTGAAGAAGAAATACTGCAAAGACCTTAGGAGATTAAGCATCTTTAAGCGTATAAATGTTAGGGAGCTCTCTACCTCTTTGAGCATAATCCAGCCCATACCCCACCACAAATTTTGGTTCAATTTCAAACCCTACATATTCAGGTATCACCGTACCTTTAAACGCTTGGGGCTTGTACAATAGTGTAACCATTTTTACAGTAGCTACATTTCTCATTTCTAGATACTTCCTTAGAAAATCGCTGGTATAACCGGTATCAACGATATCTTCTACAATTAACACATGTCTTCCCGATAAGTTTTGTTCCAATCCAAAGGTTACTTTAGCCTGATGAGAGCTCGCCATCTCATCCCCATACGTACTTACGCGAATAAATCGTATTTCTGGTTGAATGTGTAATCCTCTGACCAAATCTGCAGCAAAGATAAAGGCACCATTTAAGACGGGAAGAAAAAGAGGATTTTTATCTATATAATCGTCATTAATAATCTGTTGAAGTTCCTGGATACGATGACTGATTTCAGCAGAAGAAATAGAAACTGAAAAATATTTGTCCTTAATAAAAACTTCATTCATAGATGGAAGAGTAACTATTTGGGAAATGATACGTCAAAACAGTCCAGAAATCTCAAAGATTAAGTTTCGATGAGTTTTCACTATTTGGGCTAATTTTATGCAATTGCATGAAAATAGTAAAAACCATCAGAAGGGAATAAAAAATAGTTCAATTTTTCGGGTTTCTATCTGTAACTTTAATGTGTCTTTGGGGAGGATAGAATGAATCAAACATATGTACTGTGAGTGAATTAATCAAACACGAGTGCGGAATTGGGTTAATCCGCCTGCTCCATCCATTGGAGTATTACAAAGATAAATATGGTTCTGCCCTATGGGGACTCAATAAAATGTATATGCTGATGGAAAAACAGCGTAACAGAGGGCAAGATGGAGCTGGAATCGGAGTTATAAAGATGAATGTGAAGCCAGGAAGGCCATATCACGTCAGAAATCGGAAGACTGGTAATAGTCCATGGACTAATTTATTTAATCAAGTTTCTGAGGAACTCACTGAATTGGAAAAAGCTTATCCAGAACGTGTGAATGATCCGCATTTCTTAAAAAAATATTTTCCCTATGCTGGAGAAGTGATTCTAGGGCATCTGAGATATGGAACCCATGGGAGTTATGGGGTTAATTTCTGCCATCCTGTGTTGCGATCCAGTAATTACATCAATCAAACTTTGATGTTGGCAGGAAATTTTAATCTCACCAATGTAGACTATTTGTTTTCTAAGTTGGTAGAATTAGGACAGCATCCGAGGCACCAAACCGATACAGAAACAGTGTTGGAGCGGATTGCTCATTTCCTGGATGTAGAAATAAATCAACTCCACAAAAAGTATAAGAAAGATGGCTTCACTCCGAATGAAATATCGCATTTAATTGCTGACGAACTGAGTATTTCACGGATTATCAAACAGGCTTCCACTGCATGGGATGGAGGATATGTGATAGGTGGGATAATCGGGAATGGAGATGCTTTTATCCTGCGAGATCCCAATGGCATCAGGCCTTGTTACTACTATTATGATGATGAGGTATTTGTAGCTGCATCGGAAAGAGCAACGATTAGCACCGTTTTCAATCTTCAGCCTGAGCAAATTAAAGAGGTAGCTCCAGCACATATTCTGGCAATTAAGGGATTATCAAAAAAAATCACAGAAAAACCTTACACTAAGCCCGGCGAGAAGAAGAGTTGCTCTTTCGAAAGGATTTATTTTTCAAGAGGAAGTGACGTAAAGATTTATCAGGAGAGAAAAAGACTGGGCCAGCGGCTAGTACCCCATATACTCGATCATATTCATAATGACCTTGAGAATACCGTCTTCAGCTTCATCCCCAATACGGCTGAAATAGCCTTTTTAGGTATTGTAAAGGGAATAGAATCCTGGTTAAACGAAGAAAATATCCGGCAAATTCAGAAATTGGGGACAGATAATAACGAAGAACAGGTTAAGGCTATCCTGGATCGAAGACCTCGGGTGGAAAAAGTGATTACAAAGGATGTGAAGATGAGAACCTTTATCACTGATGATGCAGCGAGAGAGGATCTTGTATCACACGTGTATGATGTTACCAGAGGAGCGATTCGCAAAGATCATGATACCTTAGTGTGTATAGATGATTCAATCGTCAGAGGTACCACGTTGAGGACAAGCATTCTCCAGATTTTGGGACGATTGAGACCTAAAAAGGTGGTCATTGTTTCCTCTGCGCCCCAAATTCGGTATCCCGATTGTTATGGGATAGATATGTCTCAGATTGAAAGACTGGTGGCTTTTCAGGCAGCAATTGCCCTTCTGAAAGAAAGAAATATGGAACACATTATTAGTGATGTATACAAACGGATTAAAGGGATGAAAGAAGAAGGAACCATGCATCAGCTAAATGCCGTTAAAGCAATTTATGAGCCTTTTTCTCAAGAAGAAGTTTCAGGTAAGATAGCAGAAATCATCAAACCAGCAAATTTCGATATTGAACTTTCCGTCCTCTATCAGACCATCAATGATCTTCATGAAGCCATTCCTAATCATTTGGGAGATTGGTACTTTTCGGGAGATTATCCAACCGTAGGAGGTAACAGAATTGTCAATCAGGCTTATCTGAATTTTTATGAAGGAAAAAATGCGAGATCTTATCAAGTGCAGTTATAAAAATAATGAAAGCCCGAGTATATGACTCAGGCTTTCCTTTCAAAAAGTTCCTATCACCCCAAAACTTTTGTACTAATTGTATCTATGTTCAATGCAGAACCATCTTTATAGGTTCTTAGTCCTTGATCATCTTTTGATATCCGACAGTATCTAATCCTTCTATCAGCTGAACTACATATACTCCGGGTGGTACATCTTTATTTAAATAGACATCCATCACTGGAGAAAGCTCTTTGTTCTCATATACAATTCTCCCATGGATGTCCATTACTTTCAATCGAAGTCCAGCTGTTTCCTTTCCTGAGATTTCCATGCTGAAATAAGACTGAAAAGGATTAGGATAAGTCTTAAATGACCAATCTCCATCCTGAATAGCCGGGGCATCAAATTCCAAGGCAGAGTTAGCAACGGCTACCCTGGCTTGAGCATTTGAGCTGGAGCTCAAATTAGGAGTTCCCACGATCTTAAGCTCAGGTGCATAACCTCTGGTTTCCCTGGTATCAAATCTCACTCTTTCGTAATTATTATTTTCAGAGCGAACAACAAATGTAACTGTCTTATCCTTCCCTAATTCACTTTTAACATAGCTTGTTACATCAACCTCATAATACTTAAGTTGATTCGCAATTTTTGTTCCTCCTACTCTACTGAGTGCCTTGGGACGATTCTTGAAAGTAAGTGCTGATTCTGACCAGTTATCTGTAGATTTAAATACACCGATATTGACAGACTTACTGTTAGCAGGGTTCCGTCCACGCAATCTCAATTTTGCATTGGAGATATCCTTAATTCCACTTAAATCAAATCTAATATATGATTCGCTCCCATAACTGGATTTATTCCTTACCTCCATAAATTCCTTATCCCCATAATTCTTCCCTGAATTTGAACTCCCATTTATTACCTGCGCATCGGCTTCAGAGAGTACATACATCGCCTCACTGTTAGTTTTTATCACTCTAAATCTCCTCAGTATAGGTGTTGCTTCAAGATATGAACTATTTCCATTCTGTTTTGCTAGTACTTCTACCAGCCCAGCACTTCCATTAAACCTTAGTGTACTACCGGAAACAGAAGCGGGACCGGATATTACTTCATAATTAACACTAAGACCTGAAGTAGACTTTGCATTTAAGGTGAGTGATCCTTGAGAAGTTAATCTATCAGGAATAGGATCAAATGTTATATATTGAGATTTAGGTCCTACATTTTCAGGTACTCCTTCAATAACAAGCTGTGGTTTGTTACTACTTGCTTCTGTAGAGTTAAATCGAGCCACTCTGGAATCGTAATCACGGGAAACAAGTAGAAATGAGATTCTACCGTTAAGCTTTGTTTGTTGCTTTACATAGTCAGTAACATCCCATTCATAGTATTTCTTTCCTTGGACGTACACCTGATCTATTAATCCCCCATGCTCTACGGGAGCATTTTTAAACGTAATCTTATCTTCATTCCACTCATCAGCAGTTCTAAAAACTCTCACACGCACTGACTGCTTACTATTTTTGGGGTTCCAACCATACAATCTCAACTTTGCTTTAGAGACAGATCTGAAGTTTCCCACTGAAAACTTATAATAGCCTTCATTTTTATTACTTCTATCACTTACATCTACATAAGTTCGCGATCCATAATTACTTCCGGTATTTGACCCGTCGGTGTAACTATCCCCAGATGCCTTAAAAGTATATTTCTTAATAGACAATTGATCAGCACGGATAGAAGAGATTGGATATTTATTTCTTGCGTCTCCTCTCCACAAGGTAAAATCGTCCCAATAAACTCTGACTCTACGCCCCTGATCTCTCACGTGATTTACTAGGTCTTTGAACGTATATAATTTCATCGGATTGAATCGCTGCACCCCATCAGGATTAGGATCTTTGGGATGGTGAGTGTAATCGCTTACTGAGAAGATATTAATTCTCTCTCCATTCTCTTTGGTAATAGTAAATGAAAAACGGCCAGCGCTTTTATCACCTTCTTTGAAATAATACTCTAGCTCCATCCACTCTCCTGTAGGAACAGCAACGTTTTTATTTGTTCGAACCCAGACATCATCCCAGCCATTGCCGTTGTACGTTTGACCATGCACCTCAAAGAAGAATTCGTCATTAAAGCCTTCATATAGCTTGACTAAATTGACGGAAATTCTAAACGGATAGGGTTCATTATCCTGGTTTACATTGTTCCAAATCTCAAAAATATTAAACCAATCAAATTTCTCCGGATAGGATCTCGCATATCTTATATCCCAATGCAAGAACAAAGAGACTGTCTGGGTGAACTGCTTTAATCCCTTATTATTAAAGAGATTCATTTGGACCCTGGTACGGTTAGAATTCGATTCCCCTTGTGAGATATTAAAGATCATGGTTTTATTTGCAGGATTCTTCGGGTCTTTCGCTAAACGCGCATACCTTCTGGAACTGCTATTCCCCTCATATTGTATTCTATGCAATCCTATCTCGGGATGGTTATCTAAATCTCTAACCCAGTCGTTTGGAGTACCAGAGTAATTATCGCTTCCCTCTAAAAACTCAAATGCACTAGAAGGAAATCCTGATACATTTCCTTCGAATCCAGTCTTGAAAATTAGTTCCTGTGCTGATGATGAAAGAAAAGAGAAAAATCCTATCAGGTAAATAACATAGATGGTAGAATTCCTCATAAAAATAATTTTTGTTTGGGTAAAATTGAATACTTGTTTAAAGTTTCGTTTTTATTTAGCCAACAAGTACGGAGCGGAATCTTCAAAGCCTATACCACTTAAGGTGTGACATACACAAAGTAGCATCGTTTTTACATGTGTTTAAACGTCGATATTTAACTATCTATTATATTGGTAAATTGAGAAGGTAAGAATGCAGATGTTAGCTATAGGAGCAAATAATGGTAAAAACTGTAATATTTTTACCATAAATAATAGTAAGAATATAAAGAAATGTTTGTCTACTCGAATTATTTAGAAGCGAATGCATAGAGGCGGCATAAGTGATGTGATATTTTTCCTGTTAAATGAAAAAATTCCCAATTTGAGAAAAAAGCCTTCAAAAATAGAAAGCAGATCGAAAATCCTGCCTATAAGTTGTTTAATATAAAAAAATACACTTACTCCCTGATAATTAAGTGTTTATTCATTCAATCGAATGAAATTCCCAGCTTAGCCGATTCATTTCACTGTTAACTCCAAAATTCTGGCAAACCCCTTATTATCGATGTAAGTTTTTGGAAGAACTTGTCATATTTTTTGATAATAATTACAGCTCAACCAGCGAAAATGCTCATTGAGACCACCAAGTAGGCGTTCTGTCCCATCTGTGTTGTCTAAGGGAATTCATCAGATTTTCTCCTAATGGTTCACTTTCACTTATCGCCATATTCATTTCTACATGATGGAGCTTTCTCATTCCAGGAATAATGGTACTTACAGCAGGATGGTGAAGAATAAACTTTAACGCCATTTCAGCCATCGTCATATGAGAGGGAATAAGTGGTCTCAATGCATCAGCATGTTCTACACTTGACTTGAGATTCTCTTCCACAAAATAGGTGGATCGCCAATCTCCCTCTTCAAACACTGTATCCTTTGTTAAATTACCCGTTAAGGAGCCTTCATCAAACGGCACCCTCGCTATTACGCCAATATCCAGTGCTTCACATAAAGGAAATAACTGATCTTCCGGAGCTTGATCAAAAATATTATAGATTACCTGAACAGCATCAATCTCACCAGTTCTTAGCGTTTCGAGACAATTTTCGGGCTCCCATCGATTTACACTCACTCCGACCCTATCAATTTTTCCCTCCTTTTTGAGATAGTGGATAGCCTCTTTCCATTCATCTACATTGGCCCAACTATCTTCCCATACATGAAACTGGATAAGATCTATTTGATCAACATTTAGATTCTTAAGGCTTTTCTCTACGTAATTCTCGATATGCTCTTTGGGAAAACACATATCCAGGGTAAATGCCCTTTTGGAGGGCCAGGTAAAATTTTTAGGGGGAATCTTGGTAGCAACATATAATTTTTTGTTAGGATGTCGATCTAGTAGTGCCGCCAACATCGTTTCACTTTTGCCTTCTGCATACGCCCAGGCTGTATCGAAAAAATTACATCCTCTTTCTACTGCTAAATCCAACGCTTTGTAGCTCTCCTCTTCATTTCCTCCCTTCCAATCTCCTCCCATTCCCCACATCCCATATCCTATTTCACTAATATTCCAGGACGTGCGTCCAAAGGTGCGGTAATTCATTTCAATAGTATTAAGTTTACGTTTCATTAAAATATAAGCCGAAGCTAATCAAGAATGGCTTTAAATGTAATATTATGAGGGTAGTTTTTGTTAACAGGCAAAATTGGCCATCTCAAACTCCAGGATCAGCTGCAAGCACTTATAATACTCACGCCCTGGCTGAACAAGGCATCCAGGTAGACTTATTTGTCGGTCAAGGTACCCCTACTACCCTCGAGAAGGGAATGGCCTATTACGATCTTACACCCCAGCAAGACCTTCACATACATAAAATTCCCAAATTTCACATTGGTCCTGTTAGTAGTAGTAAGCCCTTTTATTGGCAGGCCTACAGAAGAATCCTTCGCCTCTCATCCCATACAAGCATAGATGCAGTCCACACCAGAGATCCCGGATTCCTTCCTTATCTCTACAAACTGAAAAAATACAAAAACCTTAAAGTCTACTACGAATCTCATAATTACTTTCTTCAGCCGGAATTACATAATGACGGCTTTTATAATATGTCCTATTTTCAGAAGTATCATCAGTATGAAAAAAAGTACTTACATACACTTGACGGAATCATTTGCATCCTCGGTCCACAGGCGGAATTATATCGTTTATATGTAAACCCCTCAAAAGTTCATGTAGTTCATCCGGGCTTAGCTCGCCCCTTGCCGAAATCTTCACCTGATCCTGCTTCCCCCATTATTGCCTATATCGGAGCGATACAACCCCAACGAGATTTTAAGGTGTTATTCGAAGCTATCAAGCAGCTTAATCTTCCGAAGGTAAAACTATTGCTTATTGGAGGAAGAGCGCAGGAACTTCCCATCATTGAACAAAAAGTATCGGAATCGGGTATTTCACACCAAACGCATATTACTGGATGGGTAAGCAAGCCAGAAATGAATGACTATTTAGATACAGCAACTGTGGGAGTAGTACCCATGAAGGATAATTTCTTTAACAGATCACTCACGGCTCCTATGAAAATTTTTGACTATCTCGCCAAAGGTGTTCCTGTAATTTCCACTGACCTACCCTCCAGCAGTGAATTCCTCGATCAAGAAGTGAATGCCCTATTTTATCCTGCAGGAGATGTCGAAAGTTTATCAGAAGCTCTCAGGCGTATTCTCATTGACCCAACTTATCAGCAAAAACTAGCGGAAGGAGCATGGAAAAAGGCACATGAACTCACCTGGAATAAAAGAGCCCAAAAGCTCATTGACTTGTTCAGTGCTTAGTATTTATCCATTGTCCAAATAAAAGCAAAGGTAAAAAAGCATAGTATCATTATTTGAAAAGGCCATTCATTAGAGCTACCTTTAAGGTATTTTACAATCAAATTACCTAAAGTACTTATTATACAGTCATTTTCCTTTATCAATCCCCAAAATTTGTGTAATTAATCCCTTATTTCAGAAGGGTGCACTTTTACTATGGCGAGCTTACTTCCCGAAGTTTGGTCCTGGACATCCCTACTACAATATCTCTCAATTCCCATTACGAGTGCATTAGTAGGTTGGGGAACTAATGTTCTTGCCTTGAGAATGACCTTTTATCCGATTGAATTTTGGGGACTTAAATTGGGACCTATCAAGCTGGGATGGCAAGGGATTATCCCTGCAAAAGCGGGTAGTATGGCAGGTAAAGCAGTAGATCTGTTGACAAAAAATCTTCTTACGCTCGATAATCGATTTTCACAAATCGAACCTGCCAGAGCTGCAGAAGAGATCCGCCCGGTGATTGTAAATATTCTATGGGAGATTATTGAAGGGTCGATGAAGCGACATGCTCCTGACTTATGGAGAAAAACTCCCAACTCATTAAAAAGAAGAATATATGCCAAAGCCTTGTACAGAAGCCCAATCCTCGTAGAAAGATTAATGCTCAAAGTTAAACAGGATATTAATGAGCTCTTTGATCTTCGGGCAATGATTGTAAATGAACTGGAAAGTGATAAATCCCTACTTAATCTCATCTTCTATAAGGTAGGGGAAAAAGAGTTCAAGTTTATAGAATTCTCTGGCTTATATTTTGGTTTTATTTTTGGGATTTTTCAGATGCTGTTATGGTATTTTCTTCAAGGGGAAGTATATGCCTATACTATTCTTCCATTAGCGGGCCTGGCTGTAGGATACTTGACCAATGCTGTAGCTATTCGACTAATTTTCGAGCCTATACGACCCAAAAAAGTAGGACCATTTATCATCCAGGGGCTATTTATCAAACGTCAACGTGCTGTAGCAGCCTCTTATTCAAAAATCGTAGCGACTCGAATACTAACCGCGTCCAAAATCTACGCTTACATGATGGATCATCATGCCCATCAAAGAGTAGAACATATGTTAGGTAAGGAGCTTTTGGTAGCAATGAATGAAATTACAGGTATTTCCAGACATTTTTTTCAGTTGGCCAATGGGTATAGAATACTAGAATTGATCCACCATGATATTTCTTCCCAATTTATGAAGCGGTTACCAGAGATCATGCACAGGATGTATCCCTATCTCGATGAGGTACTGGATGTGGAATATGCCCTTAGAAGCCGAATGCAAAATTTACCGCCCAACTCTTTCCTAAGCTTTTTACGACCTGTTTTCCAGGAAGATGAATGGAAATTAGTAGCCGTAGGCGCCATTCTCGGATTTTTAGCTGGTTGTGGACAGTTGATTATCATCTTTGGTGGACGAGGCTTATAATTACCCTCACAAGAATCTTTGTTGTTTTTCTATTTTCTTTTAGGAAGGAAAATTAATTATGTAGTTTTGCAGGTCTCCTATCAAAGAGACGGTAACTTATGAAAGCAGCAATCATCCACTCCTTCGGTCCGCCTTCCGTTTTAGAGGTGTCTAATCTACCTCAACCCCAAGCCGAAGCGGGATCTATTCTCATTAAAGTTCGCGCTTCTTCCGTCAATCCCATCGACTACAAAATCCGTAGTGGAAATCTAAAACTACTTAGCGGAAACCGATTTCCTAAAATGTTAGGAGCAGATTTTGCCGGAGAAGTCATTGAATCTGGTTCTGCTGAATTTAAGACTGGAGATGAAGTTTATGGTATGTTAGATGCTGTTAAAGGAGGAGCATACGCTGAATATCTGAAATCTAAACCCAGACAGATGTTCAGGAAGCCTTCTAATCTATCTTTTGAAGAAGCAGCCGTACTTCCAATCGTCAGCTTAACCGCCATTCAGGCCTTAGTGAAGTTGGCGAATATTCAGCATCAACAGCATATCTTCATTAATGGATGTACGGGTGGAGTGGGAACGATAGCCGTACAAGTAGCATCTATTTTCAAGGCACAGATTACCGGAGTTTGTAGTGGAAAAAACATCCATTTTGCTAAAGAATTAGGGGTTCATTCGGTAATTGACTATACTAAAGAGAAAATTCCAGCAACCGGAAACTACGATATCATCTTTGATACCATCGGAAATTTATCCTTTTCCCAAATGAAAAAGTCCTTGGTGAGCGGTGGGATCATGATCAGTACTTCTCCTAATCCATCCAACCTTATTTCCTCTGTAGGTTCTGTATTTTCTTCTACCAAATTAAAGCTTGTGGTTCTCAGACCAGATAAAGCTGATTTTGAACAATTAACTAAATGGATAGAACAGGGATTCATTAAGCCAGTCATAGAAAAAAGCTATCCTCTATCCGATATCATTACAGCTCACGAACACATTGAAACCGGGCACACCAGAGGAAAGATTGCTATCCGCATTTCCGTATAGGGATATTTTGAATTATCCCATTTTATTTGTAGATATTTTGAATAAATACATACTTACATCCTGCTCGTTATGAATGCTCCTCTTCTCTTAAAAATACTCATATCTACCCATCTATTCCTATTATATTATCTTCACACACTCGCTCAAGACCGTAGCCCAAATGACCTGCCTAATGTTGTACTCATTATGGTAGATGATATGGGTTGGTCAGATCTGGGATGCTATGGAGGAGAAGTACATACTCCCCATATTGATAGACTTGCTCAAGAAGGAATGCGCTTCAGACAATTTTACAATAATGGGAAGTGTACAACCACCCGTGCTTCTTTGTTAACGGGCTTATATCCAAGGAGAGATAAAAAGGATACCTTCTTATTGAGATCTAATATGTTAACCTTAGGAGAAATAATGAAAATGGCAGGATATAGAACCATGCTTTCAGGGAAGTGGCATTTGGGAAGAGATGAGATTCGCCATCCTATTCATCGAGGATTTGACCGATATTACGGATTATTAGATGGAGCAAGTAATCATTTTGATCCTTCAATCCAAGATCCTGAATACAAAGGGAGTAGAATCAGGTATTTTGGAGAACAGACAGAACAGATCACCAGCTTCCCAGATACTTTTTACTCTACTGATGCTTTCACTGAAAAGGCGATCGCCTTTGTGAAAGATTCGGACCAACAACAGCCTTTCTTTTTGCATATATGTTATACTGCACCTCATTATCCTTTACACGCATGGCCCGAAGACATACAAAAGTACAGGGGCACCTACCTCATGGGCTGGGATTCCCTTCGCAGCATGCGATATCAAAGACAGCTGTCTATGGAGGTAATTGATGCTGACAGATATAAGCTCACTGCTACTGATTCAAGATCATATGCCTGGGAAGAGGCTGATCAGGAATTTGAAGATTTGAGAATGGCTACTTATGCAGCTATGATTCATAGGGTCGACAGCCAAATAGGAAATTTAATACAGGTATTGTCAGAAGAAGACGTACTGGATCAAACACTTATTCTTTTTTTATCTGACAATGGAGGATGTGCAGAAGAACCCGGAGGCCGTAATCCCATTGAACGCCATCCAGGCCCGAAGGATGATTATGTAGCTGTGGGACCAGCATGGGGGTGGGCTCAGAATGCCCCCTTTAAGCGATATAAAGTGTGGATGAATGAAGGTGGAATCAATACACCCTTTATTGCCAGATGGCCAGGACACATTCCCTCAGATACGATGACAGATGAGGTTGGACATATTATTGATATACTACCTACTTTAGCTGATATAGTGGATGTTCCCTATCCTCAAATTTTTCATGATCAAGAATTATTACCTCTGGAAGGCAAATCTCTCTCTTCTGTTTTACAAGGAAAGACAAGGAACCCACATGATATATTATGTTGGGAATATGCGGGTAACAGAGCTATTAGAAAAGGAGATTGGAAATTAGTATGGGATAAGCTCACAGAACATTGGGCATTATACGATTTGAGTAAAGATCGTACAGAAACTACAGATCTGGCAGAGCATTATCCACAAAAGGTTACAGAACTCAAAACAGCATGGATAGAATGGGCAAAGCATACTGGACTGGATACAAACTCCTAATCTGTTAATTAAGTCCTCGCTTATGTCCTACCCAATGCTTATGAGTAATGATAATATCTTTACTAATGGCTTGTATATAGAAAGGGCCGTCCTCCCAATCTTGTGTAGCAATAGGAAAACTTTCTCCCTCACTATTTATTTCCAGCATTCGGGAATACATCGTATTTCCCAAGCCATCTACGACCTTTAATTCATAATCACTTTTCTTATCCTTTAGTAGATAGTGAACAAAGAAAAGGCGTTCACCTGGGTATGGAGTAACAAAAAATTGGAAATTTTGCTTTAGATGATTAGCTATTTCAACCGGGGCACTTTGAATAGCTTTCCCCTTAGCCAACACTGCATGAACCTGATAATATAAATGAGGCACTGATAATACAGTAGCTTGTTCATCTACAAATTTATACCCCAAATCTCCCCTGAGAAAGGATGAAACTTTTTTTGTCGTCAATGAATAAAAATTGAAGCCATCCAAGGAACGCATAATCTGAAAACTTACAATTGAATCCGATTCACTAACATCCCACGAAAGTGTTATCTTTCCATCTACCACATTTGCTGCCAGGTTAATTATTCGGCTCGCCTGCGTGGGGGAGACTTTATTTAACTCCTGATCCTGTATTCTCTTATAAAACCCATAACTATTGTTAAATGATACACTCGTAAACAACAAAATGATCGATAGACATCTCATGATATATTTTGTTTTATTTACTTATAAAATACTTTTCCCTTCACTAAACTTTACTATAAGAATTCGTATTACCTTACGATTGTATATAGACATGTAAAGACTCATCGTAATTTTTTACATTATTTATATTTTTATATCACTAATATGGAGAACACCTTAAATATTGCACTTAGAAATTTACAACTCAGCGACTTTTTAGACTTAAAGCACAGCATGATTCAGGCTTACTCCGGATTAGAAGGAATGATTTGGAGAGAACAACAGATCAGAAAATTATTAAAGATATTTCCTGAAGGCCAATTATGTGTCATGGTCAATGAAAAAGTGGTAGCTGTTGCCTTAAGTTTAATCATCGACTACAGTAAGTTTGGAGATAATCACAATTACAAACAGATCACAGGTAATTTCACTTTTGATACGCATGATCCTGAAGGTGATGTACTCTATGGTATCGAGGTGTTCGTCCATCCGGAACACAGAGGAATGCGGCTGGGAAGAAGATTATACGATGCCAGAAAAGAGCTTTGTGAAAACTTAAATTTGAGAGGTATTGTAGCTGGTGGTCGAATCCCTAATTATGAAAAATATTCGGACCAAATGAACCCAAAACAGTACATAGAAAAAGTTAAGCATAAAGAAATTTACGATCCAACATTAACCTTTCAGCTTTCAAATGACTTCCATGTAAAAAAAGTACTTAGGAAATACCTGGTAGGAGATACTCAATCCAAGGACTACGCTACCCTCCTTGAGTGGAATAATATTTACTTTGATGATGATGAAAAACTGATTAATAACAAAAAATCAGTCATAAGGCTTGGACTTGTTCAGTGGCAAATGCGACATCTCGAAAACATGAAAAAGATGACAGAACAAATAGAATTCTTCGTAGATGTAGTAAGTGATTACAAAGCTGATTTTATTCTTTTCCCTGAATTATTCAATGCCCCTTTAATGGCAAAATATAATGATCAGGACGTTGCGCAAGCGATTAGATCTTTAGCTTCTTACACTGAGCCATTGAAAAAAATCATGCAGGAATTTGCCATAAGCTATAATGTAAATATTATTACGGGAAGTATGCCTTACCTGGAAGATAATCACTTATATAATATTAGCTATTTATGTCGTAGAAATGGATCTTATGACCAATTCAAAAAAATTCATATTACCCCCGGAGAAGAAAATGCCTGGGGAATGATCGGTGGTAATGAACTGAAGGTATTTGATACGGATTGTGGCAAAATAGGTATATTAATTTGCTATGATGTGGAGTTTCCGGAATTAGCCAGGATGTACGCTGAACAGGGGATGAAATTACTTTTTGTTCCATTTATGACGGATACTCAGAATGGTTATCATAGAGTAAGGTACTGTGCTCAGGCAAGAGCTATTGAGAATGAATGTTATGTAGCGATTGCAGGATGTGTAGGCAACCTTCCTAGAGTGAATAATATGGATATTCAATATGCTCAATCGGCCGTATTTTCTCCTTCTGACTTTGCTTTTCCAACGAATGCTATCGTTTCAGAAGCTACTCCTAATACTGAGATGACAGTTATTGCAGATGTTAACTTAGACTTACTAAGAGAATTACATACGAAGGGAAGTGTGCGAAATCTCCAGGATCGAAGAAAAGACCTATACGAAATCTGTTGGAAATCCGAGAATGGGCATGCAAAAACTATGTTGAAGAACTAAGACGTTCCATCATTCCATAATCTGGAGCATATCTAATAGCTTTTCTCTTCTTTTCATATATTTGGGACAACACTGTAGCCATCTTTTGGGTGACTTCATTTATTGCTTCTTCAGGAAGTTCTTTCCCAGCATGAATTACCAAATCACTCTTTTCCGATACTTTGACAAACCAAGCTCTTTCGGAAGTGTCCAAAAAAGAAAAATGAACCAGGACTTGCTGTAACTCAGTTGTCGTTAAACTCCCTAAAGAATACAAATTAAAAGGATCCAGATACGTTTTCCATAGGCTGTTGAGTTGTTGAAAATAAAGGACTTGCCGGGAAGACTGCTGCTCAAGAAGAGTTAGTTTATGCTTTACCTGTTCCCAGGATTTTTTGAGTTTATATAATTTCCACCATACAAGAACAGGTTTTTTTAAGGTGTAAAAGAGGGTAAAGCCGACCACACCTAGGATAATAATCCACAGAATAAAGTTTGTCAGATCTAAAGGGGTTTGAACGTATACTAATGCCTGATCTTTTCGGAAGGGAGTATTAAGAGGATTTCCATGTACCATTCTTACTAATGAGACCGTATCACTCCGAACTTCCTGAAAGGCAGTATCCCGATCTGTCATCCATCCAAATTTGAATCGGACAGATTGTTCTTGTAGCAATTCAAAACTTTTAAGATAAATATCATAGCTCTCAAGAATGAATTGCTCCTGATTCTTTCGAGAAATCCGAACTGTCCTTATCCAGTCAAAGGGCGCATATGCCAGAGAATATCGAGGAAACTGAATAGAAGTTTCCGGGAGTTTTTCCACTTCACAGTGAAGCACTATGGGCATTCCCATAGAAAAAGAATCTGACTCAAACTTACATACAATACTATTAACCTGGGCCGATGCAGTAGAAAAGCAGGCCTGAAAAAGTAGAACACCTACATAAATTCTCAAGTTTTTTCTATTCCCTTTATGTATCATCCTAAAAATGTTATTTAAGATCTTTTCCTCTTTCTAACTTTTCTGTGAATAAGTAACTTTTCCAGTACAGGTAAATAATTTTCTGTCACATTCACAGAAGCATAATCTATTCCATGCTTATTCTTCAATTTTGTTAATTGCTCATCTAAATCTGCAAAATAATTTTGCATACTGTGGTTATACCTATGCCCAGCAACATTGACCCAACGAATATGTCCACTTTCAAGTTCTTCTACAGGAATGATCGCTCTTTCTGCATAATCTAATTCCAGGGGATGATAGAGTCTAATTAGTATCACTTCATGTTTCCGATTTAGTTGGACCAGTGCTTGTTCATATTGGCTATCAATAAAATCAGATATGACGACCAGGATACATTTTTGTCTAAGGGTTAGCAGCAAAAAATTTATAGCCAGAGCAATATTGGTTTTGGAGGAAGCCTTGTGATCTTTTAAAATATTGCGAATAATTTTAAGAATATATGTTCTGCCTCTTTTAGGTTTGTAGAATTGTTCCAATGTATCTGTGAAAGTAGCTAATCCAAACTTATCCTGATTCTTTAAGGCGGAAAAAGCAAAAAGGGCCGCGATTTCTGCTCCTATGTTCTTTTTGGTATAGTAAGAAACACCAAATTCCTCTGAATCGCTGATATCAAATAAAACGAACAAATTCTGCTCTCTTTCTTCTTTGAACATCTTGATGTAAAGCTCTCCCATTCTGGCAGAAACATTCCAATCAATACTTCTTATATCATCTCCAGCCTGATAGGGCCTCACTTCTTCAAAGGCAAGTCCATTACCTTTAAAAGCAGCTTGATAATCACCGGCTAATGACGTATTTACAATTCTACGCGTCTTTATTTCCAGTCGCCTTACCTGTTGGAATAATCGTTGAGCAAGTTCTTCCTGATTCGTTTCAGTTCTCATACGGCTACCGGTGCCTTGATGGTAGGATATGGTTGATAATCAACCAATTCAAAATCTTCATAAGTAAAATCAAAAAGAGAACTCACCTCGGGATTCAATTTCATTTGGGGAAGTTTACGCGGAGTTCTGGAAAGTTGTTCTTTTACCTGATCTATATGATTGGAATAAATATGTGCATCACCAAAGGTATGAATAAAATCACCGGGCTTAAATCCTGTTACCTGTGCTACCATCAACGTCAGTAATGCATAAGAAGCAATATTAAAGGGAACTCCCAAAAATAAATCTGCACTCCTCTGATACAATTGGCAGGAAAGTTTCCCATCTGCTACATAAAACTGGAACATAGTATGACAAGGTGGAAGGGCCATATATTCCAATTCCCCTACATTCCATGCATTGACGATCATTCTTCTGGAATGAGGCTTAGTTCTTAACAATTCCAGAACTTCCGAAATTTGATCTACTACTTTTCCATCAGCACCATTCCAAGACCGCCATTGGACGCCATAAATAGGTCCCAAATCCCCATTTTCATCTGCCCAGGCATCCCAGATTTTCACTTTATGCGCTTGTAAATATTGAATATTACTCTCCCCACGAAGAAACCATAATAGTTCATATATGATCGATTTTAAATGAACTTTTTTTGTAGTAACTAATGGAAAGCCCTCACTTAAATCAAACCTCAATTGATAACCAAAAATAGAACGCGTTCCCGTACCGGTCCTATCTTCTTTCACATTCCCTTCATTCAGCACTTTTTCCAATAATTCCAAGTAAGCCTTCATATCTTTCTTTAATTAGTTATTCTTTTTCTTCAGTGATGGGTAATAGCCATTGATAAAAATACGAAATGCCTTAAGAGGAAAAAAATAGTGTAGAAATTTCCTTTTATGGATTCCTTTATCATATTTGAATGAACATTTCATCCCTAACAAATCATTATTCGAAATGGTATATATCTATTAAATCTTTATGAAATAATAGAGAATGGTTGTAGATTACCATATAAAACTCATTTTTTCAATGGAAATGGATGTCCATATAGATAAACTAGACAAAAGGATTCTGGAGATCTTGATCGCTGATGCAAGAACTCCATACCTGGAAATTGCCAGAGCTTGTAACGTATCGGGAGCTACCGTTCATCTGAGAATTCAAAAATTGGAGAAGATGGGAATCATCGAAGGGTCGTATTTGAAGGTGAACTCCAAGAAGCTTGGAATGAGTCTATGTGTGTTTTTGGGTATCCACTTAGACAAGTGTCATAATTTAGATAGCATTTCAGATAAGCTTCAGGAAATTCCAGAAGTAGTCGAATGTCATTACACCACCGGAGAATATGCCATTTTCATAAAAATGTATTGTGAAAATACAGCACATCTGAGACAGATTCTCATGGATAAGATCCAACCTATTCCCAATATCACCAGAACTGAAACATTCATTTCCCTTAAAGAAACATTTAAACGAGAACCTAGTATAAAAAATAACTCCTCCAGTCTAACGCTCGAAAATTCTTGATAACTCCATCATATCCAAATATTTCTGAGAGGCACCTCTAACAAAAATAATGCCAAACCCAAAATTATATCATTTTATTTCTTGTATATTAAGATTAAATGTGCCATCTTGCTTGTAGATAGCGGCATAACTTCAGAGGAATAGATGAAATCTTACACGGGTTAAGTTAAAAAAAACGGTTAACGTATATGTTAAAGCAGAATCAGCAGCTGAAATTGTTGCAGAAAATTTCTCCGCAACAAATTCAATTCATCAAACTACTGCAGGTGCCAACTTCTGTTCTTGATCAAAGAATAAAAGAGGAAATTGAAAAAAATCCTGCCTTAGAAGATGAACAAATTGCTTTTAGAGAAGAAGCCAAAAACGAATATGAGGACTTGGATAAAAAGACGGATGAACCAAGCAGTGAAGAACAAGAAAGTATAAACCAGGAGCTAAACCTGGAGGAGTATCTTGCTAATGATTATTACGATTATAGAACGCGTCTGCCGCAAGGGAATGATGATGACGAAGATGAATATGAAGCACCTATCGTCCAAATGAAATCTCTGTATGATCAGTTGGCTGACCAGTTGGCATTACTTAATCTTACCGAAATTCAGGAAGCTATAGGAGATCACATTATAGGAAGCATAGATGAAGATGGATATTTAAGGCGTCCAGTGAAAGCCATCGTCCATGATATGGCTTTCCGATATGGCATAACTACTACGCAAGATGAAGTTCAGGAAGTGCTGACAAAAATTCAATCCTTTGATCCTCCGGGAATAGGAGCAAGAGATCTTCAAGAATGCCTTCTACTTCAACTCAAAAGAAAGGAACAGGATAATTACACCCAACTCGCCACAAAAATCATCGAGAAGTATTTTGCAGAGTTTACCAAAAAGCATTTTAACAAGCTCCGTTCTCGAATGGGCATCAATGAGGAAGAACTAAAGGAGATTTATGAGATTATCACTAAGCTAAATCCCAAACCAGGTGAATCTCAATCCATTATTAAACACGAATACATCATTCCCGATTTTATATTGACTACTGAGAATGGAAAAGTCAATATCAGATTAAACAGCAGAAATGCGCCGGATTTAAAGGTAAGCAGAAATTACCTGAATATGTACAATGAGTACAGACGCATGGAAAAAGACAGGCGCTCCCCGAAAGTTAAAGAAACCCTGGATTTTGTGAAGTCCAGAATAGAAGCTGCTCAGTGGTTCATCGATGCTATTCGTCAGAGGCAATTCACTTTGTTGAATACCATGGAAACGATTGCTGAAAAACAAGAAGCTTTTTTTCGCTCAGGTGGAGATGAGAAAAGGTTGCGTCCTATGATTCTCAAAGATATTGCTGACGAAATCGGGATGGATATTTCTACGGTAAGTAGGGTAGCTAATAGTAAATACGTACAAACAGATTTTGGTATTTATCCACTGAAATTCTTTTTCACTGAAGGGATAGAAACTGAAGATGGCATGGTCTCTAATAGAGAGGTCAAGAAAGCCTTACAGGAAATTATAGATGGAGAAAGTAAGCGTAAACCCCTTTCTGATGATAAAATAGCTGCTATGTTAAAGGATAAAGGGTATAACATCGCACGAAGAACAGTAGCCAAATATCGAGAACAATTGGGAGTACCTGTAGCAAGACTTAGAAAAGAAGTCTAACGCATGAGAAAGCTCACTCACATCAAGGAAAGCTGTTTATATGTAAAAGATCTGGCCTCAGCAAAACAATTTTATGGAGAGATATTAGAATTGCCATTAATTAGTTATGTTGAGGGAAGACATGTATTCTTCCGCATTGGTCAAGATGTATTACTTTTATTTAATGCAGCAGTTACCAAATTGGAAGAAGAATTACCTCCTCATTTTGGGCAAGGAAATCAACACATTGCCTTTGAATGTCCCCTGGAAGCCTATGAATCCTGGAAACAATATCTCATAGAAAAAGGTATCGAGATCGAACATGAAGCTAAGTGGGGAAGTAATTATCGATCTTTCTATTTCCGGGATTATGAAGAGAATGTATTAGAAATCGTACAGCCTGGTATGTGGGGTGGATAGGGTAGCTGTAGGCCTGGCAATAGCTCATTGGCACCAACAAATGAAAGGAATACCTATATACAACGACATTAATGATCTCCATCGGCTTACAGGTTCTGCATTGAGGACTGACAATCCCCTTTTCCATTGTTTTGACATGGCTCATGCGAATGATTTGACTAATAACGATCTTCTCCCTCATCGAGCAGATTTTTTTACCCTTGCTCTTAGCTCTGGAACTAAAGGTCTTACCTATACCTTAAACGGGAACACCTTCCAATGCCCTAAACATTTTATTCTATGTGTAGCTCCTGGACAAATTGCAACCTGGGAGAAAACAGATCAATGGTTTGGATACTGTACTTTCTTTAAAACTGAATTTATACAAGTACAAGAAAAGGTTAATTTCTTGACTCAATATCCATTTTTTAATATCAGTGAAACAAACTTTTTTCCCCTGGAACGTGGGATAGATCAAGACTTAACCGCCTTATTCCAACAAATCCTGAAAGAGCAAACAACAAAAAGGCCATTTAGCATGGAGATTATTCGCGCCCTCTTTCAAACGATTCTATGGAATGTTAGAAGAATCTACGAAGATTCTATTCAACATAATTCTTCCATTAGAGCTAGCGCTGTCCTTACTGCTCAATTTCAATTTCTCGTCAATGAACATTTTCTAGAGTTAACTAAAGTAGAAGAATATGCAGAACTTATGCATATCTCTGCTAATCATTTAAGCCAAACTGTTAAGCAAACTACCGGGAAAACCGCTAAAAGCATCATCAATGAACGCAGGTTGAATGAGGCAAAATTTTTGCTGGCCTATACTGATCATCAAATTGGAGCTATCGCCTATTACCTAAACTTCTCAGAGCCTACCCATTTTACCAAATTGTTTAAAAAGCATGTGAGTACCACTCCTCAATTATATCGATCCAAGCATCAATTGACATGAAAATTGCTACCATGGGAGCGGCTGCATATCCCTGAAAAATTCCCCAGTAGGCCCATCATCCGGTAGCGTAGCTGCCCACACAATTCCTTCTACTGCTTCATCTACAGATCTTGCGCCCATCTCTTTCATCCCTGGGGCGGTAGCTACAAATCCAGGACAAATGGCATTGATGAGTATATTTTCTTCTTTGAACTGCCTGGCAAACTTCACCGTCAAGCCGTTCAATGCCAGTTTTGAAATTCCATAGGAAGAGACAATAGCCGGATGCACTCCTAATCCGAATACGGGATCTCCGAAAGATCCTGCACCACTGGAAATATTTACTACTCGGGGGTGCTCACTTTTCTTCAATAGAGAGTAAAAAGCCTGAATCATTCGCCAAGCTCCATATAGATTTGTCTCCAATGTATTTTTAGATACGTCAATATCTGTTTCTAAGGGATGTACCCCCATATCAAAGCCCGCTCCTGCATTATTAATCAACACATCTAATCGTCCAAACTCTTCTTCTACCTGTCTAGCTAATTGATTGACGCTTTCCCTATCTGTAATGTCCAGTGGAAAAGAGTTCATATTGCTATCTTCCCCCAACTTCTCTACTAATGCTTCCGCTTTCTCCACTTTCCTGGCAGTGATAATTATATGAAAGTCTTTTTCCAGAAATGCTTTAGCTATTCCGAATCCAATCCCTTCTTCTCTTGAAACGCCCGTAATCAATACTATTCTTTTTGAGGTCATATTTTTGATTATTGTTTTATCAAACAAAAATATTCGAATTGGAAGCAGAATTAATTATACATTTTCAGGAAATGTTGGCCAAAATCTTGGAAGAGGCCCCTAACAAAAAATGAAAATCACCTTCCTACTGCCATCAATCATCTGACATCAACAACAAACAAGGACAATCAATAAATCCAAGTTGAACGGATCTAAAGAAATATCGCGATAGAATTTGATACCTTCTACTTACTTCCGAATAAAAGGTGTTTTCACTACCCTCACCGAACAAGCCTTATTCCGAATTTGTACCGCCAGTTCTGTTCCAGGCTTAGCAAGGCTCGTTGGCACATATCCTAACCCAATCCCTTTATTTAACACCGGACTTAAGGAACCAGATGTTATTTCTCCTACTGCCTCCCCTTCATGCAATATCTTGTAACCTGACCTGGGAATTCCTCTATCTTCCATCTCCAGGCCTACTAACTTCCTACTTATTCCTGCTGCTTTTGAGGCCGCAATTTGCTCGCTCCCATTAAAAGATCCTTTTTTCAGCTTTGTAATCCAACCTAAACCAGCCTCGATAGGAGAGGTTTGATCATTAATATCATTTCCATATAACATATATCCCATTTCCAATCTCAGCGTATCCCTCGCTCCTAAGCCCACAGGCACTAATCCATGACCTTCTCCACTTTCCATTAATATATCCCAAATCCGCTGTGCATGTTCCTGATAGAGAAAGATTTCAAACGTACGCTCTCCTGTATATCCCGTTGTAGCAATTAATGTTTTCTCGGCTCCCTGAAAGGTTTCTTTATAACATTCATAGGTTCCCATCGTGGAAAGATCCCTGGAAGTGAGTGGCTGTAAAATACTCTCTGCCTTGGGGCCAGATAAAGCGAGCAGCGCTGTACGGTCCGAAACATCTATCATTTCAGCGTCCATCGTATTACTTTTGGATATCCATTCCCAATCTTTCTGAATATTCGCAGCATTTACTACCAGCATGTATTGATCCTCTCGAATATGGTACACGATCATATCATCGACAATTCCTCCCTCATGATTTGGTAAACAGGCATATTGAGCTTTCCCGTCCGGTAATGTGCTGGCATCGTTTGAACTGACTTTCTGAATCAATGCTAATGCTTTCGGACCTCTGATAATAAATTCTCCCATATGTGATACATCAAACAAGCCTGCTTCCTCGCGGACTTTCATATGTTCCGACTTTTCACTCTGATATTTTATGGGCATATCGTATCCTGCAAAAGAAAAAAACCTGGCACCTAGTGCGGCATGAGTTTGGTGAAGGGGTACTTGTTTTATCATGGACAAAAATTAATCAACTTTGAATTAAATAAGCAACTGTAATTCCCAGATATAGTTGCCTAATATCCATTCTCTCCTTCCCTAACAAAATGTATATTCGCTGTATGGATTTGTTCGATAATTATACTCATTTACCTCCTTTGGCTGAACGCGTTAGACCCCAAACGTTAGAAGAGGTAGTAGGGCAACACCACTTACTCGACATGGATAGTCCTTTTATGCGGGCAGTACAACGGAAACGTATTCCTTCCATGATCTTTTGGGGTCCTCCAGGAGTAGGTAAAACCACATTGGCACAAATTATCGCCAAAACCGCAGAACGTCCTTTCCGTCAGCTTAGTGCTGTCCAGTCCGGAGTCAAAGATGTGAGAGAAGTCCTTCATTTTGCCAGAGGGAGACCGGGAACTGTTCTGTTTATAGATGAAATTCACAGATTCAACAAAGCTCAGCAAGATTCATTATTGGGAGCAGTAGAAAAAGGAATCGTGACGTTAATTGGAGCTACTACTGAAAATCCTTCTTTTGAGGTTAATTCTGCTTTGCTTTCCAGGATGCAAGTCTATACGCTCTATCCCCTTACAGAAGAGGAGGTGAGAGTTCTTCTGGAACAAGCGATCCATAAAGACGAACCACTATCAACCCGGAACATAGAATTGAAGGAAATCAGTGCATTATATCGAATATCGGGAGGGGATGCGAGGAAGAGTTTAGCTTTATTGGAGATTTTTGTCAATGTTCATAAAGATGATCCTATTATCCTTACAGATGAAGCCCTCGTGGCAACTACTCAGGAACATATTGCGCTATATGATAAAAGTGGAGAGCAGCATTACGATCTCATTTCGGCCTTTATCAAATCTGTGAGAGGCGGTCAACCACATGCCGCCATTTATTATCTGGCCAGAATGTTAGATGGTGGAGAAGATATTAAGTTTATTGCGAGGCGATTAATTATTCTGGCTGCGGAAGATATAGGCAATGCTAATCCCAACGCATTGTTACTTGCCAATGCTTGCTTTCAATCTGTAAGTGTGATCGGAATGCCAGAAGCCAGAATTATTTTAGCACAGGCCACCACTTATTTAGCTACATCGGAAAAAAGTAATGCCGCATATTCAGCCATTAATGAGGCGATGAGATTTGTGAAAGACGCCTCCCCTCATTCTGTCCCATTGCATTTGAGAAATGCGCCTACAACAATGATGAAGAACATGGGATATGGCAAAGGATATAAATATTCTCATGAATTTGAGGGGAAGGAAGGGCATCAGGAATACATGCCTGAAGGGTTAGAAGAGAAAAAATTTTATTTTCCTAAACCTATTGGGACGGAAATGAAAATTCGTAAATTCTTGGAAGAAAAGTGGAACTAATATATTTCACTTCCCAGATGCAACTTTATTTTCTTTTCAATCCTCTATTAAGTGGGAAAACTTTACATATAATAATTATTCAAGTGTCATGAAGTTAAAAGCTTTACTTTCCATAACTGCTCTGTGCATTGGATATATTGCTAGTTCCGGTCAGTCTCCACACAAAATGTACCTTTATGGAACTATCTACACCATTCAAGGAGATGAATTTACGGGCCAAATTCGTTGGGGAAAAGAGGAGGGATACTGGACAGATATGTTTAACGCTGGAAAAGTTGATAATCCTCATATAGATAATCTAAATAGAGAAGATTATGAATTATTTAAGGATGATAGTTGGCGCAACGATCGAGATGATGATGTCTTTTTATTTGGTATGGGAAGAAGAGTCATCAGAAATTGGGAAGATAACAATAACACCCATCAATTCTCCTGTAGATTTGGTGATATCGCCTCGTTAACCTACAAAGGAAGACAACGGGTAGAGGTAGAATTAAGGAATGGAGACATTATAGACGTCAAAGGTCAAGGATATAATGATATAGGTGGAGATATTAAGTTTTATTCACCTACGGAAGGGAAAATATCTTTTGATGATGATGCGATAGATCATATAGTATTTAAATCACCTTCAGAGCCATTCGAATCTCCTTGGGGTGAGCCTCTTTTTGGTCGAGTATATACTACCTCTGGAGAATTTAGCGGACTCATCCAATGGGATAAGGATGAACGTTTTTCTAAAGATGAATTGAATGGAGAAAACAGAAATGGAGATTATGATATTTTATTTGAAAGTATTGCTTCTATTCAAAAAGATGGAGCAGGATCATTGATTACCTTGATCAACGGAAAAGAAATTTTTTTGCGAGGAACCAATGATGTGAACAGAGAAAATAGAGGGATCATTATAAGTCAGCCAGACCTGGGAAGAGTAGAGATACCCTGGGAAGCATTTGAAAAGGTAGAATTTCTACCAGAAACGGCGACAACATTTCCTTCATTTTCAGATTTCCCTGTAGCCAAACCTATTTCAGGAATCGTTGTATTAATGGATAATACAAGACAAACGGGGGAATTAGCCTTTGATCTAGATGAATATTACGATATGGAGGTTCTGAATGGAGAAATAGATGATATCTCTCTGGAAATACCGTTTAGAAATATATCGAGTATAATGCCTATTTCTAATGATAGAAGTGAGTTGCTACTACTCTCAGGCCAAAAAGTAATTTTAGAAGACAGTCAGGACGTAAGTAATAGAAACGATGGAGTCCTTGTATATCTTTCATCTAAAAAAACGTCTTATATCCCGTGGTATGAGGTGAAAGAAATTTTATTGCAAGATTGAATTTCGTTGGAAGATTTACTTACGGAAATATAATATAAATGGGGACGCTAATAGGTCCCCATTTTCTGTCTGATATTAAATGAAAATTAGTTATTCAAATCCCAATTGTAATCCATATAACTGATACTTGCATCACTATTAATATTTGGGTCTACATAGGGATTAATGAAATTTATGACGGACCCATCTATCAAAAAGTCTTCTTTGTACCAATCAAACAATGAGGATACCGTCAAGGAACCTTCAGAGATTTTGTTAAATGTTTGATTGTTCAGGAATGACCGAGTCTGCTTATCCAGTTGCGAATTAAGTTGATCAGCCGTATATGCTCTATTCAGTAGTGGTGGACAAGATTTAGCTGCACACACTAAAGCAAAATGGATTCTAGGCTCTTTAAATGTTGGCCTGATTACATCATGTTCAATTTGATTAAGGGAATATGATTTACCTCCTATGGTAATAAACGACGTATCCCAAGGTTTTTCGATATCGCGTATACTTTTGAGTGGGTAGTGATCCAAAATCAACTTGACGGTATAAGCGTTGTAAGCGTTAATCCAGAAAGCTAATTTTTCATTTTTGGACCAATTCTCCTGAGGAGCCTGTTCACTGATTAAATTCAAGTATTTATCTAATTCACTTTCACTTCCCTGGATACCTGCATAATTTACTACCCCTGAAGAAGATACATATTTCTGCAGTAATCCATCCCAGATTTGATGAGAAACTGCTTGAATTTCTTTGGTCTCTTCATCATTTACAGGGGATAATTCAGCCTCATCCTGAGCCGATTCTTGTGAAGGGCTTTCACTTTCTTCTGCATCCAAGATAATGCTTGAGGTAAGCTCTTCTTGTTGAATTTGCCCAGCCGTATCTGTGGTAGGTGATACTGTAGTGGAAACCGGATCATCTACCGGGACTTTTTTACTACTCATATCCTCAGCATTTTCAGGAGATTCGTCTGGTTGGTGCTGTTCTAAGGCTATGTCTTTATCGGAGATAGCTTCAGACTTATCAGAGATTTCAGAAGTTACAACTGCTTCATTTTGAGTATCATTCATGTTTAGTTTCGCGGAATTTTCTATATCTCTTTCTTCTTTTGGACTTGCTGAACAAGCGATAGAAAGCGTAAAAGCTAAACACAAATAAAAAAGATGTAAGATTTTCATGATTTACAAGTAATTAATGGATTAGCACTGATGTTTCGATAGAGCAAAAAAGAAATTTAGGTTAGTACGAGTTGTCTTCTGACCGATATTTTCCGTTTAGCTACTTATCTGTGCAATTGTGGCACTAAGAAACCTACAGCAGAACCTACAACAAACCCTACCAATACATCAGTAATAAAATGACGTCCGGCATGAACTCTCATAAAAGCTACTCCTGTGGGAATCAGCGCAGCAGAGGCCCATATATAAGGATTCGCTTTAGAATCTGGATAGGTATCAGTAAAACCTTTGGCAAAAAGAACAGTCATCGCTGCTGTGAAGGAAGTATGTCCAGAGAAAAAGGAAGAACGAGCCTTTCGACTCATTTTTAGCGGTAATGGAATCCTTGGGTCTGAATTATATACAAAAGGTCTCACCCTTTTTGCGGTATATTTTGTAATCAAGGTTAATAATCCGTTCACAGCAAAGGTTTGAACTCCCAGGGTAGCAAAGGTAGCATAGTCTTCGCGTATTTCTTTGGCGGCGATGAGGGTAAAAGGTAAAACTATGGCTCCTTTAAGAAATTGATCGCTGATCTTAGCTGTTTTGGGTCTCCAATTTCGAGTAGAGATTCGATCAAATTTCCAGATTTGCTCAGGTTTGCGACTATTCACAAATTCTTCGCTAAGCCCATCCAGTTTGTGCTCCAGTCTTGTAATGCCATACCCAAGCCCAACAGATCCAACAATGATAGGCACATCATATCCCAATGATAGTGAATAAGGTGTTTGCGCATTTAAGGGGAATCGGTACCCTAACAACAAAAGTACCATACATAGATATCTCATGAGGATCGCCGTTTAAGGGTTGGTTTGATGTAGGTTATTTTGGATAACGGAACAAAAAAAGACAATCGACAAATTATCGACTGTCTGTTAAACATCAAAACAGAATATCTTTTAATTAATAATTGTGATATGTAAACTGGATAGATTCCATTTTTTCTTCTTCTATGGGATTACCATGCATAAGTCGTTGGATAAATGATAATTTCCCATTTGAATCATATTTATAAGTACCTGTACCTTTTAATTCACCGTTTTCAAACCAAATCACTTTTTCTACCTCTCCGGAAAGAGCATATAAATACTGATATTCTTGCATATTATCTGCGAAGACAGTAAAACTCTTTTCTATAATTCTGCTCAACCTTCCTTGTGCATCATATTTATATTCTATAGCTCTTTCTAATTCACCTTCATCTGATAAAAACTGTTCATCTATCAGTTTTCCTTCAGCATTATAATTAAACCGGTGTTCTCCCAATTGTTTCTTTCTCGCTAAGGATCTGATCACATGTAATTTATCCTCCCTGTAAATATATTGTTGAGTATTGACCAACATCATCTCTTCTTTACCGAGCATTTCATAAAACTTAATTTGAAATATGCTGCTATCTTTATTAAATCTGTATCCATTTCTATATCGTTTATTCCCTACCCGATCTTCAGATAGCTCCCAGCTTGGCAGACCTTTTTCAGTGTATATCCAGTTTTTCACAAATGTGGTATCCATTTCGTGAATTTCCATCTCACTGATTGTATGTCCGGCGGGATCGAACGTCAACACTCTACCGGATCGAATTTCTCCCATTCCACCACCACGAGTAGGATTACTTTCTTCAGTAACTATTTGAATGGATTTTATTTGGTTCTCTTTAATAAAATCCTCAGAAAGAGAAGGTAACACCCAACCCTTGATCTGGTAATGTGAAAAAGTTTGGGATTGAACAGCAGAAGTTGTCAATAATAATAGCAGTAAAGTAAACAATTGTTTCATAGATAATGAGCAAGCTTTTATTTTTTTCAATAAATATTCGTTGCGTTTTTTGCCCTTATACTTTCGATGTAGAATGATCCAGATGGTCACAAAAAAAATTTAACAGGACATCAATAGCCCAACTTTTAAGGAATCATGGCTGGAAAAAGAAGATTATCTGCTCCCTAAACGTATGCTGAAAATATACAAATACTTCCAGTTAACCCCAAACATAACATGAAGTATTCACAATTATTTTACATTAAACATATTCATTTATAGTCAATTATCTAGAATACTAATTCTACTTTTTAGAGAAACAGGCTATTTATCGACAATTATGATCATTTACTTACATTTATTCTATCCATAAAAGTGGTTGTAATCTTTTAATATTGCCTTAATAAAGAGTTCTGGCGCCTGATCTCTCTTTATGCCAAGAACCTGGCAAACTTTATCAGACAGTTTCAATAAAAGTGCTTCATTTTTGTACTGAATTCCTGCATCCAACATTTCCTTTAAAATAGTGGCGTCTTTATCTGATAAGCCACGCACCTGAGGATATTGGGGCTGGTAATTTTCTTCGGTTTCGACAAAAATCGTTTGATCAAAGGATAAATCCAGTTTCAATTTGATGACGGTAGTCCCTGCTAATATATCTCCTATTCTTTGTGTTTTTTGGGTAACCCCCATACATACTAAGCCTGCTACTCCAAAAAATAGCCACACATCGATAATCCTTAACATCCATCTCAACAAATAGGCTCCTATATTAGCTTCATGTCCATCTAATTGAATAACCTGCATCTTCATAAGCAATTTACCAGGTGTTCTCCCGTTGTAAAACACCTCCCAAAATAAAGAATAAAACCACACTGGAAGGAAGAACAATAAACTTGCATCAAACCGACTATCTAGAGCAGTTTCAATTCCCAGTACAGATAAGACATAAGCAACGATAAATACATATATCGAGATAATGATTACATCTATAATGCTGGCAATAGCACGATCCGACATAGAAGCAATAGGATATTCTAATTCAATGTACCTGGACGTTGGGATACGGATAGAATTCATGACGCTAGGTTGTTCTTTGATATATTAAAAATGTCAAAGAGATTAGTATAAACAAAAAAGTTTCGTTAATTACCATAAATCATGAAATATGCGAGAACCTGCTTTTCTTAAAAGAAATCAGGCACGCTGGAAAGAATACGAAAAAAAGATCAATGAAGGAAAAGAGAGGAATAGTCCGGATGAACTAGCAGATATGTATATCCAGCTCACTGATGACCTTGCTTATGCCCGAACTTTCTATAAGAGTAGTATTGTCATAAAATATCTTAATGGATTAGCGGCCAGACTTCATTTATCCATCTTCAAACGTAAAAAAGTCAGAAAAATCAGGTTATGGACTTTTTGGACTGAGGAGTTACCAGGTATCTATAGGAATAGTTTGTCTCCTTTATTTTTCTCTTCTATCGTATTTATCATCAGCTTTGCAATAGGAATGTTATCCTCCATCAAGGATCCTTCTTTTGTCGTAATGATTTTAGGAAGGAACTATGTCAATATGACCATTGAGAATATTGAATCGGGAAATCCTTTTGGAGTATACGAAAGTATGGATTCGCTTCCCATGTTTTTGTACATCGCCTTCAACAACATAAAAGTTTCATTTACAGTGTTCGTTTTTGGGATTTTCTTATCTGTAGGCACTATATGGCTTCTTTTTACCAATGGTGTTATGGTAGGCGCCTTTTTGGGATTTTTTCTGACAAGGAATTTATTAGGAGAAGCCATACCCGTTATTTTTATTCATGGAACCTTGGAACTTTCAGCCATTGTTATAGCAGGAGCAGCTGGGCTAAAACTAGGGAATGCCATTCTATTTCCGGGAACTTTTCCAAGATTAGTGAAAGTTCGAACTGCCGCATCCCAAGGCCTTAAAATGGTTATAGGATTGATGCCTGTTTTTCTACTGGCCGCACTCCTAGAATCATATGTAACCCGACTCACTGAAATGCCTTTACTCTTAAAAATATCGATCATCCTAATTTCTCTCATCTTTGTGATAGGATATTACCTCGTTTTTCCTCATTGGGACACTATAAAAAGATTCTTACGATATGGGGTTTCTTCATCATAAGCATTTGACAAATAGAAGAATCATTCTGGGGATGGTGTTCTTTTTGCTTGTTCTATCCTCCCTTGCCCAAGAACAAGTCCTTTATACAACTAATGATTCAACTACCCCCAGAATATTCAATCAGGAGGATCTGTCCAGGCTTAACCAACAAAAGGAATATCAATATCAACCCTATAAAGAGGGTGTTCTCATAAAATTATTGAGAAAAATATTCGATTTTTTGAAAGTGGATGATGAACGAAACACTTCCCAAAATGCGCCCCTAATTATTGGACTGATCCTTCTTACTATCATCATCTCGATCATTGTCATACGATATAAACCTATGTCCTTTTTTCTCAGAGGCGATCGTGCTTTTTCTTCTTCGACCACGGAACACGAACGAGTACTTCCAGCATCAGAGGTATTTAATCAAGAATTACAGATAAAGCTACAACAACAAGATTACAAAACAGCTGTCCACCTTTATTATGAGGAATTAATCAGAAGACTGGGAAATCAAAAGTTCATTCAAATTAAACCTTATAAAACACATGAAGATTATTTAAGAGAATTTCCTTCGGGAGAGTTAAAAAATGAGTTCTCAAATCTTAGCAAATGGTATGTGTATATTTGGTATGGAGACCACCCTATCAATGAAACTCAATATGAACATCTTGCTTTCAGATTCTCTCAAATCCTCCGTCAATTGCCACAAGGATGATCGCCAGAAATAGAAATATCATTATCATAGGAGTTGCCATTACAGGCTTGTTTATCTTGTTACGACTCTTTTCCAGCAATGCTACGGATTGGCGGGAAAGCTATTCCTATCTAAGAGACATCCCTTATGGAACGAGTGTCTTTCACGACCAGTGCCGATATTTATTTCTTGACCCCGTAGATTATGCCTCTTCTCTATCCGATGTTATTGAGTATAGCGAGTTCTATTACATTTCTTATTTAATGTTAACCAATGAATGGGATATAGCTGATACAGAAATAGATTCATTGATGCACCATCTGAAAGATGGTCATTCTTCCTTAATTGCCGCCCATCATCTTCCCGATACCCTTTGGAGCCTTTGGAATCTTACGCCTTCAAAATGGAGCATACTAAAAGATGAGCTGCCAGAAGAAGGTGAGGAATTTAATGAGGAGGAGTTTTATGCCAATGATTCTTTAAGAATGTATTTACAACTCCCACTATACGAAAGGGAAGAAGTTGATAGTTTGACCTTTCATATGGAGGAAGGTATGCAATATTTATCTCCTACTTTGCAAGCGTCTGAATTCCCTGCGGAGTTTGTTCCCATAATAAAAGACAAGGAAGGAAGAATTTTTGGATGGAAAATGAGATGGGGAGAGGGAATCGTTGTATGTGTGTTATTACCCAAGCTATTTACCAACTATTATATTCTAAAAGAGCACTCAGATAGTTGGATAGAACCTATCATTCACTACCTTCCGGGAAGTGATTATCCTGTTTGGGATACCCAATACCAACCCGATCCTGTGTTGGCTGAATACTCAGGAGGTTCTTTAAGCTATTTTCTGAGCCAACCCGCCCTTAGATGGGCATTCTGGTTGAGTATAATTTCAACTTTATTGATTGTTGGCCTTCTACTAAAACGCAAGCAGAAGATTATTCCCATTATCGCTCCATTAAAAAATACAGTCGTAGATTTTGCAGAAACTATAGGGCAGCTATACTATGAGCAACAGGATCACAAGGCTTTAGCCAGGAAGAAGATACAACACTGGAAAAATGAGCTATTCAGAAGGTTCCATTTGCCTGTGAAACAATACGATATGCCCTTTGAACAAGAATTATCTATTCGTTCCGGTATTCCTTTGGACAATATTCATTCCCTTTGTAAAGTCATTCGGACAGCTGAGCTGACAGATGTTATGTCGGAAAATGACTTGATCCGTTTAGCTTCGGCCATTGATCAATTTTATCATCAACTTAATTCGCTTACATCAGATATATGAACCATCCTGAAGAGTATTCAGATACATCGCAGCCCTCTTATTCTCAAGAAGTTAATCCATCAAACCTATCTTCAACAGATCAACCTGCTTTTCCCTTACGAATGGATTTATCCCGTATAAGTAATAGTATTCAGCAAGTTAGAGCAGAGATTGGCCAGTATATTATTGGGCAACGGGAAATGATAGACCTTTTATTAATTGCACTTATTGCTAAAGGTCATGCCTTAATTGAAGGAGTCCCTGGGGTAGCTAAGACCTTAACGGCCAAATTGCTCTCTGGAACTATTTCCGCTAAATTTTCGCGCATACAATTCACTCCAGATTTAATGCCTTCGGACTTATTGGGCACATCTGTGTATCACGCTAATCAGGAAGCTTTCGTTTTCCACCCAGGACCATTATTTGCGCAGATCATTCTCATAGATGAAATTAACAGAGCTCCGGCAAAAACACAGGCAGCTTTGTTCGAAGTAATGGAAGAGCGGCAGATCACTGTGGACGGTCATACCTATCCTATGCAAGAACCGTTTATCGTATTGGCTACACAAAATCCCATAGAACAGGAAGGGACCTACAGGCTTCCTGAGGCTCAACTCGATCGCTTTCTATTCAAAATTGTGGTTCACTATCCCAATGAAGAGGAAGAGTTTAAGATATTAACGGATCATCATTCACGTAAAGGGATGTCCACAGCTCAACAAATTCAGCGCATATTGGCCCCAGAGGATATTACTCATTGGCAACAATTAGTAGAAAGCGTCCATATAGAAGAAGAACTTATCCGGTATATTGTTAAGATTGTTCAATACACCAGAAATTACGCGGACATTTATCTGGGAGCCTCCCCAAGAGCATCTGTTAGTATTCTTAGAACGGCTAAAGCGAAAGCTATTTTAGAGGGACGGGATTTTGTCGTTCCTGAAGATATACAATACATGATTGCACCTGTACTGAGACATAGGATCATGCTTACTCCGGAAAAGGAGATGGAGGGAATAGGAGTGGAAGATACGGTTCAGTTGATTTTGTCTCACATAGAGATTCCTTCCTAGCGCTGGCTTATTCAAGTTGAACTCATGAATCGTTTATTTGTACATATCAAGCAGTTTTATCTCAGTTTATTTCCGGGGAATAGCATCTATTATGTTTCTGTTGCTTTAACAGCATGCTTTTTACTCGCCTATTTTTTGCCCTCGCTTTTTTTACCAGCCAAGGGACTACTTCTGCTGGTAATTATTTTGTTGATCACCGATGTTTTTCTTCTTTACCGAAACCATTCTCCGGTTCAAGTTTCCAGAGAAGTTCCCGATGCTTTTTCCAATGGAGATCCTCACGACATTCATCTACATGTAAATCACGATTATCCTTTTCAAGTTCGGGTACAAATTATCGATGAGGCCCCTACTCAGTTCCAACAGCGGTATCTTTCTCTTTTCCAGTCTTTAGCAGCAGGAGAACCAGGAGATTCGTTTTACGAGCTTCGACCGACCAGCCGCGGAGAGTATCACTTTGGGAAAACGCATGTGTTTGTCTCAAGTCCATTACAATTACTCAGAAGGAGAATTTCCCTAGATCATTCTCAGACCATTCCCTGTTATCCGTCCTTTTTACAACTCAAAAAATATCAACTATTGGCTAGTTCTAACCGATTGACCGAAGTGGGGATCAAAAATGTCAGGCGTTTGGGACATACTTCGGAGTTTGAACAAATTAAACAGTATGTTCATGGAGATGATTTCAGAACCATTAATTGGAAAGCTACAGCCAGAATGGGAAAGCTTATGATTAATCAATATACCGATCAAAGATCACAGCAGGTATATTGTTTAATTGATAAGAGTAGGAATATGCAAATGCCAGATCAGGGAATGACGTTATTAGACTATGCCATTAATGCGAGTTTGGTGATGAGTTATATTGCGCTATATAAACATGATCAGTGTGGATTAATTACTTTCTCTGAAAAGATTGACGAAAGTATTCCGGCCTCAAGAAGACAACGACAGATGTCTTTAATTCTTGAAGCACTATATAAGCAACAGACGGAATTTATGGAAACAGATTATGAGCGACTGTATGCTTTTGTAAAGAGGAAAATTACTCAAAGAAGTTTGCTTATCCTTTTCACGAACTTTGATACCCTTTCAGCATTAAACAGACAGCTTCCATATCTTCAGGGATTGGCTAGAATGCATCTCTTATTGGTAGTATTTTTTGAAAACACCGGGCTTAAAGAGGTTATTCAAAAGGACTCTACTAACCTTAGAGATGTATATGTAAAGACCATTGCTGAAAGCATGAATTGGGAAAAAAGGCAGATTGCAAAAGCGTTAGAGAAAAGTGGTATCGCTACCCTACTGGTAACTCCTAAAGGATTAACCATTGATGTCATTAATGAATATATCGCCTACAAGGCAAAGGGCATGATTTAATACTCGTTTGCCAGTAAGCCGACAATTTTTTTAATATCGGAGGTTGTTTATTTGAAATTACCTTTTGTTAAGCTGACGACATTTTCAGGCAAAGGGGAATGTTTCATAACCTAACATATATTTAACGATGAATCAATCAAATTCACTTCTCTTTCAAGCTTTTGACTTAGGCAATATTTCTTTGAAAAACAGAATGACTATGGCTCCTATGACTCGTAGCCGTTCTACAGCAGCGCATATTCCTACGGACATTATGGCTACATATTATGAGCAAAGGTCTGAAGCGGGACTTATTATTACAGAAGGAACTTCTCCGTCTCCTAATGGGGTTGGTTATCCCAGGATCCCTGGGATGTATAATCAGGCGCAAATAGATGCATGGAAAAAAGTAACAGATGCTGTTCATGCTGCAGGAGGAAAAATCTTCATGCAAATCATGCACACAGGTCGGGTATCACATCCTCTTAACATGCCTGATAATACTGAAGTCCTAGCTCCTTCTGCAGTACCTTTGACTAATACCAAAATGTACACGGATCAAGAAGGGGAACAATCTATCCCTACCCCTAAGGCGATGACAACGGAAGATGTATTAACCGCTATAGAAGAGCACGTTCAGTCAGCTAAAAATGCGATGGAAGCGGGATTTGATGGCGTAGAAATTCACGGAGCGAATGGATATCTGGTAGAACAATTTGTTTGTCCGGTTAGTAATCAGCGAGAAGACGAATATGGAGGTTCTATAGAAAGCAGAGCCAAATTTGCCATTGAGATTGCTAAACAAATTTCCGAGGCTATTGGAAAAGAAAAGACGGGGATTCGCTTATCTCCTCATGGTGTGTTCAACGAAATTTGTACCAGTGGGGAGGTACCAGCAACCTATAGTTATCTAGCCAAAGAATTGGGTAAACTGGAAATAGCCTATATTCATTTAGTAGATCACTCTCCTATGGGTGCGCCTGAAGTACCAAGAAGTACCAAGGAACTTATCAGAGATGAATTTGGAGGAACTATCATTCTTTCAGGTGGCTATGATAGGGAGAGAGCTGAAAAAGATCTTGAAGAAGGGCTAGGTCATTTGGTTGCCTTTGGAAAACCTTTCCTTTCTAATCCAGATCTTGTACAACGAATGAAACTTAACGCTCCCTTGAACGATCTTGATTTTTCTACTTTTTATACTCCAGGTGAAAAAGGATATACGGACTATCCTACCCTGGAAGAGGCTAAGGCTTAACTTAATCATCAGCTCACGCTAAATTTTTGAATGGAGAAAGGATTACATCAAATAAGGACGCTCTATTTACACGGCATCCTTATTTGATTTGATATTTATTTCAAGCTTCAGGAGTCGTAGTACAATGGATCTATTGAGATAGATTATTTAGCTTAAATCGTTCACTTTCCCCAGCAACATTTAGCACAAAATATCCTGGTTCCAGTAATTTTTCGCCTTCGCCATTGACATACGTCAGATGTTTCTTCGGCATGATACTTAGTGTTACCGTTTTGGTTTCGCCAGCAGCAAGATCAACTTTTTCAAAATGAACCAGTTTCTTAACAGGCCTGGTAATTTGTGCTACTTCATCCGTAATGTACCAGAAAATAGTTTCCTTCCCATCCCTTTGCCCTGTATTGGTAACTTCTATAGAAGCCGATATCATTTCGTTGTCCGCTAAGACCGTATCACTAAGACTTAGATTTCCATACTTATAAGAAGTGTAGCTTAACCCATGTCCAAAATACGCCAACACTGTAGCTTCATCTTTTAATCCTCCATAGTGATTTTTATCCATCAGTTTATGGTCATAGGTATAATAATGGCCATCATATCCTGGATAACTAAAAGGCAATTTACCACTGGGATTAAACTTACCGCTAATTAGTTCTGCAATGGCTGTTCCTCCTTCAAAGCCTGGTAATCCTGCCCAAATGACTGCATTACATCCTTCATACACTTCTGTAATCGGCCTAGGCCTTCCTCCTACTACAATTAATATGACAGGTTTCCCAACTTGCTGGGCTTTTTTAATGAGCGATATTTGTTCTTCGGGAAGTGCATGGTCATAAATATTCCCGGATCCTTCCGAATAAGGTAATTCTCCTGCAACTATGATGATAGCATCAGCATCATTTCCCATAGTCTCTACCTCAGAGTCATCTATCAATTCCAAGGAAGAATTAGGGAATTCTGCCTTTAGGGCAGAAAATACTGTCGGCATCTCTTCGGGAAAGATACCTTCATCCTCGGGTATCCATCTAAGGGTCCACCCTCCTGCTAATACTCGCTTTAAATCAGCATTAGGCCCGCAAAGGACGAGTTTTTTTGTCGTAGCAGGATCTAATGGCAGCACTTTTTCTTCATTACGCATAATTACCAGAGATTCCCTGGCAGCATTTAATGCTTCCGCCCTATGATTTTCAGAACCTACCCGCTCGAATCGATCATTTCTTGGATATGGTTCATCAAATAATCCTATATCCAATTTGAGTCTTAGCATCCTTGCTACAGAAAGATCTATTCGCTCCATGGGAATTCTTCCTTCTTTAACTAATTCGACGACATCTGTATGAAATTGCGTCGTGTAAGGCGTCATAGAAACATCTATTCCCGCATTAATGGCCACAAAAGCAGCTTCTTTTTCAGTTTCTGCCACTTTATGTATTTTCCATAAGCGGATTACATCTTCCCAGTCCGTCACTACTAAACCCTCAAATCCCATTTCATCTCTGAGTAGTTCTGTCAACAATCGATAAGACGCATGAACAGGCACACTGTTGACTTCTCCTCCATTGATCATGAATGTTTTAATCCCTGCATCTACTGCCGCCTGGAAAGGAGGTACAAAATATTCGTATAATTGCTGATCTGATATGATTGCCGGACTTCTATCCCATCCCGAAAGTGGATCAGAATAGCCGATAAAATGTTTTGCACATGCAGCTTGTCTAAAAGGAGCAATATCAGGATTATTCTGAAGAGCTACCGTAAAAGCACTTCCAAAGGTAGCACATACTAATGGATCTTCTCCATATGTTTCATAGTATCTGGGGAAACGAGGATTCCTCCCAATATCGAACACTGGAGCAAAAATCCAATGATGACCTATATCCGCTGTCTCAATTCCAGTAATCTTTCCTTCCATCGCCGCAAAATAAGGATTAAAGGTCGCAGCGATATTTATATTGTGAGGAAAGATGGTTGCTGCTTCAAGATAATTGGCTCCGTGCATATGATCCACTCCATAGATCATCGGTATTCCATGCCGATCAATCTCTAAGTTTATTTCCTGTATTTTATGGATGTATTTGTACCAACGATCAGAAGATACTGCTATTCCATTTAAGAAGGTTCCGATATGATAATTTTCAATTAAGTTTCTGACGATATTTGTATCCAATGCAAACCCATCTCCTGGACTTCCATCTTCAGTTCGAAAATTTTCATCCATTAGCGCAGTGTGGGTAACCTGAGTCATCTGCCCAACCTTTTCCTCTAACGTCATTTCTGTTAGAAGTTTCTGAACTTTCTGTTCTATGGTGGAATCGGAATGAGTTTCCCTTATCATGCGTTTCTTTAGCACTTCCACATTCATTCCCTGAGAGTAATAATTTTTTTGGCCCATAAGTGAGTGAAGAAAAAGTATAGCAATTATTATTGATACTACGATTTTCATTTATTTTATCATGATAATGAGCATAAAAATTACCACTTGAAGTATCCTGAACTATCCTGCACCATACCGAGAGAAAAGCTGGAAGAACTTTTCCATTCCTACTTTTTAGTCTCTATCTTTGGACGTTAAAAACAGACTTTCATGCCAAGTATTCTTATTAGTAATGATGATGGTATTCATGCGCCAGGAATTACCGCTTTAATTGAAGTAGCAAAGGAATTTGGGGATGTAACTATTGTTGCTCCAGATAGTGCTCAAAGTGGAATGGGACACGCGATAAGCATTGGAAAACCACTGCGAATTTATCAGGAAAGCATGCCTTTTAAACTAACAGGATATGCTGTTAGTGGTACTCCTGCAGATTGTGTTAAAATTGCTACAGGAGTACTAATGGATCGAGATCCTGATATTATTCTTTCAGGAATCAACCACGGAGAAAATTCTTCTGTTAGCAGTATTTATTCGGGTACGCTCTCTGCTGCCAGAGAAGGAGCTTTACAAGGCATCCCTTCGATAGGTTTCTCCCTCTGTAATTATTCGCACGAAGCAGAAATGGCTACAGCTAAGGAAATAGTGAAAATTGTCTTAAAAGAGGCATTAGATAGACCATTACCTGGAGGCGATTTGCTTAATGTAAATATTCCAGACCTCCCTTTAAATGAATTAAAGGGAATTAAAATATCGCGCCAGGCTATGGGTAGATGGGTAGAGGAATTTGACGAGCGGACAGATCCCTATGGGCGAAAGTACTATTGGTTGACCGGAAATTTTGCATTAACTGATAGAGGAGAAGATACTGATATATTTGCTTTGCGCCATGGATATGTTTCAGTAACACCTATGACACACGATCTTACCGCACATGAATTAATCAGCAAACTGAACAATTGGGAATTTCACCTGAAGAGCTATTAACATATATGAAAATATATCTAATTGCTGGGGAGGATTCAGGAGATCTCCACACCAGTAATTTTATCAGAGAGCTCCGACATATCTATCCTAAAGCTAAATTTAGAGGAGTAGGAGGAGATAAAATGGCTGCTGCAGGGGCAGATCTTGTTGCTCATATAAAGGATGTCAACTTTATGGGGTTCTGGGAGGTGCTCACCCATCTAGGAACCATTCGGCGTTTGTTTAACACCGTAAAAACGGACATTTCTATATGGAAGCCAGATGCAGTCATTCTGGTAGACTATCCTGGATTCAATCTCCGTATGGCGAAATTTATCCACAAACAGGGAATTAAAGTATTCTACTACATTTCACCACAATTGTGGGCTTGGAAAAAAGGAAGGGTACAAACCATAAAAAAATATGTGAACCATATGTGGGTCATCCTTCCTTTTGAAAAAGATTTCTATCAAAAAGAAGGATTAGAAGTAGAATTTGTAGGCCACCCTTTATTAGATGTCATAGATTCCAATGAAAGGGTATGGCATGATCCACCGACCATCGCTTTACTACCTGGTAGTAGAAAACAGGAAATTCAGCGCGTTCTTCCTATTATGCTGGAAATGCCTGAACGCTTCCCAAATTTCCGATTTATTATTGCCGGCGCCCCCAGTCAATCAGAAGCTTTTTATCAGCCTTTTTTAACACAAAAAAAGGTAACTCTGATGATGGGCCAAACCTATGAAGTCCTGCAACAAGCTGACTATGCACTGGTCACTTCTGGAACGGCCACCTTAGAAACTGCCCTTTTTAAAGTTCCACAAGTGGTATGTTACAAAGGAGGGCTTATCTCCTATCATATAGGAAAGAGATTGGTAAAAGTTTCCTTTATCAGCTTAGTCAACTTGATTGTAGGCAGAAAAGTAGTTTCGGAATTAATTCAACATGAACTAACTCCCGATAAGCTAGAAAAAGAATTATTAGCACTCGGAGAGATGCCCAGAGAACGTAGGATTCAATTAGCCTATTCAGAGCTCCGACAAAAACTAGGTCAGGAAGGCGCATCTCTCAGAGCTGCTCAATTATTCCTTAGGCAAATGAATATTCAAACAGAAGAGGAAACCAATCCTTTATCAGAAGTAGACAATACCTAATCTTTTCCATTGTAAAGTTGTTACCATTATGGCTACCAAATTACATTCTCATGTTAAACAGTTACTAATATATGATTATTGGGCAAATGAACTTATAGCTCAAACTCTGATTAAACATAATGTAACAGATGAAAAACTGAGCTATTGGATCAGTCATATGATTAATGCGGAAAGAGTATGGCTTGAACGAATAGCAGGATCGCCTAATGAGACTTCTCCCCACACTGTATATCCCTTAAAAGAAATACCTGCTATGCTATCTCAAATTCACAGTGATCTTATCGATTGGCTAGAGGAACAAGATGATGATAGCTTAAGTAAGCTTATAGAATATACCAATACTAAAGGCACTCCTTTTCAGAATGAAATAATCGATATTTTAGCCCATCTAATTAATCACTCCACCCACCATCGAGCACAAATAGTCGCCAAGCTTAGAGAGATGAATATTCCTCCTCCTGCGACTGACTACATTTTTTACATGCGGGAAGCCCTGTGATCTTTGCACATCTTCCCTCATAGCCCAAATAAGAATTTTCTAAGTTTTATATAAACCTTTCTATATACATTCAAGGTTATTATAGCTGAACTACAATTATTACTTCATGGCTATCGATATTATTCAGAAATTAGACATTTTATCGGCCTCCCTCGAAGGAGATTTCTTCTCCGATGAGATGATGAAGACCCTTTATGCAACGGATGCATCTGTATACAGAGAAATGCCTCTAGCTGTGGCCATGCCTAAGCATGAAGAGGATATCAAACAACTCATTCATTTTGCGAGTAATGAAGGGGTATCTTTAATTCCCAGAGCAGCAGGAACTTCATTAGCAGGCCAATGTGTGGGATCCGGTATTGTCGTCGACGTATCCCGCTATATGACTAATATTCTGGAAGTGAATGAGCAAGAGCAATGGGTAAGAGTACAAGCCGGAGTAGTAAGAGATGAGCTTAACCATTATTTGAAACCTCATGGACTTTTTTTCGGCCCCAATACTTCTACTGCTAACAGAGCCATGATAGGAGGGATGGTAGGAAATAATTCATGTGGATCATATTCTATTGTTTACGGAACCACCAGAGATCACGTATTGGAAATTGAGGCTTATTTAAGTGATGGAAGTAAAGTGGTATTCCAAGATCTCACTCCAGACGAATTTGAAGCAAAGTGTAGGTTACATTCGTTGGAAGGGGAAATATACAAGCACATTAAAGAAGAATTGATACGGAAAGATCAGGCTGAAGAAATAAAAAGACACTTCCCAAAACCTGAAATACACAGAAGAAATACAGGATACGCAGTTGATGTATTACTAGCAAGCGAAATATTTACAAAAGGTGGAACGCCCTTCAACTTTGGGAAACTCCTTGCTGGTTCTGAAGGTACGTTGGCATTTATCACCGAAATAAAAATACACGTAGACCCTCTTCCTCCCACGCATATAGGATTGATTTGCCCGCACTTTACTTCAGTGTCTGAAGCACTAGCCGCAGTTCCCTCTACCATGAATCAGCAACCCAGAGCGGTAGAACTCATGGATAAGATTGTCATGGACTGTACCAAAGGAAATCTGATGTACCAACAATACCGATTTTTTCTGGAAGGTGAGCCCGAAGCAGTATTAATTATTGAGGCTGGAGGGGAAAGTCAGGAAGAGGTGAATCAACAATTGAACCACATTGAACAATCACTTAATTCCCAAAATCTAGGCTATGCCTTTCCTCGAATTTTTGGTAAGGACATAAAAAAAGTATGGGACCTTCGAAAAGCGGGATTGGGATTATTGTCCAATATAGAAGGAGATGCAAAACCGGTAGCAGTAATAGAAGATACAGCGGTAGATGTGAACGAACTCCCTCAATATATAGAGGAGTTTACTGAAATGATGAAGGGGTATGGCCAACAAGCCGTATACTATGCGCACGCTGGTGCTGGAGAGCTGCATTTACGCCCTATCCTCAACCTTAAAAAACAAAAAGATGTCGCTCTTTTCAGGGAAATAGGGAAATCAACAGCAGAACTGGTAAAAAAATATCAGGGATCATTGAGTGGAGAACATGGAGATGGAAGAGTGAGAGCAGAATTTATTCCCTTGATGATTGGAGACAGGAATTATGCCCTATTGGAACGAATCAAAAAAATATGGGATCCTAAATTTATCTTTAATCCTGGAAAAATTGTGTCTGCTCCTCCTATGGATACTCATTTAAGATATGAGCCAGAACAAGAAACACGCACTTTTGATACGATTCTCGACTTCTCTGAAACCCAAGGCATTTTAAGAGCTGTAGAAAAATGTAATGGTTCTGGAGATTGCCGTAAATCTCAGCTCTCCGGAGGCACTATGTGTCCCAGTTATATGGCTACCCGTCAGGAAAAAGATACTACCCGAGCGAGAGCTAACATTCTGAGAGAGTTCCTTACCAGATCCCATCGAGAAAATCCATTTAGCCATGCTGAAATTTATGAGGTGATGGATCTATGTTTATCTTGTAAGGGCTGTACGGCAGAATGTCCTTCCAATGTAGATATGACGGCCCTAAAAGCTGAATTTCTCTATCAATATTACCAAACACATGGGGTGCCATTAAGAGCCAGAGCGATCGCTAATATTGGAAAAATCAATCAACTCGCATCTATTATTCCTTCTATCAGTAACTTTTTTCTGACTAATTCACTATCATCCGGAATGTTGAAAAGCATTCTTGGAATAGCGGCTGAAAGAAGTATGCCTACCCTTCACAAGCAATCTCTTCGCAAATGGTATCAAAAAAATAAAAAGAAATTTCAGCTCAATGGTTCCTCTAAGGGAGCAGTATATTTCTTTTGTGATGAATTTACCAATTATAATGATGCACATATAGGGAAAATGGCGATAGAATTACTGAGTGGATTGGGATATACAGTAGCTATGCCTCCCCATGCTGAAAGTGGAAGAGCACATATGTCAAAAGGACTATTGAAAGAGGCTAGAAAAAGTGCGATGTATAATATTGAAGCGTTTAGGATGTTGGCCAATGAGGATACTCCTATTGTGGGGGTAGAACCTTCTGCCATCCTGAGTTTCCGAGATGAATATCCCAGGCTGGTGATTGATGACTACAAAGCGGCAGCAAAAAAACTCACGAAACATGCATTCTTATTTGAAGAATTTATCGCAAAAGAAATAAATAAGGGAAACATAGATCCCGATCAATTCTCCGCTTCGCCCAAACACATTCTGCTTCATGGACATTGTCACCAAAAATCTCTTTCCAGTCTCGATTCAGCTGTCTCTTGTCTGAGCCTTCCTCAACATTATGAAGTAGAGGTTATTCCATCGGGTTGTTGTGGAATGGCAGGTTCCTTCGGCTACGAAAAAGAACATTACGACATTTCCATGAGTATAGGAGAGTTAGTATTATTTCCAGCGGTAAGAAAAGCAGACAAAGAAACCCTCATAGCGGCTGCGGGAACGAGTTGTAGGCACCAAATTTGGGATGGAACCCGGCGAAAGGCTTTACATCCTATTGAAATATTATATCAGGCATGGAAGGAACCATCACATTAACCCATCCCATTCTTTTAAGAAGCGCTCCAGGTATTCTTCCATAAATCGGTGCCTTTCTATGGCTAATTGTTTTCCTGTTCGGGTATGCATCAGGTCTTTTAATAGTAACAATTTCTCATAGAAGTGATTTATGGTAGTTCCCTTTCGCTTTTTATATTCTTCTTTAGACATGCTCAGATTAGGAGGCTGATATGGATTGTGGATGGGACTATTTACAAAGCCACCAAAATTAAATGCTCGGCTTATCCCTATAGCTCCTAGTGCATCAAGTCTGTCTGCATCTCGAACGACAGCCAATTCAGGAGAAAAAAAGCCTTTTTGATCACTTCTAAAAGACATATGTCGAATAATCTTTTCTACATGTTGGAAGATTTCAGGCAAGACCCCTATGTTCTTCAAAAATGTTCGCGCTTTTACAGGCCCTATCTCTTCGTCTCCATCATGAAATTTAGCATCCGCCACATCGTGAAGGATCGCACTTAATTCTACTACCAGTTGATTCACTTGTTCTTCTTCGGATATTCTCCTGGCTAATTTCCACACGCGGTATGTATGCCACCAATCATGCCCTCCTTCGGCATCTGCCAACTCTTCCTTCACATAGGTTACAGCCTGTTCGATATAATGATCTGCTGTCATGTAAATGTTGTTCGTTTGGGTTTAATGACTACGTAATATATACTATTTAAATTTATCCTATATTCTCTAATCATAAACAACCATTTAACAATATTCATCATGCAAAAACCCGAACAATTTTCAGATGCAGATTGGGAAGTCGTCAATTCTCTTCCTCTTTTAATAGGATCTGCTGCTGCCAGTGCTGGAAGAAGTGGTCTTTTTGGCACCTTAAAAGAAGCGATGGCCAGCGTTTCAGGATTGATGGAAGGGCTGGAACAATTTCCAAATAATTCTCTTGTGAAAGCCTTAGTACCAAGTAAAGAAGATGCTAAAGCGGGTAAAGAATTACTCAAATCCCAGCAGGAAACAGCTATGGCAAAAATCAAATCTCAGGGAATCAAAAAGTCTGATGAACTTTTGGGTATGGTGATGGGGGAAACGGAAAAGGTGATGGGAATATTAGGTTCAAGTGCTTCCGATCAGGAAACGAAAGAATTTAAAGAGTGGATTTACAGCATCGCGACCAAAGTAGCAGAAGCATCTAAAGAAGGAGGGTTTTTAGGATTTGGCGGAGAGCGCGTGAGTGAAGGAGAAAAACAATTTCTCGCAGATTTAAAGACAAAGTTAGGGTTGGCCTAACCTCATCTTTTCCATATTCATTGCTTAACTGAGAGAAAATTCCGTTTATCTGAATAAGATGGGCGGAATTATTGATCTGTTGGCACTAATTCTCTCGCTTATACCAAAACAATGTACGAACATACGGTTCAAATCCTTCCGTACTATCTTCACTCATCTTTCTCACTTCCAATACATTGGCACCGTCTAAAAAGTCCTTCGTAGACATTGGCACCAATAACCCTTTTTGTTTGGTAGTGGGATATTTATAAAAATAATAGTCCAATTCTTCGTATAAGCATCCGTTGACCCTAATTTCGTAAATGCTCCCCATACAACTTGCCAATGTTTCTATTTCTTCTATATCATATCCTTCAACACCAGATCCATAAGAAATCATGTTTCCAATGGTTCCTTTGAAGTTCCAGGTAAGCATCCTAAACTCCTTCCTATGTCTGGGTTCAACACCAGGGCACTGACGTTGTATGCGTTCATCATCGTCCATGGAGTAAACAATGAATAATTCGAAATGCGGTTCATTAATATATCTGGAAGGGATGCTAATTCGACGGACGAATCTATCCGGAGAACGCTCATCTTGATAATGAGCAGAAGTAATAGTTAAATCGTAATCATCCTCTGGATATATGTCAAAGGTTTTATAGAAATAGGGATGAGTGGCTAAATAAATCAACACTAAGGCTCCATATATTCCCCAAACGCCCTTTTTAGAAAAGCGATTGATCAATGAGTAATATATACTTCTACTGATAAACGAAAGGGTGAGGAAGCTGTAAAATCTGTAAATCGGATAATAAAATCGCTTGATCCAATTCCAGCTTTTAAAAAAGCCCAAAGTTACATAATCTATGAAGTAGATGAACCCAGTAATGAGGTAGAGAGCTAAAAAGATGTATAAAGGTATTTCAATATACCAGCCCAACCAAACAGGATCTTCTTCGAATATAGAAGACACAATCGCCAGCGGAATCAGGTAGATCACGAAGGAAACCAACATACTGATTACGAGAAAGGTAAAAGCAAAAATAGCACTACACACTAGATCCAAGCGGACAATCAGTTGATCCAGACTAATCGTTCTCTGTTTCAGCTTCTCCGTAAAAAAGGCGTTATATCCTAACTCTTCTACTTCTAACTTATTTTGAACCGATCTCAATCCTAACGCTCCTATCCAAAAGCCTCTAGTCAGCAAATGTGCCAACAAAAAAATAATAAATAGATCAATAGATTTACTAGATATTAAGAGAACAATAAATGTCACCATCTCTGCTAATCCAGGAAGAAAGCCCGAACTAGCACTGTCCGAATGAATAAAGATATATCCATATTCATTTAACGCCATCCTCCCTTGCACGAGCAAAAAAATGCTAAATCCCGAAAGTAACAGTTCCAGGTGCCAACTTTCACGCTCCAGATTTTTGAGCCAATCAGCCACCTCATTGTTTAAGCCATTTTCTTTCATTTATTCATCAGTATAGATTGATAATAATATAACAAAGGATCGAATATATTGTACCAATGAAGCGTACTTTTTCCTGAATCATTGGCACACCTCTTACCCTCTCATATATCTCATCAATACTCAAAAAATTACGCTTCGGCTGCAACTTTTCCTTATCAATTCACATCATATAAGTATGATTCGGAACTATGTTACCACTACACTTCGGTATATCAAGAAAGAACCTGGATATACGCTACTCAATATTCTGGGCCTGACAGTAGGTATTACCGCCTGTTTATTGATCTTTTTGTTTGTACGTTATGAGACGAGTTACGATGTTTATCATGAAAGGGGGGAACGCATCTTTCGGATTTCTTCAGATATCAGAGAACCCGATAATGCATTTCGTTGGGCCGTCACTCAATTTCCCGTAGGAAAAACGGTGAAAACGGATTTTGCAGAAGTAGAGGAGTATGTCCGATTCTTCCCTAATGGTATTTCCAATGTAGAAATCGGGGATAAAAACTTTGTGGAAGAGGACTTTTACTTTGTAGACAGTACCGTATTCGACATATTCACCTTCGATCTGGTAACTGGAGAAGCTAACGAAGCACTGAAAGCCCCTAATAGTATCGTGTTAAGCCAGAGTATGGCCGAGAAGTTTTTTGGCACGGAAAATCCTATGGGCCAACAATTAAAAATAGATAATGAAGATACCTATAAAGTGACGGGTGTTTACAAAGATATGCCGAATCGATCTCACTTGATTGCAACTGCGTTAATGTCAGCCAGTAATCATCCACAATACGCTAATACTAATTGGGGTGGATTCAATATTTACACCTATGTATTATTACATTCAGCGGATCAGGCGGTAGCTTTCGAGGAAAAATTAGAGGGAATTATTGAAAAACACGTAAATCCGATCTTCGAAGCACTGAATATCAAGATCCATTACGAACTGATCAATTTATACGACATCCATCTTCACTCTAATTTTGAAGCGGAACCCGAGCCTACGGGAAATATTTCATATATCTATATTTTTTCTGCGATTGGTCTGTTTATGTTGATCATCGCCAGCATCAACTTCATCAATTTATCTACCGCCCGATCATCCCAAAGAGCCTTAGAAGTGGGCATTCGCAAAGTATTAGGCTCTTATCGTTGGCAATTAATCGCCCAATTCTTAGTGGAGTCTGTCGTTGTCACTTTGTTGGCGCTTATGATCAGCATTGGACTTATTTGGCTACTCATTCCGGTTTTCAACAGCATGCTGGACTTACAACTGGATACGAGTATGCTGCGTTCTGGTCCTTTCATACTGGCTTTATTGAGTATTGTGTTTTTGGTGGGGATATTAGGAGGAAGTTATCCCGCCTTTTTCTTATCGGGCTTTAAACCTATAGCTGTGTTAAAGGGGAAATATGCCAAAGGATCTGCGAAAAATCCATTGAGAAAGTTGTTGGTCGTGGTTCAATTTGCTGTGTCCTTGTTCTTGTTGATCGGGACGGGGATAATTTATGAGCAGTTGAATTATGTAAAGACGCAAGATTTAGGATTTGATAAAGAGCAGGTATTAGCGATTCCTTTTACTTTTCAGGAACAACGGGAGAAATGGCCTGTCCTACGTTCTTCCTTTTTAAATCATCCAGAGATAACCTCAGTAGGGTCAGCTTCGACAGCTCCGGGAGATGGCTATCCCAAAAATGTGATGAATATAGAGCTAAATGATGGTTCGTTTGATGATAGAGGGGTGGATTTCTATGGAGCTGATTTTGATTATGTAGAGACGATAGGATTAGACATTGTCCAGGGAAGGAGCTTTTCCAGAGAATTTTCTACCGACTCTACCTTAGCTGTACTGGCCAATGAAGCGATGGTCAGAAGAATGGGCTGGGAAGAACCTATCGGTAAACGAATTAAATTCTATTCAGGCGAAGCGCAAGATACTATTCCCTTTATGAAAGTAGTGGGGGTTATTAAAGATTATCACCATCGATCCTTGTACAATCCTATAGATCCTATCATCGTTCTTCCTCGCTTTAATAATCGATTGGGATTAGTAAAGATGGAAACAAGCCAATTATCGGAAACCCTAGCTTCGTTAGAGCAGGATTGGCAGTCGCTCTTTCCTACTACGCCTTTTGAATATTACTTTATCGATGAAGAGTTCCAAAGCCAGTATGAGGAAGATGAAAAGCGAGGCATGATCTTTATGATTTTCTCTGGTTTGGCGATTTTGATCGCGATTTTGGGATTGCTAGGTTTAGCTTCCTATGTAACCGTTTTGCGTACTAAAGAAATCAGTGTCCGAAAAATCCTGGGGGCTGAAACGAGAGATATTTTGGGCTTAATGACGAGGGAATATCTATGGTTAGTACTTTTTGCGACGATTCCCGCCTTTGTATTGGCTTGGTACCTCATGCGTCAATGGCTGGAAAGCTTCACTTATCATACGAGCATCAATTTTCTGATATTTATAGCAGCTTTTGTAGGGATTTCGTTGATTACCTTTTTGACGACGGGCTTTTTTGCGGTGAGGGCTGCGCAGTTGAATCCTGCGGATACGCTGAAGGATGAGTAGGGTTAGAGAGGAGACGCTTTAGACGAGAGGCGAGCGTTTGAGACGAGGAGCGAGCGTTTGAGACGAGAGGCGAGCGTTTGAGACGAGGAGCGAGCGTTTGAGACGAGAGGCGAGCGTTTGAGACGAGGAGCGAGCGTTTGAGAAGAGGAGCGAGCGTTTGAGACGTTTGAGAAGAGGAGCGAGCGTTTGAGAAGAGGAGAGCGTTTGAGAAGAGGAGCGAGCGTTTGAGACGAGAGGAGCGAGCGTTTGAGAAGAGGAGCGAGCGAGGAGCGAGCGTTTGAGGAGAGGAGCGAGCGTTTGAGACGAGGAGCGATTTGAGAAGAGGAGCGAGCGTTTGAGACGTTTGAGAAGAGGAGCGAGCGTTTGACGACGAGGGCGAGCGTTTGAGAAGAGAGCGAGCGTTTGAGCGTTTGAGAAGAGGAGCGAGCGGGCGTTTGAGAAGAGGAAGCGTTTGCGAGGAGCGAGCGTTTGAGACGCATTATCATGCGTCTATACATCGAACTTTGCGAAGTGTTGGGATATCCCTGGTATCTGCGATTCGAAAAGTATGGCTAGCCACATCCTAGTCTACGACTCAGGCGAGGGGGAGTGCGGTGGCTGTAAAGACGTATGATAATGCGTCTCAAAAACGAAGGTCGCGATATCGCCAGCTACCGAGTGCGAATAGTATGGCTGGCCTCCCCCCAGCCTACGACTCAGGGGAGGGTAAAAGACTCACGACCATACGTCTCCTCTTAGCGATAGAACTTATCTTTTTTCCAATTAACAGGATTATTTACGATATACCGAGAAATCGTATGATAAGCTTGCTCATTCCTAATGATTCGATCATGATACCGGGGCAACCAAGCGAATGAAATCCCCATCTCTCTCGCCTCTCTGGTAACGCTCCCTTTAAATCCACGAATAATAGAAGCAAGATTCCGAGACTGAGGGCCAAAGGTATTTTGGGGTAAACGAACAGGCGCTGATCGTGGAGCAGACTCCTCTTCTTGTTTATCTATAATAATTATCCCATGTACATGATTCGGCATGACCACATGAACACCCAACCGAACAAAAGGATAAATCTTAGGAATAGTTAGCCAACATTCATCAGCGATCTTCCCGATAGCTGATAATTGCATACGCTGATTTACGACCTCACCGAAATAATGCTTCCTATATTTTGTACAAATGGTTACAAAATAAGCTCCATCTCTGCCGTAATCCCAGAAGGGTGCCCTCGCAGAGGGTATACGATACTTGCCTTGAAATTTTTCCATGAAATCATACGTCATCAACCCTACACAATGCTTAGGAGAAATGGGGGGTAGATATCGTATAGGCGGGTGAAACAATAGCTCTCCTAAGCCCTACCCTTCTTATGGAAATGTAAGATGATCACGTATAAATCGTGGATTTATTGTGATGAGGGCTACGGTGTTTCAGACCAGGGATGTTTCCTTATTACGCATATGTCCTTGCAGAGAAAAGGGAAATGATGTTGCCAAGTCAAATACATCTACACAACATGTCGTCGCTCGCTTCGCTCGCGAATATCCCAGGACGCTTGGGGTAAGAGGGTTAGGGGGTAAGCCCTTCGGGCTGGTGCCAGCAGAGACGAAACCCGATAATGAAGTGACTACGAATATGACCGGATGGCTAGCTGTTGCGATAGGAGACGCGGCGAATAGTCTATCGAGGTTGTCCACGAGCCCCCACGAACCACTTTAGACTTCCCGTTTTTTGGTCCTTTAGGATCTTCCACAATCCCTTGCTTATCACATTCCTGATAATAAGTCCCACTGTACCAATCCTCACACCACTCCCATACATTTCCACTCATATCATAAATCCCCAATTCATTGGGCTGCTTTTGACCTACTGGATGAGTACTTCTATTAGAATTTTCAGCATACCATCCAACTTCCTCCAACTTATTACTTCCAGCATACTTATAAGCTTTGCTTAACATTCCTCCTCGGGCAGCATATTCCCATTGCCCCTCTGTAGGCAAAGAAAAGCGCCCATCTGTTCGTTCATTTAGCTTTTGAATAAATTCCTGTACATCATTCCAAGAAATGCTATCTACCGGACATTGATCACAACCTTTAAATTTACTCGGATTAGTTCCCATCACTGCTTTCCATTGAGCCTGAGTAATCGGATATTTTCCTATCTCAAAATCAGATAATTTAACATCAAAGTAACGAGTAACCGATCTACTATCTTTAAGCAAACCCCATAACTTTTTTTCTATTACTTCGGTCTTGTACTCCCTTGTCAGTAATCCTCCTTCTACCTTCACCATTTCAATGCCTAGCTCCTTCAATGGGGATTCATCCTTTAAAGGTCTAGTCTTATTAGCCTTTGTAGCTCCCCTATTCCTCGATGCTTTATCTTTAATCGCTTTTTCCGTTTCTGTGATAAATCTATTGATAAATACCATCTCTTCCTGATTCGCTAACGTTAAGGCTTTCTTTAGGCAGGTTATTACTTTATCCAATTCATTTTCTTTTTTTAATTGGTCCGCCTCTGCTAATAAGTCATTTACTTTATTCGTCCTATAGATCTCTCGTTTAGTTTGCGTAATCCTATCCCTGATCTCGTGCGTTTTTTCTCCATCAACCAAGATTAACGCCTCCTCCCAACAATCAATCGCTTCCTTATATTCCTTCTCCTCAAATAATTGTTCTGCCTCATGTAAACAGGAACGCAGCTTTTCTTGCCTCAATTCCTCTTCAACTTTCTTCGCTTGAATTCTTTCTATTCTTTTGATCGCTCGTTGAGCAGGAAAATAAAACTCCCCCTTCGGAAAAGCATTCAAATAATCTTGATACACCTCCAGAGAATCTGCTTGCTTTGCTTGCCGCCACATCTCCAATTCTCGTTGTTGCCTCGTTTGACGTTCCAATTGCTCGATGAGTGCTACTGCTTCAACAACAAAATCTCCCTGACCAAAAGCATCCAAATAAGCCCGATACCCTTCCAATGTATTTTTTCGTCTAGCCATTCTCCAAGCAGCTATATCTTGTTGTAAAGGATCAATCTCTTCCTTTTTGGGCTGACTAGCTTTTCGGTCTTTCTTTTTAAAGACAAATTGCCCTCCCTGATTATCTGTCTTTACTAGGATCCCTCCAATAGGCGTTTGATCTGCATTATACGTAACCTGCTTACTGACATGCTGAATCAACTCCGAGACGGGAAACTGCTTGGCGGGATTATTCTTCAAAAAGGAAATCACACTCTTGGAAAAAGGACTATGATTACCGATGACCCCATCTGACACTTTCTCAATCCTACCTGCGGCTAATCCATATCTGGAAGGATGCGCATCTACCCGCTCTGCAAATTGTTCTATGCCTTCTACCTTTTCATGATCACTTCGCAAAATAAAATCTCCGGAAAAACAACTATCTACCATCAGGAAAATGTGATGCGCCCCTATTCTACTGATATAATCCTTAATAGTGGAATTATAGATCAATGAAGGAACCATTTCCTTTTTAGCATCCGTTGGCACCAGAAATCCCATGCTATTCCGCCGCTGATAAAATCCGTGTCCGGCAAAATAAATAAGCAGATTATCTTTATCCGTTAACTGCTCTGACAATCGCTCGAAAGAATTTAGGATATTATTACGGGTCGCATCTGCATTAAATAAAGTAGTGACATGAGATGTGTCAAATTGATACTGCTCCAATAATACCTCTATAAAAGCAGCAATATCCAACTGACAGTTCTCTAAGGCCGGAAAGTCAGCATACTCATCTATCCCAATGGCTAGGACATGATTATTTCTCCGTTGAGCAATATGTACTAAATCTCTTGCTTGTTCGTTGGACATGCGGAAAGCTTCTATCGCTATATTGCCATAAATTTAGTATAATAGGTTAAGATGTTCAAGTAGGCTTTCTTCTTTTGGGGCGTCAGCAGCACGCTGACCGATGTCTTCCGGGCTCACCTATCGGCTCGGTCTTAGCGCCTATCCTCCCACTCATCCAGACTAACCCCTTCAGCCATCTTCGCCTTTTCTCCCACGCCCATGCACGCATCATTGGCACAAAATCTCTCTCACCTATTCCTTCCTCCCTATATACATCATATACTGCCACACATTCCCATATGCAGGAACCACGTTCTCTTCCACCGTATGAAATTTCTTCTTCAAATAGGCCAACAAATGCCCATCCATCCGCACATGATTCACTCCCATCCAACGCTTAAACCACCCCATCTTACTATCATGAAAATCACTCACGCCAATCACTCCCCCAGGACATAAATCCTCATAAGCCGTATCGATCAGCTCATTCCAATGCGGATTAATCATGCTCAGTGAATAAGAAAACACAATGGCATTAAAAGGCCCTGCCCAATGTAAATCGCTATGATAAGGAGCGTGAACAAATTGTACCTCCGCAGAAGTATCCCGAAACTTTTTTTCTGCCTTCACCAACATCGGCTTGGCGATATCCAGCCCCGTTAAGTGCGCATTAACATACTGTTTGTGGAGCCGCATGAGATTGTAACCCGTCCCACAGCCTACTTCCAGCAATCGAAAAGACTCATTAGATTGGAATGGCAAAGATTTGATCAATTCATCGCGACCAAATAAAAAGGTCCAACGAGTAGCATCATAAATCCTGGAATGGAACGCATAATAACGATCCATTTTATCGGTCTGCTTTTCTAAAAAGGTATCAGAGAGCTTCGTCATACGAAAATGTACAATATTTATTTCACAATCCCCAGATAAACACTTCCATACGTCCCTACTCTATCCTGCGCATGAAGTTCTTCCGTTTTATCTCTCTCAAAATGTACCCGGTCCAGCACAAACTCTGGGAAAAAATCTATTTCATTTGCCGCTGAACGCATTAATATCTTGGTTCCAGGTTCGCTATTCTCTAAAATCAACTCCCACTCTTCTACCAAGGCCGGAACATTATGAGCCGCTAACCAATCCTGATGATCCAACAATACATAATGGCTGTAAACGCCAGGGTTTTCTTTTAAGTATTGGCTCATGGAAGTAGTATGTAGATTGATCCGATCCGCACGAGAGCGAATGGTATCAAAATTTTGCTCCTTTAAATAACTGGGGCAACAATCTTCGGAGTACTTGCCATTGAGATAGACGTAGTAAAAGTAGTTGTCGCGGATAGGAATCTGGCAGAACACCTGACGAAAGCAGTCCATGATATATCCGGCAATTCCTTCATCTTCGTATTTCTTGATGATCAACTCCTGCTGGGCACGAGGAACTCCGGCTAATGACATAGTACTGTGCCTGTTGAGCATCCATTTGACCGGCTTGGAGAAAATGCGTGGTTCCAATTCTTCATACCTCTCCTGTTGCTCTTCCAGGCTATCTGCAGTGAGAAATTCTTTAATTTGTTGGTATAGAGAAGGACGAAAATTGAGATAGGAGAGAATCAATCGTGCCAATACGCCAGCGGTTCCATTGAAGTAAAAGCTTTTCTTCCATCCTCTGCCGTTGAAATAGGAAATTTTCTTGTCCCAGAATTTCTGAGAATAATCTCCCATGTAGGGTTTTAGGTAATAGTTGTAGAAGGATTGGCATTGGTCATATACGCCTTCACCGAAAAATTTATACAAATACTCAAAATCTCCATATCTAAACAGGGCCAACTTAAAATCAAGTAAAGCATTCTGTCTCGGATTAACGTCTATGGCGTTAATTTCCCTGGGATCGTCCAACAAGTAGTCCAATGCGTTACAACCAGCACTAGTGATCATCACAATCCTACTATCTGGCTGTATTTCAAGCAGATGTCTATCACATTGTGGATCTTCCCAACAAGCGTTATAGATTAAATAACTCTGATGGATCTTATTGAACAACGTATCCTTTAACTTAGATGGTTTGAGTATCATGTGTTGCGTTCCTTATAGGCTTTGATTCGTAGGTGAATAATAGCATGTTGATTCAGCCCGAAAACTCAAACTCATACCCTTCGAGTTTTCAAACTAACTGCTAAAAGTAGGGCAAAAAAAATAAAAAAGATTGGTTATCACAGGATCATATAGCTTTTTTTATATGACATGCATAACAATTTTTTAGCTTTTCCGTTAAAATCGGGCAAAAACAGGCGTTTATCGAGGAATGGAAATGATCATTTAATGATGGAAAAGGGGTAAAGAAAATGTAAATACCGTTCCCTCTCCCGGGGTAGAAGATACAGAAATATGGCTATGATGTAGTTGTAGGATTTTTTTGACAATGGCGAGACCGAGGCCAGTTCCCTGTCTATCCATATGCTGTTGATGGGAAGATTTATAATATCGGTCAAAGATATAAGGCAGATCTTCTTCAGGAATCCCTATTCCATTATCGGCTACCTGGATCTCGACATGCCCTACCAAAGCCTGAATCCTTATACTAATCACTCCTCCTACATCTGAATACTTGAAGGCATTGTCTATGAGATTGTGAATCACTTTATCAATCAACTGTATATCTGCAGCGACGATCACATTTGCCCGAGAAGGTTGTTCAAAGAAGATCGTAATCTCCTTATCTTCTGATACAATTTCATAACTGTGTACAATGTCCTGAATTAATTCATCCACAGCAAAAGGCTCTATATAAGGTTGGATTTGATCCGCATCGAGTTTAGATAATTCGAATAACTCGGAAATAAGCCTATCCATTTTACCTACAGCTTCCAATAACTTCTCCAGATATTGGTCGACATCTTTTTTTGATAAATGGCCATTCTTTAACAAAATGGTCTCTGCATATCCATTGATAATGGTCAAAGGCGTACGTAAGTCGTGAGAAACATTAGCGAGTAATTCCTTCCGCAATTTCTCCAATTTCTCCTTTCTTCTAAAGTTGCCGGCAACCTCCTCTGCCATTTCATTGAAGGTAGTCACTAATTCTCTGAGCTCCCCTTGTTGACTTTCCGGAATACGTGCAGACTGATCCCCCTCTTTAAATCTTTTTACCGTATGAATAATGGTGCGAAGATTTCTGGTTAATAACCAAAATATGGCAATCCCAATTAATAATGCTGCTGCCAAGGTTAAAAGAATATTATTTCCTCCCAACTCCATCCAGTATTCATCTCGTAGATTTTGCTTAATTTCACTGTATTCTACACTTTGGAGAATGATATACACATAGCCAACCAGCGTAGAATCCTCTAATTGGGTTGAATCTTTATCGAAGACAGGGGCAGCAGAAAATATAGTAGGTTCATTGGGTTTTTTTGGATCTTGCCCTTTAATTAGTTCTTCTCCCTGGGTCTCCAGAAAAGTGTGGATGGGTTCAAGATCTACCTGTTCTAATTGTACTGTATGATAGGGAACCACATATTCCATGATGTAACCCGAAGTATCCAGAAAATATACTTCTACTGCCGGATTAACAGCCATCATGGCATGCATCACCTGATGAAGCGCACCCGACCGGATTTCTCCCTGTACGTAAGGATCTACTTCCTTGATCATAGCTTTAGCGATAGGAGCATTGAGCTGTTGTTGACGTTTAAGGAAGTAATTCTCTGAGATATTGGTAATGATCCAAACATGGATAAATCCCAAAACGACCAGCATTCCGAAGAAGAAGAATACTAATCGCCAAAACAATGTATTAGCTTGTCCCTGGTTTCTGTAGTGGTTGAGATAGTGATTCATACGTCAGCAAAGCGATAACCTATTCCCCAAGTGGTTAATATATATCGAGGTTCCGATAAATTTCCTTCTATTTTCGACCTGAGCCGGTTGATATGGGAATTCACATTGTGCCCATATCCTTTATATTTAGTTCCCCACACTAATTCTAACAATTTCTCTCTCGAATAACTCTTCCCTGGATTATTGGCCAAGGTCAATAATAAATCAAATTCCTTAGGCGTCAAATCAATTCTTTGTCCCTTTAATTTTACCAATCTTTTTTCTTCATCAATTTCCAGCTCCCCATAAGCCAATAGCTTCTTAGCCCTTGCTCCAGAAGTTTCCAGCATCTCTCTTCTTCTCAAGCAAGCTCTCACTCTTGCTACTAATTCCCTGATACCAAAAGGCTTGGTTATATAGTCATCAGCTCCACATTCCAAGCCTAACACTTTATCTATCTCTTCTCCACGGGCAGTTAAAAATATGATGGGAGTGAATACGTGATTCGTTCTGAGTTCTCGGCAAATGTCTAATCCGTTAACCTCGGGAAGCATCACATCCAGGATAATCAGGTCATAGGACTGCTGAAGGGCTAAATTTAATCCTATATCTCCTTTATACGCTTTAGTAATATGAAACTGCTGATCCCGCAAATGTATATTCAGTAAATCCATCATCTGCAAGTCATCTTCTACAATGAGAATGTTCTTCGTGCTCATGTTCAATTATTTTCCTGGCTGTGCTGTTCACGCTGTCATCTGAATAAACATCAATAAATCATAATAATTCCGTTCAATTTGTAACATGCTCGACAAATCGATATTTCATCCACAAAATTTTCCTCAACAATCGCATGAAGGAGAATAGCCGATCGTTATGACAAATTATTGCCCAAACGAATAAAAGAGATGAAAGCGACTAATAATAGGACGTTCAAATATTGGAGCATCACGATGTTGGAATTCACAATCACTCTATCAAACCTGAGACACCACAGTTTCTTAAGGCGAAGAAGTGCCATCTTCTTTGACTAAATTCCCACTAAGTCTCAGCAACTCAACTTCAGCCAATTTGATATCAAAGCGCAAATCATTTAATCGGTTCCGCACTCTAAGCAAATTTAGTTGAGCATCTCTAAACTCTATTTGGGATGATTGACCCAGCTTATAAGATTCTTCCGTACGCTCAAAGTTGGCCAAGGCAGCTTCCAGACTCTTTTGTTCTAGTTCATAAATTTTCAGGCTGTTGAGATAGGTATTATACGCATTAGATAGATTTCGCTCTAGATCTGCTGCTGTTTCGTCTAGTTGCTCCTCCGCTTTAGATACTTCTATTTTAGCGTTTTGCTTATTGATCTTTCTTCTAAAGCCGTTAAAAATATCGTAGGTCAATGTCAATCCTCCCGTAAATCCCAAAATTTCCTGTTGTTGCTGAAAGGCCGTCTCTGGATTTTCCTGTCTGTTGTAGGCGTAGGAAGCTGAAAGGTCCAAAGTGGGGTAATTGGTACTTCCTGCGACATGTTCATTTAACCTGGCTACCTGCAAGCTTCTATTCGCTGCGATCAAAGAGGCATTCTGGGTTTGAGCCATTTCTATCATATTTTCGAGTACGATCTCATCGTTGAAAGCGGTTTGCTGACTGACAGGTTGTATGTCGTTCATAGATATCCCCAACAGAAAATTCAAGTCTCTTTGAGCATTTTCCAGATTAAATCGGGAGGTCTGAAGATTTGCGCTATCAGTGTTGAGATCTACTTGCGCATTTAGCGCCGCCAATCTGTTGGAGCTTCCAAATTCCAACTGATTTTCTATTCGTGCGATTCGATCCCTGGAAGTAGCGAGTGCTTGCTCTTGAATTCGCATGGAATTAGTAAGTCTGGCAACCTGATAATAAGCGGAAATGACCTGTGCCAAAGTATTTTCAATCACGGCTCTGGCTTGTGCACTACTTAAAAATCGAGTCGCCTTCAATATTCGAAAGTTGTTAATATTGTTCATTCCATCGAAAAGCGTATAGGTCAATCCTATGGAGGCAGATTGATTATTGGAAGCACCACTCGCATCTATGACATTGGGGCCTGCATTTGGATCACTGGGATCTCCTGCTAAATTCAGCGTAAGATCGAATACTTGATTAGCATTAATTCCAGCATTACCTGTAAAAGAGACTCTGGGCAATAAGCCAGCATTTCCTGGATTGACATTATTATCGCTGATATCATAATCAAGTTCAGCAACTTTAATTCCGTAGTTATTTTCCAGCGCCAACTGAATCGCAGTGGACAAGGAAAGGGTATCCTGAGCCGTAGAAATTACAGGGATTATAGCTATCAGGATATATGTTAAGCTTATTTTACAGTTCATATACATACTTCTCTAACTTCAACAATAAAGTGAGCTTAGGCTCAATGAATAAGTCTTAGGAGAAAAAGGACATAATCAATACAATAAGGGCAACGAAAGCCAGGATAACGCCTACATAAAGGAATGAATATCCTTTACGTCCTTCCAGTGCTGGCTCTACAGAAGTCGGATCGGGTCTTTTACCTTCGTACAGCGCCACTGACATCACTTTTAGCTGATTCGTAATAACCAGAATCACAGGTAGTGTAATGAGGATAATCAAAGTGGCTACTGCTAATCCAAAAGCTACTGACAAGGCCATTGGTATGAGAAACTGTGCCTGGAAACTCTTCTCAAATACTAAAGGGCCTAAGCCTGCAATAGTAGTGATAGAGGTAAGAAATATGGGTCGGAATCGAGATAAACTGGCTTCGTATAAAGCCTCACGAAACTTTTTCCCTTGCTGAATGAGATTGTTATGCGCACTTACCAATACCAGTGCATCGTTCACCATAATTCCTATTAGTGCAAAAATCCCCAAGCCTGAAAGAATACTGATTTGTTTATCGAACACTAAGTGTCCGAGGACAACTCCTATAAAGCCAAAAGGTATAATTGCCAACACTGCAATTGTTTGGCTATAAGACCTAAAGGTGAGGATGATAATGGTTACTATAAGCAGCAATGCGATTGGGAAAACTGTTCCTGCTGAAGCTCCCGTTTTAGCATTTTCTCTCACCTGCCCTTCTAAAGAAAAAGAAACCGAGGGATATTTAGCTAAAATAGGAGGAAGTAATTCATCAGTAACGATAGTGATTACTTCAGTAGTAGAAACATCTCCTGAAGCGACATCTGCTTCTACACGTATTTCTCTTTTCCCATCTAGTCGATTGATAGCTATTACTCCTCTTTCTACTTCATATTCGGCTACCTCTTTCAAAGGATAAGCTTGGCCATTAGCTGTTCTAATCCTCATATCTTCCAATTTATCGATGGAGGATCTATCAGTTAAATCGTATCTCACCCACACTTTCACTTCATCCTCCCCTCTTTGTAAGCGCTGTACTTCTGCTCCAAAGAATCCCTGACGAACCTGAAATGCAATAATTTGTGGAGTTAATCCCAATAGATAAGCCTTTTCTTTGAGTTTGAGATTTACTTCCCTTAATCCTTCCTGATTAGTATCCGTAATATCCCTTAAATCTGGCATTTCTCCCATCTTACCCTTCAACTCATTCACCGCGTCGTCTAATTGGTTAAGGTTATTACCAAACATAGCGATGGACACAGGTTTTCCAAATGGATTAGCTGCTCCAAACGTAAGGGTTTCGGCACCATATATGATCCCTACTTCCTTTCTCAATCTTTCAGATAATTCTAAGGTCCGAATATTGCGGGTTTCACTGTCCAGTAATTTGACCAGCATATTTCCCTGATAGGTCGTAGGGCCGAGATTTTTATTGACAATCAGGATCACATCCTTTCCATCTGCTCTTTCTGATTTGTATTGCTCATTCACTTTCCAAACTGCCGCTTCTATTTTATCCAATTTTTCCTCTGTAATAAATTCTCTGGTTCCCGCAGGCATTTCCAGCGTAATAGTGATAAGATCTCCTTCTATGACTGGGAAAAAGGTCGTCTCTACAAATCCTCCCTGAATCAATCCTAAACTAATCATAAATAATACAACAGGAATGGCCAATCCGAGAAATACATTATCCATCAGATAGCGCAAAATGGGTGCATATAGGCGATCTTTCATCCAGTCCATAAATCCCCAGAGTCTATCTTGTATACTTAGGAAGAAAGCCTGCACACGATTTGGCTGTTTCGGCGTACCGTTTGCACTTAGTGTTCCATTCGTCTGTATATCTTTTTCATCATGATTAAATCCTATTTCTCCATTTCCTGCATAGGGCTCATGCTCGTGGGATCCTCCTTCCCTTACCAAGGAGTGAGCTACGTGTCCCGGAAGAATGAATGCTCCTTCTATTAATGAGAATAATAAGGTGAGAATAATTACTACAGACATTTCGGAAAAGAAATCCCCAGTAATACCATCCAGAAAAAGAAAACTTCCAAAAGCTACCATTGTTGTGGCAATAGCAGCAAACACAGCAGGTATTACCTCCATGGTCCCATCTAATGCAGCTCTGAACCTGGACTTACCCTGCTCAAAATGGGAATAAATATTTTCACTAATCACAATCCCATCATCCACCAATATCCCAATGACGAGAATCATGCCAAATAGCGAAATAACATTGATACTCACCCCTACAAAGTTGGCTACCATAAACATTCCCAATAGCGAAACGGGAATGGCAATAGCGACCCAAAAGGCCAGGCGAACCTGTAAAAACATCGCCAATAATAAAATCACCAAAAAGAATCCAATAAAACCATTGTTAGCGAGCAAATCTATCCTTTGATTTAGGAGAATGGCTCCATCATCTATCAAGCTTGCCTTGACAACATCATTCTTTTCATTAAACTCATCGATATAGTTTGTTACAAAAGAAGAAATACCAATTAAATCTTCTTCAATGGTATTGCTCACATTAATTCTTACAGCGGGTTTTCCATTAATGTAGCTTCTGTTAGGAGTATCTGCCCATATATCCCGAACCGTCCCTATATCAGTTAAATTCACTTTTCTACCATCGGGAAGCGTAGTTACGACGAGGTCCTCTAAGCCTTTGGCATAATATGATTTAGTCTTTGCACGAATAAGCAGTTCTTCATCTTCGGCTTTAATGGTTCCGCCCGTTATTTCAATATTCGCCTGTCCCACCGCTCTTACTACTTCATCGAAAGTGAGATTGTATGCTCTAAGATCATTTTCCTTTACTGCCACTTCTATTTCCTCTTCCGGGAAACCCAACAGTTCTACTTTAGATATTCCATCCTGTGCTAGTAAATCATCCTCTATTTCCCTTGCAAATCGCTTTAAGGTCTTCAAACTTACATCCCCGCTAATGGCAAAATTAACAGCGCGGTTCAAGACTTCCAGCTTGAAAATAATGGGTGATTCCATTCCCTCAGGAAATGAATTTATTTGGTCCACGGCATTTTTAACATCCTGTAGAATAATGTCTATATTCTGCCCCCTTATAATTTCTATCGTAATGTTTCCACTATTCTCTTTAGAGACAGATGTTACTCGATCAATTCCCGTTAATCCTTCCAGATTATCTTCTATTTTTGCAACGATCCCCTCTTCTATCTCTTCTGGTGATGCTCCAGGATATATGGTCTGTACCTGAATAATCTTAGATTCATTCTCAGGGAAAAAGGTACTCCGCATACTCATCAATCCAATGATACCAAAAGCAAGTATCAAGAAGAGAAGTACATTACCTGAAATGGGATACTTAATAAAATAATTGATTAGGCCTTTCATATATATCTAACCTTTGTGAAGGTGAAGAAATTAGTTCTTTTTCAAAGAAAAATTATGGCTTATTACTCTGGTCTTCATTGACTTCAGCTTCCAAAACATTATCCTCCATGTAGGGGGTCACCTTTAATCCATTGTATGCTCCAGTAATATTTTCTGCCATGGCTTCGGTTCCATCCGTTATTCCTTTTACAATTACACTGTTGCCAGAAGCATACACCGGCTCTACTTCCTGAAGTGTAAGAGCAGAATCTTTGATAATAAATATCTGGTGATTATCTATTAACAAATCTCTGGATATCACATATGCATTCTGAACCGTTTTTCCTTTAATATTCGCATTCAAATACATTCCCTCTCTCAAATCTTTTCCTGATACCTCTATAAATACTTTGATGGTTTGAGTAGTAGGCTCTACGCTACTACTAATTCTTCCTACTGTTCCTTGCCAACTTCCCTTCATGTTATCGGAATATAGTTGCACCTTATCCCCTACTTCCACAAAATCAATTTCATCCTCGTTGACAGCTGCTTCTAATTCATATCGATACGGATCAATAAATTCGCCTAACTTTTGCCCCACTCGTACCAAAGTCCCTTCATTAATATTAGATTGTGCCACTACCCCATTATAAGGAGCTCGTATCGTATATTTTGTAGTACGTTCCTCTAAACTTTTGATGGTATAATATAAATTGTAAATGTTTCTGGCAGAAACGAAGTATTGCTCCTGTTCTGAGACGTGTTCGGGAAGCGGCTTCAAATCTTCCTCAACATCGAATTCGTTGATATATTTCTGCCAATGGGGAAAACTTTCAATATAATCCGTTTTCAAATCCGGCAACATCAAGGTAATTTGATTTTGAAGATTACTTTTCTGCGCCAAAAGATTGAGCCTATGTTCATCATCATCAATACGAATGAGGGAACTCCCCTTCTTAAAATAATTCCCTTCTTTAAATACCGGATTTGTAGGTAATAATACTCCACCTACTTCAGCAAAAACTTCAATTCTATTCTTGGCTGTGAGTCTTCCCGTAATTTCAATTTCAGCTTGAACTGCAGTGTTTTTTACAATGATACTTTTCACCATCTTATCCTCTCTGGTAGGAGGCTTACGCTCAGCGGGTTCTTTCTGGCTCTTTAGGAAATTTGCCGTTGCCGCTCCAATAACGAGGAGCACAATTGCAACTATAACGGATATTTGTCTATTCATAAGATTGACAACATTAATTGCAGATTAAATTTAGATTAAACAATTAGTTACACCTGTAACTAAATATTCAAAATTCTTCATATAGATTATCGTATATTTGTTCCAGAACTTTTCCACAGATGTCAAGATCTTCTTTAGGAATATTTCTGGTAGCGAGATGAATAGTTTTTTGAGCAGGTCCTTTAAGTTGTTCCCTAATGTCCTTTCCCTTATTTGTAAGGTATATTCTTTTAATCCGTTTGTCCAATTGATCTGGCACCCTTAGAACCAAATTCTTTGATTCTAAGCCATTTATCGCTCTAGTTACACTGGTTTTATCCTTTCCCGCTATATTTCCCAATTGTTGCTGTGTCTGACCATCCTCTTCATACAGATGACACAATACAATAAAGTGTTCCAGAGAAATATCTAAATCCGTCTCGGCCAGGTGATGATTCAATGCTTTACCTATCACTTTCGCCGCACGCCCCACCAATGCCCCCATAGATCGCCTGAATGGTTCTCCTTCTAGCATACTCCTTGAAATAGTTACATATGCAACTAACGGCTAAGGTAGTATTATGTTCTTATAAATCTTAATTTTTTTGAAAATTTCTCCCCTTCTTTATACCGAAAGGATAAAGTCCTAACGGATATTTCGTAGAGGTAATTCAGAACAATTGATAAAGCGGGAGAAAACTGCTGCAGGAGGAGTGCTCAACTATTAAGCATACTCCATCTCTAATTGTTGATAAAAGGTCCTTGGATCTTGTCCTGTATGCGCTTTAAACGTATGAACAAACATATCCACAGAAGAAAAGCCAGCCTTTAAACTAATCTCTTTTAAATCCATTGTTCCGTGTCCATTGGAGGATAACAACAGACGCTTAGCCTCTTCTACTCGGAATTCATTGACGAAATGGTAGAAATCCTGATGTAATTCTGATGTCAATAAATGAGTTAATTTGGCAACGGGAATGGTAGTGCTGTCTGATACTTCACTAATGGTTAAATCGGGCTGGAGGAAGGGCTTTTCTATCTCCATCTTTTGAATGACTTTCTGCAATTCCGGAGAATACTTTTTGTGTACCATTCCGTGCTGAACGTTCATTTTGTGCTTATATCCGTTAATATGCCCCGAAGGTCTTGTCAACTCACATTGGCGGAGAGACTTTATACTGATGAGATAGGCAATAAATAATACACTGACATACTCTATCATCAGCAGGTATACGTTCCATGAAGATTCTGAAAAGTGCATGGTAGATTCAAAAGATCTCAAAAAACCGATACCTAATAACATGATGATCAATATTTGAACCCACCTTAAATTAACCGGACTTAAATTGGAAAAATAATTTCGAATGGTTTTTTGATGCTGATAAAGTAAATATGAAGCTACAGCGGTATAAATGAACGCTTGTATGCTGAACGCAATCCATCTATAGACATTTGGATAGCTCTCCCAGTATGTATGGGCCGATACATATATTATGGCTGGCATTAAATGAAGACCATCTATCCAGCCCAATAAGGTAGTAGGTTTAGTTAATGCTCTGACATACAAGAATAAGACAGGTGCCAATAGTAAAATCACTGTAAATCCCACCCAATTCAACTCACGGGAAATTGGCACAATATCGCCTAATACTCCAGCTCTAAACAAAAAGGGAACAGGAATGAGGAGTACCCATATACCTAAAATGAGGTTTGCCTGGTGGTTTTTCTTTTGCCTAAATAACAATACCGCCAACACCAGCACACCAATGCAACCAATCCATATGAGTAATTCCATCCACATAAGCTCTGTCTTAATCTGTTAGGCTTCTAATCCAATGGTAAAATACAATTTACACAATTAGATTTAAATGAGTATGATCCATTAGCTACTTATTATTAACAACAAACCTATTTTTTGAACAGCAGATAATGTTGCCAGGGAAGCATGTCTCTATTTTCTACGAAAGTAAATCCTACCGCTTCCATTTCTTTGATCGCTTGTGCCTCTGTCATTTTATGTAAGAGCTTTATCGGCACACTGGGATCCTCTTTTCTATATTCTAATAACAATAGCTGACCTCCCGGCTTTAAGGCCTTAACAATGTTCTCCATCATTTCTCTGGGATAGGACAATTCATGATATACATCAACGAACATCACAAAATCCACTTCTCCTTCCGGCAATTTTGGATCTTTCTCTTCCCCAAGGATTGTTTCTACATTGCCTATCCCATTCTTCTCTATTTTCTCTTCTATCTTCTCCAACATTTCTGGTTGAATGTCCACCGCGAGGACTTTTCCCATTGGCACTAATTCCGCAATCTTAAAAGCATAGTATCCCGTTCCTGCTCCAATATCTGCCACTATCGCCTCTTTTGTAATATCCTTTGCTACATTCTCGATGACCAGGGATACTTTTTCTTCTTCTTCCCTTTCAGAACGCTCTAACCATGCTGCCCCTTGATGTCCCATCACCTGAGAAATCTCTCTTCCCATGTAATACTTTCCTATTCCATCATAACTCTGCTTTCCATTAGAATAATAGGTTTCTGTGGTAGCCTGTTCTGCCTGGGATTGAGCCTGACAAGCAGACAGATCCACGATCGCCACTACATAGATGGCCAAATAGAGTATATTTAAGATAGGCATGTTACGCATAGGATCATGTATTACGTATATTAATTGCAAAGGATATTATTTATGAAAACGCTTAACTTAAGAGCTTGTTTGGACATTTATAAATAGCTTTTCCCAGGACTGTATAAATTCAAGTCGTTTACATAAATTTGCGATCTATGGAAACTACCGAAGAAAAATCGCTCAATTTTATAGAGATAATTATAGAAGAGGAACTTGCCAGTGGAAAAACAAGCAATATTGTCACTCGTTTTCCTCCCGAGCCTAATGGCTACCTGCATATAGGCCACGCTAAAGCCATTGTATTAAATTTTAGTTTAGGAGAAAAATACCAGGGGAGAACTAATTTGCGATTTGACGATACGAATCCGGTGAAAGAAAGTACCGAATTTGTGGATGCGATCAAAAGAGATGTAGAGTGGTTGGGATACGATTGGGGAGAAAAAGAACTATATGCGTCTGATTATTTTGGCCAATTGTACGAGTATGCCGTTCTGCTCATCAAAGCGGGAAAAGCTTATGTAGATGATTCTCCCATTGATGAAATTCGGAAAATGCGTGGGATTCCTACAGCACCTGGCATAGAAAGTCCATACAGGAACAGGAAGGTAGAAGAAAATCTGGACCTCTTCGAACGAATGAAAAATGGAGAATTTGAAGAGGGTTCTCGGGTGCTGAGAGCCAAGATCGACATGAGTTCTCCTAACATGCATCTCAGAGATCCCATTATGTACAGAATTTTGCATCAACCTCATCATAGAACAGGTGATACATGGAACATTTATCCAATGTATGATTGGGCACATGGTCAAAGTGATGCTTTAGAAGGGGTTACGCATTCTCTATGTTCTCTGGAATTTGAGGTTCATCGGCCATTGTATAATTGGTTTTTGGATCAATTGCCTGAATTTCATCCCAGACCTCAGCAAATCGAATTTGCCCGAATGAATTTAGGCTATACGGTTACCAGTAAGCGAAAATTAGCTGAATTAGTGGAAAAAGGGATTGTCAATGGCTGGGATGATCCTCGTATGCCAACGATTTCCGGCTTAAGGAGAAGGGGATATACTCCAGAGGCTATTAAAAATTTCGCCCATCGAGCAGGAATCGCTAAAAGGGAAAATATTATTGACCTATCATTGCTAGAATTTAGTGTAAGAGAGGATCTGAATAAAATTTGCCCCAGGATTATGGGAGTCCTAAATCCGTTAAAAATTGTACTGACTAATTATCCAGAAGATCAGGTAGAGTATATGGAGATTGAGAATAATCCGGAAGATCCTAATGGAGGCAGTCGTAAAATTCCCTTTTCAAAGCAACTTTATATTGAAAAGGATGATTTTATGGAACAACCGCCTAAGAAGTTTTTTCGTCTTGGTCCTGGAAGAATGGTGAGATTAAAAGGAGCTTATATTATTCAATGCGATGAAGTGATTAAGGATACAGATTCGGGAGAAATATTGGAATTGCGCTGCTCCTATATCCCAGAATCCAGGAGCGGGTCAGATACGAGTGGTTTAAAGGTAAAAGGAACGCTACATTGGGTTTCTATCCCCCATGCATTGCAAGTAGAAGTTCGATTGTATGATCGCTTGTTTACTGACGAATCTCCGGATGGGCATAAAGACAAGGATTTTAAAGAATTTTTGAATCCCCATTCTTTGGAAGTAAATGATCATGTATTTGTAGAACCTAGCGTTAAGGATGCTCAAGTTGAAGATAGATTCCAATTTATTCGAAAAGGATATTTTGTGGTCGACCCCGATTCAACCGCAGAGAAATTGGTATTCAATCGAACTGTAACACTGAGAGATAACTGGGCAAAGAAGAAGAAATAGCTTTATAATTTTCTAAACTCAAAGGTCGGATGGCCTTTGAGGGCTTCTTCATTATAAAAATCGATGAGTAGTCAAAATACCCAATCCTTGTCATAAGAAATACTCTCATTGAGATATTGCTATATGACACAAAAAAGTCATCGACTTAAACTCTTACCTAATATTAAGGAATGTATATATAATGATTTATTAATTTTTCTTCCTAGTTCCAACCTCTGGCTTCCCCAGCTCTCATTGTAAGTGTTTGTCACTACTGATCACTTTGAAATAGTCTTTTATGCTGAAACACTATCTACTTATCGCTATTCGGTTATTGAAAAAATATCCGACTGCCTCTCTCATTAATATTCTCAGTCTTTCTTTGGGATTGGTTTGTAGTCTTAGTCTATTTTTTTGGATTCATCATGCTTATCAGATGGATCGATTTCACCACAAAGCAGATCGGCTCTACCAAGTCATACAAAATAATCCCCGTCCAAACGGCATTAGCACTTTCCCTTATACTCCAGGCCCCCTTGCTCAAACACTTGCTACAGAATTTCCAGAAGTAGAACACGCTGTATCTGTCATCCCTACAGATTGGTTTGAAGGTGAGAAAATGATCCTTTCAAACGGAGGCGAGAACATATGTTTGTCTCAACATCAATTCGCCAGCCAAGATTACTTAGAAGTCTTCTCATTGGAACTCATTTCCGGCCAAAAAGAAACTGCCCTCAATGATCCTAAAGCAGTACTTATCTCTACTAACTTAGCCAAGCAATTATTTCAAACAACAGAGGTAACAGGGAAAACGATCGAATGGATTCACGACCAATTTGGTGGCCTATATCGCATTTCAGGGGTGTTTAGTCCTCCTCCAATCCATTCTTCCATTCAATTTGATGCCATATTTCATATGGATGTATTTCTCACTGTATTTGATGATTTACATGAATGGAACAATAGTGATCCCTTTACTTTTGTAACGCTCAAAGAAGATACTGACATCCGATTATTTAACCACAAGATTAAAGAGCTGATCCAACAAAAAGATGATCGGATACATGCTACTCTCTATGCCCAATTATTTTCAGACAGATATTTGTATGGTACATATGAAAACGGACTTCCTGCAGGAGGAAGGATTAGTTATGTTCATTTATTCTCCCTTATTGGCTTGTTTATTCTCATCATGGCCTGTGTTAATTTTGTCAATATGTCTACAGCAAAAGGAATGGCAAGACTAAAGGAAATAGGAGTAAAAAAATCGATTGGTGCCAATAGAGCAAGCTTAATCTCTCAATACGTTGTCGAATCAGCCCTCTCTATTTTCATTTCTTTTGGGATCGCTTTGGTATTAGTCCTTAGTTTTCTTCCCCAACTTAAAAATATGATCGGTCAAGAGGTCTCTATCACCTTTAATCTATGGATGATAGGGGGAATATGTGGCCTAATGATACTTACTATCCTACTCGCAGCTTCCTATCCCGCCTTATATTTATCTGGGATTAGACCTGTACTTGCTTTAAAAGGGAAAATAGCAAAGCGACTTTCAAGTGAACTCACACGAAAAGCCTTAGTGGTTTTCCAATTTACTATGGCAGCTATCCTCATTTCTTCGGTCATTATCGTTTATAAACAATTAGAACTAATCCAACAAAAGCCTTTAGGATATCACAAGGATCAACTCATTTGGTTCAAGATGGGCCTCAAAGGCAGTAAAAGTGGAGCACCTACCCCAATCACTGATCAGGAAATAGAAGATTTTTTGCAGAGATTAAAGAATATGCCGGGAGTAGTAGAAGCAGCAAATTTTGGTCAACATATTATGGGAGAATTTGGGACAACGACCGGAATAGAGTGGCCGGGAAAGAATCCCGATCATCGTTTGCTTTTTGCTAATCTGGCTGTAGGATATGATTTTGTGGAAACGATGGGAATTGAAATGAAGGAAGGCCGAAATTATGCTAGAAGTTTTCAGACAGATACTTCAGCGAAAATTATTTTCAATGAGATAGCCATCAAAGCCATGGGAATAGATCATCCTATAGGTAAACATATTACCTTATGGGGAGAAAAGACAGAAATCATAGGAGTAACTCAAAACTTCCATTATGATAAATTATATAATAAAATTGGCCCATTATTCTTAAAGCTCACTACTGATGAATTTGCTGATAATATAATGGTTAACATCGCTGGAAATGATGGAAAGGCAACGATTAAGCGAATAGAACAATTATATAAGGAATATTTTCTAACAGGCCTATCCTTTGAATATCAATATCTGGATGAGAATTATCAGAAACTATATGAAGAAGAACTCAGAATAGGAACATTTGCTAAATATGCCACAGCCATCGCTATTCTCATCGCTTGCCTCGGATTATACGGATTTGCCTCCTTTACGATTCAGCGAAGACTTAAGGAAATAGCTATTCGAAAGGTATTAGGGTCTGGTAAATGGCAAATCGTTCAATTACTTTCAGGGGCTTTCCTCATATTAATCAGCATTTCCCTTTTGATCGGCTTACCTATCAGCTATCTTATCACACAAGAATGGCTAAATACATTCTCTTTTAAGATCGATCAGAGTATCTGGTATTTTGGATGGACCATCTTTTTTATTTTGCTATTGACCTTTATGACAATAGCTATACAAACCATTAGTGCTACAGGAGTGCGTATGGTGCAATACATAGGCGGAGATTCATAATTCTACATATGAACTAACTCTAATAGGTAGAGACACACCTTGGTGATGCATCTCTATGTATTGTATTACAGTTCTCCTTGTACAGGATCATTAATAGCTCCCATGAATAAGATTCTTCCCGCTAATCTCTGGTGGATCAGAAGCAAGAAAGGTCTGTCTACAACCATTAAATTAGGTCCAAAAGGAACAGGAAGGGAAGTTACACCTATATCCACAGTGGTAACGCCAGCCGCTTCAGTTCCCTGTTGGTTTATCTCAATAGACGTATCGTGCTTCACTTTGGAAATGTGCACATCCGGGCTGTCATTGATACGAGAAAAATCAGACAAATTCGGATTAAAAGCATCTGTCATTCCAAGATGCTGAAGCGTCTTATTCATGAGCTTGCTATAAGTAAACTTAAACTTTGGGACATAAAGACTGACCGATGTATCTGACAATTGTTCTAACCAGTGTTCCAGTAGCGGTTGAGTTAAATTCGCGGTGAATGATTCGAGAGAAATTCCTTCTTTGGGTAATAAAAGGGTCATGGCATAATCATCTTGCGTATATGGAAGACTCACCGCCCGAAATTCAGCAGTTTCCATATAAGGTAGATCACTTTTCAGAATCATAAAGGCGCGAAACAACGTACTATCCAAGCCCATAAAGGGATAATATTCTACCGCCTCTTCAAATTCCTGTTGCCAATCTGCCTTAAAATAAATGGCATTAATGAGAAACATAACTGTTAAAGGATCGATTTCCTCTAAAATCTTCGGAATCTTCCCTTCCGTCTGCTCTTCCGCCCAACGATTAATTTTGTCAACTGAAGCAGGATCCTCAAAATCCAAGCCTGCTATTTCAGCCTGGTAGTAGGTTTGATTCGTCTCTAAAAATGGATCTTTGACCGAAAACCCTTCATCATACCAAATAGAGTTTCCTATAGTGAATTTGAAATCCTCGTCTTCAGGTAAGCTCTCTAATAATCCCTTGAATTGGGCATTTACAATGTCGTTTCCATAATTATCTTGTTCTAAGACCTTTTGCATTTGGGTCAAGGTGTTTCCGTTAGCACCATTAACTGCCATGCTTAAGGCCATTTCTATGCTTAGCGGAGAAATAAACACATTTGCGTAAGGTTCCTCTCGCACAATGTCTTTAAACAGTTGGATGCTGAAAAGGTGATTGTTCTGTACCCAAACCTGTTCTACGGGATCATGCTCCTGGGATTGAATGGCTTCTTCCAGGATACCTAACTCTTCACAAGAGGTTATTATAAGGCAGACAGTCAAAACAGAAAAAAGGAATCCAAGTTTTTTACACATATTGAAATTACTTTATAGTTTATCTTTTCTCTAAGACGTAGAAGAAAAAATAAATGCTGCATTAATCTTTAGACATACTAAAATCCTCAATTTTTTTTTCATTATGGGTAGAAACTTACCCTCTGGATAGCTTTCTACTCGTTTGATTAGGTTGAATTCCATCACTGAATAAAAACTTTCTGCATTAGGATCAGCTGTAACCAGGATATCCTTTCTCTCAGTGCAGACCAAATTCATTGATGCTTTAAGCAATTTGTTTCCCAACCCTTTACCTATATACGTAGGAAGTATCCATAAATGCTCAATCTCATAATACCCTTCTTCGTCCGCTATGGCACAAACTCCAATAATCTGCTCCTTGTCCATTCATTTGCATACATGAAGGGTCTCGACATCTTGTTTGCTTAGTCTAAGGTCATCTTCCCATAGCCTCATCCACTCCTCAGGATAGTTCCAGGGCGTTTTAGACCTTCTGCTGATTTCGTTTAATCGATCCACTTCCTTCCATACCGCTTTCGTAATTTTGAATTCCATATTCACATTTTAGTCTTATCTATATTTTATGGGAACATTGTCTTTTCTCTGAACCTCACTAAAAAGAAAATAAAAGGGTTATCAAGGAATAGTTGTGTAACAAAGTTATCACAAATAGAAAAATTCCATTCGTAATTTTCCAGTACTATTGGTGTAACATTTTCATGAGACTGATTTTTCCTGCATGCAACGTGTATTGTGTTTCATTATCACTATCCTTCCTTTTGTTAGTAATGCCCAATACAATGGTACCATCCGCTCAGCGAGACCAGGCCAAACTACGGGCCCGTATACAATAGGCAAGCATGTATTTCAGGTTCAGTCGGGAATAATATTCAATAAAATTGACAATACGCAGGAGGAAAGCTCCAGGAAAACGTTCGCAAGTGCCAATACGATTCGATACGGGATATGGGAACGGTTAGAAATAAGCGGTGTTATTAACATCAGAAAAGATCAATTACATACGTTATCTGGAACAGGAAAGCGTAAGGGGATCAGTGGTACTCAATTAGGATATAGGGTTAATCTCATCGATCATCGGCGTGGATGGATTCGTGGGCTTGCGGTGCAACATAGATTTTTGTTGAGAGTACAAAGCGAAGCATTCAGACGAGATCGATTGGGTTCGCGTTTTTTAATGGCTACCAAGCACGTACTGTCAAGTAAGTGGGCGTTGAATACCCATTGGGCGTTAACTTATACAGGAAATAGCAGGGTCCCTTTAGGAAATTATTCTGTCAAAATTTCAAATAAATTTGGAGGAGGGTTTGTGGTTATGCTTGAAAATTATGGGAGCTTAAATCGAGGTAAGTTTGATACGAATATAGATACAGGATTGGCATATTTTTTATCCAATGATCTGAAGATAGATATATTAGGAGGGTGGCAGGGAGAAGAAGGAGTGGACGACTTTTTCCTGAGCATGGGAATTTCATTCAGGATTCACCATCGATAAGAATGATATGCTGACATTTTTTAGCTTCCCTGTATTTTGTCATATTTGGGCATGAATAAGCAGAAGGTACTAGATGTACTGTTATTAAATCTGGGGATGCTATTTATTAGTACATCTGGCGCTGTAGGACGTTCTATCGACATGCCTCCTACCATCACTATCTTTTGGAGAGCTATCCTGGCTACATTATTACTAGCTATTATTATCAGACTTGCTCGACTTTCCTTTCGCCTGTCTTCCGATAAAGATATACGGGTAATTTTGGTCAGTGGCATATTGATGGGAATGCATTGGGTCTTTTACTTCTATGCACTATATTATTCCAATGTAGCCATAGGGATGTTGTCGATCTTTACTTATCCCGTATTTACCGCCGTATTAGAGCCATTGATCCTAAAAACTCAATTCCAACCCATTCACATCTTATTGGCCCTCCTCACGCTAATAGGGATTTACTTTTTAGTTCCCGAATTCGATTTTGAGGCGGACCAAACAAAGGCCGTCATTTTTGGGCTGATTTCCGCGCTTAGTTATTCCTTTCGAAACCTGATCATGAAAAAACAAATCGCTAAATATAATGGATTGGTATTAATGTTTTATCAAGCCGGAATCACGACGCTGATCCTGATCCCTTTTCTATTCACGTTAGGAGACAGTGGAATCGCTGAACAATGGCCCGCTATCCTGTTTTTAGCGATTGTTACTACAGTGCTAGGACATACCATTTTTCTCATGAGCTTCCGACGCTTTTCTATCACTACTGCCAGCATTATGAGCTGCACCCAACCCATCTTCGGGATTATTCTCGGAGCTATTTTCCTCAAAGAATATCCCGAATGGGCTACCTATATAGGTGGGGCCTGTATTTTAGTAGCTGTCGTTGTAGAGAGTGTAAGAGCGAAAGCAGATTAATTATCTATGGCCTGATTACCTCCTCGGATAATAGTTTCACTCTACTACCTGACTCAATTTCCTCTAAGCTTGTATTAGAAATTAGAATATCAAATGTATGGGTGGGTTTGAATCCCATCTTTGGAGACACCTTTAATATCCCATTTTTCACTTTGAAATGGATCTTATCCAGCTTATTAGGCTTTCCCCACACTGTGAGCTGATTTATAGTATCTCTCTTTAAAACGATGCGTAATTTGCCGGAAGCTACTAACTTCTGAAATGGTTCTACTTGATAGGAACGCTTGCTGTTCAATATATCTAAGTCTATAGAAGAATCCTTTTTCGGTAAAAGGGATGTATGCTCGTTTGTCATTTTGAGCTTGAGATATTCCTGAGCACTCAGTCCAGTATATCCCTGATTATTTGCCAACGCAACAAATTCAGCGTTCATTCCTGATTGATATAGGAGAGCGAGCAACGAATCCGTCATTGGTCCCACATCTAACTTATTTATTTCGCTAATGTATTCGGGCGGCACTTCGCTTATACGCAAATTTACCAACTGATTTGCACTCATCACTGGATATGATCCGGAAGCCAACACTTGGATCAATTCAGGAGATACATCAAATTGATGGCACTCAGCAAGACCTCCTAAAGTGATCTCAGGACTGAGATTTGCTTTTAAGGTAGGCAATACTTGCTTAAGGTAAGAAATTGGTACACAAACATCCGCCAAACGCCATAATTCTTCCATTTCATCCGGTTGATATCCTTGACTCTCAAGATAAGCGATGTACTCCCTATTAATGTTTGCTAAATAAAACTTCAACCACAACAGCGCATAAGGTTGATTGCTGTAAATGGGGGTTCCTTCCCAATCTTGCTGATGAGATCCCGAAAAGCTCAGGGTCGATAAAGGAATTTGCTCTACGTCTAAGATCTCTTGCTCTATAAAGGACATAAACTCAGGATCAGGAGAAAACTTTACTAATCCATTTAATCCCTTCCGACGATCGAAAATCATTTCTCCAGCTTCGCGAATTAATTTCATTGACTTATCATCCTTTGAAACAGGTTCCTCCAATTCGCTTTCATGCACATTGACTAAAATCCTCCAATTAGTCTTCCACCCTTTCCCCCTTTCTTCTAATTTTATCACAAAATGAATGCTATCCTTATCGAATTTTGCATTCCATTTTCCATTGATATCTAGTGTTTTAGTGCGTTTATTTGGAGAGTATGAAGTATATATTTCTCGTGTAGAATCTGTATCTTTTATTGAAGGAAGTTGATTTGAAAGATACATTGAATCTTGCCTAAGTGGTTGAGGTTTATCCTCTCCTACCCACCTTTTACTTACTTGTGTTTCATTTGTCTTGTCAATTCCTAAACTGGATGAGCTTTTCCTTTTAGAAGTTGTATCTGATGAAACGGAAGAATTAGCTGTGGTTTTCGGATAGTTCTCTACTAACGATGGAGTCCTATAGGATAAGGATTCCTTTTGTTCCAACTTCTCCTCGTTCATCTCCGATTTTTCCCAATATGGTATGCTCATGAAAAACATTATCCCACCAACTACAAGTACATTGAAAAACCACTTCTTCCACCCATTTTTCTCATCTCTTATAGGAATATCAGATAATCTCCCGATGATATTATTCACTTCTTCCAAGCTCAATTCCTCAGGAATTTTCCTCAATACATCCATGTGATATTTATCGTTGTGTGTCATAGTACAATGGCTTTTATTACAGAAAAGGCGTTAAAAGTTGAACCAGAAAATTCTTCTTTCTCGGAAAAGTAATCTCTCAATTTCTTTCTACCTCTACTGAGGTTGGTCTTGATTGCTCCTACAGATCTTTGTTGGATGGCAGAAATCTCCTTGATGGAAAAGCCACAAATTTCAAATAGAACCAAGGCATCATTCTGTTTGTGAGGCAATTTATTTAGTGCTTTATAGACAATATCTATATCTATCAACACTTCAGGTGATACTCCTTTGGCTAATAGTCGTCGAGTATATGATTCCTTCATCTCTGTCTCCTTTCGCCTTTTTCGCCAAATACTTATGGACCGGTTTCGCGCTGCTCTAATCAAGTAATGCAGTAATTCTTCCTTTTTGTGAATGGAATCGAAGTGGATATAGGCAGAAAGTAATACATCTTGGACCAAATCCTGTGTATCCATTTTTCCATATGCAAGAGCAGAGCAGTACCTCAGAAAAGGTTCATGACAAGACTCATACAACTTCATAAATATTTGTTGCTTCGTATCTGACATGATGATTTATATGTTATTAAGACTCATATTATTAATAGGAAAGTCGCAATGTGTATTATTAGATTACTTTGGTACCTAAAGCTTTTCAAATACTATATTTCGAGCTCCATGATTTGTACTTACCAGAAAACCAATTATTTCACCATGATCTCCTCGTTGGAACTCAAATTGGCTAAACAATCCAGAGGGAAGTTCGCACTTATCTGTCTCTGACATTTCTAACCATTGCTCACCAAACCTGGGATAGCTCAAAATGAGTTTTTCATCACTCTTGTTTATTCGGTAAAGGACACGTAACTCAGGGCTAAAATAATCTCCGACGTATTCCTCGGGCTCCACAACCAAGGCAGCCTCTCCACTTCTTGCAGGAATTTCGGATGATACCTGTTCATTAGGTACCTCCATGATCTCTTCTTCTTCAGATGGAGGTGGTGGCTGTAAATGATCCTTTAACAATATTTCTATCATAGGGATTCCGAACATGCTGATAGGATCTACATTACCCCAATTACTAAGCACAATGAATGATAATTCATGATCAGGAAAGCGAGCAATTAGCGTCCGAAAGCCGGAAGGAGTAGATCCACTATGCTCATACATTTTAATCCCTTGATAGTCCGTTTCACTTAAGCCAAAACAATAATCAATCGAATCTCCATTTGCTAATGTTCCCTTTCTATGAATCATTGATAATACCCCTTTTCCCCCAACTTTAGCATCATCGAAATTTTTTACCCAACCTATCAAATCATCTAGCGTACTATATACTGCACTCGAACCAATGAGTGACATCCCGTTGTTTTGCATGTAGTGGATTTTTTCGCCTTCGGAATTGTACCCCATAGCTCGACCTTGAACTAATCTATATGGATTACTATTGGCAAAAGAGTTGGTCATCTCCAATGGCTCAAAAATATGTTCTTTCATCCACGAGCTGAAGTCCATATTAGTGATCCTTTCTACGATGATGGCCAACAATACGTAATTGGTATTGGAATATTCAAATGCTTCTCCGGTAGGGAAATTCAAGGATTGCTGGTGTTTTAGAATATCTAATACTACATTAGAAGTTAAGGGATCAGTGTAAGCACTCATACCCATCATTCCTGCAAAATCTCGAAGTCCACTGGTATGATGTAATAAGTTCTCGACAGTAATTATCTGACCAACATCCGGTACTTCAGGCAGATACTTCCTAATATTATCCGTCAGAAGCAATTTTTTTTGCTCAACCAACATAGCTATGGCCATTCCAGTGAATTGTTTCGCTAGAGAAGCTATATCAAAAACTGAGGAAGATGAAAGAGGGATGTTATACTCTAAATTAGCCAGCCCAAATGCCTTTCTATATATGGACTTTCCTTCTTTAACAACAGCGACTGCTACTCCAGGCTTTTGTTGGTGGTGCTCATCATTCCAATAACTGAATAACTGATCTAACTTATGTTCAACCGTAGCCCCCATTTCTTCTAATCTTAATACGGCCAATTGATAAGTGCCACCTGCTTCCTCCTCGTTATATGGAGCTATATCAAATGTATACTTTCCAGGTTCTAGGGCCGTTATAGGAATAAACTCTCCATCTACCCCATTATCATCAAACTCCAGTATTTGCTTACCTTTTGGGTCAAAGACAGTCACAGTTAGATCTATATCTTCCCCCATGACCGAAGCAAAGAAAAACTGGCCTTCTTCCAGCAAGACTTCATACGAATGGGATTCATTCTTAACTAAAGTTCGATTAAATCGATCTCCTTTGTTAAGCGTATGTTGCCCTTGAAGCTTGAAAAAACATACTAATAGAAATACACTGATAGAAATATGATAGCATTTCATCTTTAATTGATTTAACGTTAGTAGTCAATATCCCTGATCGACGATAAGCTGTGCACAAATATTATCACCTTAAGTAGGGTCATCTCTTCACGATAGTCGCATCAGGAGCTAATAGGTTACTCCATATTTTATCAGGAAGATGTGTTGATATAGGAAGCTATATGGGAAAAGGAAGGGGTAGAATAGATTTGTAAGAAAATGTGCTTCTTTAACACATTAAATTAAACACATATATGAATCTTAAATCCGCATTTGTTTGTTTTTAACAGTTTTTTAACTAATTTCTATATAATAAAGATCGCTAAAAGGACTACTACTAATTTATCTTGTCTGGTTTATAAGTATTTCGATATGTAAGACAAGCGTATTAATTCAATCAATAAGACTATCACATGAAAGGTGATAGTTTTCTTTTTATTAACATACTATGTTTACTCAGCTCGCTACCTTCCTATGTTGTTTTCTGATTTGTACCAATGGGTTATACGCTCAGCCTTCTATTGAACCTGTAGAAAGGGTAAAGCCGTTAGTAGATGCAGCTAACTCCAGATGGTTTTTCTTTAATTCTGCCACCCGCCCTTTCGGTATGGTCAACCTCAGCCCGGATATGGTCATCAGTGGCGCCTGGAATTCCGGCTATCGCTATCACAGGGATACCATTCGATGTTTTAGTCATGTTCATGCATGGCAATTATCTGCTATTCCCGTTTTCCCTACCACTGGAGCCTTTAAAGGCCATTTAGGAGCAGATGTGTATGGATCTTCCTATTCACATGAGCAGGAAACAGTCAACGCAGGCTATCACCAGATATTCTTACAAGATTATGAGATCAACGCAGAATTGACTTCCACTACCAGAGTGGGATTTCATCGTTATACCTTTCCCGCCTCTGAACAAAGCCACATTCATGTGGATTTCTCTACCTATTTGGGACCATGTGATACCAAAGAGGGTTATGCCAAGAAGGTAAATGACCAGGAGATAGAAGGCTATGCACTGATGACCGCTACCCGTAGAAGGCCGAAAGATACCTACGTGTATTATGTCATTCAATTTGATAACCCCTTTGACACGTTCGGTGGATGGAAAGAAGGTACCATTATCAAAGAAGACGAGATTACAGGAGCTCAGACTGGGGCATATGTGAGTTTCTCCACAGTACAAGGGGAACAACGACTCATGAAAGTAGCCATTTCCTATGTGAGCATAGCACAAGCGAGATTAAACTTACAGACGGAACTGCCACATTGGAACTTTGACCAAATTAAAAAAGAGAGTAGAGAAGAATGGAATCAGTGGTTGAGCAAAATAAAGGTAGAAGGAGGAACAGAAGAGGAGCAAGAACGATTTTACACAGATCTTTGGCATGCTTTGCAAGGAAGACGCATTATTAGCGATGTGAACGGTAAGTACTGTGATATGACAGGCGAGTCAAGACGCATTGGCCAAATTCCCCTCGACGCCAATCATCAACCGCTCTTTAATCACTATAATTCAGATTCTTTTTGGGGTGCCCAATGGACCTTAAACACCTTATGGCATCTGGTATACCCCAAAGTCAGTGAGGAATTCGTCAATTCTATGTTGCTCATGTATCAAGATGGTGGACTGATCCCCAGAGGCCCATCCGGAGGAAATTATACCTTCGTAATGACAGGCGCTTCCTCTACTCCCTTTATTGTCAGTGCTTACATGAAGGGAATTAAAGGATTCGATGCAGAAAAAGCTTATGAAGGATTGATCAAAAATCATTCGGAGCAGGGCATCATGGCGAAAGCAGGATATGAACATGAAACTTTTTCAGGTGGAGGCATGGATTATTATGTGAAAGAGGGATATGTCCCTCATCCTTTGGAGCGTCCTAAAAAAGGTTTTCACGAAGATGGTTCCGGACAAACTTTAGAATATGCATATCAGGATTGGGCTTTGGGACAATTAGCCAAAAAGCTGGGAAAAGAAAAGGATTATCAGGCGCTTTCTCAAAGAGCCCTCAACTATCAACACCTTTGGAATGAAGAGCTGGGATGGATGTGGATCAAAAATACCGACGGAAGTTGGGAAGAACATGTCGACATTTTGAGATATGGTAAAGGATGGGTAGAAGGAAACGCTTCCCAATTTAGCTGGTGGGTACCTCATGATGTTCAGGGCTTGATCAATTTAATGGGCGGAGAGAAAGCATTTACTGAAAAGTTAAATACCTCTTTTGAATCTGGCGTAAAACACGATTTTACTGCTGCTAAAAGCCATGATAAAGGAGAAACAGAGGAAAATCGAAGGGTTTTTATTAATTATGGCAACCAACCCTGTATGCAAATGGCTTTTCTTTTTAATTATTCTGGTGCTCCCTGGTTGACCCAATACTGGAGCAGACAAGTGATAGATGCTGTATATAGTGGCGTTTCACCAGAATTCGGCTATAGTGGTGACGAGGACCAGGGATTGATGGGAGCTTTAGCAGTGTTAATGAAAATGGGATTATTCTCTATGCGTGGAGGAACGGCAGTAGAACCTATCTACGAAATCGCCAGCCCAATTTTCAGCAAAATTAGGATTGAATTGGACGATCGATATTATTCTGGTGGCCAATTTGTGATAGAAGCACCACAAGCATCCAAGGACCATATGTATGTTCAATCTGCTTTACTAGATGGAGAACCATTGAATCAATCATGGTTTTATCACAAAGATTTAGTAGATGGAGGATTTTTGAAGCTGGAAATGGGAACAACCCCTAACACCTCCTGGGGAAGTCAAAAAGAAGCAAGACCTCCCTCAATGAGTTCAAGCCTGAGCATGGATTAATTCTTCATCTAATCATTAACACGACTTACTTAGAAAAGGTATTAACAATAGAGAACTTGGATTTCAATAATAAAGATATACCGTAATAGTAAGCTTACTAAAACGGTATAACCATCAGCCTAGATGTAAACTATATTATTATGACTATCAACGTAGCTCCAAACATTACATATTGAGCGTAAAATGAATTCTCCATCTTCACATTAATACTGAAACACTTTGCCTCCAGCTAACACTTCTTGCTTCTCTTCATCAAAAGTTGCTTTAAGTCCTGTCCTCAGGGCTGCTGTCGTCATAATGTTCGCAATGGAATGATTATAGCCCGCCTCTACAGGTCCATTCGTCTTCTGAGTGCGACTTCGAACACATTCCATCCAATTCAACATGTGATTGCTGGTCAAATTGTCTGAACCCGTATTCGCTGAAGTAACCACTTTCACATCACTTTCTGCCAAACTGTATTCCTCAAGTAAGAAAGGATTCATTCCCATGGCTGAAGCTCTTTTCTCAGTTAATCCCCCGTTAGGAGTAACCTTATTCGTTGCGAGATTGAGTTCCCCTCCATTAGAATAATAGATTTCCTTTGTCCCTCCAGCAGAGTTAGTAAAGCGAGAGGAATACACCACCTGAAATCCGGATGTAGGATCATCTAATGGACCATAATCAAATACCGCTGTCATCGTATCGAAATTCTTCCTTCCATCCTTCCACAAATAAATTCCTCCATTTGCTGCTACACTTCTCGGATGATCTAATCCTGAGAACCAATGTACCGTATCTATCTGGTGAGACATCCATTGGCCTGGAATACCTGAAGAGTAAGGCCAAAACAATCTGTATTCCAAATATTTTCTTGGATCCCAGGCTTCATGGGGACGATTCATCAAAAACCGTTTCCAGTCCGTATCTGATTCTCTGATTTCTTTCGTCAAGGCAGGTAATCTCCATCTTCCAGGTTGGTTGACATTCCAGGTCATTTCCACCATCACAATATCTCCGAATTTACCTGAAGAAATAAACTCATTGGCAGCGTGATAGTTTTTCCCACTTCTTCGCTGAGATCCAATTTGGAAAATAATCCCATGCTCTTCCACCGCTTTTTTAGCTGCACGAGCATCTTCCATCGTTTCCGCAAAGGGCTTCTCCACATAAGCATCTTTTTTAGCCTCTGCCGCTTGTACCGCATGAAGTGCGTGCTGAAAGTCTGCCGTAGAAATAATTACCGCATCAATTTCATTCTGCTCATACATTTCTTCATTGTTCCGCCAGGTTGACACCTCACTTCCCGACTTTTCCTTAATGTAGGCAGCTCCTTCTTCTCTTCTGCGGCTCCAAATATCCGAAACTCCCACCAATTCAAAATTCTGAGCCTCACAATGCCCCATAAAAGCAGGAATCAATGCTCCTTTGGCCCTATTCGAAAATCCTACGATTCCCACCCTTACACGGTCATTGGCACCTAAAATTCTGCTGTAGCTTTTTGCCGTCATCCCACTCACACTTAAGGCTATGCCACTAGTAGCTAGTGCGGTTTTTTTAATAAAATCACGTCTGGTATTACTCATGGGTTCTAATATTAATTGACATACATATGATTAATTTAATAGAGAAGTCGAATCTTTAGATGTATAGCTATTTTAAAGAAGTCCAATATCGTTGTAATTCTCCTGCTTGTAATTGTTGTTCCAAATCCTTTAACACAGTTTGATATTCTTCCCTGCCAGCCACATTTTCCATTTCATACCGATCCTTTTGATGGTCGTATAATTCCGTATATATCTCATTTTCTGCTTTCCATTTAGTGAGGCGATATTGTTCCGTGCGCATAGAAATCCCTCCTTTCCAATATCCTAAGGCAGCTTTTCCCAAATTCTCGGAAGGATTCTTCAATACGGGCAACAAACTTTTCCCGGAGAGTTCATTGTGGGCCTCAATCTCACATAACTCCAATAGAGTCGGATAGATATCTACCGTTTCTACTATCGCATCCGTGGACGTTCCGGGAGCTGACATATGAGGTGTTTTGATCATCAAGGTACTTCTCAGGGAACGCTCAAATAAGGTATGTTTTCCCCAAACGGTATGATCTCCCAAATGCCATCCATGATCTCCCCAAACCACCACAATCGTATTTTCTTCCAGCCCCGTTTCTTTTAAGGCTTTCATGAGCTTTCCTACCTGAGCATCAGCATAACTGACAGCAGCGAAATAGGCTCTTCTCAACTGAAGGGCATATTCATCACTTAATCGAATTCCCCTCCCTCCTTTCTCTGGTTGATCCTGATAATTATTAAACATCTCTCCACTACTATGCACAGATGGAGGAACCGAAGTTAATGGCATATCAGGGGAAGGAGATAATGGTAAGGCTTTCCCTTCGTACAGATCCCAATACCTCTTAGGAGCCACAAAAGGTAAATGAGGCTTGAAAAAGCCTACCGCCAGAAAAAAGGGTTGGTTGGTGTGCTTGAGCTGATGCAACTCTTTTACAGCTTCCCTGGCAATTATTCCATCAGGTAACTCTTCATCATCCGCAGCGATAAATTCAGTAGGAGATCCTTGCTTATGTTTCCCATTTCTATTACTTCCATCTGCATACCCAAAAAAAGCATTCCAGGCTGTTCCCCATTTATCCACCGGTCCCCAGCACTTATCCCAACTATCCGGCATCTCCCATCTTCCATCCCCTTCTCCCTCATAAGTAAAGATCTTTCCATCTACATAATGGCTGATTTTTCCCAGGCTGGCAGTATAATATCCAGCTGACTTGAATACTTGAGGAAGTGGAAGTAAGCCCTGGGCTTTGGCTTCCTGCAGATGATCCCGAAAGACCTGATTGTTGAGGTGAAAGTCTTGCTGAGGATATTGACCCATTAATAAAGAATAACGAGAAGCGCCGCAGGTAGGAACTTGTACATAATGATGGTTAAATAAACGACCTTCCGCCGCTATGCTATCCAAATGAGGCGTATGCATATAGGTTTCCCCATAACACTTCAATTGTGGCCTCAAATCATCGATAGCGATAAAGAGGATATTGGGGCGATCGGTCGAATGATTACTATTGGGCTGACTAAAAAGAAAGCCAAAGCAACATAGGGTCCAGGCACAAAAGCAGTAGTAATATTTCATCTTTTTTCCAGCCTTGTTGTTCGTTGAATGTAAAACCGTTTTTTCTCCATCCTATTTATTCGTTCCAATGAGGCAAAACCAAGACATTACAATAGTTCTTATTATAATGGAGTACTTTCCTCTATTTTGCTACTACCTTTTTCCATAACTTCAACCAAAATTAGTCCTTTTGATCAACCATCTTCCTTAATGTAGCTCTATGATGAAAGCTCCTTGCATTTTCTGGAACCTCCAAAAATTATTCGAACCTGAACTCAGTCCCTTATCTAGAGCCCTGGGTACTACCAGTCAAAATTGGACGGAAGAACTCTACAGAATCAAAATAGCGAATATAGCCGCCTGCCTGCTGAGGATGACTGATGGAGAAGAGCCTATGTTATTAGCCTTTGCAGAAGTGGAATCATTGAGAATCACTAAAGATATTGTAGAGAGAACGGGATGGGAACACCTGATATCGACAGATGAAATTGCGCCAGCTTCCGAATTGGAGGGATTGGATGTAGTGTTGATGTATAACAGTCAATACTTCGATCAAATTCCCCTGAAGGTGCAATCATTTTCTCTTAACAATAATTATTCTACGAGAGATTTGTTGTATGCCCGCCTTCGGTTGAAAGATAGAAGTACGGAAGTCGAAGTGTATGTGGCTCATTGGCCTTCGAGAGTGATCAGTGAAGGATATATTCTAAGAATGGCTCATTCCTTCTTTTTAAATAATCTGGTCATTAAAAGCTTGAAATTCTCTAAATCAGAAATACTCAGGGAAGATGGCTCTTATGACTTCCCTTCTGAATATGCTTTATTAAAGCGGTGGAATACTCCTTGCATTATTATGGGAGATTTCAATGATGAGCCTTTTGATGAATCTATCAGAGATGCACTCAAAACCACGAGAGATGTAGACTTTGTGTTAAAGCGAGGCGAACTCAAAGGAAAAGCGCTCACCGATCCTGAAAACTATTTAGAGGAAAAGTTCATCTTGTTTAATCCCTGCTGGAGTTTACGCTTTTCTGACTCGGAAACGATCGGTGGTTCTTATTATCGCTCGCCCGAATGGAAAATCTATGATCAGGTGATCCTGAGCCACGGTTTGTTAATGGAAAACGCCAGCATGAAATTAGAGACGCAATCCATCAATATTCCCCGATTGGAGGAATTTTCTGAGGGAGGGCAGACCGTTAGCATGCTTACCAGAAATGGATATCCCAAGGAGTTTTCCTCATCCAGTACCGATGGCGTGTCAGATCACTTTCCCGTATATTTCAGCATAGAAGTCGACACCTAGATCCACATTTATATCCACTCCTCTATCACCTTTAAGATATCTTCATTTTCCTTAAAATGGATAGCGTGGATACCGATGGATCTCGCAGCTTCTAAAAATCTAGGAGAATCGTCCCAATAAATAATATCTTCCACTTTATGGATCCACTTATCTTCGATCAATTGGTCCACCATAAATTCATAAAACCTGGGATTCTTTTTCAGATACCCTATATCACAAGTGCAGTAAAAACGATCAAATTGTTTATTTAATCCTTTTACTTCCCAGAGTTGCTGCTTTCGATTCACTTCCTGCTGGGATGCCAACAAACAGCGATAGTGTTGCCGCAAAGGTTGAATGGCAGCCACTAACTCACTGTCAATTCTGATGTCGTTTTTAAACCAATATGCTAATAGCGCATCTACATCCTTGTCCCATTTCCACTGGTCAAGGTAGGGAAGTAACATTTCTTTGATATCCTTTTTTCCTTTTGCACACTGATGAAATTCCTCTCTAAAGAATTCGGAAATCACTTCTTCTCCTACATTGAAGTCTTTTTTGAACTGGACCGAAAAATAGTCCGATTTATTTACTACGCCGTCTATATCGAATATAAATACCATAAGGCTAATCTATGATGCATTGGCACGAAAAAACAATTCTAACTAACAAATTCACCAACATTTTTTATATTGATTGTCACTTTATCAATTCAACCCTAATCCCAACATCATGACGCTATATCTATTACGCTATCTTTCCACTCCTACCCTAATCATATGTCTTATCTTCCTTTTTGGTTGTGCTCCAGATAGTGCAGAAGAAACAGAGATGTCCGAGGAAGAATTACGGGAGTTGGCATTAGCCATTCACGATAGAGCTTTAACCTTAGATACGCACGCAGATACCCCTTTGAGGATGATAGAACCGGGCTTCAAGATGTCTGAGAAGCACGATCCAAATGAAACGGGTTCTAAGGTAGATTATCCAAGAATGATAGAAGGAGGATTGGATGGGATCTTTTTTGCCGCTTTTGTGGCTCAAGATATCAGAGATGATGATGGCCATTCCAGAGCTAAAGTCCTTTGTTTACAGATGATAGATTCCATAGAAGCTTCTGTGGCGCATAATGCAGACATTACAGCTATCGCCCTTGATCCGGAAGATGCTTACGAACTGGAAAAAGAAGGAAAGCGAGCCATTTATATAGGTATAGAAAATGGGTATCCAATAGGTAATGATATTTCTAATGTGGAATTATATTATAACAAAGGGGTGAGATATATTACCCTCGTCCATTCTTCTAACAATGATATCGCAGATTCTGCCACGGATGATGAAGGGACAGAACATGGAGGGATTAGTGAATTTGGAGAAGAAGTGGTCAGCGAGATGAATCGCCTGGGAATTATGGTAGATGTATCTCATGGAAACGATAGCGTATTTTATGATGCGATCGAAATGTCAAAAGCCCCTATTATTGCTTCCCATTCTAATGCTCGTGCTGTGACAGATCATCCGCGCAATATGACAGATGAAATGTTGAAATTGATGGCGGAAAATGGTGGTGTGGTTCAATTAACCATGCTGGCGACTTATTTGAGAGAAGCACCGGAAAATCCGGCCAGAGATAGTGCTATTGCCGAATTACGTGCGAATATGCCTCCTCCCAGTGAAATGACAGAAGAAGATAGACTGGCATTGAGAGAGGCGTTCAATAAGATTAATGAAGAATATCCTCAACCTCCCGCAACCGTAGAGCATGTAGTGGACCATATAGATCACATTGTAGAGGTTGCAGGAATAGATCATGTGGGCATAGGATGCGATTTTGATGGCGGCGGCGGCATAGAAGGTGTATTTGATGTGAGTGAAGTACCCAATATTACCATAGAATTAGTAAAAAGAGGTTATTCGGAAGAGGAAATTAAGAAAATCTGGGGCGGTAATTTGATTCGGGTATTTAAAGAGGTTCAACAAGTAGCTGAGGAATGGGAAGGAGATGAAGTAGCAGTTAGTAAATAAATTAGATATAGGTTGTTCCAATGCGCCTGGGCTTTCTCTATTATCGCTATGTGGTACGCTTCGTGGATGATTATTTTTGGAATGGTGTTATCGGGGACAGAGGTTCATCCGTTACGCCTGTCATTATGCGAGATGGAATATTCCTCTTCGACACACACTCTTTCCGTTCAGCTCAAACTATTTTTGACAGATGTGAATGAGGCGCTGGTATTCGATCCCTATAGCAAGGAGTTAGCTTTTTGTGAAGAAAATGAGGCCGATTATGCGGAGCGACTATTATTGGAATATTTGTGCCGTTTCTTTTTTGTGAAGGTCAATGGGCAAGAGATGCCGCTTGAAATATTAGGGAAGAGGTTGAGTGGAACGGGAGATAATACCGCTTTATGGGTGTATTTCGAATATGTGATGGAGGAATCCCTACACAGCTTAGAAGTGAAAAATGCCGTATTTACTGATCTGTTTTTCGATCAGACAAATTTGGTATATGCGCATGTAGATGGAGCGTCCAAAAGTCTTATGCTGAATAAAGAAACGCCTCTTCATTTACTTACATTTAAGAAATAGCCTTGCGAATATCAGTGGTTCATTCCCAGAGATTAGCTTTAGCGCATTGGCACCAAATAAATAACCAAAGATATGCTTCCTTTCCCTTTTTACCTCAAATTAGGCTTTGAACACATTGCCAATTTAGCGGGATTTGATCACATTATGTTTTTAGTCGTGTTATGTGCGGTGTATAGAATGGATCAATGGAGAAATATTCTCATTTTGGTCACAGCATTTACCATCGGACATAGTATTACCCTCGCTCTTTCCTCTTTAGAAGTCATCGTCATTCCTTCATCCATTATTAAGTTCCTCATTCCTTTAACCATATTTGTGACGGCCATTCATAATGTAGTAAGTAAACAGGAAAGCATCTCTCAGCCCAAGATGGGGAGAAACTACCTGATGGCCCTATTTTTCGGCTTTATTCATGGGATGGATTTCTCAAATTATTTTAAAGCACTACTCATGGATAAGGATAGTATCCTCCTTCCTCTGTTAGGTTTTAACATCGGAATAGAGTTAGGTCAGCTATTAGTGGTATTAGGGATAGTAGGAATCAGCTTTCTTGCCTTACATGTATTCAAAGTCAAACATAGAGAATGGAACCTGTTTGTGTCGGGTGCTGCCGCTGGAATGTCCTTCCTCTCCATGATAGACAATAAGTTCTGGTAATTTCGATTTTATCCCACTCATCTTTCTAAAGGCTCTTCCTCTTGACTATTTTCTTATTTCCATAGGCCAAGCAACAAATGGCATGAGGTAAATTATTCATGAAACAATTAAACAAATATTGAATTTTACTGAATTTAAATTAAATATATATTGCATTAAATAAATTAGTTAGAAGCTATTCTCACTATAACCTATAGTACAATTATTTAATTTTAGCATGAATCAATATTTACCTTTATTATTCTCCCTACTTCTCATTCTATCTAGTTGTGATATGAGCCTACCCGATGATGCTATTGAGCCTCAGGCAGCAGGACCTTCCCTAGGACAATTAGATGTTCCTGAAGATTTTGAATTTGTGATGGCGGCTAAGCAGCGGTTAACTATTCAGGTACAGGATTCGAGCGGTCAATTGTTAAGTGATGTACCTTTTGGATTATATACTGGCCCTGTAGATAGAGGAGGATTGTTGCTTGGATCTGGTGCAACAGATGAATCAGGTACATTTAGCACTGAAATAGTACTATCCACTGATCAGGGTATTATTTATGCTTACACTCCTTATGGGACTATTGTTCCAAATCAAATGATTTCTATATCTGATGGGGAGACGATATTTCAGTGGGGAACAGGTGAGGCAGTAGTTAGTGGAAGTCGTACCGCGAGTGCTTCCACCTTTGAATGTGGCTCAAACTTTTATCAGGTCATAGGTAACTCCTTGAAAAAACTGGATGTATTAAGTAAAACCTATCTATCAGTAGGAAATGCAAGTTCCAACTACAATGGCATCGGGTTTAATTCTCAGGATAATTTTATTTATGGAATGAAGAAAAAAGGAGATGGGAACATAGAATTATGGAAAATTAATACTGATGGGAGTGAAACAAATTTAGGACAAATAGCTGGATACACTGGTAATAATTCTTATAAAGGAGATTTTGATTTAAATGGCAACTTGTATGCTCCCTATTTTAATAATGGAAGCTGGTCCTTATTTATTACTGACGTAGACCAAACTCCTTTAACAGCTACTAATCAAGCATTAACGGAACTGAATCAAGTAGATAATTCTCATGATTTTGCTTATAATCCAATAACTGATAAATTTTACAGTTTAACCCAAAAGTCCGAACTCATCGAACTAGATCATCATGCACTAACCATTAAAGTAATAGCAAACCTCAACGCAGATTTAGGAAACGGGACATATGGCGCTTTGTGGTGCGATAGTAGTGGGAATATCTATATGAGCGAGAATAAGAGTGGTAACATTTATAAAATTGTGATGGATGTAAATGGATCTCCTGCTAATGCCGTATTCGTTATGCAAGGACAAAGTACCAATCAAAATGATGGAGCGTCCTGCCCACTAGCAACCTCTCCTTTTGAAGATACAGATGGAGATGGAGTATTAGATGGAATTGATGTGTATCCTGATGATGAGGAATTAGCATATGCCTCTTATTATCCAGCTAAAAGCGCTTATGGTACTTATGCTTTTGAAGATTTGTGGCCGTTAGAAGGAGATTACGACTTTAATGACCTTGTAATAGACTACAATTTTGAATACGCAAAAAATCCGTTAAACAAGATCTCCAAGCTCATTCTGCGTTTCAAAGTAAAAGCTATCGGTGCTGGATATAAAAATTCCTTCGGAATATCCTTTGATGACTTAACTCCTTCTCAGATAGCATCTGTATCAGGTACAGAAACAAGTACTATTTCTATCGCCGCTAATGGAACAGAAAATGGTCAATCTTCTGCGGTAATCATGGTGTTTGACGATGGGCATGGACTATTTGGGATGGAAACTGGTAAATTCATCAACAGCGGCGGAACAGGTTTCGTTACAAAAGCCCCTTATGAATTGACTATAGAAGTAGATCTAACTCAGGGATTAGATGCTATAGGAACTGTAAATCCCTTTATCTATACTAGAGACGATCGTGGAAGTGAAATTCATATGTTGAATTACCCCCCTACGGATTTAATGAACACTAACCTTTTTAATCAACATGATGATTTAAGCGATCCTACGTCAGGAAAATTTTATAGTGGAAGAAACGGATTACCATGGGGATTAGAGTTTCCTTCTAATTTTAATCATCCTATTGAAAAAACGAACGCCCTGAATGCCTATCCTAAATTTAATAATTGGATTATGTCGGGCGGATTAAGTGATACAGATTGGTACGAAATAAATCATGCAGTAGTAGATAGCATTTATGTACAATAAATTTCATTAAGTATACTTAGTTATTCCTGCCTCGGGTTAGCCGAGGTAGGTTTTTTTGATTGCATTTTAACAATTTCATTCCAACAACTATTAACTTCCGGTAGGTCTCTGCATTTCACAAAAGTCTCTTAGCTGTTCGAATTAATCAGGATAATCCGTTTCTTACCCTTCTGAAATATATCAAATCTAATATTTCCAATATAAATAAATTGATCATCAACGTTTAAAAAAATGGCATCTATTCTTTTCTTACCATTAAAAGGATGCAATATACCTTAACAGTTAGTCTTTTAAATTCATTATATCAAATATACATTTGAAATAAAGTATTAAAATTAAATATATTCAAATGTTGGAACTTGATCAAATAGAAGAAATAAGATCCAGATGCAAGACTTTTCCCATTAAGAACACATGGAAATTGTTGGTTCCTTTTTTATTACTATTCAGTAGTTGTGAGCTTTCTTTACCCGATGAAGAACTCCAGTCTCCTGAGGATGTAGAATCTATGGAAGAGCTTCAAGTACCTGAAGATTTCGAATTCACAATTTCAAGGACACAACTACTGACCTTAGAAGTTAGTGATTCTAATGGCCAGGCATTATCAGGTGTTCCTTTCGGTATTTATAACGGCCCCGCTGACCGAGGAGGAGATCTTTTATCAGCTGGAGCAACAAATGAGGCTGGATTAGTAAGTTTTGAAATTAGTATCCCTTCCAGCCAGGAAAAAGTGTATGCTTATACGCCTTATGGAATTATTACTCAAAATCAGATGATTCCCTTAAGTGATGAAGATCTCATATTTCAATGGGGCTCAGGTGAAACAGTTCCTGATGGAAGTAGAAGAATGCAATCAAGCTCCTTCGAGTGTGCTGCCGCCTTTTATCAAGTAATTGGCAATTCCCTTAAAAAGTTAGACGTTCTCAGTGGAACCTATATCACTGTAGGTGATGCAAAGACTAATTATAATGGAATTGGATATAATGTAGAAGATAGTTTAATCTATGGAACCCGAAAAGATAATGGCAATATACATCTATGGCGGATCGGTACAGATGGGAAAGAAACTGACTTAGGTGCCATTTCAGGATACACCGGAAATAATGCATACAAAGGAGATTTTAATTTAAATGGGAATCTTTATTCACCATATTTTGAAAGTGGTAATTGGACATTATTTATTACAGATGTGAGTGAAACGCCACTCAATGCTACCAGTTCCTCAATTACAGAATTAAATGAAGTAGCTAATGCACACGATTTTGCATATAACGCCTTACAGAATAAGTTCTACGGAATGACACAAAATTCAGAACTGATTGAATTAGATCATCAAAACCTGACAATTCAAGTGATTAAAAATTACCAATCGGAAATAGGTAATGGAACTTACGGAGCTTTGTGGTGCGATGTCAATGGCAATATTTATTGTGGAAATAATCAAAATGGAGATATCCATAAAATAACTATGACTGAAAATGGAACTCCTACTGACATTACATATATCATGACCAGTCAAAGCACTAATAATAATGATGGAGCTTCATGTCCATTGTCCACAGCCCCAACGGATGATACCGATGATGATACGGTATTGGATGGAATAGACGAATATCCTACGGATCCTAATATAGCTTATGCTACCTTTTTACCTGCCAAAAACGTGTTCGGCTCTTACGCATTTGAAGATTTATGGCCTGCCAAAGGGGATTATGATTTTAATGATTTGATTATCAACTACAACTATGAAATAGCTAAAGATCCTGCAAATGATATTGAGAAAATTATTATGCGTTTTAGAATTAGAGCCATAGGTGCGGGATTCCAAAGCTCATTTGGTGTATCCTTTGATGATCTTATTCCTTCTCAAATTAGTAGTGTTAGTGGAACAGAAACTACCACCATTTCCACGGCCTCTAATGGCGTTGAAAATGGACAATCTAAAGCAGTTATCATAGTTTTTGACAACGGTCAGTCCTTATTTGGTGAACAACCGGGAAAATTTATCAATAGCGGTGGGACAGGACCAGGATATGTAGAAAAGGATTCCTACGAGTTGACAATAGAAATAAACTTAATCAATGGAATTTCGAATGTAGGAAGGATCAATCCATTCATTTATACCAAAGGGGTAAGGGGAAATGAAATACATATGAAAAATTATCCTCCCACTGATCTAGTAAATACAAGTCTCCTTAACACCCAACATGACAAATCAAATTCAAGCACCGGAGTGTATTATCAAACTAGTAATGGCCTACCGTGGGCGATGGAATTTCCTGCTAGCTTTAATTATCCTATCGAAAGAGTCGAAGTGCTCAAAGCGTATCCTAAATTTGGGAATTGGGTTCTATCTGCGGGAACAAATGATACAGATTGGTACGACATAAATAATGCGCGAGTAGATAGTGTATTTATAAAATAGAAGTATTTTCCAGTTATATCATTGACTACTTTTTGAAAGCTGCCTCACTCGTAGGCAGCTTTTTTTTACCATTAATCTCTCCTTACATTTTTTATTCGAGAAAACTTCCATTCCAAATATTCTAGGGCATAGTAGCTTGAATTCTCCTTGAAACATAAATGTTTAGTTGAAACTCTCCTGCTAATTATTATGAAAATAAATAGCTATTTTCTATCAAATTATTAATTTATTTTTTGTAAGGTAGCTCATTGTGCTAATTTTCTGACTGTGGTGATCAGTAAATCCTGAAAAATGGATCATTAGCTATTGCTTAAATCAACATGATGTTGAAAAGACATCCAGATGCCCATTTGTAGTAAAGGGAATGTTGGATATTGAAGTTAAATGCATTATTGCATCTAGTTTGTCCTTAGTTTCTTTCCTCTCATAAGAGGTTCATTTTTCTTCGCCTAATTATATCATCTTCTTTAATACTATTTGCTAAGTGAAGCCTTAATATGATTACTGATAAGCTCAATAATGTCTTTGACTTATCTTGAAATTACTCCTATCTCCTGCCTTTGTAAAAAGATCCTGCCTGTTTTATCAAGTCTAAAATCATTTTCTATGCATGACTAACAGTACCTCGTAGAAGGTGCCTCTTAAAAAGAAAAAAACTGCTTCACTTATTGAAGCAGTTAACGTATTTATATTTCGGTCTTGATAAAAACTATTTAATAAATTTCTTAGTAGGATCACTTACCTCACTATACCAAGATTTGTTAGCTTGCCCTCCACTTTCAGCCCAGGGTTTAAATTGATTAAACACTTTCAAGATAGATATTTTTTCTGTTGGATAATCTACATTAGCACCAAAGTGTAATGCCCACGGTAAGTTGCTTGTAGATTTGTAATAGGTACCATTTGTAGCATTTGACCTATCATCTTCAGTTCCAAATAAGGATGCATCCGCTAAATCCGTAGGTGCATAATCTGCCAAATGAACTTCTACTGATCTGTTTCCATTAACAAAAATGAATGGATTAAACGGCGAAAATCCTAAATCATTTTTGAAGATAGGCTCTGTAAAAGTAATTGCCATATTAATCTCTACAGGCTCTACATATGGCTGGTCATTTTGCGTATTCACAAATCCCCCATTAGGATTACGCATTAAAGCAAAGGCATCATCGAATACAATGAAAGTAGCCTTCCTTTGATTAGCTTCCGTTCCATTACTAGCAAGCGTAACAATATTTTTAGACAGATTAGCACCTGTTGCGCTCGATACTTTAGATGGATCAATATCTAATTGAAAGCCAAATCCATTTCTAAATCCTGCACCTATAGCTTGGATCTTAAATGTAGCATCCAAATCGATTATCTTATTCGCACTATTAGTAACAATTTCATAATTATAATTAACGATCAAATCATTAAAATCATAATCACCTCTTTTTGGCCAAAAATCTTCAAACATCAAAGAACCTTCCCCTTCTATTCCAGGTAATTTAATTCTAAAGGCCCTTAAAGGATCATTAGGATATTCATCATTTACATTCGGAATACCGTCCTCATCGTCGTCTGGTCTTTCATCAGTTTTAGTTTCGGCAATGTTATCGACCACCAAAGCATCAAATTCACTTAGCGTGATATAGAAAATAGCATCATTAAAATCCTTATCACCTCCAGGACGTGTAATGTCTTCCATTCCCAGGATTAGTAATTCCCTAACATCATCCCTTAATAGCGCCACGTGATTTCTGTAAGCCTCGCTCGTATATGTATTTAGTTGTTTATCAGAATATTTTATTTCGCCACCAATACCTTGATTTACTCCTCTACCTGTCCATCCATTAGGAACTAAAAAGAACCCTATGGAAGTATTAGCAGGAAATTTTCCTAAATAAACCTTATCTCCTGCTACTAATCCTCCTCCGCTTCTGTTAAGAGATGCATTGGGAAAAACAATGAATAGACTATCAATATCGTCTATGGTTTGGGGTACAGAATCAGTAGGATAATAATAATACCCCAATGCATTTCTATAGCCAGCACCTTCGTGTACAAAGGTTATCCATGCTTCGGATTCTTTACTTAAAATCACATCCGACTTGATATCATCCGCTATATATTCAGGATTGTACACAGGTACGGGTCTTTTCTCTGGTAAAGAGGCATTCACTAAATCTAATAAGTCCTGGGAAATAAAATCCCTGTCAGGAAGCAAATTTGAAGGCACCCCATTATTATCAAAAGAAGCCTTATACACATATTTAGAGGTAGGATTAGAAGCTCTTCTAGCTTGAATATCGGATTGGAAGTTCTCTCCATTATCCTGTGGAGTATATCTGTCTACTATACCATCAGAAGGATTCGAACCTCCTATATTATATATAATTTCGTCTTCAGCCGTCGAAACTCGATGCCAATCAGGTAAGCCTAGATAATCTGTGTAAAGATAGATGGAATCCAGAGAAGTAGGAAATTCAATGGTCGTCTCAAACAATCCAGCTTCCGTTGTCGCACCAGTTGAAATAACATTTTCCGCTGAATCTGAAAGAGAGGAATGAATGTTTACAGGAATGTAAGCTAATCCATTATCCTCGCTATCATAGGTGTAGACTTTAATGCTCATCATCTTTGTGGTAGCAAAATTAAAGTCTTCAGGTATGTCTAATTCATTAATATCATCAATATCATTGCTGCCACTTGCCAAAGAGTCATCAGGCAAATCCACACACCCAACAAAAGAAACCATCAGGGTTATCAACAGAAGATAGGGGAAGGAAATCCACGAATTAATTTTCATTATCAACTTGAGGTAAATTCTATTTTACATAATTATTGCATTACAAAAATATACAATATACGTATTATGCTAAACTGATGTTCAATCTTAAGCTTTCTATCATTTTCAATGCACAAAAAGACAGAATACATAAATATCTGGCATGAATTTTCAGAGAAATATTGATCGTAAGAAAAGAGGATAAACTCCCCTTAATTTGACCAACATTACCTCTCCATGGCTAAGAAAGACTCGTCAGAAGGAAATTGAGTCTTAGTTAATTATTGATATCAAAGTAAGGTTAGGACTACTGAACAGACAAATATAGCTCCTATAGTGGCCATTTGTTCCACTTCAAGGTGGTTTTCATTTCATCATTAATACCAAATTCATCATTTTTAACGGATTTTGTTTCTTAAGCCTGGCGTATAAGCTATCATTATTATACACTTTTACTTACCTGTAATTGCCTTAAAGAAAAAACATGCAAAAAAATGGCTATCGGAAGCATCACCGAAGCCAGCAAAATATAGGGGAATTGACCAAATAATTCAGCTTTCTCGGTTAAAGAAAAATCAGTGAAGTAATAAGAGTAGACAAAAGAAAAAGCCGTTAATGTCAGAATCAATAAAGAAATAATGTTCCAACTTCTCAATCCCTTTGTCCCCAGTTTCCCTTTTTGAACCAGATAAGCCACAACAATGGCAGATATCCCAACTAATACGTCAACATTCCATCCTTCAAAGGTCGCTCGTTGGGGAATAATACCTTCCTTATACCCACCATAAATCAACAGTTCTACTACTATCCTAAAACATTGCATATATACAGGAAGATATAGGGGAGTGCGATTCAAGATGGGAACAAATGAACGAGTTCCTGTGATAAAGACGATTCCCAGAACCATTGGTACAATAATTAGAACAGGAACTTTAGGAGGAAAACTAACATCACTTAAGATGCCTGATTGTACCAATAAGGCTATATAGCCCAGCCATAATACCACCAAGGCGAGAAAGCTTAGTAACATTCGCTTAGGATATTGTGCAAATCTCAATACATAGGCTACTAAACTGAGCGCCACCAGCGGCCAAATATAAAATCCAAGGGATATCATAACTTGAGATATTAATCGTTAAAGCGAACTCAAGATATACCTCCCCTCGCAAAGAATTGTTGACTCAAATTGCTAACAATGACCTATAGAAAGAAGGGCTTGTATGAAAGTATCTTTTAAAACAACGGGAAAAGGCTGAAATTTCCGAAAAGCCTACGTTTAACGCGATTTCGCTCAAAGAAAGGGGGGTTGTTTTCATTAACTCATTAGCCTTTTCCATTCGCAACTGAAGCAGATATTGTTGAGGCGTGCATCCTTTCAGCTTTTTAAATGTACGCAGCAGATGAAATTTTGACAGATAGGCCACCTTACTCAATTCACCTAAAGGAACGGACAGGGGAAATGCATCATGAATACAATCGATCACCAGAAAAATCCTTCTCATTAATTCCGTTTTGGTAGTTAGTTTACAGGAAATAGCAGCTTTCATTTCAGAACGTTCTTCCTCGTCCGACTGGATAATAAAAGCCAAAAAAGCGGAAAGCATCTCGTGTTCTCTCTCCTCAAAATTAGGCCAAACTATATGTTTTTGATGATAACTTCTCAGTATATTTACCCAGTTTCGAATATAATCATCTTTCCATTTTGTTCTTGAGATGGTTTCGAAATCTTTCTTATGGCTTAGTTCGGGATGATCGAGTAAATAGAGGTCGTTTTGTGCCAATGCGTAAGATACTTCATTAAACAACTGCTCCCCAAAATGAATGTTGAAAGTAGTAGTGGAAGAATGAGCGGGAATAATCAGATCGTAGTATTGCCCCTTATTAGTGAGGCAGTAAGTGTGCTCCGATATATGAAATACTTTATTCTCGGATCGGACGATACTTTTCCCGGACAAATTGATGAACAGACTGAAGGGACCTCGAATATTATTTCTCTCTGTTTCGTGTGAGGTCGTATGGAGAATGACATTAGGCCAACCCTTATGATTCCTTCGATAAGCTCGGGAATCCATCTGATTTTCAAAGTTGCTTTCTGCCTGCTTTCTTAGCCATTGTATGTCAGGAAATTGGTTAATAATCATCTCTCTTATATAAATAGATGTCCCATAATTCCTAATAAAAGAAAAGCACAATAACTAAACAAGCATCTCAGCTGGCATTAGGCATCGAAGCATTCAAAAACCAAGTTCTTGTATTTCATGATATAGCATCAAACTACTAAATTGATTGTCTATTCCATCCCTCTGAGGAGAGAGAAGTATTTCTGCGTTTAACTATAGATTCCAGGTGCTCAGCAGCTAATTGTGATGCATCATATCGTAGAAAGTCTTGTTGAATTCGCTTTGCATTCGCTATATAGGATGGATCAGCCCATATTTGCTGAACCGAAGATCGAATTTCGGCAGGAGTAGGCACTAACTTCCGCAAATTAATTCCCGCCCCAGACCATTCCACTCTGGCCGCTACTTCCATTTTATCATCTGTGGCACCAGACATAATGAGCGGAATTCCATGTGCCAGTGCCAGTTGGGTTCCTCCATATCCTCCATTCGTAATCATGAGATCCACGTGAGGCAGTAATTGGTCGAAAGGGATAAATGGAGCCGCTCTGACATGAGGATAAGCAGATACATCCAATTGTCCTTCCTTTACTGGTACTGCAACAATCAGCACATCCTCATTCGCTAAGCCTTTCAGCACAGGTTCAACTAATTGGTCCAAATTATTCGCTACGGTTCCCTGATTCACCAATATTACTTTTCGATCCCCCAGCAGATCTTCCCACCAGGGAGGTAGTGTAACATGGGAAGAAGGTTCTAATAATACTGGTCCAATAAATTTAATATGATCCGGCAAAGCTGTCCTGGGATATTCAAAGCTGGGGGTGGTCAATTGTAACACTAATTCGGGAACCTGATACGCCCACTCAATGATAGAATAGTTGATCGGTGGAAGATTTAATTTTGTACGAATATTATTTACATATCTGCCCATTTCCCTAAACAAGAAATATTTGAAAAAAATATATAGAAATTGGTTACGCTTTCTATACATAAATCCTTTGTGGGGGAGCAAGCCCAAGCCAAAAGGAGCTGTGTCTATGCTGGGATAACTAAGGGGCAATAGGGAAATCATCGCACTAGGGGGCCCTCCTAATTCTGTCTTGATAAAAGGTGCGAAGGTAATATTGTCTGCAATCACCATATCCGCAGGAAATTGAGCCAGCACTTTATCTAATCTATCCAGCAATAGGGGAATGGTATCCAGAAATATGTGTTTTAAGTAGTATTTAACTTGTTTGATGCCTGTCAGTCGGTTTAACTCAGGCCAAAAATCATATAAAGCGATGTCCCCAGGATCTATTTCGTCTGGCCAGGGAAAAAAGGTCCCTCCTATCCGTTCTACCTTCTCTCTATAGCGTTTGCCTGTAATCCATCCTACCTTATTTCCCCTGGACAATAATTTTTTTACGATAGGCCTACACGGATTAAAGTGCCCGTCGGCAGGAGCTGTGTAAAATAAAAAGTTTGGCATTGATGTAATGATCATGTACTATGGTCTGATGATCGTTCCATCCCTTTTTCTCAGCTGCGTCCAATTATTCAACTGAACCTCTGGTAATGGATATTTAGCAGCTTCTTCTTCGTTGATATCCACTCCTAAACCAGGCGCTTCATTGACAAACATATACCCATCTTTCACATATGGTGCACCAGGAAAGATTTCCAGTAATTTATCTGAAAAATTCACTGATTCCTGAATGCCGAAATTCCATATGGCAAAATCGATATGGGCATTCGCTGCATGTCCTACCGGAGAGACATCTCCTGGACCGTGCCAGGCTGTCCGAATATTAAAGAACTCTCCCAATCGCGCTACCTTCATAGCTGGCGTAATTCCTCCGATCTGGGAAATATGGATACGGATAAAATCGAATAATTGATCTTTCATAGGATCTACCCATTCGTGAGGATTATTGAATAATTCTCCCATCGCAATGGGGACAGTACTTTGTTTCCGAAGCAATTCAAAATAGCGATTATTCTCAGGAGAAAAGGGATCTTCAATAAAAAATGGTCGGAAAGGTTCTAATTCTTTGATGAGATTGATTGCATCCAATGGTTGAAGGCGTTCGTGAATATCGTGTAGTAATTCTACTTGTTCACCACATTGTTCCCGGACTGTTCGAAACATGTCCACGACACTCTTAGCATACACCCAGGGATCCATAAAATGATCATCAGGCATGCCGAATTCAGCCTTTTTAAAGTCGGGCGTTAGATCAGTCTCCGTATCTCCATATCCTCCTAATAATTGACTTGCTCCATATCCACCCATTTGGATGCGCACATGCCGAAATCCTTTTTCCATAAAAGATTGAACGCTGTCAGCGACTTCTTCCGGACTGTTTCCGCTTGCATGTGCATAACAATCTACCCCAAACCTGCATTTACCTCCCAGTAATTGATATACAGGCATGTTTGCACGCTTTCCTTTGATATCCCATAGGGCTTGATCCAGTCCACTGAGGGCATTATTGAGCACTGGACCATTTCGCCAATAGGAACTCTGATAGGCAGCCTGCCACATATCTTCAATATTATCTACACTACGTCCTTTACAAAAGTCGTTGAGATAGTTATCTATGGCTGCAACTACCGCATGTGCTCGTTGGCGAAAGGTAGCACAACCTAATCCATACAATCCGGGTTCATCTGTTTCTACCTTCACGACGATCAATTCGATGCCATGCGGACAAGTGGCGATTGCCTTTACCTTAGTAATTTTCAATGGGGGCAAACTGCGAGTGGCATCCATATAGGTTTGCGCAGTAGCTTGAGTGGGCATTCCCATGAATCCCAGACCTGCGGATACAGATCCTAGGCCTAGGTGCTTTAAGAGCGTCCTTCTGTTGATGTGCTTATTCATTGAGCGAGTGTTTTTTAACGTATTGATAATTAATTTATTAAAAAAGTATCGCTATATCATGATAAGCTTTATTTTTTAACCCCACCATTCTTAAAACCTTCTTCCTTAAGTGCTTAATCCATGTGGCTCGCTTTAGCTACTGCTTCCGCCACTTTATCTGCTACCTCCACATCAAGAGCAGGTGGAATGACCATTTCAGCTGTAGGATGCGCCACACAGTCTGCGATAGCAAAAGCCGCCGCCAATTTCATAGCAGGAGTAATTCTGGGGGCTCTACTTTGTAAGGCTCCTTTAAATATTCCTGGAAAAGCTAACACATTATTTACCTGATTATTAAAATCCGATCTCCCCGTAGCTACGACAGCAGCCCCTCCAGCTTTCGCTTCTTCCGGCATAATCTCTGGCGTAGGATTAGCCAGGCCAAAAATGATAGCGTCTTTTGCCATGGTACTAATATCATTTCTATCTAGTAGATTCGCTTTACTTACACCAATAAATACATCTGCCCCGACCAAGGCATCTTTAAACGTCCCGGATAAGTTGTTCGGATTAGTATAGTGAAGGGCATCTTTTTTAGAATCATTGAGGTCGGTTCGTTCTCCGCTAATAATGCCTTTGCTATCGCATATAGTAATACTTTTTACTGATTCATCTTGACCGGGCACCAGGCTGAGTCGGCTTAACAATCGAGCAATAGCTATTCCTGCTGCTCCTGCTCCATTAATCACCACATGTAGCTCCGTCATCTTTTTTCCCACCACCTTCGAGGCATTGATTAATCCTGCCAACGTAACAATCGCCGTCCCATGTTGGTCATCATGCATCACGGGAATTCCGATATCCTGAAGGGCATTCTCAATCTGAAAACTCCTTGGCGCTGATATATCTTCCAAATTCACTCCTCCTAACACTGGCGCCAATAATTTGACTGTTCGGATGATTTCTTCTGGATCCTGCGTATCGAGACAAATGGGAATAGCATCGATGCCAGCAAATTTTTTAAATAACATCGCTTTCCCTTCCATAACCGGAATAGCGGCAGCAGGTCCTATATTTCCCAATCCTAATACCGCCGAGCCATCTGAGATAACCGCCACTGTATTCCCTTTCATTGTTAAATCATATACTCGCTCTGGATTTCTATAAATTTCCATGCAAGGTTCAGCTACTCCCGGCGAATACACAAGGGATAGATCCTCTTTACTTTTTACGTCTAGTTTATTGGTAACAGAAATTTTTCCCTTGAGATCTTCGTGGAGTTTGACTGATTCTTCAAAGTAGTTCATGTACAGTGGTAGTTTCGGGTAGTATTATACATCCATTAGCAATGATATTCACAGGTCAACTTAGCACAAGGAAAAATTAAGCTGTGATTTATTGACCTACGACTCCAAATGTATGTATTTCTTTACTAATTCTTCTGTATAGATCATTGACCAATTATCCACATCAGCATTTAGTCTATCACTCTTTAGATTTGTGCCAATGAATAAACAATCAGCTTTTCATTTCACCGTCACTCTCACTGCTTTCAAGCCTTCTACCCCTTGCATTCTTTCCAGTTCTAAATCTTCAATATTGTTATCGATATAGCCATTTTTCACTAAATGATCTAAATATTCCTGATACTCTACTCTATCTTTTTCCTGAAGCCATACGATAGCAATTTTTCCAGCTTGTGTAAGTCTTTCATTTGTTCCTTTGATGTAAGCTTTATCGATCCGCTTTTTCAAAATTTCATATCTTACATTATAGGCTCCATCTACATCAAACTGTTTTTCATCCATTTTAAAGCGAATGCTTAAAGAATTATTGTAAACGAAAATCAATTGTGCAGTAGTTAAATGTACAGGAAAGCTTTTAGCATGTTCTTCTACTAATCTAGTGATATCACACATGAGGATCAATTGCCACAGACGGAAGTCCTTTAGAAAAAACGAATGAAATTCGCCTTCCTCCAGTATTGCTTGCCCCAGGTATATATTGTATTCTACTCCATCTGTCTGAAATTTTTCAAAATAATGAGGTAGAATTTGTTGCATTTTTTCTTCTTCCTGTATCAAATAATGACTAATCGTTTGATTGATAAGCCGCACACTTTCTTCATACCCTTTTCTAGAGCGGTAAACAATATCTAATTCAGGATCGAGGTAGGAAAAATATTCATTTAGCAATTCCTTTGGTAGCTGAGGAAAACGATCTATCAGTTTACGAAGTACAGGATGAATCTGTTCAGTCAACAATTCTACGATAATCGACTCATCGCTAGAAACAAAAGCTCCTTTCTCCAATCTTTGGAGATGTTCTTTTACCTGCTCTGCAAAAATATCCAATAGATGGAAATGTACTGTTTCTCTGCATGAGATTAACACTTTATATAATCGTTCCAGATTATCCTCCATATCAGTTTGAATCGAATAATTGCGCTGTTTGGAAGAGCTAACAATATCTGCCTGTCCATATAATGGATAGACATCTTCAAATACAATATCATCAGGAGTACTTTGCCTTTCTTCAATTACTCTTTCCCAGAAATAGTTACTGGCCACTTTTCTAAATTTCCATTCCACGCTTGGATGGATAGAGGTGAATTCCTGCTGTATTGTCAATCGCACAGAATTATCCATCTCCTGGATAAATTTATTACTACCTATTTCTAATAATGACATAAATTCTTCCAATTGCAACAATGTGAGTTGACTAAGGCGATAAGGCTCATGAGAAGCCAACTCAAAAATACTTGTGATTTTCCCTTCATTATTGAAAAGGGGAGCCAGTAGTAAACTTCTTATTCCTGAAGCCATGATAGCCTTTTCTAATGGGGATAAATACTTTTTATTTCGAAGATCTTCCACAATTACAGGTTTCCCATCTTGCATAACTTTCCCATAAGCGCTTTGAGGATCTTCCAGAGAAGGCTGGATTAATGAAGCTTCATATCTTCTTAGTAAACACCAGGTTAGACTTTCAATCCAAGGACCATAAATAGTTTGTAATACCCCAAATTGAAGATCAGGCATATCCAGATAGGATCTGGTTAGTATTTCCATATATCGAAGTTCTTCTTCGTGATTGCTTTTCCCTCCTTCATTAGCCGCCATCTCTTTAGCTGTAGAAAGAATTTCTGCTTTAGTAACATCGTTTAAAAAACCGACAACAAATCCTTCGAATATGAAATTCTCGGGAGGAATATACTTTAGCCACAACTGTTTATCATACAGATTATTATACAGTTTATGAATTTGCCTTTCACTAAGAGATTTTAAAGGCTTAACAGCTTTTACTTTTAAATATTCTAACTGAATGTCAAACTTATAATGCTTCTCCATTTTCGTCTCTCTATCCCTGAGCGTCATTCCTTCTCCAGCAAAGAAATCTACCTTCTGGTCATAAAATGTATTCAATACCACGGTCCCAGCCATTAGAACATTTTGGGCACTAGCATTCATAAATTTTTTCGAACTGATTTTAATTTCCCATCGATCCTCGTTTAATAGGTTTTGAAAAGTATCTGTTTGAAACCTGAATCGATGGTTTTCAAATGGCCCTTTAATAAACCCTATTTGATCTTTAAAGAAGAAGGAAGAGAATAATTGCAACATTAGGGAATTAACATCTTCCAATTGGATCATAGAATCCCAATTTTGAGGGTCCTGCTGGCAATCAGCCTCTATAGATTCCAAGCGAGAGATCAATCCATTAAAAGTACTATCCCTGAAGGCAATGCTTTTTCCCTTTAATTCTTCAATCAAGGATGAAAAGCTGAATTTTGAGGTATAATGTGGGGTAGAAAGCTTCATCATTTGACTGCGAAAGTCAGTTAAAGGCATATACCCAGTATCAAAAGACTTCTGTACGCTGTGTATCAGTGAATGTTCCATTTCACTTTCTGTTGCTATGAGTGTAGAAGATATGTATGTGTTATCTGACAAGTTCTCATTTAGTTATATTTAACGCAATGGTTTAGAATAAGATCTTTTATGCGTTGAAAAATAAATGCGCTGGGACAAGGCTATGATAGCCTTATCCCAGCGCATTTAACCAACTTATAACTAACTATTAGTAAGCAAATACAAGGGGTCTAGCAATAATTTCCCCATTGATTTCTATGCTTAGAAAATACATGCTACCGGCATGTTGAGGCATATTTATTTTCCAGGAAAGTTGATGCGTTCCCGGAGTCAGATAGTGATCAGGTGAAGTAGTCATCACTTGCCCCATGATGTTTTTCAAGCTTAGCTTCACCTGCGAACTGTGCTCAACTTGCAATTCGACCGTCAGCTTATCCTGAAAAGGATTAGGATAAACAAGAATACTGTTTTCGGTCGCAGAGCTTAGCTCGTCGATAGAAGTAGAAATATCTGAAAGCGTATTTCGCTGGAAGAAGTTCCAAATTTCCAAGCTGGCGTTGATGTCTAAATTGAAATTACCTCATGTTCCTCCTTACAGCTACGGCTCATTGGTACATCTACTCTTTCTTTTTTACCAACACCAACTGATCCATGCTTACTTCGAACACTTCAGAAGTTGCTTCATCCAACAATCTTATGTTGTTCCCATTTAGGCACACTGATTCCACCTGAGTAGCTTCATATGGCAGCCAATACACCTCCCCTTCAAAATAGGCTTCTTGCTCATTGGCCCTCACAAACACCCAAATCGCATCATAGGTAATCACGACTAAGGTATTCCCATCTTCAGACACATCCGCTCCAGTTACTTTTCCTCCTATATCGAATTTATCCAGATAGGTCAACGCATTCACCTCTCCTATCTCTTCCTCATCCAGTCTGTAAAGCTTTGTAAAGGTATCGCTTCTATGTTTGGTCAATAGATAAATATGGTCGTCTGCATGAAATACCGCTTCTGAATCGTAATTAAAATCACTGCTATCGGGAAATGCTTGTTGGTCAGGATAGCGGAAGAACATCTTTTTTCTCACCGTCACAAAATCAGCATAAGGGGAAGGTTCGGCCAATACGTAAAACAACAAATCTTTCCGATCATTATAATTGTTTCCGAAATCCGCTACAATCAAATCGCCCGAATTAGTAATCGCCATATCTTCCCAGTCGATATTTTGGGCATCTAACAACAAAACGCCATCTTGACGCTTAAATCGATTTGAGGTAAACAATGTACCATCAGCCGTAAAAGGAAAAATTCTTGGCTCATTTCCCGAGTCGTTGTGGAACCAATACAGATCTTCTTGAGTTCGACTTTTAACCAAGCCGCTAGATTCTAAGCCTGCATGATGATACAATGAAAAAATGGGTTCCAATACTAAGGGTTCTTGTTCGGGAAGATCAATTTGTTGGGCTTGAATAGTGAGTGCCCATAGACAGAGAGAGGGTAGAATAACAAGTTTCATGTTAGGGTTTGTATGGTTGATAACAAGGGATAATAGATATTGCTCCTTATTCACAAAAGAAGCAGATGTTAAGAATGCATTATCCTTTTGCGAATGTCTTTAAGGCTTTGGTTGTCTTTTCGCTAATTCCTTTTTATGATAGGCAGCTCTGACGATGTATCCTTTATTTGTTCCTCCGAGAACGATGACAGAATCTGCCTTATTCAAGCTGATAAAATGATCTAACCAATCTCCTTCAGCCTGGGTAGGAATTTTTCCCGTGTTGACCCAATGTTCTCCATTATCCCTAGAGAAGTATACGTTTTTCTCGTCTGTGTAAGTGGAATAGATCAGTGTTTGATTCCCTACATAAGCAAAATCATCTGCCCCACCATTTAGCGTCGCCAAATGTTTCCGCTCATTTGGTACATAAGCATTTCCCCAATATAGATTTCCAGCTTCAGAAGCCTGAATGAACATAGAATCTCCCATATATTCGATCGCGTATAAAGGTGTACTATCCAGCGCAGTCCAAGTGGTCCAGGTCAAGCCATCATCTTCACTTTTAAATACGCTTCCTTCCCATCCATTGACAATGATTCCATTTCCTACCCAAGCGAATCGATATACTGGTTTTTCAGATAGTGGACCAATTTTACTGAAGTTAAGCCCCTTATCTGTACTTCTGTAAATATGCGAACCAGTATTTGCCAATACAGTTCCTTCAGTTGTAACCCAAAGGCCATAAGAATAGGCCCATTCTCCAAGCTGATCATCCAACTGGGTAATCATGGTCCAATGTTCTCCTTCATCAGTGGAGCGCCAAAATTCTGCATTCGTGGTTAGCATATATACGAATCCTTCTCCTCCGTTCGCCAGGCAGGTAATGCTATTCTTCCCTATCGCCTCTTCTTTTTCTGTGATATTGCCAATTTCTCTCCAACTTCTCCCAAAATCCTCGCTTTTAACAATGATGCCTGGATGAGGTTCTCTTGTTCCAGCTAATATTTTTCCTTCTCCCAGATCGACAATCGCATCAAATCTACCGCCAGGAATTATTTCTGATACTTCCCATGGTATTTGAGCGTGAATCGATAAAGCCAAAAACAAATGGCTTATACATGTTAAAGATCTTTTTATAAATAACATAGTATTCTTGTTGAGCTAGTTAGAGGCATGTGTTTTTAAGAAGTCTTCGAGATTATCCAATTCTGGGGACTCCCTCACCGCTTGCCAATTGAAATTTTTATCTTGAGGTGTCAGTATTTTTGTGGGATCGAATAATCGGGGATCGACGGGAACAGCTTTGTAAGGAGAAAAATCTGGTTCAGCAGTGAACATATCGGAAAAGTCATTAGCAGAAACATCATATTGATTCAAGCAAGGAAGCCCCAAGGTGTTCCAAATAGTTTTGAAAATGCTCCCAAAGCTATAGTGTACTGAGCTGATATAATTTTTCTTCGCATAAGGGGATATAACCATCAAAATACTTCTGTGAGCGTCTATATGATCTCGTCCATCCTGGGAATCATCTTCCGTTACAATGATGGCCATGTTTTTCCAGTAAGGAGTTTGAGAAAGAAATTCTACTGTTCTCCCTAACGCCAAGTCATTATCTGCTAAATAGCTCGCCCAATATGGGTACCCATCTTCTGGGCGTTCTTCCGCTCCATGATCCGCTCCATAATAAATAACGATCACTGCAGGAAAGCTGTCTTCAGGCATTTCTCCTTCTTTGGCCAACCATTTTTCAGTGAATTCTTCTATAAATACATCTGCTCGATACTTTTCAGGAATTCCCATATTGTAGGAAGGGAATTTCCGAGAGGTATTCTTAAACAATGGTTCTGAAATAGGGAAATTAACGGTAACCTTGGAGGCAACAGTATAATCATTTGTCTCTTCAGGATTATTATATATTCCCGCTAACCATACATCTAGCCCAAAATTGTAAAAGGGGATGTTGTAACGGTCTAAATGCTCCCACATGGAACCCGCTTCATTATAGTCCTCTGGTAATTGGGAAATTCCATATTGGTACGCTAAATTCCCTGGTGCTTCGGAATCAGCTTGTCTTTTTTTTCCTCCACCATACTCTATCACTACTTCTGTCTCGATCCAATCATTAGGGTAAGCATTGACCAACCACCAATGTCCGTCTACAGATTGGTCCCCATCGCAGTAAAAGTTGTCTGAAATGGCGTACTCACTGGCTAGTTTTAAATGATTAACCATAACGTCCACCTCAGCTATATGTTTCGATCCATCTTTGTTCGCAATATTTGCCCTGTAACCAAATTCCGCTAAGGTAGAGTCTCCTCTACCTAATTGGCCAAAAATCTGATCGTAAGTTCGATTTTCTTTGACGATGTATACGAAATGCTTGATAGGAGATTCCTTTTCTCCAGGATAAAGGGGAATAGGATTATCTTTCCTTTCTTCCCGCATTTGATCTGTTACTTTCTCCATTCGGAAGTTATTTTGAATGACGTTTGTGGTCATTTCTTCCAGTCCTTTCTCATCGGGTAGATCAATGACAGAGACAACTCCATTGACCAAAAAACCGATATAGCTCATGATGCCTTCGACTTCTACTCCTTTCCCCCCATTCGGACCGCTTCCATAGCCTTTTGCATTACTCACGATTAACGTTTGATCATTGTTGGTCAGTTTTACTTTAGCAGGAAACCAGGCAGTAGGGATATGACCCAATACTTCCAGCTTAGGGATATCGATCACTGCTACAGCATTTATTCCTGCTTCAGCGACATAAAGCCGTTGATTATCTTTAGAGGCAGTAAGGCCAAAAGGAATGATTCCCCGCAAATTCCCCAGGCGAGGGTCGGGTTGAAGGTAGATGTTGTTCACTACTGTATCCTTTTCTATATCAATGACCGAAATACAATCATTATGACCATTACTCACAAATACATATTTATCCGTAGCTACTACTGAATTGGGGCTGGAACCACCTACTGCGGGGATTTCATCTACCAATTCTCCTACCAGGATACCTGTTTTAATTTTTGCGGTAACAGTAGGCTGTTCTTTTTTGAGGTCAATTTTCCATACTGAGAATGATTCGGGGACATTTGGATCTCCTAAAGGAGGAACTTTTAAGGTATCTGTGTCAATCCCTTCTATCATTTCTTTGGATAAATAGGTGTATACAGGAAAGTCCAAAGCGCTCTCCCATAAATTATCATCATCCAGGGAGGTAATTTTTTTGTATTCAAATGCGCCTACATTAGCTACATAAACCGCATCTTCCTCAGGCTTAAGTGTTAAGGAAAAAGGATATCTCCCCACCTGAATATTGTGCAGAATTTGTTCCGTTTCTGTATCTAGGATGAATAGTCTGAAGTTGCTTTGATCCACTCCATAAAGGGTTTTCCCATCTTTGCTTAATACCATCTCTCCTATAAATCCATGGGAGAAATCTTTTAAGCCATCTTGTGCTGTTTTTTGATTACAATCTATGCTACCTATTATCCTGTTTGTTTGTAGATCAACTTTGTAAATCCTATTTTCTTGTCCTCCGGAAACATAGAGCAGTTTATTATCTGGAGAAATCGCTAGTCCCATGAAAATGGAAGGAAAATAGTCTTTATTCATTTGGGTATTGATGGCATAACCGTATTCATAGGAGCTTTGGTTGGTGAGGTTTCCTTCTCCCACCACTTCTCCACATGAAATACACCCTTCTATTTGGGTATTTCGATATTCTTCTTCGGAACGTCTACCATCTGGAAGTTGTACTATGTCTGGTTCTGCTGACAAGATATTTCTGAGCATCGTAATAGAAAAGGGGGTAAAGCCCGAATTAGCTGTTACCACTGTATTTCCATCTGGGCTGACACATAAGCCAAAAGGGTGAGGCGCCGTTTTAAAGGTCCGACCAGCGGATTGAATAAATCTGCCATTAGGAATGACTGTTTTTCCCGCTTCGTTGATTTGGGTGTATTCGGTAGTGGCTGGAGCGCTTATCATATACCTGGACTGATCCTCATTGGCACATGAATACCAAAAAGTGGTTATCCCCATCCAACATAGGGCGCAATAGAGGTGTGTTATCTTCATTTGGGTTCATCGTGGATAAAGAGCGTGGAATAATATGATCCCGGAAGATTACCTACAATCCCTTGCAAGTAACTTCCGGGGTAGTTTAGTTTTAGTTTCTGTTGATTTGTTTAACTGCTGTTAGTTTTGCCACCAATGTTTTACATTAATGTCGTCTCCTCCTATCCTTGAAATGGCAGCATTATAGTTGGCACCATTTAGGGTTTGCTCGATATTAGGATACATAAATCGATTTGCTATCTGTCCTCCATTGACATTCCCTGCACCGATTTGAAATTCTGGTTGTCCCGTTCTTCTGAATTGCGTCCACCCCTGCATTCCTACGGTGAAATACATAGCTAAATATTTATGTATCAAGATGGTATTTACATCGCCGTCAAAAGCTACGCCTTCTTGTTCTAAATAACCTGTTGGATCAGCTCCCCATTGCTCCATAGAAGCTAAAATTCCACTTTCATACAACTCTTGTGCTCCGGCACCAGTGGTAATCCATCCTCTTTGAACAGCTTCTGCCAGGATAAACTGTACTTCCGCAAAGGTCATAAAAATACAAGGCGTCGTCTTTTGGCGAAAATACTCTTCATTTAGTCGGGATAAATTACTTTCTGGAAATTGAGATGCTTCTGATTCGCTTAAACCGTGAGGTAATCCGTCGTACACTTTTATGTCTGCATCGGCAGTTGCTGGCGTGGGTTGGAACCAAATAGGAATGCGAGGATCATTAAAACGCTCTAATAAAGTATCCAAAAAGAAGGCAGAAGGTTTTCTAGCATTAAATTCCCAGTCGCGGTAACCATCGATAGCGTTTACGTCAGGATTTGATCCACCGAAAAGATAAACGGCATTATCGTCATTGCTGGTGAAAATAGGGAATGTTACAGGATCATTAACAATTTCCTGCATTTCACTTCTAACATCATAAGAGGAATTTGAGATATCCGTTAATAAGCGAAGTCTTAAGGAATTAGCAAATTTTTTCCACTTCGCAATATCCCCTCCATATAGCACATCTCCCCCGTTAATCAAACCCGCACTTTCATCCAGCATCAAGTTAGCCGCTCTAAGATCTTCCAACAATGCTGGGTAGATGGAACTTTGCTCATCATAGGCTGGAAAATATTTTGTAAAGTCTAATTCTTCGTTGCTGGCTTGAATCGCTTGAGAAAAAGGGATATCCCCAAAAGCGGCGGTCAGATTGGCAAATAAGTAGGATCTGTAGATTAAGGCAATGGCTTTATAATTCTCATCCCCAAAATCAGCAGCTAAATTTTCCATATCTACTACATCTGTCAGTGTTCTGTAGGAGTTGTTCCAAAGGCCAGATCCTGTTCCTCCATCCCAAAGATATTGAGCCACATCACTACCATTAATATTTTCATTGTAGTGGTTGATAACTGTACCTGGAAACCAATCGTGAATATGCATGTTTCCAGCAATGTTAAACCCTACATTCAGCAGTAAAGCTCCAGGATTAATGTTTACGGGCCTGTTGGTATTCGTATTAATTTCTTCAAAATCGTCTGTGCATGCAGTGATCATTAAGATAGAAGCACAGAAAAGGGCTTTAAAAAATGTATGTAATTTCATTTTTATATGTTTTGAAAGAGATAATGTTAAAACTGGATATTTACATTTACTCCATAGCTTCTGGTAGAAGGAACTTGTGATACTTCTACTCCTTGAAGGACGCCACCGCGGTTTATTCCTCCGGAGTTTGCTCCGTTTACAGTAACTGATTCAGGATCTATATGAGGGATATCTGTCCAAAGGGCTAAGTTTCTGCCGATAAGCGACACACTCAATCGTTGAATTCCAATTTTAGTCGTCATGCTAGTAGGGAAGGTATATCCCAATCTCACCTCACGTAATTTGGTAAAGGTATTTTCGAAGGTATTATTCTCTACATTATCGCGCTGAGAACGGAAATAAGCTGCTGCTTTTGTGCGCCCAATCGTAACATCATTAGGGCGATACGTCCCATCTGGATTTTCAATCACCCCAGGACTCACATAATTGTCATCATAGGCGTATAACACATGAGACAGTACTCCAGAAGCATCACCAGTGGCATAGGTATAGCTGTAAATTTCACCTCCCTGTCTGTGGTCAAATAAAAATCCGAAATTAAAGCCTTTGTAGAAGAATTTATTGTAAATACCTCCTACCCAATCAGGATTATAGTTCCCCCAGGATTCCACTTCTGTTCCTTTCAACCTAATTCCATCTTCTGTATGAATGATTTGTCCATCAAATTCCCCACCTTCTACTCTTTTCCAACCTAAACCATACAATTCTCCTACCGAACCTCCTACCCTGGCGATTACCTGACAAGCACCATAAGGACATTGACCAAGTTCGAGGATATCTGTTCCTTCTACCAATGAAACCACTTCATTTCTGTTCCTGGTGAAATTGACATCTACCTCCCAACGAAATCCATTATTCGCATTAATAGGCGTACCATTGACCAATAATTCTACTCCTTTATTCTGAAGCTCTCCTGCGTTTTCCCACCTTGCATCTATACCGGCAGTAACAGTAGTAGCAATAGGGAGTATCTGATTAGTTGCTTTAATAGAATAGTAAGTAAAGTCGATGCCCAATCTATTATTAAAGAATCTGACATCCGCTCCTACTTCAAAAGACTCACTCAATTCATTTACAAGGTCAGGATTGGTCAACAATCTTTGATTAGTAACAGAACCAGAGAGCGTTCCATAATTATACACTCTTTTCGTAAGGAATGGATCTGCATCATTTCCAGTCTGTCCCCAGTTAGCTCTTAATTTAGCAAAAGAGAATACTTCAGGTAATTCAACTAGTCTATTTACAATAGCACTGAAAGATACTGATGGATAGAAGTAAGAAGTGTTATTTACCCCTAAGGTCGAGGACCAGTCATTTCTACCCGTCACATCTAAGAATAACGTATTCTTATAAGATAAAGAAGCGAGTCCATATAAGCTCTGAATTTCTTTTTCACTTGCAAAGGGTCTTACTACGGTAGCTCCAAGTGCATTCCCTAAATCGTATACCCCAGGAACGGCTAACTCATTCGCGGTAACCGTTAACTCATCATATTTTTGATTCATTAAGTTACCCCCAAAAGAAACAGTAAGATCAAAGTCGCCTCCAAAAGGTTGGTTGTACTTTAATAAGAAATCGGAATTTCTCTCTGTGAAAAAGATATCCTGTTCTCTGTACCTTCCTCTTGGATAATAAACAGTGGACCAAGGGCGTTGGAAAGTTCTTTTATCTCCGAAATAATCTATTCCACTTCTCAACATTAAGCTCAATCTATCGCTGAAATCATAGGTAACAGATAGATTACCAAAGATCCTATTTTTCTCAAATCCATTTAAATGCTCATAAGCTACAAAATAGGGATTATCTGCCCACCCATACATATAAGCTTGTTCTATATCTTCTTTTCCTTCTACCCAATAATCTTCAAACCAACTCATAGGTGCATTAGGCTCCCACCATATGAAGGAATACATAACAGCAGAAGAACCATATCCTGGTGTTTGTATATTATCACTATTGCCAAGGACATAATTCACATTTGTTTGTACCGTCAATTTGTCATTTGGTGTAATAGCGCCTGAAACTGATACTGTATTTCTTGTAAGATCTGTATTTGGAAGAATACCCGTCCTGTGCAAATTCGTGTAGGATACCCGAAAATTCCCCATTTCACTAGCTCCGGCGATGGCAATATTATTGGAAAGGGTTACTCCCGTTTCAAAATAGCTCTTTACGTTATCTTCAGGAGCCACCCAGGGAATTGGGATTCTGTTTCCATTCTCATCTAATGGGGAACCGTATTGAACATACGTCTGACCTTGTCCTAAAGCCGGACCTCTACTTTGGCCAGAGTTCGATGTGGAAGGTCTTCCCCCATACTCAGTTGCTTCATCTCCAAACGAATAATAATCTGCAGAACCATTTCCGGCACCATAAACTTCCTGAAAATCGGGGAATCTTAGAATATCATCCATGGTAACGGAGGAGTTTATGCTGACTCCTATCCCTTTTGCATTTTTTCCTGATTTTGTCGTAATCAATAATACTCCATTGGCTGCCCTTGAGCCATATAGTGCAGCTGCGCTTGCCCCTTTAAGAACAGTAATTGACTCAATATCATCAGGATTAATATCTCCTGTTCCGTTGCCGAAATCAACAGGTAGGTCGCGTTGGTCATAGGAATCTGAACCATTCCCATTAAATCCACTGCTAACTGGCGTTCCATCCACCACCATTAAAGGAGCGTTATTTCTCAAAGATGATTCCCCACGAATGGTGATAAGTGCAGAACCAGCAACGCCTGTACCTCCGGAAGCGATATTCACACCTGCCACTTTTCCTGAAAGTAGATTGACAAAATTACTTTCACGTACATCTCCTAATTCTTCTCCCTGAACCTCTTGAATAGCATATCCTAAGGCTAGCTTATCCCTTTCAATACCTAATGCGGTAATAACCACTTCGTCCATAGCTACATCTTCGGACTCTAAAGTAATGTTAATCTTTGCTCTTCCACTAATATCAATTTCTTGTGTAGCAAATCCGATAAAGGAAAAAACTAAAGTGGCTTCTGGATCTTCGATGGATAGTTCATATATACCATCATTATCAGTAACTGCTCCTTGGGCAGTACCTTTAATCAATACCGTTACACCTGGTAGTGCATTTCCATCTATATCACTCACTAAGCCTGAAACAGTTTGGCCGTACATAGATGAAGTCGATAAGATTAAAAGAGGAAGTAAAAAAATGAGACACAAATGCCTTGTGCCTTGTAGAAGTAATACAAGTTTCATAGATTAACGCAGTTTAAAATTACTATTAGAAAATGTGCAGGGGAGAACATTTATGTTCTCTCTTGCTTTTTACATACTTAAAATTCGTCTTACCTAAATACCTTTTTAGCTCAATATACCGTATAGTCAGACCATATAATAATATACATATTGAAATACAGCATAAATTGAATTAAGACCCTATACAATTCTTATAATTTCAACATTAAAAATTCTCTCTTTCAAATAGTTGACAAGTAGCTACAGTTTACTAAATTTAGAGCTCTAAATCGTTTTTATAAATTACTATAACTGGTACATTTCAAATATATTTATTTATATATACATCAATGGTTTACTATAGTAAAATAATTGTTAAGTATTTATAAACTATTGAAGCTCACAAAACAAATACATTATATTTACTTTTAATCTAAGAAGTATTTCTATCGCCAAAATACATACGCATTCCTACCTAAACCCTACAATCACCACATCATTACAGCTCAGTATTTTTTAAACTTTTAAAATACTCTTCTCATAAAACAAAATTCACTATTGAGCACGGTAGAAAATTATGGGTAAGATCTATTTGTAAACCTATCTTTGATGCAAAAGGGGATGTAACTAGACTTAGAGGAGTATTTCAGGATATTGACCAACGAAAAAAGAAAGAACTACAATTAAACCAATCCTATTGATATCATAAGTCAGCAAAATCGACGATTACTTAATTTTGCTCATATTGTTTCCTATAACCTTCGTTCTCATACAAGTAATTTCGGAAATTTGATTGAGTTATATCAATTTTCCAGTGATCCAAACATCAAACAGCAGACTTTTGAACAGCTTACGATTAATTTTCAACGGCTTTCAGAAACTATTGATTACTTGGTGGAAATCGTAAAAATTCAAACGGATGTCAATAAACAAAAATCAGAATTTGAGTTGGAGGTAGAAATTTCCAAAGTACAGGATATCCTAAAAACTGATATTCAAAAATATCAAGCTACCTTCGATATAGATGTTACTGCTTGTCCTAAGATACTTTATGTAGGTGCTTATCTCCAGAGTATTCTACTTAATCTCATATCAAATGCTATTAAATACCGTCATCCAGATAGAAAACCACATATTCATATGTAAAAGGTAATTGTCCAGGAATAATCATTAGTGATAATGGACTAGGTATAAATCTAAAAAGGAATCGAAGAAAGATGTTCGGCTTATATAACACCTTCCATGACAATGAAGATGCCAGAGGTGTAGGCTTATTTTTAGTAAAGAACCAAGTAGAATCTTTAGGTGGAAAAATATCAGTAGAAAGTGAGGTCAATGTAGGAACATCATTTAATATTTTGTTTTATGAGTAATAAACGAATTGAGATTATCAGTATCATAAATGATGATAGTAGGTATTCCTTTTATATGCAGTTATTGTGGCCAGGCTAAAGAAATAACAACTATAAGAATGGTTGTTAATCATGTAGAATAAGCACTTTTGTATTTAACTCAGCATTTACTGTATGCTCAACACTTGCCGGATTTAATTTTATTGGATTTAAATATCCCTATTAAGGATAGATGGAATTTTTTAAAAGCCTATGCAGATCTGACAACATCATCCTTAAGAAAAACAGTCTAGTCATACAATTGGGAAAAGATATGATCAATGCTCAATATCTTCTCCCTGCAAGCATTTAGACCTTTGCGACTAAACTTATTATACTAAATGTTTATTTAGCCTATTGCTTCACTTCTAACATTCCATCCATACCGAAAGCAGTGTAAATCCCAGCGGTCACTTGGTCTGACTGATCATTCAGATTTTTGATAGGATCTCCCATCCCCATTTTATCTATCACCGTTCTAAATGGTCTATGGCCACGTTCCATGCTCACCAGATGACTAATAGCATCTGCTACATCCTGAGGATCCTGGGCAGGATTATTTTCTAACGCCTTACCAAAATTTTCTTTGGCGGCTTCCGGTGCCTGAAGGAATTCTCCATATTCAGCATCTCTACTGTGATCGCTTGGTGTAACTAGATTCGCGAAAAAAGTAGTCGGATATCCCCCTGGTTCTACTACGATAGACTCTACCCCAAAACCAGATAATTCTGTTCTATAATTTTCAGCCAATGCTTCTACTGCCCATTTAGTGGCATTGTAAGGACCGTAAAATGGAAGAGTCATCCTTCCCAATAAACTCGATACAGCGATGAGTAAGCCTGAACCTTGTTTTCTTAAATGTGGAATGACTGCTCGACACATCCTTTGGACGCCAAAAACATTTACATCGAATAAGAATTTGAAATCGTCTGAAGTAAACATTTCTTGCATACCCGATACGCCAAGGCCTGCATTATTGATCAAGACGTCTACTCCTCCTAATAACTAACTCTACAGCTTGCTTCACTCCCTGGTCTACGCTACCATCCTTAGTCACATCTATTTCTACTACATGCATTCCTTTTCCTTTGAGTTCTTCTGCCACTTCTTTATTCCTCCCCTCGGGACTACGCACAGTACCCACTACTTTATGACCATCTTTCAATAAATTTAGCACGGTTAGCTTTCCAAAGCCTCCACTGGCTCCGGTAATAATAATTCGTTGAGACATAGGTTTTGTATTATAGTTGTGTGATCTCCCAAAAAAAGATAATTAAAGTTATAACATTTGTTGGGATCACAAACGCTAAAAGGGGAAAAAATAAGGCGTCAATAAAATGACTACGATTCCATATAAAATACTCAGAAATATTCCTCCCTTAAAGTAATCTGTGAAAGCATAGTTTCCCACAGAAAATACCATTGTATTCGTTTGATAACCGATAGGTGTCAGAAAACTTGCACTTGCTGCATAAGCTATCGCCATAATGAAAGGCATGGGGTCTACTCCCAATTGTTGTGCAGTGGACCAGGCAATGGGAAACATGAGAGCAGCAGCAGCATTATTAGTGACGAGTTCCGTAACGATGACCGTCGTTATATATATTCCTGCCAAGGCTGCCATAGGTGTATCTGTTCCTAATACTCCCAATATAAATCCGCCAATATCCTTATCTACTCCATAATTAGACATGGCAGCTGATAAGCCCAACGAACTTCCAATCATTAACAATATATCGAGATTTAGATTGTTCCTCAAATTCTTCAACTTCAGATATCCCAATCCCAGATACAGAAACAATAATCCCACCATCACTTTAAATAGCGACATCCATCCCATTGCGGCTAAGACAATGGCCAATAAAAAACTTCCTAAAATAATATTGCTTTCCTGTTGTGTGTAAGCTGCATTTGCTTCTACCGGAGAAACGAAAATAAAATTCCGACGCAAATTCCTGTGCTTTTCAAATTCTGTCCCTACGGCCAATACTAGATTATCTCCTGGATAGAGCGTCATGGCCCCTATTTTTCCTGAAAGCCGCTCTGTTCCACGCCTAATCGCTACAATTACGGCATCAAATTTAGTCCTAAACTGACTGTCTTTTACCCGTTGCCCTATAATCGGTGCATTATGCCGAATCACCACTTCCTGCAAATTGGACTTCAAAATATCATCAAATTTATCCAGAATTTTGAGGCCCTCGAACTTCCGCAATTCGTGAATTTGATGTATGTCACCCGTAAAAACCAAGGAATCTCCCGAACGGATGCGTTCATAAGGAGTAACAGGAGAAATAAGGCCCTCTTTACGTACAATTTCCGCTAAAAACAGATGTTCCATGTTACGTAAGCCATTTTGCTCCACCGTTTTTCCTACCAGTTTGGAATCTGTAGCTACCTCCGCTTCGACAAAATAATCCGAATTTTTATTGGTTTGCTTAATGCCGTGATCAGGCAGTATCCCCGGCAATATCCAGATAAGATATATGAGTCCTACAATAGCCAATGGCGCTCCTACATAAAAAAAGTCATAAAACTGCAGACCAGGAAGCTCCTTATCGATAACAAAACTATTGATGATCAAATTAGTAGACGTCCCAATTAACGTCAATACTCCTCCCATGATAGATGCGTACGATAATGGAATCAACAATTTTGAAGGAGGATGCAGTTTATTATTTCGCACCACTCCCATTAAAGAAGCTACCACAGCTGTATTGTTCAGGTGGGAAGAAAGCAATAGGGAGAACGTAGAGAGCTTGAAAAAGGTAAATCGATGGTTCTTTCCTGAAAAAATCTGTTTGGATAGTTGAGGAACAAAAACGGTTCGCTCTACCACAGAAGATACCTGCAACAATAGTAAAAGGGTAATCACGGTTTCATTGGAATAACATCTCAACAATTCTTCTGAGCTAACGAGTCCAGCGAATAAGCAAATCGATACAGCCCCTACAAATAATAAGGCCGTATTTAATCTACTACCAATGAGTAAAACAACTAATCCTGTTAAAATAGCTCCTATGAGAACATTTTCTACCATGAATACTGTTAAGAGTTATTCCTTTTCACCGCTTATCTTATTCATTTACAATTGGGCACAAATCTAATAGGTCTATTAGGAGCTTTGCAATCCAAACATGTAGCGCTTATTACGGTTGGAGAATATTATTTGCAGCCATCTCATTCCTACTTTAGTACGTTTCACTGTTAACATTGGCACGTTTAATTACTTTATGCACACGTACAGTCGATCTTATGATATTTTACTGCAACCTGAGATAGGGGTAAAACATCATTGGTGCGTCTTAAAGATAAGATACTTTAATCACAACATGTCACGAACAGAATGAATTACTCACATTGTATGAAAAAACGGCACTTTTTAATTTTCCTCCTGTTGTTGTTATGTTCCTCTTTCTTTTTACCGTCTTTTGCTCAGGAAAAAGTAACGCTCAGTGGTTATATTAAGGATGCTTCCAATGGAGAGGAGTTAATTGCCGCATTGGTATATCTTGAAGAAATTAAAGCAGGAACTTATACCAATGAATACGGATTTTATTCTCTTTCCGTTCCTCCAGGAACTTACACTTTGATCATCAGATACACCAGCTTCAAAACGAAGACTGAAACGGTGGACCTTCTGCAATCCTCTCAACTCACCATAGAATTAGACGCAGAAGAGTTAGAATTAGATGAAGTGATTATCGAAGCAGAAGCTAAAAATGAGCAAGTCACCAGCATAGAAATGAGTACCAACAAACTCAGTGTACTGGAGATTCAGCGAATGCCTCAACTTCTGGGAGAAGTCGATATTATTCGCAGTATTTTATTGCTTCCCGGAATTAGTTCTGTAGGAGAAGGTGCTACAGGTTATAACGCCAGAGGAGGAAATGTAGATCAGAACCTTATTTTGCTCGATGAGGCGCCCGTCTACAATTCATCTCATTTATTTGGATTTTTCTCTGTGTTCAATGCGGATGCCCTGAAGGATTTAAAAATTTATAAAGGCGGGATTCCAGCTAAATACGGTGGTCGATTATCTTCTGTCCTGGATGTGAGACAAAAAGAAGGGAATGATAAGCGATTTGCTATGAAAGGAGGAATAGGCGCATTATCCAGCAGGCTTACGCTAGAGGGCCCTATCGCCAAAGAAAAGGCCAGTTTTATGGTGGCGGGAAGAAGATCTTATTTGGACCTCTTTCTCAGACTTAGCTCTGACAGTACCATCAATTCCAATCAGGTGTATTTCTTCGATGTCAATGGGAAAGTGAATTGGAGAATAGGAGATAAAGATAGAATTTATTTGTCAGCATATACTGGTGACGATGTGTTTGGCTTCCAGAATGAATTTGAAGCTGCCTGGGGAAATCAAACAGCTACCCTAAGATGGAACCACCTATTTAGTGATAAACTTTTTTCAAACTTCACCGCCCTTTACAGCAATTACAGATATAGATTAGGAGTTCCTGACGAGCCAGAAAACTCTGACCCTTTCAGATGGACCTCCCGTATTATCAGCCAACAATTAAAAGCAGATCTGGGCTACTTTATTAATCCAGAACTTTCATTGAACTTTGGAGGAAGCGTCATTTTCTACACTTTCAAGCCCGGCCAAGTAGATTTTCTCGGGGACCAGCCCAATTTCAATGACTTTGAAATAGACGAAGAACACGCCAGAGAATCTGGATTATACCTCGAATTGGAAAAGAAATTTGGAAATCGACTTACTGTACAGGCAGGAATGAGATATTCTTCTTTTCAGAATATTGGAGAAGGCATTGTATTTCAATATGAAGAAGGAATGCCGCTGGAAGTACGCAATATAACTGATACCTTACAATTTGATGATGGAGAGTTGATCAGGAGTTTTGATGGATGGGAACCTCGATTGGCTGTTAATTACACCTTGGATGATAGACAATCTTTCAAATTCAGCTACAATCGAATGAGACAATATATTCACTTGGTTTCTAATACAACTTCAGCTACTCCGTTGGATGTATGGAAGCCTAGTGGAACGTATGTAGAACCCGCCACCGTGAATCAATGGGCCGTAGGGTATTTTCGCAACTTCTTTAATAATACTTATGAAACATCCATTGAACTGTATTATAAAAAATACGAGGATGTACTGGATTATAGAGATGGTGCGCAATTATTATTCAACCGGCAAGTAGAAACAGAGTTCCTTTCTGGCGAAGGTCAGGCCTATGGAGCTGAATTCCTGATCAGAAAGCAGGAAGGCCGTTGGACAGGCTGGTTTGCTTACACATTGTCCCGATCAGAAAGAACGATCCCGGAAATTAATAATGGGGAGGCTTTTCCAAATAATTACGATAAGACCCATGATCTTTCTTTGGTAGGAAGCTATAGTATTAATAACCGTTGGGATGTATCGGCTAATCTTGTTTACTCTACGGGAAGACCTATCACTTATCCCGATGGTAGATATACGTTTAATGGTATTACTGTTCCTAATTACAGCAATAGAAATGGTGCGCGTACTCCCGCTTATCATCGATTAGATCTTTCAGCAAATTATATACTGACTAAAGGGGAGAAGAGGTGGGAAAGTAGCCTCAGTTTCGGTGTGTATAATGTGTATGGACGTCGTAATGCGTTCTCCGTTTTCTTCCAGCAAAATGAAGATGATCCCACGATAACTGAAGCGGTACAACTTTCCATTTTTGCTATTCCCATCCCCTATATCACCTATAATTTTAACTTTTAATCTTGCATACCAATGAATAATACACATAAATCACTTAGAAATACTGTTGCTTTATTTGGAACGCTCTTATTAATCTGTTCATGTGAGGATGTGATTGTGGTTGATGTAGAGGATCGCGACCCACAATTAGTCGTGGAAGGAAGGATTACAGACAGGCCCGGTATACAGGAGGTCATTTTAACTCAAAGTGCTCCTTATTTTTCTCAAGCAGCCCCTCCGCCACAATCAAATGCCACGGTCATTATTAGCGAATTAGGGGGTGTTTCTGATACGCTGGTGGAATCTCCGGCAGGAAGCGGTATCTATCAGACAAATAAGGTAGGAGAGGTAGGAACATTTTACCAACTTGATATTATTACCCCTAATGGGAGTCATTATCGATCTACTCCTGAATTATTATCCGAAGTGCCTCCTATAGATTCCATTAAGATTGAGATTGAGGAAGATGAGATCAATGAGGAAGACCCTGATTTTGTGGTGTATCTCTCCTCTACAGATATCCCTGACCAACGAAATTTTTACCAATGGAAAACCTTCGTCAATGGAGAATTGCAAGACGATCCTGAAGAACTGGCTTTTGCTAATGACGAATTTTTAGATGGAAATTCCGTGCGAAACTTTGAAGTGAACAGAGGGGAATTTCAGGTGGGAGATACGGTCGTTGTAGAACAATTTTCGATCACTGAAGATGCTTTTGATTTCTTGACCTTGCTGTTTGATCAAACAGCCTTTAGAGGCTCCATTTTTGATACTCCTCCGGCTCCGATAGAGGGAAATGTAACGAATATTAATGATCCTGAAGATAAGGCATTAGGATATTTTATGGCTTCCGGGGCGACAAGTATAGAAGAGATTATTGAGGAGCAGGATTAGTTTTCCCTTTTGGTATATCAGTAATGAAATATCCTTGATAAGCCAGGTTTAAAACATCTGGCTTGTTAGGGATAAACTTAACCCACACTTACCTGCTCGCCTTAATAAACTTAGCGGATGCTGGTTGGGACAATCCTTTCACTTGCACGATATATACTCCATCAGGCCAGTCCTGAATATTTACATTGAAAGTACCCGTAGATCCTCTTTTGACCATCATTTGTTGGCCCTCCGCGGAAAAGATGTATACTTCTATCTGATCATTAGCTCTTCCTTCGATCGATACATTGATATTCTCATAGGCAGGATTAGGAAATACAGTTAATCTTCCATACACACTTACCTCTTTTCCGGAGAGTTGTAACTGGTAGACATTACTATAATCTACCCTTCCGTCAATGTCTGTCTGTTTTATCCTGTAGAAGATAGAAGATTGTTCCTGGAGACCCAGTCCTTTATCGTAAAACTGATATTCTGAAACAATATCTGAATTTCCTGCAGCTTCTACTTTTCCGATCGATTGAAATATAACTTGATCAAAAGAACGCTCAATTTGATAATAATCGCTATTCGTTTCTTTAGAAGTAGCCCAATAAATGTCAGCATCCCCATCTTCCATGCTTACGACAAACGCTAACCATTCTACGGGAAGCACCCCTCCACAAGCGGAAAAATCACTTGAATTTGTATAACTACTTCCAGGAGAGGCATATCCACTACTAAAGCCGGTCACAAGGCCTGAAGAAGAATATCCCGCTCCGTCCAGCCTTCCATCATTATTCCCGTCATCAAAGCCTGCTTCCACCGCATCGGCGCACCCATCCCCATCACTATCAAATTCCACAAAATCCAGATTGCTATCCCCATCTGAATCATGGATAAAATAATCTATAACGCCATCTGCATCCGTATCTACAGAGGCAGCTAAACCATTGGCATTAATGGTTCCGCTCAGCCTTCCTGAACTATGAGCAGCTCCTGATCCAGATTCTTCGGCATCATAGATTCCATCATTATCCGAATCCAGGTCTTGATAATCAGGAACTCCATCTCCATCCGAATCAATATCATTTTCTGCTGCAGAAACAAATGTGGTAAAGCTAGTAATAATACAAGGATCGAAGTAAAGAGAAGATTCTCTGTTAGTTGTTCCTGTAGGAGAATAAATAATGGATCGATGATGAATAGTTGAAGTATTCCTTTTATTGAAATAGGCCATTACTGAAGTAATACTTGGATTTATTCCTACGTAATCATTTCCTGTGCTTTTAAATAAATCAAAGGTATCTCCACTAATATAATTTAATTCGGTATTCGACTCAAGCCCTACAAAATCCAAATCGTTCATCAATATTCCCTCTCGAGATCCATCAATATCCAAGATGGCCCCACCAATAAAATTCAGGGCAGTATCCGTCGAAGTGTTTGCTTTAACAAATCGAATTGACAAATCTACGTAGCCCGAATCTACATTAGAAACTCTAATCCATGGCTGTATAGCTCCATCTTCTCCCCGATTTTCTCTATCCATATCGTCTAGCGTAGCATTAACCAAAGTGTCTATCTCTATCAGCGCATCTATTCCAGTTAATATATCACTATAACGATAGACAGCTCCCTGAGATAGAGCTGTTCCACTTTCTAGTTGTTCATTTTCAAAATGCATAGTACCTGCACTACAATTATTGATATCATAGCCTATTAGTTCAATTAAATCTGGGATTCCATCATTATCATCATCTAAATCATCCACATCACTTACCCCATCTCCATCAATATCGGAAGCACAGGTGTAAGTGGTATCGAAAGAGATTACCACAGCATCCAGATTATAGTCTTCTATATTATTACTTGCTACCCCATTGGATACGGTAGTACCACTAAGTGTAGAAAATGTCTCTTTATCAAATCTGATGTATCTTGTATTAACTCCTGCAATGATATCAACAGACGATATAGAAGTCGATGAAGTGGAAATGGTAGTGTTATAATAATAATCTGTTCCGTTAGAAGATTCACTGATCATCATATAAGCCGTCGAACTTGATCTTCTTGCTCCCCAATGTACGGTATAAGTCTCCCCTGCAGCCACCATTGTGTCTAAGGTAAGCGCAATGACACTTGTTCCAGAATAAATTTCCGCAGAAGAACCATCTGGAGCACCTAGCGCATTAGTTGCATTACCTACCGAGTTGTTCGATTGAGCAATAGCATATCGCTGAATATTAGAATCAGCTACAGGAAAACCTGAATTACAGCTACATCCAGCTTCATCAATCATTCCATCACTGTCATCATCAATTCCATTTCCACAAATTTCTGTCGAGGATATATTGAAAAATAAAAGTAAAGATGCCAATCCCAGAGCAACTCCTCCAGCCCCCAATAATCTTCTGAATATTACCTTTTGACTTACCTTAGGTTCTAATTTATTTCTCATAGTTTACCTTGGCATTGGTTATTTTTCTATTTTACTCCCCCCATTCGTATTCCAAATCTCATTTTCTTCCTTAACTCTATATCAGCAGGCCATTTTACTATCCTTATTCATCACCATATCCCATAACATATGCGTTACCATTATGGGATGTCTTTAAATATGTTTCAATTTTACATAATAATCATTTATCGTAAATGACATTTTATAAATTAATATTACTAAAGAAATAAATTTGCCGAATTACTTAACCATTGGAGAGACTGCCTTTACCTGTTAGATCCAATATCCCCTCACTTTAGAATGATTCAGCCAAAAGCAATCTTCTTATGAAATACTCAAAAAATTACTCGTCCATTTTTCGGTTGCTACAAGACTCCTATATTGAGTTAATTGCCAAGGTGAAAAGAAGATGATCTTTTTAGTGAGACCTAAGATTTGTAGACAAATGCAAGTAAAAGACCCTGAGAAAATTGATCAATACTACCAAGCCCTATTAGACAGAGATGAACGCTTTGTGGGAACGTTTTACGTAGGAGTAAAAACCACGTCTATTTTTTGTATTGCTAGTTGCCGTGCCAGAAAGCCTAAACCAGAAAATGTCACCTTTTATACGGATGTGAAGACAGCTCTCGATCACGGGTTTAGGCCTTGCAAAATATGTAAACCTACTGAACACGCCCACCAAGCACCTGAAGAAGTGTTAAGTGCGCTTCAACTGCTGAAGAAAAAACCCAAAGAAAAAATCACCGATGAATGCCTGAAAGCCCACGAAATCAGCCCTGAACTAGTGAGGAGATGGTTCAATAAACACTATGGAATGACTTTTCACGCTTACCAGCGTATGCTGAGAATTAATACTGCTTACCAGGAATTGCAACAGGGAAAAAATGCCACTCAAACAGCCTATGACAATGGCTATGATTCATTAAGTGGCTTCGGTTACACCTACAAGAAAATCATGGGTCAATCTCCCTCGAAAAGTAAAGATACGACAACCATCGTGATGAGTAGACTGACTACGCCTATAGGTCCTATGTTTGTATGTGCCACTTCAAAAGGGATTTGCCTGCTGGAGTTTGTGGATAGAAAAATGCTGGAAACTGAATTCAGCGATCTCCAACGTCGCCTTCAAGCCCCTATCATTATTGGAGAAAACTCACACATCCAGCAACTTAAACAGGAGCTTAGTGAATACTTCATTGGCACGAGAAAACAATTTAATGCCCCTCTTCATACGCCTACTACTCCTTTCCGACAACGAGTGTGGGATGCCTTATTAGAGATCCCCTATGGAGAGACGCGCTCTTACCAAGAACAAGCAGTGTTTATAGATAATCCTCAAGCCGTTCGGGCAGTAGCAGCAGCAAATGGACACAACAGAGTCGCTATTGTGATTCCCTGTCATAGAGTGATAGGGAAAAATGGGAAATTAACGGGTTATGCTGGAGGATTGGAACGAAAGCGATGGTTGTTGGATCACGAAAGCAAGCACCTAAATCAATTGCTATATAAAAGTTAATCCTACGTTTACTTTCGACACTTCCAAAAATCCGAATAAAAGTAGTATTTTTCGCCAGATCTGATTAGCTAATTCTACCTACATGCAACAAGAAGATCTGGAACAAAAAATTCTCGAACAATCTCACCTTATACAGCGCTTTAAGGAACAAGAAGCTTCTGTCAAAAAGCTACTTACTAAAAAGGGAAGCTTAGGTTTCCTTCTCCTGGGCAGAGGGGCAACCATATTTTTAGGAAGAAATCTCACTGAAAGTACCAAAGCGCTCTTCCAGGAAATTAATACAGGGAATGTAGACCCTTTAACGCTGGGCCAAGTTGCAGCTCATATTATTAAACGCTTTATCAGGGTAGGCTTATTCGGTATTCTCATCACGATCATTCCACTTTTATTTGTAGCAGTGCAAACTTATTTGCTGAATCGACAAAATACCTTACTCCAGCTGCAAAATGAAAAGATCGACCAACAAACCTATTTAATCGAATCTCAGCGAAGAAATGCACTGGTTTTTGAGTTGGGCAATGTGCTGGATGCAATCAGTGAAGAGACAAATGCAGGAGCGTCTAATACTATTTCTGATTTATTGATAGGAAGAATAGCAGCACTTAGTAGATCTTTTCGGCCTTATCGGTATTTTCAGGGAGATACACTCAGCAAAGAATTAAGTCCCGAACGTAGTCAGTTGTTAACCTCTTTAATTGAAAGTAGCTTAAGTGAAAATACCTTAACGAAGATTTTCCAACGTGGAGACTTTTCTCAAAGTGATTTATACAGGGCGAATTTGAGTGTTAATCCATTTTTCCGAACGCGTTTTCATATTCCTTCTGATATACATATCGGTCAGCAAGAAATTTCTTTCAATGCGGAATCTCAACTCTCGCCAGGGAAAGTATATTTGAGAGAAATAGATCTCCATCATGCTGATTTGAGGGAAGCTAACTTAACACAGGCAGATCTAAGAAATGCGGATCTGAGTTATGCCGAATTAGATTTTGCTGATTTAACTGCGACAGATGGGAGAAATGCCAACTTTTATGAAGCTCAATTAGTGGGTGCAAAATTGGGAAGAGCTAATGTTGAGAATGCTTTTTTTAAAGACGCTAACTTACAAAATGCTTCCTTTGCTGAGGCAAACTTGAGTGAGGCTTTGCTAAGTGGTGCCAATTTAACAGGTACGAACTTTCGCAGTGCTGATTTAACTGGAGTGAACCTTCAAAAAGCCATTGTGGAAGATCCTGATTGGTTTCAAACGCTAGGAAAACTAAAAAATCCTCCTAAAGGGCTTCGTAATCTTGAAGCTCAATATACCATTGAAGGAATAGAAAATGAGGAAGGGGCAAAGATATATCGATTGATGAAAAAGTAATGTTGTGCCAATGAGGAAATTCCTGTCTTTTACTCGTTCGTCCTCTCATAAATGTCTGGAAATAAAAAAGCAGAACTATTCAAAGCTCCGCTCCCTAGTTAAATAGACCAAAGATTCTGAAATCAATAACGATACAAAAAATAGGTTAAGCACATTTTCAATCTAATTTACTTTCTCAATGTTTCTGTGGCTTATTCAATTTAATCAACCTTGGAAGATATGTCTATCCCTATCAGTTTATAATCAGCTGCTTAGAATACTTATTCAAAGTACAATGATCAAGCGATAAATACGTTTCCTATTGTTGCAAATCCATTAGCTATTGTTGCATATCGCTTTTTTGTCGCATTTCGGAAGGAGAAAGTCCAAATTCTTCTGTGAATGCTGTACTGAAATAACTGGAGTTAGAAAAGCCTACCTTAAAGGCAATCTCAGAAATAAATGATTGGGTCGTTAATATCAGTTCTTTCCCTTTTTCCAGTCGGATCGTACGAATTACGTGTGAAGTGGATTTATTCGTCAGAGCCTTAAGCTTTCTGTGCAATTGAGATCTACTAATGCCCATTTCTTCACATAATTGTGGAATGCTAAACTTTTCATCATTTAGGTGCATTAACACATGCTGCTTAAATTTCTGCAAAAATTCATGTTCTGCTTGATGGCTTTCCAACATCTTCTCTGTTGGTATCGCAGGGAATTGGGAAAATTTCTGTTGGAGCTCTTGCCTTAGTTCCATGAGATTCTGCATAATAGCTTCTAATTCTGCTTTCCTAAAAGGTTTTCCTAGATAGGCATCCGCCCCTTTCTGCCATCCTTTTAGCCGGGAATCTTCATCCACTTTTGCGGTTAATAATACTACGGGAATGTGACTTGTCCGCTTATCCAGCTTAAGGGAATTGCATAAGGTATATCCATCCATCTCTGGCATCATAACATCAGAAATAATGATATCTGGAATATATTCCAGAGCTACTTCCACCCCTTGTTTTCCATTGGTAGCCGTATGAAGCTGATATTTTTTTTCAAGGCAGCTAACGATATAGGTAATCACATCTGGATTATCCTCTATGATTAGTGCTACAGGCATATCTTTCTTCTCCTTCCCATTAGCACGAAATATGGAAGAGGACTTCTGGGCAATAGGTTGTGCTGTTGGCCCATCAGAAGTATAATCCAAATCCCCCGCTAAAGATACATGATGAGTGATAGGAAGTTCGACGATAAAGGTTGTCCCTGTTTTTTCCTTGCTATGGACACTGATTTTCCCATTAAGCAGGTCCACTAACTCTTTGACCAAAGCTAAGCCTATACCTGTACCTTCATTAGCTCGGGTGACAGCACTGTCGACCTGATAAAATCTATCAAAAATATGTGGAATCTCATCAGTAGGAATCCCTATACCGGAATCTGAAATATGCATAAAAAAGGTATCGTTCTTAACGAATGAAAATACCTCTACCTTACCACCTTCTGGGGTATATTTTATAGCATTTGATAGTAGATTATATATAATCTTTGTTAATAAATCAGTCGAAGTGTCCATTACCAGCGTATTCACTCCCTTGATATGCAGCAATTCTATCTTTTTTGCGTTGGCTAAAGATTGATAAGACTCTACCAGATAACTCAAATAGGGAATAATATTTATTTGTTGGGAATAAAAAGGATAGCTACCCGCATCTATTTTTGCGAGATCCAGCATCTGATTGACAAGATTTAGTAATTGTTGGGCACTTCGCTCAATAGCTCGAACGCCTTCTGAAATCCAATTGTTAGGGTCTTCCTGAATTTTCTCGATCATTCCCAAAATAACTGTTATGGGAGTTCGGAATTCATGCGTCACGTTTGTGTATAATCTACTTTTGGCATGATCGAGTTCTTTCAACCTCTTTGCTTCGCTAATAGCCAGCTTTCTGTTGAGTTGAAACACATACAATCCCCTTACTACCCCAAATATAGTGATCCCATATAACAGATAAGCCCACCATGTTTGCCACCAGGGAAAAGCGATATGTATTTGAATGGATTTTCCCACGTCATTCCAAACGCCATCATTATTAGAGGCAATAACATTAAATTGATAAGTACTGGGCGACAGATTAGTATATCGAATTCTTCGGTTCCATGCATCTGTATCTAGCCACTTTTCATCATAGCCTTCGAGCTTGAATTTGTATTGATTGTTTCCCGGCTGTAGATAATTTAATGCCGCAAACTCAAAGGTCAGATCATTTTGCCAGTGGGCCAATTCCATCACCTCAGTGAATAAAATAGATTCATTCAGTGAAAAGGAATGATTGACTGAAGTGTCGATTGAGCCAATAGGTACTGATTGACCATTTAATTCAAAATTAGTAATAAAAACAGAAGGAGCTTCATCATTCCTTTTGATACTATCGGGATTAAATAATATGATTTGGTTTGCATCGCCAGCATATAACAAACCGGAGCCTCCCAATCTGGCAAAGAGCGTTAATCCTTGAGAAAAATTTGGTAGTTGGTAAGTTTTAAACTGCTGTTGTTCGAAATCAAAAGAATTTAATCCACTACTGGTGATCAGCCATAACATTCCCTCGTCCGTCATGAACATATCATTGATATCATCATCTGATATCTCAGAATTATAGGTTCTCCAATGCCTAAAGAACGTACTATCTCCTTCTTCTACTAGCAGACATAACCCTCCTCCCTGGGTAGCAATCCAAATTCGCTCTTGTTGATCTTGAATTACTTTACTCACAATATTGCTACTTAGCGCCCTTAAGTTACCTATCTCCTTTTTATAGTGCTGGCTCGTTTTTGTTGTTGGGTCAATTCTGTAAACACCATCGCTGAATACAGACACCCACATATAGCCTTGACGATCTTCGACAGTTTCCAGGAAGATTTGAAATGGATTATCAAAGTATGTATCGACAAGCATGATATCCTTTGTGTAGGTATCCATCACATTAAATCCTCCAAAGTTGCCAATCCACAATTGACCTTGTTGATCTAGATGAAGAGATCTGATCGCATATTCACGTAATCCATGCGATCGGTTAAAAATCGTATAGGATTTATCATCTTGCCTTACATTGATTAATCCTCTATGCGTCGCCACCCAGATATCCCCATCATTTCCTTCTACGATATCCCATATCATATTGTATCTAAATTGATGAGGATCTCCACGTTCGAACATTAAAGAAGTTGTCTGCTTGGTGTTGGGGTCAAATACGAATATGCCATTTCCCATCGTACCTATCCAACTCCTCCCATCTGTTGCTTCCATGATACAATGAAAGTTAGGTTGTGCTATATCTCCTGTATTTATAGGCAAGAGGCTAAATCCATTATGATCCGTGTGCAATAAATCCACTCCTTTTCTGTTATATCCGACCCACAGGGTTTGTTCCGAGTCCATGAATAGTGCACCTATCGAATTAGAAGAAATAGAATTGGAGTTAGCATTGTCATGAATATAATGACTTACTTCCTGTGTAGATGGGAAAAAATGAATGATCCCATCAGTTCGGGAACCTAGCCATAGATCGTCATTTTCTCCTTCCTCTATTTCCATCACCATAAAATGTTTCTTTTCTCCTATCCCATGTAGCTGGAAAGTCGTTAACCTCCGCTGATCCCAATTAAGCCGATATAGTCGCCTTCGATTGTCTGCTATCCATACATGACCGTCTTTAGAACAGTGGACCACATTCACTACGCCATCCATTTCCTCAGCTCCTTCAACCACTGTCTCATCAATCGAAATCACTTCCTCACTAACTGGATCAAATAACATTAACCCTCTCCCTGCGGTAGCTATCCAACATCGCCCCTCTTGATCCTCACTTATAAGGCTGATATAAGCATTGTGTAAGATATCCCCTTCATCAAAAACATGTTCCCTTTTGTTATTGATAGGATTTACGATTTCCAGTCCAAGAACAGTAGCCAACCAAATACCCCCTTTAGTATCTATGAAGATTTGCAGGATTTCTTCAGAAGACTTTTCGGTAGAGAGATGAGGGATCACTTCAAATCGGTCTGCACGTTGGTGATACTTGTATAATTTCCCATCTCCTGCTCCTAACCACAAATTCCCAATGCTATCCTCAGCAATCGTTTTTATAAAATTATCCCCCAGGCTTCCTGGCAATAAAGGATTTTCTTTATAGGTTTTCATGTCATGTCCATCATATCTGATTAAGCCATCTGTAGTAGCAAACCAGATAAATCCGAAGCGATCCTTAATGATATCAACGACTTCTTTCTGGGAAATTTTGCTCGGCTCGTGCATAAGAGGAGTAGCTACGGCTAAGTCAGATTGAGCTAACAATGCATATACTTGCATGAAGCATATCCATGCAAGTATAAAATTAAGCCTAGTAAATAACATTTCTCAATGTATCTTATTACATAAAACTACGACAAACTAAACTATTCCAAAAAATCAGCGACCTAAATTATCATCAGCATACATGATAAAAATCATTTTCTCACCACCACAAGGTCACTAATGCCCCGAAAAGCAATCTGCGAATGGAGAATGTGAAACCCAACGCTCCTGACAGCCAGACAAAATTCTTCATGGCTGTGCATCCACAGCTTTCCTTCGGCCTGCATCTTAGCCAATTTTTTGTTCTGGCGACTTACTTCTCTCCCTTCTCGCATTACTTGAATCGTTTTCTTTAATCCATATTGTTTTAGCATTTGAAAACCTATTGCCAGCTGCCAATCGACCACTCTTACCGGACGACCGGGATCTACAAAGATCCCAAGTCCCCCCGGCTTAAGGCTGTCAAATAACTGTTGAAGCACTCTGATTGGATCAGCAAAGGTATATAACGCATGAATACAAGTACACATATCCAAAGATTCATCATCAAGAAATATGCTATCTATCGATTCATTTTTAATTTTCATATTTTCTAGTTCTAATATATCTTTTTTACGTCTTGCTATATCACACATCCCTGAATCACTGTCTATATGCAATACATAAGCGTCGGGATACCTTCTAGCAAATTCACAGGAATAATTCCCAGTTCCTGCTCCTATATCAGCAATGACAGCTCCAGGAGGCAGGATCCATTCTTTAGCAATATCCATCACTTCTTCGTGTAATGCCTGATAAAATGGATTGTAGGAAAGAAGCATATCATAGGTCTGAGCATAGGTACTCCAGTTTACTAATTGGATATTATCTTGCATGAGAAGGCATTTTAAATGGTTCCACTAATTTGGCATATCTCTCTACTTCCTCTGGACTACAGGAAGGCATTCCTTTACGCTCAGCAATAGATCGGCTCTTATGCTGGGTGGTGGACAATAATACGATATTTGCTTTGACCACTTTATGCCTTATCGGCTCAGATATCTGTTCAAATCCCAACATTCGTTTGTAAAATGGTACATGTCTTTCCCTGACAGAAGTAATAATGTATCGACAGTAATCTACCTGAGAACACAAGTCCAGAATCCTGAACATCAGTAGTTGGGCAAACATGGAATGTTTTCTCCCAATATCTGGAGCAACAATATAACGCGCTGATTCTATGATGTTTTGGTGTAGGCCAATGGTTCGATGAACATCATTCCAAAAAGATTGAATACTTTCCGGCGCAAGCCAATCGTAAGCAGCTGACCAGGTGGTACTTCTCACACTAGCCACAGGGCGTCCCTGATACCAAATTAAATGAACTCGTGCATTGGGACTCAAATCATACCCATCTGTCATCAATTCCTCTTCATTAGGTTCAATTCCGTCCACTTTTATGTAGGACTCATACCTAAGCCTATAAGCCAATGTTTTACTTTCCTCATCTAAGCATAACTGTGCAGTAAATCCATCAATTTCAAAAAGTTTCCCTGATTCGGGAACCGAAGTTAAGTGGGTGTTTTCCATGATAATCAAATAAAGGTTAAGTGCTTTTACCTTATTTATACCTATCGGGAGAAAACCGTAACAAAGAATATCAAAAAGTTGATAAACTCTACGACGATTAAATATTTAACCAGTAAGTCAATTTCACCACTAATGCTCGGGATTTGGGACGATTAAACTCAATGAATCTATTTCCTACATCAGCATAATAATTATCGGTATAAACAATAAATAAATCAGAAACGGGACTATATCTCCACTGGAAACGGGTATTGATATTTAAGTTATTAATTTGGTTGTTGAATTGAATAAAGGTGGTCCAAAAAACTTTTTTGGAGAAGGTAATATCTACCCTGGGTGAGATTAACCATAGGTTGGCATCATTATATGGTTCTGGAAGCCTGATTCGATTGTATTCAAAATTTAGGGAAGTGATGGCTCTGGGAATGAATCGATAGGCTACAGAGCCTTCGAGATTAATTCTGCTTCCATTAAAATACTCTCCTGAAAAGGTAGACAATTCATAAAAGAAATTTTTCCTTTGGTCAGATTGATAAGTAGCAAAGACCAGATTATTAGTATACTCTGAATCTTCAGGTAATTCCAACCCTTCTGTCCCACTAGGGTCAAAAGGCTCAAACAAATAAGTATACTGTCTCCTTAATCGCATCGCAAATTCAGCCGTATTCTTAAAATTGATCCTGTATAAAATATTCATGTCCCAATCCGTATATCCATATCTTTGATTCCTCGTCATGTCAAAATCAAATCCAGGCGCGTGGGATTGGATGGCCCCTTTCGACGGGTAAAAATTATAGTAAACAGTTCCTCTTAATCGGTTGAAGTCTGTACGACGCACAAATCCTACCTCTGGGTTAAAGTTGGCCCCAATAGATCGAAAATCACTATTGAATTCCCATTTGTAGGTTTGATGATTAACCCCAATCCCATAAGAAAAAGCTGAATCTTGTTTTTCTGCGTCGAATGATTGATGAAAGTATCCTTTTCCGCTCCATTTATTATCTGGAGTCGCTAAATTCAGATCCACTCCCAGAGTGCGATTCCAGTCATTAGGAGCAAGCATAAATTCACCATCGATCGTATCCTGAAAAGCCTGCTTATTAATGAGAATGGCTGCGATATTCGACCGTGGACCTATTCTGTGCTGAACAGAGCCTACGGTATAATTGATCGATGGAAGGGATATTTCTTCTTCCTCTGCCGCCTGAACAGTCATAAATCCTACCCTCCATTTATTACTGAGATTTCCACTTACTCTTGCCCCAAAATAAAGAGGGTTCTGAATATTAACACCGGTAGAAGTATCTCGGGCTATTCCGATTCTCCTTGAAAAGAAAGGCCTTGCTCCTGAAGTCCCAAATTCACTAAATAAATCAGCGTTTTCCAGAAAAAACTGTCTTTGCTCAGGGAAAAAAATCTCAAACCGATCCAAATTAGTTACTTGTTGGTCTACTTCTACCTGAGAAAAATCCGGATTAATCGTCAAATCCAGATTTAGTGCTGTAGAAAGCGCTACTTTGGCATCTCCTCCAGCAGCAAACTCAGTATCAGACGGGCTACCTTCCTCATAATCCTTTTGTCTTCTAAAGGCGACATAGGGAATCAGCGAAATATTTTTTCCAGGACTTCTTAAAGGCTTATCCCAGCCCAATTCTTTGTTAAAACCTATGTTAATGATGCTTAAGTTTCGGGGAATAGGCGACCAGGTGGAACGTTCGGCATATTCACTATCAATTCGATAAAAATTAATATACCATGAATCCATATTCTCCTTAAATCTTAAGGTTTTAAAAGGAATAGCCATTTCAGCCACCCAATGATCCTCATATATTCTTGCCTCACCGTACCACTTATTGTCCCAGGTAAGAGAAAAAGCACTGCTCCCCCCCGTTCTGGTACGGGTGACATTTCCTCCGCCAGAGATTAATCCTTCCCGTCGTACCCCAAAAGGATTAATACCGAATAAAAATGCATTAGTCTTATCTTTATAGGTATCCAGAACAATAGAAAAACTGTCAAAAGCAGAACCACGAAAATCTCGTCGCAAGCTTGGCGTAATGTATTCTCGCGGGCCTAAATTTTTCATTTTTCCAATGACATAAATAAAATTATCGTCATATGCCAACCTTACTTCCGTAGGAGCAATGGCTACAGAACTATCATATGGAAATTGCTGGTAAAACTTATCCGCCACTTCTGCTTCTTCCCATGCCGCTTCATCCATCACTCCATCTACTGTAATTGGGGAAATAGCTCTTTTAATGTGTAAATCTTGTGAAATACCTTTAAATGATACTAGGAAAAGAAAAATCGTAAAAAAAGTAGTAAATCTAGCTTTCATGTAAACAGTAAATAGTGATTAGCACTCCAAAAACTTCTATTAAATACAGCTGAACATATAAATGTACTTAAGTGTATTTAATGCTTATAAACATCCACAATGATAGCGAATGTTTATAAGCTTACAGAATATTTCTATGAATCAGATTATCCTAACGTCTCTCTGAAAAAAGAAATCGTTCTCTCCCATGCCAATTCTGCCGCTTCTTTGTCATACCTTGGAGTAGTATCATTATGGAACCCATGATTAGCTTTTGGATAGATATAGGCTCGATATGCTTTCCCATTTACTTTTAAGGCTTCTTCATATGCAGGCCATCCTTCATTAACACGCGTATCGAGTTCTCCAAAATGCAACAATAATGGAGCATTTATTTTTGGAACATCTTCCTCTGAAGGTTGGCCTCCATAAAAGGGAACAGCTGCGGCTAAGTCAGGCACTTCGACTGCCATCATATTTGAAACCCAACCACCAAAACAAAATCCAACTACCCCCACTTTCCCTGTACAATCCGGATGATTCTTCACAAATTCAAAGGCGGCGATAAAATCCTGCAACATCTCATTTCGGTCTCTTTTTCGTTGTAAAGTCCGCCCATCATCGTCGTTCCCAGGATATCCTCCCAAAGGCCATAAGGCATCTGGCGCTATAGAAATAAATCCCGCTAAAGCAGCTCTTCTTCCTACGTCCTCTATATGTGGATTCAAGCCCCTATTCTCATGCACCACGACAATTCCAGGTAATTTCCCATTACCATCAGCCGGCCGGGAAAGCAAGCCACGAATTTCCCCTCCTCCCTTGGCCGAATTATACAACACATAATCAGACTCCAACCTGGGGTCGTCGTGGTGGATTTGTACCTTATCTACATAATCGGGCATCATAAAGCTAAGCAATGCCCCTACTGTAATCCCTCCTACAGCATAAGTAGACAATTTGTCCATAAATTGACGGCGATCGATTCGGCTGTGAGCATAGTCATCATAGAGGTCAAATACCCCCTGCTTAATATCTTCTTTTCTCAAGTTTCCCATGGACATGGTTATAAATTAGGGTTAATAATTGAGAGAATTCCTCTCATCAAAAGGTAAACTCTTTAATAAGGGATACAAAATCTCTCGTATTTCTGAGGAAAATCCTAACAGCATGTATCCTGAGTAAGTTGAATATTTATATCTCAGATATTTTTTCAAAGAGGAATCGACCAACGACACCTTTAGACCTGCCATCGACATGTTGGCTAAAAATAATAAGTGTAGGTGGTTGTTCATATGTTCAGCTTTGACGTTCACCGAAACTATTTTTTCTCTTAAGCAGGTCATTATTTATTTGCTTTTATATAAAATTAATGTGTGTCATCTATGAAATTCAGCATACTCGTCATCTTACTTAGTAGTTGTTTTATATGTAATCCATTTCTTCTCACAGCTCAATCTCAGCCAGTAGAAGTAACGGGAAGAATAGTAGAGAGCCGTAATCAGCAGCCGATAGAATTTGCTACGGTATTGTTAGTTGACCCAAATACAGAAAAGGCATTAACAGGAACATCTACCAATACAGATGGTACTTTTTCTCTATCTGCTCCCTCTCAAAACTTCTTCGTTAAAATTACTTTTATAGGATTTGAGACGAAGATAATTGAAAAGATTAACGTAATAGATGGGAAAGCAAGTTTAGGGGTGATATTATTAACAGATAATAATACTACCCTGGACGAAGTGGTTATACAAGCCGAAAAGTCCCAAACCGAATTTAAACTGGACAAAAGGATTTTTAATGTAGGGAAAGATTTGAGCAGCACTGGAGCCAGCGCCTTAGAATTATTGAATAATGTGCCTTCAGTGAATGTTAATATTGAAGGGGAAATTAGCCTTAGGGGAAGTAGTGGTGTTCAGATTTTGATCAATGGAAAGCCTTCTGTATTGGCAAGCGAAGAAGGGAATGCTCTGGGAACCCTTACAGCAGATATGATTGAAAAAATAGAAGTCATTACGAATCCTTCAGCGAAATATGATGCCGAAGGGACCTCGGGAATTATAAATATCATCCTTAAAAAAGAAGAAAGAAAAGGGATCAATGGGTCGGCTACCATTAATACTGGTACTCCACACAATCATAGCTTTGGCCTGAGTTTAAACAGGAGAACAGAGAAATTTAACCTCTTCACTCAAATGGGGGTGGGATACAGAGAATTACCGAATGATGTAGAAAACATAAATCGGGATTTGATTAATAACACCGCCGTATTATCTAATGGAGAGGAATTCAGAAATGAAACGTTTTACAACTTCATCCTGGGAACAGATTATCACATTAATAAATATAATGTCATCACCCTTTCAGGACATTTTGCCTACGAAATAGAGGATCAGCCTTCGGAGACTTTTTTCAGATTTGAGGAAGCTACAGGAACCATCAGCTCAGAATGGAGAAGAGAAGAGATCACTGAAGCAACGAATCCTAAGTACCAATATGAACTGAATTATAAAAAGGATTTTAAAGACAATAAGGAGCACACACTTATTTTTAGTGCGTTAGGAGATTTCTTTGGAAAGGATCAATCGTCAGAATTTTTTGATACGACCCTATCCGGGGAAGATAGAGATGGTCAACAACAAACACGCACTAATTTCAAGGAGGCCGAGTATTTTTTCAAATTAGATTATACTAAACCTTTCACACAAAAAATCACCTTCGAAACGGGGAGCCAGTATGTCATTAATGATGTGAGTAATGATTTTGCTGTCAGTAATTTAATTAATGAAGAATTCGTCCCGGATCCAACTCTTACCAACATTTTTGAATTCAATCAAAAGGTACTGGGAACTTATGGTACAGGAGCTTATGAAGGGGATAGGTGGGGAATAAAGTTAGGATTGAGATTAGAGTATACTGACTTAAGTACGCTTTTGTTGAATACCAATGAGGCAAACAACCAAAACTATACAAACCTCTTTCCCAGTGCTCATACCTCCTACAAATTCTCCGAGTTATTCTCTTTACAGGCAGGATATTCCAGAAGAATTTATCGACCTCGCTTATGGGATCTTAATCCTTTCTTTAATATCAGAAATAATTTTAATGTACGTGTAGGAAACCCCAATCTGCAACCTGAATTCACTGATTCTTATGAAGTCAATAGTATCATGGTGATAGAAAAGCTTTCACTTAACTTTGGCATATATCACCGATATACGACTGATGTGATAGAACGCATATCTTCTTTAGAGAATGTAGAAATTGGGGACACGGTCCAATCTGTGAATTTCACCAGACCTATCAATACGGGAACAAACAGAACTACTGGATTAGAATTCAACGTAAAATATAGTCCTAATAAAATTGTCACGATTAATGGTGATTTTAATTTCAACTACTTTAATAGACAAGGAACGTTTGAAACAGAGAGAGAAGGAATCGTGAATAGAACTGATTTCGATTTCCAGGCCGACCAATTCTCAACTAAATGGACCACCAAGTTTAAACTTCCCGCTAAAATTGACTTCGAAATTACCGGCCATTATCAATCTCGTTTCCAAACAGTTCAGGGAACTATGCAGGATAATCTCTTTGCGGATATGGGCTTGAGAAAGAAACTGATGAATGGAAAAGGTGTGATCAACCTTAGTATAAGAGATATTTTCGCTTCAAGGATCATGGAAAGGGAAACTATGCAACCTGATTTTTTTGCCTACAGTCGTCGACAAAGAGGAAGATTTATAACACTGGGCTTTAGTTATGGATTTGGAAAAGGCGAAGCTATGGAGTTTTCTGGTCAGAAGAGATTTTAGGTTAAACCACAACACAATTTTTTATGAGAAAAAATATGAGGATAATCCATCGCTATCTTGGATTTTTTCTGGCTGGAATTATGGCGATGGATGCTCTCAGCGGAATGGCATTGATTTTTCGCACAACAAATTTTTTAAAACAGGAAAAGTAGTTCGAAAAAACGGTGCCCCCGGCTTATCTCATGAAGCGCTAGAAAGAAAATTGCATGTTAAAGCCTTAAAAGTATCTAAACAAGAAGGGGATCTTCTATATTTCAAAGAAGGTCTATATAACCTGGCTACTGGAGAGGCAAGCTACACGCTCAAAGAACTCCCCTTCATTTTGGATAGAATGACACATTTACACAAGGCCAACACTAACCCATCTTTGTACTGGCTAAATCTCTTCTTCGGCGCATCCCTGTTATTCTTCGTCATATCATCTTTTTGGAGGTTCAAGCCTACGAATTCCATTGTTAGAAAAGGGATTTACTTTGCTATAGCAGGAGTAGAACTAACATTAGTATTACTATTTGTCTAAAATAAATTCACAAGAGATGAACTAGTACTTGTTCCATCGTTTTGTTAATGTAGTCCTCAGAAGTCCCTTTATCATTCTTGATTTGGGGACTTTCTTTTATCTAACCTTATTTGTCAGACTTTTATAAACGTTAAGAGATTCATAAGAAAGGTAATCCCTTTAAAATGACTTTATATTCCATGGAAACTAAACGCACTTTTCTCCTTCCTTTCTCAAAGAAGGAAGCAACACTATTTCATACGATCAATACTGATCCATACATAAAAAGGTTTTTATGGGACAATGAGGTGATCCCATTAACTTTGACACAAGAGATTATGCATCAACTGGACTATGGTTTTTCTTTGAAGAACCTCAACTTCAGTTAATATATGCTTTATTAGAAGCTTATGCTGGAAAAGGCTATGCTACTGAATGTGCAACGCAGATCATCTATTATGCTTTCGATCAATTAAATTTCACTTATCTACTTGCTGCCACCGATGAGGCTAATCATGCTTCTCAAAAGGTAGCCACCAAATTGGGGATGAAGTTCATAGAAATGCGAATGAAAAACGAAAACCCTACTCGTTTTTATCGTATCTACCATCATGAGAGCTAAGAGATTCATTCTAGTGTTCTTCACCCTATTCCTAATGTTATGCTTTGCTTTCATTTTCAGGAGGCCATTGTTGAGAATGATTCCATTTTCATTTCTAAAAATCTTACCTGCTGAGCACGTCATTTCCTCTTTACCCACCCAATATGCTGCATATTGGCAGACTTCATCCAGCAGATATCTCTTTTCAGATGTTTCGGTGATTCCTATGACCCATGATACCATCCTCCCTCATCAATTTGTCTGGGTCGAGGGAGGAAGCATTCGATCTATTTCAGATACGGTACCTAGTTTTCCTGATTCTATTCCATATGTCAATATTAATGCCGCTGGGAAGTTTCTTCTCCCAGGATTAGCGGATATGCATATTCATTTAAATGATGAAAGCCATCTGCTATTATTCCTTTCAAAAGGAATCACTACCGTCAGAAATATGTCTGGCTATCCTTTCCACCTGAAAATAAAACGTAAGCTAGCCGAGAAGCAGATCTTAGGACCTAATTTTTTCACCACCAGTCCCATCCTGGAAGGTAGTCATCAGATTTGGCGCAATACGGTCGGAAGTAAGGGATTTACTGATCCCGATAGTGCAGCTATATCTGTTAAATATTATCAAAGTCAGGGATATGATTTTATCAAAGTGTACCACACCTTAGAACCAGCGTTATATAAAGTCATCGCTCATACCGCAGACCAACTCAACATTCCAGTTACAGGGCATTTACCCATTGACCTATCTCTACAAACAACTCTATCGCTTCCTCCATATTCTATAGAACACATCGATATAGGCCAACTTCGTGCTATTTCTTCAGAGCTTTCCCTAGAGGAAAAAGCGAGAATGATTGGACAATCAGGTAAATGGTTCTGTCCTACTTTGATCGTATATAAAAAAATAAATGGAATGCCAGGGATTATGGGCTTATCCAGAGAATACGAAAAATACATCGATACAAGGACAAAGACTTTCTGGATGGCTAGATTAACTAATGGGCCTAATGAATACGAATTAAGGAAAAGCTTAGTCAAAACAATTTATGATCACGGAGGAAAAATAATGGCAGGTACTGATGCTGTGAATCCTTATGTGTTAGCTGGATTTAGCTTGCATGAAGAATTGGTCGAGCTAAATAAAGTGGGACTTTCTCCCTATGAAGTATTAAAAACTGCGACTGTTCATCCCGCCATGTGCCTTGGATCCATCGAGCAGTCGGGAACCATCGAAGTGGGGAAGATTGCAGATTTACTTTTAATCAATGCTAATCCACTACTTGATATCTCCCAAACTTGTAATTTAGCGGGTGTAATGATCAGAGGAACATGGCTCAATCACGATGTATTGGAACAGATGAAAAAAGAGGTAAAGGAAAGCCATTAATTGTGGCTTTCCTTTTTACAAGCAGCTAGCAGCTACTAGTCTATATCCCTACCCTACTTTGATCACTTCATACCAAACTTCCCCTTTATATATCACTGCTTTGTATTGAGTATCATTCGCCACATAATATGTCTCCCCATCAATAACTACTTTTTCATGTCCCTTTGGTAGATTTTCTACCAGAGCGCCCTCAGGTGTAGCTACCACTTTATATTCATTCCCGGAAAGCACGTAATATATTCCGCCAAAATAATAGTACGTGGTCCCCCTTATGATAAGCGTGCGATATCCAGCTGGAAGAACGTTAATTCTAATCCCAACAGGAGGAGCTACTACTACATATCGACCATTTACAGGTTTATAAAATACTCCACCATAATACCTATAAGGAATACTTCGATAAGTAATGACTCTCGCTCTGGTTGGAGCTACCGCAACGGTGGTTCCTCTTCTTGGAACAACAGCGGGTTTTCTATTCACGTGAACTACGTTTCTTTCTACAGTTACTCTAGTCCTTTGAGCATGGGTATCATGAGAAACTACCATAAAAAGGGCAGTAAATAGGATTACGATGGATAGCGTTTTTTTATTATTTAGACTTTTCATAATTGCATTTCTTATTTTTTACAACTTTGACAAGTCTTTTTCTCTAATTATTCCCCACGGTGAGAAAAATTTCACATTTACTTTTGTACTCCTTTTTCTTTATTCATATTTCAATATTTCTGCAGGATTAGCTCTTGCAGATCTGACCGTTTGCCAACTTACTGATATCCAAGCAATAGCGATAGTAACTAAGATAGGTACAACAAATAATAAGGGATGTATAGACATGTGAAAGGGAAAGTCTTCAAGCCATTCATAGATCCCCCAATAGGCAATTGGAATAGAGATAAGCCCCGAAATCAAAACTATAGCAATGAACTGACTAGATAACAGTCCAACAATATGTAATACATCTGCACCCAAGACTTTGCGAATACTAATCTCTTTGGCGCGTTGAATAGTCATATAAGTAGATAGGCCTATTAAGCCTAATAGGGCAATAAAAATGGCTAAGCTGGAAAACAGAGCACATATATTTCCGAATTGAAGGTCAGCATCGTACGCCTCGTTAAAATCATCATCCAGAAAAAAGCCATCCATAGGTTCCGCACCAAAATGTACTTTCCAGGTTTCTCTTATGTACGATACTGTTTCGCTCAGCTGATTATTATCTGCTACCACTGAAAAATATTCTGGAGATGCGGGCTGAAAACTGTAAATGATGGGCTGAAAGGATTCCCTCAGAGAATAATGATGATGGTCCTTGGCTACCCCAATGACTCGCGCTTTAGTTCCATCAGATCGTTCGTTCAAGGGATAAAAAATCAACTTATCTATAGCCTCTTCGGAATTTTCAAACCCTAATCTTTGGCGTGCTGTTTCAGAAAGGATTACAGTATTTTCGTCAGAGGAAATATCTTTTGAAAAGTTCCTCCCAGCGATCAACTCAATCTCGAAGGTTGGTAGAAATTGATCGTCAATCCCTACTAAATCAAAGGTTCTTGCATGACTTCCATCAAATTCTGCTCTTCGAATATATCCTCCCCAGCTACTAAGCCCATGACCTGGAACACTTTGGGAAGAAGTAAATTGCTTAATATTTGAATTCGACATTAAGGCAGTCCTAAATGTGCGCAGATGGTCCACAAAGGTCGAATCAATGGGAAAAGCGTGAGGCCCATTCATAGTATAAATTTGGTCAATTCGAAATCCTAGCTCCTGACTGCGCATAAATTGAATTTGACGATAAATGGCTACTGTTCCAATAATCAATGCTACTGCCATACTAAACTGAAAGATAACTAGTCCTTTGCGCAAAATTGAGAAAGTTCCGCCGGGTTGGCGTTTCCCTTTTAGTACAGAAATAGGTTTGAACGACCCCATCAGTATTGCAGGATATAACCCAGATATCAGACCTCCAATAAACCATATCCCCAAAGAAATCCACCAAAAAGATGGAAGGCTCCAAATGTTAGTATGATTAACCTGACCGCTAAACTCATTAAATACTGGAGCTAGCCATTTGATCAATATTAAGGCAACTATTAGCGCCAATCCATTAATGAGAAAAGCTTCCAATAAAAATTGTATGATTAATTGTCCTTTAGTACCTCCTATAGTTTTGCGAATTCCTACTTCCTTTCCCCGTTCAATAGCCCTTGCAGTGGAAATATTGACAAAGTTGATCCAGGCAAGTATCATCACAAAAATCCCAATCGCAAATAATAGGTAAATCATATTCGCCTGTGCATCTATTCCTGCCTGATTATTGAATCCCGAATGAAGATGTATCTGATCCAAAGGTTGTAATCTCCATATTTCCCTGGCTTGAACATTTTCAAAATAATCCCCTTTTTGATCATACAGGATTTGATCAAATTGCGTATGTAATTTCTCTATATCAGCACCTGGGACTAGCTGAACATAAGTATAAAAATTTGTCCAGCCCCAACTTTCATAAAATTGAGAATCGGTTAGAGAATAATAAGAGATTAAGAAATCAAACTCCAGATGAGAATTTTTGGGTAGCTTTTTTAATACTCCAGTGACCTTTAAAGGCTGATCAAAATTGATGACTATGGATTCTCCTATCACATTTGTGTTGCCAAAATATTTTTGGGCCATCTCCTCTGTGAGCACAATTGAATTTGGATCTTTTAAGGCCGAATTAACATTTCCTGCAATCAATGGAAATGAAAACATTCGGAGGAAGGAAGAATCTACAAAGCAAATATCTGATTCTTTATAACTTATCTCTTTTTCTTTTCCTAGTGGGCTGAAAATACCTTCAGAATAATGTATCCGAACGAAATCAAGCACTTCTGCCACTTTTTCTTTTACAGCAGGTCCAGCTACAGGAAAATTTGCCGTGGATCGAAACCACATACTGCCATCATTATGCCAACCTTCAGCTCTTAGCCTGTATAGTTGATCCCCTTTGAGATGGAACTGATCATAGCTCTTCTCAAAACGGACATATTCTACAATAAATAATAGAGCCATCATCCCTACTGTCAACCCCAATATATTGATTATTGAGTAGGGCCCGCTATGGATGAATTGGCGCCATGCGATTTTTAAATAATTGTTAATCATAGCTGCAGTCGGAAAAATTTTTAATATGGAGAAACTTCTTCTACCCCAGAAATAGGGCCTGAGATAGGGAAAGAGATATAGAAAAAATTTTTTTCGAGCTTTTCGCTCACCGAATTCATCTACATAATCGTAGAATAATTCGTACAAATCTCCTTCAATTTCTTCGAGAAATTCTTCAGCACAAAACCAACGAAGAAAATTTAATACCCATAGAGGTGGGTTCGGCAATGGTGAATGATCATTTCTCATGAGAACTGGAATGCTTGGCGAGGAATTTGACCCCACAGATTTACTCGTAAATCGCGAGCGGCTTCTAAAGCTTCCTGCCCTTGCCTAGTCACGGTATAACATTTCTTTCGTTTTCCTCCTCTTCTGTCAGATTTTTCACCAAATGCAGCCATCAAAAACCCTTTATCCTGAAGACGATTACATGCAGCATGTACAGCTCCTATACTGATGTTACGTCCCGTCTCTTCTTCCAATCGCTTTTTGATCGCCACTCCATAAGCTTCTCCGTACAATACCGCAATTGTGAGTAATACTATTTCTTCAAACTCGCCAAGATGTGTTCCTTTCATGTATTCCTAATGTTGAAAGAATCTATTTATTTCATAAATGTATATAAAATAAGATAGGCGAACAAAGAAAACCCTAATTATTTTCATCTTTGTATATAAAATAATTCAAAAAGGTGAGCGATCGTTATAAATCCATATGTCATTAACCTTAAAAATTGAAAAAGGTAATCAGGTTGATCTGATCCCTGCCGTCTACACTAAAAAATTGGTTCATATAACCTACCTCAAATCTCAATGAAGCGTTTAGCCTAAAACCCAATCCTCCGTATAATCGATTTCTATCAAACACAGTAGCACTACCATTCAGAAAAATTTCATTATAAGCAGATAGATAATATGATTTATCGATCATTTCAGCATGATTGATGGGAATATTAAGAGAAAGAAAATAACGAAACCTTACCCTAAAATCATCTTCTATCCATCTCTGTTCAAAGCGATATCGATGCTGTACTCCTACTCTACCTATTCTTTGCCTGGTGATAAATTGCTGGAAAATTCGATGTTCATTCACATCCACTTTATCTTCGGCATTGACGTAATTTTGGCTGAGAATATAGCCATACCCAAATAATAGGTTATTATTCCCTTCAGTTAAATTGTAGCCTACTCCCGCTCTAAGTAATAATTGTTCTAAATCTCCAATGGCATTATAATTTCGATATTGAACTTCATGATGGATGTTCCATCTATTGTCCAACTGTTTATTGCCAAAATAAATCCACCAGTTCCCCAAATCACTATCCTGCCCAACTCCAACAAGCGAATAAATAAGTGTAGAAAGTAGCATCAACATTCTCATGGGCATCAAGAAAACATCTTATAAGGGAAAAGTAAACATTTTTATTCAGTTTTTTCTGTGTTTCAATACCATCAATACTTGTGATGAAGTGGAATACCAAGACCTGTATTAAGGTTAATTTAAGATAAGGGATTCCCTTTTTGTAAATACTGATATAAAAGCAATTCCCTCAATCGTTCTTTTTCTTCTGGACCTATGTTCAATGCTTCTGACAGATATTGATCCACCGACCCATATATTTCCTCTATCGCTTGAAAAGCTGCTTCCAGATATTCAACTTTTACTTCCATTAGTGGCCTAAGATGAGTGTGATTAACGCCTAAAAACATAGCTGCTTGCTCCAGTCTTTTCTCTTTGCTTTCATGGAGATAATAATTCGACATAAGATATTCATCCATAATAATTTGTTTCTCAATTCCAAGCGCAGATAAAATGAGTGCCGTCGCTAATCCCGTTCTATCTTTTCCTGCCGAACAATGAAATAAAATAGGATAGGTTGATTCATCAAGAAGCAGCTCAAAAAATTGTCGATATTGATTGGAACTGGATTCAATAAAACTTCTGTTAGCATCAATCATAAATTGCTCAGCATCAAACTCAGGTTCTTTGATTTTCTCCATTAATTCATCTCTTTTTAAGGTAGAGCCACCTATCGGAAGATGAACATACCTTATCTCCTCATAATTGGGCCATTTGTCCGGTTCCTCTTCAGCCTCCCATTGGGATCGAAAATCTACAATAGTAGATATGTGTAGCGGAAGCAAACGCTCCTCATCTCCCTCTTCTATATCCGATAGCTTATCTGCACGAAATAACATTCCCCATTTCATTTGATACCCCTTTTTCGTGAACAAACCTCCTACATCTCTTAAATTGTGGATTCCTTTGACCTTAATATATCTTTCACAAACCAAAAAGGTATCACCCTGACTGATGGCTTTAAGCATCGTTGGGATGTGATTTGGATAAATACTCAAAGCAGAATCTTTATGCTCAACTCTATTTTTGATCGTCATGGAGTCTGTTAAGGTATAAAGTTCAAGTTCTGGTAACTGATGATAAACATACACTTGAGTACCATCATTACTTCTTACCAAAGACACTTTTTCTTTTAAGGATTTTTCCGGAGCTTCCTGAAGCTCGTATTCACCGCAAGCAGAAAGAAAAAAGGCAGCTAAGGAACTTAATAGTATTTTCTTAACCATAATGTTATCACCTAAGATTCAATTTGCAAGGTGCTTTCACGATCACCAAGTTTCGAAGCATATGGTACCAGGGTTGAAAAAGTTCTGTAATAAATTTTATACAATCCCAAGCAACAATATGCTTCCATCTATCGAAAACTAAGTCTACACTAATTATTTAGACTTACAACATTACAATCTAGATATTTTCTAGTTTCTCTTGAAAGGAATTAGATTAATTAATTGTTATTTTCGCGCACATGACTATCATCAAAGGAGACCTGATTCAGTACGGTTTGAAAGGAAAATTTGATCTCATCGTTCATGGCTGTAACTGTTTTTGTACGATGGAAGCAGGAATAGCCAAATCCATCAAACATATATTTCCCGAGGCTTACGAAGCAGATATGAAGACGAAAAAAGGAGATAAAGAGAAATTAGGGACCATCTCCTGGGCTAAAATCGAAAGGGAACACAATTATCTAATTGTCGTAAATGGCTATACTCAGTATCACTATCAGGGGGAAGGAAGACTCGTAAATTATGAAGCGATCAGGCAGGTATTCCGTCATATCAAGACCAAATTTTCTGGCATGCGAATGGGCTATCCTATGATTGGAGCTGGTTTAGGAGGAGGGGATTGGGAAATTATTTCCAGGATCATAGATGAGGAATTACTGGAAGAAGAACACGTCCTGGTGATTTACCAACCTATGGCATAATTGATAAACAAAATGAGTACAAGTATCTCCAAACCATATTCTGAAATATCGCGGCTTTGGGTTCATGTAACCATGATCGGTTTCGCTTTATTCATAGGAAGATGGAATTCTATCTATATAGTACTTCTGGCACTTTCCGCCTTCCTGTTTAACCTCTTTTTTCTCCCAAACCTCACCTCCAGACGCCTGGAACGCCCAGTAGATAGAACCCTGGGGTTTTCTCCCGGGCTACTGCTTTATCCAATCTCCGTATTAATATTAAGTCTTATATTCTACGACCAACAAATTTTCACTGCTATCGGTTGGGCCATTATGGCATTCGGAGATCCAGCAGCACATATTACTGGGAAGCGATTTCCTATGAGGCCTATTTCCTGGAATCCTGAAAAATCCTGGGGTGGAACCTTAGCTTTTTGGATCGCAGCGAGCCTGGGAACCACCATGGTACTATGGCTACTTCCCACATCGACCCATCTTTCATATACACTTGAACAATGGTTTTTTATCATAGGATTAGCTTCGGGTATAGCAGCTGTGATAGAAAGTATTCCTGGATTAATAGATGATAATGTAAGTGTTCCCATCAGTGGAGGAATTTCAGCTTTTGGGATATATGCTTTGTACCAATGGGCCGAGCCTGTATATTGGCCGGAAGGAACCCTATGGGCTACTATCTTGATGGTAGTATTTATGGGATTCGCCATTATGGCCAAAAAGATAGATATATGGGGAGGATTATGTGGTGTATGGATTGGAATGGGAATGTTTTTGGGAGGGGGAGTAGTAGGTGTTTTATTATTGATGGCTTTTTTTGGGTTAGGGACAATGGCCACCAGCTGGCGAATAAAAGATAAATTAGAGATGGGCCTGGCAGAAAAGGATAAAGGCAGGAGGTCCATTAGCAATGCATTATCCAATGGAGGAATGGCTGGTGTATGTGGCTATTTAGCCTGGTTGTTTCCGGATCATAACATCCTTTTTCAATTGATGATGGCAGCAAGCATGGCTTCGGCTACCGCAGACACCCTGGCTTCGGAATTAGGTAATGTATATGGTCGCCGATACGTAGATGTTTGGAGATGGAAAAAAGGATTGAGAGGTGAAGATGGGGTCATTAGTCTGGAAGGAACCTTGTTGGGAGCGCTCGGTGCAATCTTGATCGCTTCGTTTATAGGATTGGCACAACACAATATCTTCTCTTTTCTTCTTATTAGTATAGCGGGAATACTGGGAAATTATCTTGACTCATTCTTTGGCGCTACTTTACAACGAAAAGGATTCATGAATAATCACACCGTCAATTTTGCAAATACTTTGTTAGCAGCATTGTTTGCTGGAGGAATATGGCTTGTGTGGTGAGAGTGAATTAAACCCTTCAAAATTAATATATAAATCACAAACCAATATTATAATCTTAACATAAAATTGCTATTTTAAGATGGAACTAGTTTAAACACACATCCATTAATCATCAATCATACACAATCATGAAAAATATTTCAGCTCTAATGAGAGATGACCAAATTCTAAGTTTTGGGAAAGGAGTAATACATATTATTGAAGAATTTGGCCTCGGTACTCTATCAAAATCAGATTTTGAAGCAAGATTATACAGTCTAATCAGGAGAAACGTAGATAAAGCTAGAATTAAAGATGGGAGGGATTGGATTAGGCTTTTAAAAGTTACCCCATCCAAACTTAGAAGTATGCAGCTAATCGAATCTGTAAAACAAAGACCAATAGATCTTGATGATAAACATCAGTGGATTGAGTTAGCACAAGCGGTACATACTAAAAGACTAGAAGTAAATGACCCCAAAGTAGGAACCGTTCAATTTTATTTGGACGATACCCATTTAAAAAGATTTATAGAGGAATTTGTCATTGAGGTAGGCTCTAGTCTAGATTATAAAGAGAACCGAGGCCAAGTCGTGCTGAAATATTCTATTTATTTAGATTTTATAAAAAAGTTAATGGAGGTCTCTGGAATTTCTGAAAACGAAATGCTCTCCGAGATTGCGGCTGATGACGATTTTAAAAAGCTGAACAAGGAATTTCAAGATCCCAAACGGTTGTTTAACGAATTGAAGAATAAACTTAAAGACAAAGCCATAGATCAGATAGCCAAAGAGACTGTCCATATTTTAGGAGGAGTAGCATTTAAAATTGTAAAAAATAAATTTCTGGGCCATGCAGGATTCCCATTAGTGATTCCTGATTCACATTCGTGACCCACCACACCTCCCACAGGAGTCCTATTCGTGACTCCTGCAGAGCATCTCCAAGCATTTACATCAAGTTGTCTATGCTGAGTAAGTTTACCTCGAATAAAATGTTGATATTTTTACTTGCATATTATTACTTCGAACATTTCAATTGATAAAATCATAATACTTTCGTTTACTCATTAATTTTGATACGAAAATAACTTAATCCATTGTTGCATATCGGTCACTATAGTGTACCGTGCACGTATGTCCAAAATTTCGATTTTAAATAAAAAGGGATAGTCAAAAATAATTTCCTATGAGCGCCGTGTCTATGAGTCAGTAGACGATAGCAGCCTATCCTAGGCTGTCTCTCTAAAATCGACGAAAGAAAGAGCTCATGCAACAAAGGGTTGACAGCTTTTATGGAACACTTGGCAAATTCTATCATTTGGAATTTAATTATAATTTTTTTTTAATTAAAGGTCATACGAAAGCACCCTTTTGTCTCACCTTCTCTTGATTACCAACAAACAGTCTGAAAACAAAGAAAAACTTCCATTCAAAACATGGAATGCAAATGCTGACCTTTTATAGAAGAAAAGGCTCCTAATTTCCGAATCGGAATATTGTATGAAATCATTTGTCTGTAACACAGGACAAGTAATATAAAATCATTCATTTAATAGCTTATCTTATGTATTTAATCTGCTTTTCAAGAAGAAGAATAAATAAAAAAAACTTTACTTATTTGTTCCCTAGTGTGATTTGAGTAAATTGTTAAAGACATTAATAATTCTTGGTCAGTTTACGATCCAGGTTGCACCTTGTTACAATTGGTGTGTTTTCACATAGTCTTATTTCTGTGATAAGGAGCTCTTGTTTCACTAATTACCAGGGATGCCCTATTCCATATTCGAACACGACACAATCTTGAACATCATC
>CBDHFQ010000006.1:0-55298 GCA_965262565.1 Bacteroidia bacterium
TATCGACTTCCTACTGAGGCTGAATGGGAGTATGCAGCCAGAGGAGGGAATCGAAGCTTAGGGTATAGATTTGCTGGAAGTGATCAGTTAAAGGAAGTGGGTTGGTATAGAAGGAACAGGATGTTTTGGGGAACTCATCCAGTAGGTTGGAAGCATCCTAATGAATTAGGCTTATATGATATGAATGGTAATGTGCGCGAATGGTGTCAGGATTGGTATAGTAGAAAATATTATCGGGAATGCGCATTTCAAGGAATGGTGGAAAATCCTCAAGGCCCAGAACATGGAGAATCAAAAGTGGTTCGTGGGGGCTCGTGGGTCAACGACGATGACGATTCCCGCGTCTCCAATCGCATCAACTTCCTTCCAGACTTCCGTCTCCTCAGTTTCGGGTTTCGTCTCTGCTGGTACTAGCTCCGCAGGAGCTTACCCCATATCCCCTTTACCCTCCCCGGAGCGAAGCGGAGGGGCAAAATTTTTGCTACCTTGTTCTATAGCTCAATCCTCACCTCTCAAAGAAGAAATAGTAGAGATCCTACCTGCTTGTATCGATCGAATGGTATTCGTAGGAGATTTCTTTTATTTAATAATATGTCTATCAAGCTTCCTTTTCCAGGTTGCATTCAATCAAGTCACTTAGTTAAGCTTTCAGGATGGATATCAAAGCCGACTGCTTGAATCACCTGTTAGGGTTACATGAGGATATGCGGAGACACCTATTCCGCTGTGCCGCTACTTGAAAGTTTGCTCCTTTAGAAGTTCGCCAGCCTCACTATAGACTTTCCATGTGCCTTTCTTCTTGCCGTGTTCGAAGCGACCTTCGTCCCAGAGTTGACCATTGGCATGGTATCGCTTCCATTCACCGTGCTTATTCTCTTCATCATCAAAGCCACCCGTAGCCCTAGGTTCGCCACTTTTGTAAAACCATTTCCATTGACCAACAATCTTCCCGTTTTTGTAGTTGCCGGATGATTGTAACTGTCCATTATTGAGAAAGTATTTCCATGTGCCTGATTTTTTTCCATTGTCGAACTCACCTTGACAAGAGACAAGTCCGTTTTTGAAGAACAACTTAAATGGGCCATTCTTGGGATTTCCGTTTTCATCGATTCCTGGGATATCTTTCATTGTGATGATTTTTTATCCTTACTAATGTTAGTGTCCCCTCTGATTTTCACTAGTCCTCTTTTCATATGCCACTCAATATCGCTCTCTGGTAAAGATACCTAATTTATTGGGATCTATTCCATATGGGTTAATTCGTTTCCTAATCAAAGCGAGTTGTCGTCCCTATTAACGGAATGCTCTCCTACTCTTTGGTTAAAGGGAGTTATCGCTTGGAAGGCACAGCCCTATCTAACAATGGAATATTCTTCAACTCGTACTTTCCCTTGAATAGCTGTAAAAAATCTTCCTGAAAGTCATAGGCTTTCACTTCTCGAGCATTTGGAAAAATGTCTGTGAAAACTCGATAGTCTTCTGTCATGTTAAAGGTACTCACATAATCGGAAATGAGTTCATCTCTGACATCGTTCCCACCATCTTTTCCAAGGTCTTAAAGTTCATTGACTATTTGCCCGCAGCTTGACACCATTCCTAAAAGTAAAAGAATGGAAGCTGAAAAATAAAATGATTTTATGTGTAATAATGTATTAATGTGTCATAAATGTGCTGTAACTAAGATCTAATAGGAAGTGGTGGTGGTAAAATACATGACAGATTAGAAGGTTGCCAATTGAAAAGTGTATAAAGGGTCATATAGCTATCATAAGTTAAACAGCTACCATATGTTATCACTAATCAATGAAAAGATATTTATATTCAGGCGAATGGAATATCCATTTCTGAGGCATAAAGGAAATGGAGTACCCACGGTAGGATTCGAACCTACGACCTTTGGTTCCGGAGACCAACGCTCTAATCCCCTGAGCTACGCGGGCAAATAAAATGCAAATGTACACATTTTTCTCTTACCTTCCTCGTTTTGGCTTCCGACTTTTTTGGTGTATTTTTGCCCTCGCTATAAAATAGTCAGCTAATTATGGGATTTAAATGTGGTATCGTAGGATTGCCAAACGTAGGAAAATCTACCTTATTTAATTCGCTCTCAAGTGCCAAAGCAGAATCTGCTAACTACCCTTTCTGTACCATCGAACCGAATGTAGGCATGATTCCCGTGCCCGACCCTCGACTCGATCAAATTACAGCACTGGTAAACCCTAAGCAAACCGTCCCCACCGTGGTCCAAATTGTGGATATCGCAGGACTGGTAAAAGGAGCCAGTCAGGGAGAAGGATTAGGAAACCAGTTTTTGGGAAACATCAGAGAGACACAGGCCATCCTCCATGTACTTCGATGCTTTGATGATGAAAATATCATTCATGTCGAAGGAGGAGTAGATCCGATCAGAGATAAAGATATCATAGATACGGAATTACAATTCAAGGACCTGGAATTATTAGAACGCAAGCTGGAGCGGACGAAGAAAATGACCAAAGGGGGGAATAAAGATGCCATGAAACAGGTCGGTATCGTTGAAAGATATTTGGAACATGTAGGACAAGGAAAAAACGTTCGCACCTTGGAGGTAAGCGAAGAAGAAGCGGCCGTGGTGAGTGAATTGGGATTAATTACGGAAAAGAAAGTATTATACGTGTGCAATGTCGATGAAGGAAGCTTGCCCGAGGGAAATAAATACGTGGAACAGGTGCGGGAAGCCATCAAAGAAGAGGATGCGGGATTAATTATTATTTGCGCAGCCTTTGAAGAACAACTCGTAGAATTTGAAGATCTCGAAGAAAAGTTGGAATTACTTGAGACTGTCGGATTGGAAGAACCTGGATTAAATGTGTTGATTCGGGAAGCTTACAACTTATTAGGACTGCAGACCTATTTTACTGCAGGAGAAAAAGAAGTGCGCGCATGGACCATCAGAAAGGGATTTAGAGCTCCTCAGGCTGCAGGAGTGATTCATACCGACTTTGAAAGGGGGTTTATTAGGGCCGAAGTAATGAAATATGAGGATTTGATGGAATTTAAATCCGAAAGTGCCGTCAAAGATGCAGGAAAATTACGAATTGAAGGGAAAGATTACATTGTGGAAGATGGAGATATTATGCATTTCCGTTTCAATGTGTAAATTGTAAGAAACAATTTACCACTGAAAAAGTAAGTATATGGACATCAACGTCATAGAATTGAAAGAACGGATAGATCAGGATAATCCGCCCATTATGATCGATGTGAGAGAACCACATGAATGGGATATGCAACACTTGCCTGGCGTAGAAAAAGTGTCATTGGGAACTATTCCGGCAGAATTGGATAACTTAAGGCAATGGAAAGATCAGGAAGTCGTGCTCATCTGTCGTTCAGGAGGTAGAAGTGGAAAAGCGACCCAATTTTTGAAACAACAGGGATTCGAAAAAGCGAGAAATTTGACAGGAGGAATGTTGGCATGGAAAGAGCACGTAGATCCTGAGTTCAATGTTCAATAAGTAGGTCAATGATATAAGGTAATATATGATTGTTCATGATACACAAGTAAGGGTGAGGTACGCGGATACAGATCAAATGGGCTATGTGTATTATGGAAAGTTTGCAGAGTACTTTGAAGTGGGTAGGGTAGAGCTAATTCGTTCATTAGGAATAAGCTATAAAGAAGTGGAGCATAGAGGGTGTCTGTTGCCGGTCGTTGAGTTCTCGGTACAATATAAGGCGCCAGCTGTGTATGATGACTTATTGACGATTACTACCGCTATACCAGAAATACCTCGGGCGCGATTTTTGACTCAATATGAAGTGCATAATCCATTAGGTCAGTTAATAGCTACGGGAAAAGTAACATTAGCCTTTTTGCACAAAGAGAAACAGCGACCAATTAAAGTGCCCGATTATATATTGGAACGAATAGAGGCGCAGTGGAAGGATTAAACACACAATGGTATGCGAAAATTGAAGGCATGGTGGAAGCGTAAACGCGATCGAACGATTCAGAAAATCTTCCTTTCTCTAAGGAAAGTTAGCCTGCCAGGACTAAAGGGGATCGGCTTATATGATGTCTTAAAATTCTTCTTTGATGGGCTGTTTGATGCCAAATTCACCTTGTTGGCTGCAGCGATGGCCTTTAACTTTTTCTTCTCTCTGTTTCCGTTACTATTTATCATATTATTCATTCTTCCCCATCTTCCAGGTGATGCCATTGAACTAAAAGATGACCTCATAAATTTTTTGACCGAATGGATACCAGCAGCGGGCCAACCCGTTATCCAAACCATCATTAATTCTTTAAAAGACGTTCCTTTCCAGTTGATCCTGTTGAATATGTTTCTGACCCTCTATGGAGCATTGAGAGGAATTGTAGCCATGATGAAGGCATTTACGAAAGATGTGGATCACGAGGAGATTTTTAAACGAAGGAACTTTTTTCAATTGTATGGGATCGCTTTTGTGCTGCTGATCATTCTTTCCACCTTATTTGCCATATCTATTTGCGCATTAGTATTCGGTAAATCCTTTATCGAATTTTTAAGGGTAGAGAATTATTTGGGCCAAGGATTTTATATTGTCCTCCTAAATGGCTTGAACTATTTGATTACCTTATTTCTTCTATATTTCTCTATCTCAATTATTTACTACCTCGCACCTCCTACAAAACAACGATGGGCCTTTTTCTCTCCCGGAACGGTGGTAGCTGGTTTCCTTATGTTATTGACCTTAGTAGGATTAAATTATTTCTTCAGCAGCTTAACAGAGTTTAACAGAATATATGGAAGTTTAGGAGCCGTCATTATTATGATGCTGTGGTTTTACTATATATCCATTATTTTATTGATAGGGTTTGAATTAAATGCTGCCATAGATATGGCAAACTATTACCGAAAGCGAAACATTAGTTTTGAAGGAGGGAAAGATAAAGATAAGACGGTTCAAACAACAGATACTCAGTCTCCTAAAGATCAACAACAACCCGAGGCTACTGAAAAACCCAAAAAGCGAAAACGAAAAAAATCTACTCAGAATAAAGAAGTAGCAAAAAGAATTTCCTGGTAAGACCTACAAAAAAACTCCCATCTGTTTAGAAACTCGATGGGAGCAATAATAGCCATTGCGAACCTCATTTAAGAATTGACTTTCTTTTTCATAGAAAGTGTATTTATTCCGAGAGCCGCATAAATCGGACAAAAATTGATTACTGTTGTTAGCAGCAATATGCCACCTACAATCACTAAAATTAAACCAAAAGTTCCAGGTAATGTCCCTGTAAAGTAGAGCACAGCAGCTATCACAGCAAACAGTACCCTGACCATTTTGTCTATTCCTGACATATTTTTCTTCATAGCGCTTTTAATTATAGATCAATGAATAAGGAAGAGTGCCTTAACATTACAGATCTAAACTAATTCATTGGTAGGAGGAATGATGTGACGCTTGTTACAATTGAACCAAATCTGGAAAATATTGGCAATAAATTGTATTGGGTTCAGGAAAGATTTAATAATTCGATGGTTCCATGACTGAGTTTGAGCTGATGTTCCTTCTCCAATTTCTTTAATAATCGGGAAATTACTTCTCTGGAAGATCCTAACTCATCTGCTATTTTTTGGTGAGTAGATTTAATGATATGAGTGTTTTTCAGGCTAGCTTCCTTTTTCAGGTATTCTAAGAGTCGAACATCTTTATGGGAAAAGGTTAACACATGAATTACTTCCAGGAGTTCCAGATATTTGGCGTTGAACAGCTCGTACATGAACTCATTCCAATAGGGATATTTTCTGGCAAGATGATTACTTTGGTCAGAAGGAATTAATAAAATGTCGGAGGTTTCTTCTACCACAGCTTTAATGAGGCTCTTTTCATTTCTTATACATGTCGTTACTGACATAATACAACTCTCTCCTTTCTTGATATAGTATAACAACACTTCATTTCCTTCCTCATCTTCATTAAATACCTTCACCAATCCATCAATGAGCAAAGGAATAGCTTGGATATGAGAGCCTTCCCGCATCAAAATATCCCCTTTCTGAAAAGTTTTGACCATTCCTACCTTGGCAATTTCTTCCTTTAATGCTGGAAACTTCCCGATGGAAGGAAAATGAGATACTAATAGTTGTTGGATCATATTTTATAAAACTAATCCAAACTCATTTTATTGGCAAGCAAAATGTAGTTCTTCAATGAGGTAATTGATCGGGGAGTTGATTCACTCGTTCTGGCATAAATCTTTCTGATTTCAGTGCCAAAAAATAACTTTCAAAAACAAATCTCAATCCTTCTTTAAATCCATCAACCGTCATAGAGGAGTGCGTCTCACGTTCAAATTGCTGAAACTTCCAGGGGAACTTATCTGTTACTTCCTTTTCCAGAATAGAGGTAAATGCTTTGGTACTCAGATACGTGTATCTCCCTTCATTTCCCACTGCAAGGGAAAGGGAAAGGGGTAACGCATTGGCCACCGAAAAAAAATCCTCAGCTTTTCGTACCTCCTGCTGATCATTTCTCCATCCAATATATACAGAACGAGAAAGGCTTGTACTATCTCCTTCTTGATCGGGTAAATAGACCATCAATTCCCGGTTTTCTTCCAGGACAGAAGAATACAAATCGAGCTTTATCAGGTTAGGGATGATCTTTTGTTGAGCGATCACATATAGTATCGGTCCCAATACCAATACAAAGATCTGAGCCTTTTTCATGAACAGGAAAATGGAGGTTTCTATAAACCGATGAGTTACCCTAATATGCTCAGGAGGTACAAAAGACGAAAAGGAAATGTATTGAGTTGTACCTTTTATGTAATCAAGTGGCTATAATGTTAGTTAATGATGATTGATGGGAACAAAAACAAATTATTTCCAAGATTGAAGCAGATGGTTGTATACCTTTTTACATATTCGACATTAGTATAAGGGTTGAAAAAAGTTAGTATATACCCAGGCATTGGTGAGGAGGGATATTTCTTATGGCAAAAAAGGAGGCGCTATTTATCGATTCTTACTAATCAAGAAGGGTTAAATGAAAAATGCTTGGAATATAAATTGTAAAATAAGAAATTATTATCCCGATAATTAATTGAATTAGTGCTGTGAAGCCATGACTCATGCCCATTTTTTGGAAGTTGCAGATAATCTTAGAAAAGGGGATACCCAAATTTATGAAGAATTATTGTATGAATATGGAGCATACTGTGTGAAGAAATTGAAGTATAAGACTGGTTGTAGCGATGAAGATGCAGAGGATATTTTAATTGATGCGATCATCATTTTCCGAGATAATATGTTAAGCGGAAAATTGACCCATCTGGAAAGCATGAAAGCCTATCTTTATGCAATTTGTTGGAATAAATGGAACGAACTTCGGAGAGAGAAGGAAAAAATGCGAAAGAATGCTGAGGAGTTATCCAGCAAGCTTTATACTACCTCTCCTTCAAGGGAAGAAGAATTGATTCAACAGGAACAACAATCTATTCAAAGGAACAGATATTTACATGAGATGAATATCAGTAAACAGGCTCTCAATGAGTTAGGAGAAAAGTGTAATAAGATATTGTCTCTTTTTTATGTCGAAGGCAAATCCATGTCCGAAATAGCTAAAATATTAGGATATGCCAATGGGAAGACAGTTAAAAACATTAAATCCAGATGTTATAGAAAGTGGATAGCTATTGCTAAGCAGAAAATGGATAGAACAATTCCTTCTCAATAAGAATTTTTTACTTTCTCTACTGATAACCCTGGGCAATAACATTGGTTCCTGTAAATCTCAATCTATTTCTTGCCATTCGTCAATTTTCGGTATATCAGTAAAAAAATTAACACTATTGCAATGACCGATAAAACAATAGCTATGTAATAGGTGGAGTGTCCGATAAGAATGGGTTGATCGTCTCCAATGAGTACAAAATTAGCCCAATAAAAGGGATGAGATGTAATTTTATCCGATTCTTGCAGCAAACGCTTCTTAGCTTCATGAAGTGCTTTTCGTTTATTCATTCCTTGATGAAGATGCAGATAAAATAACTCCATCAGTTTACTGGTAGATCGATCCTCTGCACGCCATAAACTTGTCAATATGCTAGAAATTCCTGCATAAGTAAATGCCCTTGCCAGACTCATGATTCCCTCTCCTTTAAGAATTCTTCCATATCCCGTTTGACAAGCACTTAATACAGCAAGTTGGCTATGGAATTTCATATTGTAAATCTCGTACACATTTAGTAGTCCATCTTCCATACTATCATTTGACTGAGAGAAAATTAATTTCGATCGTAAAGGCTCTTTATCGTCTATAAAAGCATGCATGGCTAAATGAATAATGGCAGGACGAACCTTGTTGGATTTAAATGCGAATTCTGTAGCTGCTTCATCCAAATAAATTTTACCTTCATAAAGGTTATAGGCAGAAATAATTTCTTGCTTTGCTCCAGGAAGGGGAAGAATAGAATCTCTGTATGCCTCAAATATCCCCAAATGCTGATGGGTATCATTCCAGGTAGTAGGATAAGAAGGAGCAAATCCTAAAAATGAATGAGTTAAAGGAGTAGATGCTGTTCTCCGTAACCTATTGATCCAGACGTTTAAAGCATAATCGTAACTTATTTCATAGGATGTTATAAGGTATGGTAAGTGCCTGAAATCGTTGATTAACGAATCTTCTTCAAATTGAATTAATGCCTCAAAAGGAATGTACCCCAAAATACCTTCCGGGATAATAATCAATTCTTCCATATGTTCGAGGGTTGAATCTCTGGGAATAAGGATGTTTGATAACTGACTTGCAAGTTGTTGATAAGATGATATATCTTTCTGTGTGGAGGACGGGTGGGCATAATGATCATAAAAGGAGGCAACTAAGGTATAAAAGCTGGAATCTATGGAATATTGCAAAAAATCCACTTTCTCTTTTGTGATGACAATATTGAATACATGGCTATCACCAACAAAATAATTTAAGATAGCAGTATGATTGTCCAGCGATTGTTGAATAGTGGATAGAGAAGTTAACTCATTTCCAAAACTAAGTTCGTAGTAAGCGGGATAATTTTGCTCGATGGAAGTTAACAATGAATCGTGCGATCGGGTAACTTTAAGTAATTCGCTGTTGTAAATTGCTATGTTATCGGGATCATTGGAACTAAACTTTTCATCTATCAATAACTGTTTGAAAGTCCCCATCCTTGAATTGAGCGAATCCTCTAATGCCAATAGGTGTTGAGGGATGTCAGAAAATTGTAAGGCTTCCTGTTTAGAAATAATAGATTGTAATACAGCACTTTTACTTTCCTCTATCCAGTTGAGCGCTTTGAGGATGTATTCTTTGCGACCAGTTCTTTGATACATTTTGAAAGCTAACGCCAGTCCTTTTTCATATAAGTCATAATATCTTTTGTGCCAATGAACAATAGATGTAGGTTGAACAAATTGTTGCTTTTTTCTTTTGGAGATGGTCAATAACTGCTCGAAGGTATTAAAAGCCTTTTCCAGCGAACTAGTATCCGAAGATGATTTTTGTAGGTAAGCGTTAGATAACTCATTTAGCGTTCTCATCATTTTTTCTTCAAAGGCAAAGGTGCAATGTTGAATCATCTCTTCGGGATCATCATACGCTTGACAATCTATTGCATTAGCTTCAATGGCTTTGTAGAAGTATGAAATGGCTTTATTTAATTTTCCTTCTTTCGCATAGGTATCCGCCATATTGTGAAGGGGATAATATATATCTTGAGAATAGGAATTTGCATCTTCAAAACTGTCAATAATTTTTTGATAGTAAACATATGCTTGTTCAAAATTCCCCAATATTCTATAAGTCAATCCAAGAACATTATAGCACCTGATGAGCTCTGGATGAGTATCTGGAATATTATTTCTTTTATATTTTTCCAATGCCAGAAATAGATAATCTAGCGCTTTAGCCACATAAGGTTCCCCACTATGGGAGTACATTTCAGCAATATTATATTCTATTCCAGCGATTCTCAATTCGTCGGCCTGATTAAGCGCTAGGATATCAATCGCTTTAGCGAAATAATCTTCTGCTTTTTCCACCTTGCCTCCCATATTGGCGTACATGCACCCCAGATTATTATAGGTAGTAGCGATGTCAATGTAGGTTGGCCCGAAAGATTGTCGATATTCCTCCAAAGCCCTTTGATAATAGAGAAGTGCATTGTCAAAATCACCCTCTAAGTCATAAATAAGTCCCACCCTGTCATAAGAAATACCCAGGCACTCATCATTATTTGTAACTGATAAGCTTATCTCTAACGCTTTTTCAAACCACTTTTGGGCCTGCACGAGATCATTATTGAAATAAAAGGTTCTTCCTAGTTGAAGGTAGTACTCAGCTAATTGACAATCGGGCTCTCTACCGTCTTGTTCATATAAAGCAATTAATTCTTTAATATGGTGTCTGGCTGTATCAAATTGGCCTAATTGTGAATGTATGTCTGAAAGTGTGTTATGGAAGTATACTATCTCAGTTGTCCGGGGATGTTTCGAGGCTTTTTCTATCCCTAGTGCACGTTCAAAATAATCACCTGCTTTCGAATAATCTTTAAACTGTTCGAGTGATAGCTTCCCAGCTTTACGGTAAATTTGTCCTAGTGTTTGTTGAAGCTGACTGGATATATCCTCAGGAGCTTCCGTCATCGTAGAATCCAAATACGAAGCAATTTCCTGGTATTGCGCTAAGCCTTCCGAAAAATTTCCTTGTTTAAAAGTTTGTTCAGCTTCGCGAATTCGATTGTTTACTTCAAGGGTATCAATATGTTGTCCATGGGAATTTACGGCAAGGAGTAGACATAGAAACAAAAGAACAGTAGGAGAATGTCGCGGATTCATGACCTAATAATTGTTATTATCTCAATTTTTGTAGCCTTTCTGTAATAGGAGCTAACGATGATGATCTTATTTAATTACTTTCCTATGTAATTAAGCATGATCAGGGACTGAAGATGGTTACCTATGAGTTAATGTTGCACTCTTAATAAAGGATACGTTACAGGTGATCAATTTACGGCCATTAAGCCTGATATTTTATATAAAGGTAGATACTTAAAGAACGCATTGCAATGCACAAAAAATATCTAGACCTAATAGAGTCTTATCTGGATGGTGATTTGACTATGGAAGAGATGAAAGCCTTTGAGCAATTGATGGATGGAGATGCAGAATTAAAGAAAGAGGTATTGATCCAACAGGCACTAATAGAGGGGTTGAAAGTGAGGGATGAAGTTCATAACGTAAATCATCCAGACAAAATGGCTTTGAAAAAGCTATGGGAGGAGGTGAAAACCGATGGGAAGAGGGTGAAAATAAATACGAAGTGGATAAGATTAGTAGGAATCGCTGCAAGTGTTGGATTATTAATTTGGGTTGCTAACAGTTTTTGGTACTCAAATAATGTCTATTCCTCTGGCGAACCACAAACATATAGTAAAGAAGCATTCTTCCAACCGTATCCTATGAATGTTTTGCGTGGGCAAGTAGAAGATTCTTTAACAGAAAAATTGAACAGCTTGACGCTGGTTTATAATGGAAAAGAGTATGATGAAGCAATTGCCCTATTAAAAATACTTTCAGAGAGAATTTTGCCTAAAGAAGAACGTCAATTGTATATGGGAATAAGTTATCTCGCTATCGATAGTTTGGATCAGGCTAATAGTAAGCTGGAACCATTACATCTATCATCTGGCTTATGGAATGAACATGCTAGATGGTACTTAACATTAAGCTATTTAGAGCAAGGTAAAAAGCTAAAAGCCAAAGAGTTACTTGAGTTAATAGTTAGTGTTCCCAAACATTTTAATCAAGCTTACGCCAGGCAATTGTTAACAATCATCGATAAGAATTCATGATACGAAATTGAGGAGATCAGTAAAAAAATAAATCATTCGATTACCTTTTCAATTGCGATGGCATTAAAGATTGTAAATTTTATCATAATAAGAATATTTAATGACCCGATTATGCAGCCTTCAATTTCATCTTTCCTCTTCTCTGTAGTATTCGTAGCAAACCTATGCCAATTTGCTCTTGCACAGTCTCTTGAACTAGTTAGTCATTCCCAATCTACCTATGGTTTTGGTGTGTACCTTGATAAAGAGCCACAGCCACTTAACTTAGTAGAAATAACCCCTCAAATTGAATATCCAGCAGATGCAGTTAAGGGAGGAGTTGAAGGAATGGTACAAATGATGATTCGTGTGGACGAATTAGGAAATTATGTTGAACATCAAGTAGCCTGGAGTTCTCATCACTTATTGACGGAGGCAGTAACTCCTTTCTTGAAATGTATCTCTTTTGAACCCGCAGAACACGATGGAAAATTTGTGAGTGGTTGGAAAGTGATTCCTTTTAAATTCAGATTATACGATCATCCTAATACTAAAGATCAAGAACCTACAGATGTGATTATATGCCCTACAGAAAGTGTTAATCATGCACTTCAGGCAAATAACGAATAAGTTTAATTCATCTTAACCATATAGACACACCCATATAGAAAGAGGATGCAAGTTATAAGCATCCTCTTTTTTATTGATATATCAGCTAGTATAAATATCAATTAATAGGTAGGCATAGAGGAATCGATTTCCTTCGCATATGCCAAAATTCCCCCTTCTAAATTGTACAAATTGTCAAATCCATATTGCTCTTCCAATAATCGAATGGCTTTGGCACTTCTTACTCCGCTCCGGCAATGAACTATGACCTGCTTATCCCTGGCTATTTTATCAGTTTGTTTACTGATATCACCTAAGGGAATCAACTCTCCGGCTATGTTAACGATATCATATTCATGAGGATCTCGAACATCCACAATTTGTACTTCTTCCCCTTGATCCAACAATTTTTTCAAGGTATGTACATTGATGGATTTGACAGGACGTGTACTATCATCCCTCTCTCCTTCGACCTGAGGAGCTCCACAAAACTGTACATAATCAATTAAAGTTGTTTGTGTTGGATGTGCTCCTGTTAAAGGATTTTTAGGATCCTTTCTAACTTTCATTGTTCTGGTTTCAAAACTAAGGGCATCGAACAGAAATAATCTTCCTGCTAATGGATCACCTACCTGACTTAATACTTTAATTACTTCTAATGCTTGAAGAGAACCTATAATTCCTGGCAATACTCCGATGACGCCACCTTCAGCACAACTTGGGACTAATCCTGGCGGCGGCGGGGTAGGGAAGAGGTCTCTATAATTTGGTCCTCTACTACCATCAGTATATTCATAGTTAAAAACAGAAACCTGTCCTTCAAAACGGAAAATGGATGCGTATACATTTACTTTCCCTAGTAATACGCATGCATCATTTACTAAGTATCTGGTGGGAAAATTATCTGTTCCATCAGCTACAATGTCATAATCCTGGATGATTTCTAGTGCATTATCCGAAGTCAACATCGTATTATAGGTTACTACTTCTATGTGGGGATTTAAAGAGGTAATTCTTTTGGCAGCTTCCTCAACTTTTAATTTTCCGACAGAATCCACTCCATATAGTACCTGGCGCTGCAAATTTGTATCATCTACAATATCATAATCTACGATACCAATTTTACCTACTCCTGCTGCTGCCAAATACTGGAGCAGGGGACTTCCTAAGCCGCCACCTCCTACCACTAATACTTTCCCTGCCTTTAATTTTCGCTGCCCATCTATATTAAAATCCGGAATGATAAGATGTCGGCTATATCTGTTTATTTCATCTTTACTGAAAGTGATTTCTTTGGTAGTTATTCCTCCTGCAATAGCTGGAATGATGCTGACAACAGATTGATCCGATAGTGCTGTTTTTTCCCCTTCTAATGCAGCAATATCTTCATCTCCTAAATAAACTTTTACAAATGTTCTCAGCTTTCCATCTTCATCTAACAGATGCCTTTTTACATCGGGAAAGCTTTCAGTTAATGCTTGTATGGCCCCAGCAATACTTGTCTGGGAAGTCTCAAAAGCACCTTGATTATCTGTAAACTTTCTAAGGGGCGTTGGAATAATAATCTTGGCCATGAGTGATGTTGTTTTAATGCTAACTTAATAATTAAAGAAAAGAAATTTGTCAAACAGGGTACAATCAGGTGTTTAGGATCTTAATACGTTCTTCTTGAAATTTCCCGGCTTCTGATAATCTATAAGAACGTGTATGAGACCACTTACCTTCTTGTATAGACAAAATGAAATAGGAAAAATATGGTACTGCGCTGGCTAAATCATGAACAGAAGGAATAGCAGGATGATTAGGATGTGAATGATAAATCCCTATCAATTCAATTTGTTGAGATTCTGCAAATAGTTCTGCTTGCATATAATCTTTAGGAGAAACTTCGAAACGTTTCCTCTTATCTCCTTCTTTGGCGTTATTAATTGGTTTGGCTAAATGAATAAATCTACTTCCATCCAATTCTTTCCCAAATAAAAATCCTACACATTCTTCTGGAAAAATCCTTTCTCCATGTATGTTCATTTCCTTATTTACTGTCTGGGACACCTGGACTTCTTCATCGAGGAAACCTACTAGTACTGTTTCAGGATTAATCGGGCCTTGAACAGATTCTTTAGAGGGATATTTTGGGATCATAATCACTTATATTAAGAGAATAGCATATTGATAACCTCACCATATTTACTGGCATCGTCTGGAAAAATCGTTACGACTATTCCCTGATCAATAGACTCGGCTACTTTAACAGCACCAGCTAAATTAGCCGCTGACGATGGACTTAATAGCATTCCCTCTTTTTCTGCAAAGATTTTCATCCAATCATATGCTTCTCCTGTACTAATCTTGAAACTTGCATCTGCTAAAGAGGGATCATATATCCCGGGAACTTTCGCTGTTTCCATATCTTTCCAACCTTCCAACCCATGTAAAGCCGTTTCTGGTTGGTAGGATATAAGGGTAATGTACGGATTTACTTCTTTCAATTTTCTTCCTGTCCCCATAAATGTTCCTGTAGTACCCAAACCTGCCACAAAATGAGTGATGCCTCCTAGAGTTTCGTGATATATCTCCTTAGCAGTTGTCAGATAATGAGCTTTCCAATTGTTTTCATTATTATATTGATCTGCGTAAAAGTATAGATCCGGTCGCTCTCTATATAATTCTTTCGCCTTTTGTTGTGATCCATCCGTACCCTCTAAAGGAGAAGTATAGATTAGATTGGTACCAAAAGCTCTTAATAACCTTTTCCTTTCTTTAGATGCGTTTTCTGGTATGCAGATAGTTAGGGGAATTCCGATGTTGGCACAAATACTTGCATAAGCTATCCCCGTATTTCCGCTGGTAGCATCCAGTAAATGTTTTCCTTCATGTAATTCTTCAGTAAGAATAGCTTCTTTAATAATTTGAAATGCTGCTCTGGCTTTAACGCTCATTCCCAATTGCTGCCACTCTAATTTTGCATATAATTCAACCCCAGGTTTTGAGAATGCCGATTGTATTGGGTACAGAGGCGTATTTCCCACAAACTTTCCAATTTTATCTAAACGCTTGATTAACTGTTCTCTTGTGGATGTGAAGGTCATAGAGTTCATCGTTAATTCTTATGTTTATTGTTAAAACTTGTATTTTATTATCGTTCCAATAGTTCATGTAAATGAAAAAAAGGCTTCCGTTTCCGCAAAGCCTTCAATACTATATATATCTTTATATTAGTCTAATTGACTTTGCGATCATACGAGGGGAAACAACAACACTTATATGGTGAATTACCGGAATGACAACTAGCAAAATGCGGGTGGAAGAAAAATATCGTTCTCATAATTAAGGGTCGTATGATTACAAAGAATATAACGTGGATACCTTTAAAAAGTTATAGCAAACATTTAGGATCCTTTAATGAATTCCTGAGGATAATTGATCAATGAAATCAGCAAAGAAATACCTACGACCAGGAGACAGCCAATAAGATTATACCATAAAAATCCTATATCCATCCAGCTAAATTGATCTGGAAATTGTTCAGGAAGAAGGAAACAGGCAATAACTATAGATTCTGCTATGATACCTGCAATAAATACAGCTGTACCTTTCACCTTTTTGAGAAAGAAGGCAACTACAAAAATTCCGAGGATGGTCCCATAAAATAATGATCCAATAATATTTACCGCCTGTATCATATTTCCCAATCTGTTAGCAAATAAGGCGAAACCTATAGCACATAATCCCCATATGAAAGTCATGAAACGAGAAACGCTAAGATAATGAAGATCGCTGCCCTGAACATTTCTGGATTCGTGAAATCTTTTGTAACCATCCACTAAACTGGTAGTAGCTAATGCATTTAGCTCTGCTGAAGTAGATGACATGGAGGCTGATAAAATCACTGCGATTAACAATCCCACAATTCCTGAAGGAAGATAATTAATGACGAAGGTGAGAAAAATTTTATCCAGATCATTAGTATCAGCTAGTGGATTCTGAGCTTTGATTAATGCCACTCCTTCATTCTTGATCCGCTTACCTTCCTGTTGAAGTTCTAAAATGGTTTCCTGGTGATTTCTCATAGAAGATTCATCCGATTCTTCTATGGAAGCTAACATTTCCCTGATTTTAACTTGTTTCTGTTCGTGAAGCAGATAGTACTTCTCGTTTAACGCTTCAAAATCCTCTCTATATTCACTTTCTTCGGCTGTAACAGCTTCTGTAAGTTGTTGATTAAAAATAAGCGGTTGATATTCGAATTGATAGAAGACAAACATTAATACCCCTATAAAAAGGATAAAAAACTGAAAGGGTATTTTTAGCATCCCGTTGAACAGCAAGCCTAACCTGCTTTCAGTAATTGTCTTACCTCCTAAATATCGTTGTACCTGGGATTGGTCTGTTCCAAAATAGGATAAAGCCAAAAATGTTCCTCCTATCAGGCCCGACCAAATATTATATCTGTCCTTTACATCAAATTCAGCCCAGGAAGAAGGGCTGGTAATGGCATTAAGTTTTCCCATTTTCCCTGCCACATGAACAGCATCCATGAATGAAATGTCGGGAGGAAGTTTAAAAATGATCACACAGGCTGCCAGAAACATTCCCAGAAGGATTACAAACATCTGTTGCTTTTGTGTGTAACTCACCGCTTTAGTTCCACCGGCTACTGTATAAATAATGACGATTACACCAATAGCAGAGCATGTGTAGTAAATATTCCAACCTAAAATAGTAGAAAGAATAATGGCCGGTGCATAAATGGTTAATCCAGCGGCCAATCCTCTGGATATGAGGAATAGGGTGGCAGCAAAGGTTCGCGTTTTTAAATCAAATCTGTTTTCTAAATATTGATAGGCTGTATATACATTAAGTTTGTGATAAATAGGAATGGCTACTACAGAAATAATGACCATCGCTATAGGTAGGCCAAAATAGAACTGAATAAATCGCATCCCATCATCAAATGCCTGACCTGGAGTAGAAAGAAACGTAATGGCGCTGGCTTGAGTAGCCATAATAGAAAGGCAGATTGTCCAGCCTTTCATTTCCTTATCTGAAAGAAGATAACCTTCTATGTTTTTTGATCCGCGACTTTTCCAAATCCCATATATGACAATGATCAGAATAGTCCCTACAAGTACGATCCAGTCGAGAACGCTCATGAATATACCCAGCTAAAGAAGTACAACCCTAATATAACCAACACTAACTCAACGAGGACAAATGCATAAAGCTGCTGCCAGGAAGTTGCTAAGGGAAAAATTTTTTGTAATTGTTCATCCTCATCTTCTGGATGAAAATGATTTGAGTTATTGTTGGAATCCATATATGAACAATAAAATGATTAATGATCGTTCTGACCCAAAGAAATTATATTTGCAAATAGCCTGTAGGCACCAGGCACTCCTTTGGGAAGCTCTCTAAACATAGACAATCCACAATAAACAAAATATCCTTTTCCATATTTTGCCACTAATAATGCTCCTTTCTTCGGATCTTCTCCAGGATCATTCCCTTCTAATAAAGGAACATATTTTTCATCCCAGGCATTAGCAAAATATAAACCTCTCTCCTGTACCCAACCTTCGAAATCCTCTTGTGTAATAGTGTTAGGATAATGGAATACTCTATGAGAAGGGTCCAGTATACTTAACTCAGCTGTCTCGTCTGATATTCTGTCACGGCTAATTGAGAATGGATAAGGACCTACTTCTTCAGTGGTTAAACTGTAAGAAGTATTGTACTGTACGATATAAACCCCACCTTGTTCAATATATTGCATTAAAGTCTTATAATGAAAGGGCATTCGCTTTCTTGTGTTATAGACCCTGATTCCACCGATGACAGCATCGTAAGTTGATAATTTACCCAATGTAATATCCTCGTCTTCTAATAAATCAACATCATAATCAATTTGCCTTAAACTTTCGGGTACTTCATCACCCGATCCCATGAGGTATCCTATTTTATTTCCCGCTTTTTTAAGGTTCACTTTTACTAAAGTAACTTCTGCAGGATCGAATACTAATTGAGTGGGAATATGATCATAAGCAATTGATGTAAAACTATGGGAATTGGTATTTTCACCGATTTTAGCAATGGCCTTTAACTGCCCTTGACTTTGTGCTGATGAAGGAGTTACTGTTAAGTTAATCAATTGTTCTTCTCCTTTTTCTTCAAAGGTCAATGTCTTATTTGCAGGATGTACTTCCCATCCTTCTGGAACTTCAAAGCTTACCGTCGTTTGAATATTTGCTTTGTGAGTCTTGACTAAAGCGGTGATATGTTGTTCCAGGCTATCAGCAAATAAATAAACCCCTTCCTGGAAATTAGTTGTGATCGTAGGAGTAATGACAAATGGTCTGTATAACTCTCCTATAGCCCGATCTACATATTTATGTACTACGGGAGTATTATACGTGATTGAAATAGGATCCTCTGTGCCAAATTCCAAAGAAAAAACACTGGTCAATGCTGGAGGATTTTCTGGCAAACCGATCTTAGCTTGATCATCTACCTGATAAACTCCTTTCTTTGGAGGTGATTGTAACCAATATGGTTGACTAATTGGAAGATCTTTAATATATATAGATTGTTCGAACTCTTCCAGTTTTCCTGAAGGAAGAATATTTGGGTCAGCTGAAGTCATACCTGAAGTAGCATCAGCATTCGCCAAGGTCGTTTCATCTCGCAAAGGGGGCTGGAAAAGCGTCTGATCAATTTCTTTTAAGTAAATATCTGATATTCTTACTGGAAAACTACTTCTCTTTATAATGGATGCCGTCAATAACACGGAATCTTCATTGGATAAGGTAGGCACTTCTGTGTTCACTTCGAAATAAATACCAGAACAGTAGGCAATGAGTTCTTTTACCTTCTCCCTTTGATAACTCATCCAATATTCACTGCGATGTTTCATTGCTTTGTACGCCTGTAAAAGTAGGGGAACAATTTTTTCCGGTGCACTAGGCTGAAAAGTCTGATAAGCTTTTTCTAATAAATCTTTAATTTGCTTTGAGTTTTCTACCCGACTCCAAGTGGTATTTATCCCTTCCATCATATCATGTTGAGGAATAGAACCAAAAACATGCAGAAGAGACTCTATTCGTTCACCCCTTACTTTAGCAGCACCAAATGCCTGACATCTGTGCATGCTTCTTGCTTCTGCCGCAATTTCTCCATAACCCTTGCCCAGAAAAGGATTGTAGGTATCCAAATTCATACTGAGCAGAATTTTTTGATCCTCCTCCGAAGGCTGATAACGACGCCAGGTGTAAGTATTCCAAAGGATTCTTTCAGGAGTCCATGGACTTACATATGCGAGTTGATCGGGGAATGTCTCCGGGTCTCCAGAGATTTCTACGGCTTCCTTTACTAACATAGCGGAAGCTGTATGATGCCCATGACCTCCTCCACCTCTAATCGGTCTGGCAAATCTCGTAATGATAATATCAGGTCGTACTTTTCTGATGGCCCAAACCACATCCGAAAGAATGGTCTCTTTGTCCCAAATCGCCAATGCTTCCTCTGGAGTTTTAGAGTATCCAAAATCCAATGCTCTGGAAAACATCTGCTCTCCTCCGTCTATCCTCCTGGCTGCTAAGAGTTCCTGTGTTCTTAATATTCCCAAAGACGGTCCTTTTTCCTCACCAATAAGATTTTGACCACCATCCCCTCTAGTTAGAGACAAATAGGTGACTCTATATCCTCTCTCTCCCTCTAAATAGGATATCATCCGGGTATTTTCATCATCTGGATGAGCAGCTATATATAAAACACTTCCTAATACCTGTAACTTCTTAAGGGCCATTTGAATTTCTCCACTATGCATAGCCGGCATCGGTGCCTGACCAAGTAGAGGAACATAAAAAGCGGAAATCAGCAAGTTGGTGGATAAAATAAAAAATAGTTTTCTCATCATAAAAATCAGCTTAGCATTCAGGTTGGCAAATATACAATTATGTAGGAATACTACGATCTAGATAGTTAGAAACATCTGTAAGCTTAGGTTCGTAAGAAGATTCGAAAAGTTTGGAAGTAATTAAAAAATCTGCTGTAGATCTATTGGGAGCTGTGGGAATATTGTATAGGGTAGAAATTCTCAACAATGCTTTGACATCTACATCATGAGGCTGTGGACTCATTGGATCCCAGAAGAAAATAAATACATCTACTTTTCCTTCTGAAATTAAGGCTCCCAATTGTTGGTCTCCACCTAGCGGACCTGATTTTAAACGCCTGAGAGAGAACGAAAGTGTTTTAGTATCGGAAATTTTGTCTTTTAATGTAGCTTCTACTAATTTACCTGTAGTGCCAGTACAAATCAAATCATGCGAAATCAGTTTTTCCCAATTATACTCTACCCATTGAATGAGATCCTTCTTCTGATTATCATGAGCAACTAAAGCGATACATTTTTTATCTTTCATGTTACAACATTAAATTCAATGTAAAAGTGGGAAAAATAATTGTAGATAATTTAACGTATTCACAAATCAAATATATGCTTTTATGGTAAAGATGTGGATTTCCATCGGATTTGCTTGTATGCTTTCTGCTTGTGGAGCTCAATCTAATAGCCTCAAACCTCCTGGGTCTCAGCCAAGTTTGGAAGAATTAAGGTCCCGTTACTGGCAATCCGATACCATCCTGGTCTTATTTCCCGGCATTGATGAAACGTTAGGCCAACAGTATGCAGATATAGTGGGTAAAATGGCTAATTCAGGTCGATCAAGAAGAAAAACACTATGTATACCATTCGAGAAAGTACCCGGAAAATATGTAAAGCGATATCCTTCTTTTTTGATCGGAACTCCTTCTTCTAATGAAACAATAAGAAAAACATTATCAAAGATGGATATTCAAGTAAACAGTGAGGGAATTCTTTTTCAGAATGCACCTCTCGGAGATACCACTTCCTCCTTGGTCATTGGAACATACCCACATCCCGTTTATGATAGTATTCCCATCAGCTTTATTACCTCACATTCAGATGAAGTGATACTGAGTAGATTGGAGAAAATGATAAAAGACAGGAGAAGATTCTACTTATCCAGATGGGGCTATGAAGTATATAAGCAGGATGAAAGATTATTAGTGGGTAATTTTTCTCAGCAAGCCCATAAACGTTGGGCATTGGATTATGAGGAACATTGGGACTTTTCAGACGATCCTAAATTAATCCAGAAAAGTCTATCTTACGAAATTTATACAGTGGGGATCGATCATCTCACCTCTGATCTTACATCACTGACTGACCGTATTGCTGAACACCAGCAAAAAGTACAATCATTTTTTGAGTGGAATGATCCTGTGTCTGATTTAAAGTATTATTTGTATCCTTCTTGTGAATATAAAGGACTTCGGACAGGAAATGCTGATGCCATTCATATTGAGGAAAATCAAGCGCTGCATTTGGTATGGGATGATTTTTTTCTAGATGAAGAGCATTATCATGATATATTGTGCTGGATAAATCAACAAACGGATTCTGTTACGCTTCCATTTTTAAAATTGGGTCTTAGTTGTTATTTGACAGAAAAATGGTTCGAAAAGGGGTATCAATACTGGTCTGCAAAAATGGATGCCGCTGATGTAATGCCTTCCTTACAAATGTTAGTAAAAAAAGATTTTGGTACTTTGCGATCGGGCTTAATGGTGATAAGCGCTTCTGCCTTAGCGGTAGAATTTTTATTAGATAAATGGGGAAAAAAGAAATTTCTGGAAATCTATCCCTATTGGGATCCTTCTTTAAAAGAAATTGATTCATTAGAAACTGAATGGAGTGAATATAGACGTAAGCTCAGCCAATCTGATATCGGTATTACTGCTAACCAGGGAAGAAAAGTAACAGATAAACTACCCATGTTAAAAGGATTTAACTTTGCACATGAAGGTTATCAGGTATACAATGGATATTTATCAGCAAAGGCCCAGGAATCTATTCATGCATTAAAAGATATTGGAAGTAACACTATTAGTATTATTCCTTATTCTTATATGAACAGTATACATGCTCCTTCCCCTTTTTATATACCTACCAGTGCCGGATCAGAAAATGATGAAAGTGTCATTTGCAGCATTCACTATGCTCAACATGCAGGGATGGAGGTAATGCTGAAACCACAAATTTGGATTGGAAGAGGAGGATGGGTAGGTGAAGTAGAAATGCAATCAGAAGAGGATTGGAAGGCTTTCTTTCAATATTATACAGACTGGATGGCCCATTATGCGATGATAGCACAAAGGTATCAGGTAGAGCTTCTATGTGTGGGTGTTGAATTATCCAAAACTACGGTTTCTCATCCTGAAGAATGGAAAAAAATGATTCAAAACCTCAGGCACATTTATGATGGAAACATAGTTTATGCGGCTAATTGGGGAGAGGAGTTTGAACAAATAACCTTCTGGGATGAATTGGATTATATTGGCGTTGATAATTATTATCCGTTGAGTGAAAAAGTGAATCCTGGAGATGATGAATTGAGGGAAAAGTGCAGAGAAGATATTGGATATGATGGAAAAAATATCCAATTACTTATAGAAAGGAAGTTATTTTTACTGAAATAGGGTTTAGAAGTATTGTTGCACCTTGGATTGCTCCCTTTGATCATAGAACAGATGTTCCATCAAATATGGAAGATCAGGCAAGAGCTTACAGGATAATTACGGAAAGTTTGAAAGATGAAGCTTGGCTAAAGGGAATTTACTGGTGGAAATGGCCCAGTTATTTATCTTATTCTCCACTAGATCAGGATAATTATACACCTGTTAATAAACCAGCCCAAGAGATTGTCAAAAAATACTTCGCCCACTATAAAAACCCATAGGGTAATGAATGATTACCCTAATGAGCTAACTACCAAGAAGTATTGTCTTACATTACCAGATCACGAAAGAACGGATTCTAAGCATTCAGCATAGAATCATTTATACACCCAAAATTTATCAACCCATCTCCCTTCATCTGTATCTACGATGATACCGTAATATCCAGGTGTCAAAGAATCTACAGATACGCTGTAAGATTGAGTGGATTGAAACTCTTTATTGATAATTGTTTTACCTTGTAAGTCTATGATTTGTATTTCTTGTATGCGGGTAGAATTTGATGAAGTGGTCAATGATTCAGATGAAATGTACAAAAGGCTTTCTGTAGGATTTGGGTAGATTCGAAGCTTTCCCTTAGCTAACTCAGGTTTATTGCTGAGAGGCTTTCCTATCTGTAAACCGTGATTGAGGATAGGAATAAAAGACCCATCCTTCCTGATAGCCCTCACATTTGATATGGCCCATTCTAACTGAGCTAAATCTGTCTTTTTTCCCGTAATATCATCGATAGTGATAATAATATCTCCTAATTTTCCAAATCCATCAATATCTATCTGGTCTATTCGAGTAATGGCTACATCTACTCTTCCTAAATCTCTGAGGTCTTTAGCAAAGAGTTTAATGTCTTGATTCAGTCTTCCTATCCATGAATCAGTTACACTTATCTCAATTGGTTGGTTGGCAACGACTTTGGGATCATAATCAAAGGAAAAGGCAATTCCGTAAAAATCAGAGACAGGAATTTCCTCAGTTCCCAGAAAAATCTCTCCGGAGATGGTAGTTCCAGGATCAGCTTCTGTTGGCAGGTCTAAATAAATTTCAGGATCAATGGGAGTACCTCTTGGTCCCTCAGAATCTACTAGGATAGGTCTATAATTAGTATCAATGATGGCTATGTCGATATCATCTACTATCCCATTTCCATCGGCATCAGCATGAACGAAATTGGTACCACTGAGATGTCTTTGCACCCATGGGAGAGCACCTTGAGGAGTGAAATTAGTATGAGCATCTGGTCGAATGGGGCCTTTACTGTTGAATGCCAGACCCATCGTCAATACATCGTAATTATTGGCCAGAAAGTCCAAATCTGCATCTCCAGGTAATACACATTCACTTAGTACTATTAATATGACCGAATCAGCGGATACGGAATCACCTATACTTTCTGTTGTGGCAATAACTTTGTAAGTACCGGGAGTAAAAGGAATAAAGAAAAAAGTGTCCTGTGATGGGCTTTCCCGAACAACAAATTCATCGGAACCATCTGCTATAATGTCAACTTCCCAGGAAATATCTATATCGGATAGATTGCTATCTGAAAGAGCTATAATTGAACTTTCCTTTTCACTACAGATATACAAAGTATCTTGAGGTATGCTGATATGAAACGCAATCAGATTATTTATACTTATCCATAAGATGAACAGGAAAGGCAAACTAAAGAACAATCGCATTTTCACCATACCATTTAAATTTTAGAGTAACTTGTATTGGTTACTTTGTTATTTACAAGTAATAAAATGCATAAATTGTTGATTAATAAAAACGACTATTTTGGTCTTTTTTGAAATTATTTACCGTTGAAAAATAAATTAAATATCTGTAAATTAGATATATAAAATATGGTTAATTCGATTTTTCTGAATTAAATATAAATCCCTCTATGCGTAATTCAAGGCTGATCAAGATCATTCAAACCTTAAGCCCTTCAGAATTCAGGCGATTTATTGATTACATAAAGTCTCCATATTTTAATAAAAACGAGCGATTGACTAAGCTTATTGAGGCTATCCATCAATCTGCTCCTGAGTTTGGGGAGGCCTCTTTATCCAAAAAACAGCTTTTTAAGGTAATGTATGGTAAATCAGTTTTTGTTGAACAGCAAGTACATGATGCTCTTTCACAATTACTCAGACTTCTGGAAAGATTTTTGGCGCAGGAGAAATTTCAGGAAGATGCTTCATCAGAGTATGTGTATCTTCTATCATCACTTAATCAAAGGAATGTGGATGATCATTTTAGTAGAGTATATAAAAAGGCACAGAAAATTTTATTGAAACAAAACTTACCTTCTGAATCTCATTACTACAAACAATATTTATTAAATGATGTAGCCGTAGAATTTGAAAGTAAGAAGCGAATTAGGTCCAGTCAGGATTCCTTTGATGAGGAATTATTGGAACTGAATAGAATGCTGGATAAATATTACTTATTGACAAAGTTGCACTTCGCCTGCGAGATATTAAACCGGAAAAACATAGTCCGTAGTTTTTCTTTTCCTCATATGCTGGAGGAAATTCAGCAATTTTTAGCCCAAGAGGATCATCCTTATGCCGACGATCCCATTATTACTATTTACTATACCATCTTTCAAATGTTGAAAGACCCAGATCAAACTCAACACTTTAACAGATTGATCGTGTTATTGGAGCAACATGTGAATCATTTTACTAAAAATGAATTAGAAAGATTATATGGACATGCTCAGAATTATTGTGCCACTAAAATTAACCAGGGTAATTCGGACTATTATCAGCAATTATTTCGAATATATCGGCAACTGCTGGAGAATGATATTTTAATTAGGGACGGCTATCTGGCCCATTGGTACATGAAAAATATAGTGACCATAGGACTAAGATTAAAGGAATATGATTGGGTAGAATCTTTTTTGAACACCTATGAACGCAAACTACATCCTGAAGTAAAAGAGCATGTATATGCCTTCAACAAAGCAAATCTATTGTTCGAAACTAACCGGTATTCTGAAGCAAAATTACTTCTTCAGCAGGTAGAATTTACAGATGTGTTATATCACCTTAGCGCTAAATCTATTCTCCTTAAGATTCATTATGAGGAAAAAGATGATGATAGTATGTCATATCTCATTCAGGCTTTTCAGGTGTTTTTGAGGAGGAACAAGCACTTATCCAAGAAGCACTATCAGAATCATATTCACTTTATTCGGTTTTCAAAAAAGTTGTTCCACCTTCATTTACAATCTGATAGAATTAGAGATGAGCGATTTGACACAAGATTGCAAAAAATAGAAAGCGAATTAACTAAAACAAAAAGTGTAGCTTATTTAAGTTGGTTGAAACTTAAGTTGAGGGATCTGAAAGGAACATTTGCTCAGGTATAAAAGGTAGAGTATAATTCTTTGGTTAGGGGGAATTATATTAAATGGTACAAAATCTAAACGGGACGGGTTATTGCGCCCATCCGTTAAATTAAAGATATCGTACTTTTCGAAGAATGCTATTAATTAAAGCTAAAGGATCATGATTCTACCATTTTCATTTTATCCGAGTTAGCTAATGTTTTCAATAATATCCTTACTTCTTCATTGGAATATACCTTGTACTTAGCTTCTGTTCTATCTAGCCCAACTTTAATGGTATAAGCGTGTTCGGGCATCGCTCTAAAGGTATCTTCATCTGTGTGATCGTCTCCTATGGCCATAATAAAATCCCAGGTTCTGCGATTCAACCATAGCGAAGAGGCCTTTCCTTTATTCACTCCCGCGTTTCTCACTTCTACCACTTTATTTCCTTCCAATACTTGCAGGTTATGATTAGAGGTAAGGTATTCTAGTTGTTCTTTAATTTCTCTCACACGATTTGCTCCAAGATCATTATCAATTCTTCTGTAATGCCATGCCAGCGTATAGTCTTTTTCTTCGATAAAAGAACCTGGCGTTCTTTCTACAAGATTTTCCATAATAGGAAGTACTGCGGACTTCCAGTTTGACATTACATTTTCATTCAGGTGCCATTTTTCTTCTCTCCAAAGCCAAACACCGTGTTCGGATACCATTTCAATCCCCATATTTTTGAACCATTCGCCAAGGGTATATCTATCTCTACCACTTATGATGACTGCTTTTGTTCCATCCTGATTGAGAAGTCTGCTCAGTATTTCTTTGAGTTCTTCATCTGGAAAAGCAGCTTTGGGATCATTTTTAAAACCTACCAAGGTTCCATCATAATCTAATAGGAGTAAACGGTTTTCCGCCTCCTGATATGCTTTATAAAGATTGGATAGATTTTCCTCAGTTAATAATTTGGTGGTTCTATCTTTCTGATCTTTTTTTACTTCCATTTGCCGTTGAATAAAGTTGTGTGCCCAATGTTTAACGTTATATTTTTGAAGTTTCTTTTGCATTTCTACTAATAGAGATGCTTGTTCGTGTTCTGGCATTTCCATAGCGCGTTCCAATGCGCTTACAATGCCATTAATATCATTAGGATTAATAATGAGAGCATCCGTTAGCTCGCTTGCGGCTCCAGTCATTTCACTCAGTACGAGTACACCTCTAAGTGATTTGTGCTTACAGGCAATGAACTCTTTGGCTACGAGATTCATTCCATCTCTTAAGGGAGTGATAAGCGCAATATGAGCGGCCTGATACATGGCAATAAGGCTGTTAAATGGGAAAGAGCGATAATAATATCGGATGGGGATCCAATTGAATGTCCCCATTTCCCCATTGATCCTTCCTACCAATTCATCCAATTCCACTTTCAGGTTATGGTATTGTTCTACATTTGCTCTGGAAGGTACTACGACCATAATTAAGCTTACTTTCCCATGATAGTGAGCATTTTTTTTGAGGAATCTTTCGTAAGCTTTGACACGTTGTGGAATTCCTTTCGAATAGTCCAATCTATCGATAGAAAGAATGAGTTTTCTATTGAATCTGCGGCTATAATCCTGAATGAATCTTACTTCTTCCCTTTCATTTTCTGGAATATCTCTACTGATATCTGCGAAGGCGTATTTATCGTAATCAATGCCCATAGGAAATACATCTGCATTGACTAGTCTGTTGTTAATGATCAAATTACCAAAGTCATGTGTATAACCTTTAATCCTGTATACCGCACTTAAAAAATGGCGCATATAGCCAAATGTATGAAAACCGATTTGATCTGCTCCCAGAATACCTTCTAATATTTCGGAGCGCCAAGGTAAGGTTCTGAATATTTCATAAGATGGAAAAGGAATGTGGAGAAAAAAACCGATGGAAAGATCGGGAAAATTCTTTCTCAACATTCCTGGCACCAGCATTAATTGGTAGTCGTGTACCCAAACCATATCTCCCTCTCTGATATTTTCCGAAACTACATCGGCAAAATGCTGATTTACCTTCTTATAAGCTTTCCAGTACGTTTCACTGTATATCGTGTATTGAGTAAAATAATGGTAGTGGGGCCAAATAGTTTTATTGCTAAATCCTTCATAAAAGAGTCCCACATCTTCCTGAGTAAGGAATACTGGAACCATATTATCTTTGAGGAACAGGTCAGTAATGGAAGCCTTTTCGCCTTCATCTTCTACGGGTTTCCCCGGCCAACCTATCCATACACGTTGGATGTCTTTCTGGTCAAGTGAATTAAGGCCAGTAGCTAAACCACCGGCACTAGGATGGTAAATAAGTTCTCCGTCTTTACGATCTATCGTAATCGGGAGACGGTTTGAGACAATAATTATTCGGGCCATTGGCGGCAAATTACTATCCTGTTTTGAGAATACAAATTTTAAAAAGAATATCTGAATTATGTGTAGTTTCGCAGATATGAAGGTTCATTTTATTGCGATGGGAGGTAGTATTATGCATAGTTTAGCCATCGCTCTACATAGACAAGGGCACATTGTCAAGGGTTCTGATGATCAAATATACGATCCGGCTAAATCAAAATTAGCGAAGGAAGGCTTGTTGCCTGATAAGCAAGGGTGGTTTCCAGAACATATTGATGGGTCTTTAGATGCCGTCATTTTGGGGATGCATGCTTTCAAAGATAATCCTGAATTATTGAAAGCCAGGGAACTAGAATTGCCGATTTACTCCTTTCCTGAGTTTATATATAAGCACTCCAAAAATAAACATAGGATAGTGATTGCTGGGAGCTATGGGAAAACAACCATTACCAGTATGGTGATGCATGTGTTAAAAGAATGCGGAAAAAACTTTGACTACCTGGTAGGGGCAAATGTTCCTGGGTTTGAAGTTTCTGTGAAGCTTTCAGAAGATGCTCCCACCATTATCTTAGAAGGAGACGAATATTTATCTTCTCGTTTGGATCCAAGACCTAAATTCTTGTTGTATCAGCCTCATACCTTAGTAGTAACAGGTATTTCCTGGGATCATATTAATGTATTTCCTACCGAAAATGAATATGTACATCAATTTGAGGATTTAATTCAATCTCTGGATAAAGGAGCTGATATTATTTTTAACAAAGAGAATGACCAGATTTCTGCCTTGGTCAAATCATTTGGGGATCCAGAAACGATGTATTTCCACGAATATGGTACGCCAAAATATAATATACAGGATGGAGTATATTATCCTAAATTGAATGGCGTTTCTACGCCTGTCAGGGTTTTTGGAAAACACAATATGAGTAATCTTGAAGCAGCCTGGAAAGTTTGTGAATTAATGGGGGTGGAGATAGATTCATTTCTAGAAGCTTTGAAATCCTTTGAAGGGCCTAAATTGCGACAGGAGAAGATATTTGAAAATGAAAAGGTAGTGTTATACCGCGATTATGCCCATGCTCCTCCAAAGGTAGAAGCTACTGTAGATGCTTTTAGGGAGCGTTTTCCTAAAAAGAATCTCATCGCATGTTTCGAATTGCATACCTTCAGTAGTCTTAATAGGGAATTTCTGAAAAATTATCGAAACACTTTAGAGAAAGCAGATACGGCTATTGTTTTTGTTAATCCTGCGACATTTTCTAAAAGGAGAATGGAACCTTTTAATATGAAAGAAATCAGGGAGGCCTTTCTACATAAAAATCTCTTTTTTATTAATAGTACACCACATTTGGTAGAACATATTCATGCAGCTTTAAGGGGGAATGATGCCATATTGTTGATGTCCTCAGGAAATTTTGGCCAATTAGATATAGAGGATTTGATTAATACTTTATGATTTGTTCAAAGGTGATTTCGTCTCCATTAAATAAGGTTGCGAAGTAAATGCCATTTGGCCAGTTGTAAGTGTTAATGGTTAAATTTACTGACTGACCAATATTTGAAGCTAAATCTTCTCTTTTCAACACTCTTCCTGTAGCGTCAACTACAATGATGTGTGCGTCATCGCTGAAAATCAATGGGATTTCAACCTGAACTTCTTCTTGAACCGGGTTTGGGAATACTATAAAGTTTTTCTGAGATTCAAAAGTAATTCTGATGATTTCTGAAAAACCTTCATTTCCTTCTATATCTATATATCTGATTCTGAAAAATATATCGCCTGAAGATTCGGGATTGGTCAACTCACTATAGGTGGTGGCTTCAATACTTGTACCTACCCCACTTATTTCTCTGACAGACTCGAAATTCAAGCTGTCTAAAGATCTTTCTATAATAAACTTATTATTATTCACCTCAATGGCTGTCCAATTCAATCTTACACCATTTTCTTCTACAATTCCGTTAAACGAAATTATTTTTGTGGTAGAGTCTGCAGTAGTGGTAAATGATAGCTCATTAGAATACCCTAAACCATCCGCATTTCTGGCATATGCTCTAATGTAATAGGTAGTATTAATCGTCAGCTCATTTAATAAGGAACTAAATCTTCCTCCAATTATATCAGTGATAGAAACGGGAACAGCCTGAGCATTATTTAATGATGGGTTGGGAGAGGTGTCAAAAACAAACCCTGCTTCCACCAAAGAAGATCCTCCCTCACTATTAATAGTTGCAAATGAATTAGCACTAAATGCAGAAATATTAACAATTGAATCTAATACCAATACTGGAATATTCGAACCTCCCAATGTAGTAAAGCAACTATCAGCTGTATAGACAGTATCAGTAGCATTTATCGCATACCCTCTAAAGCAATAAGAAGTACCAGGCTCAAGGTCTGTAAATTCAATAGAAAATCTACCTAGACCAGGATTTGAAGCAGAAGTGGAAATAATACCCGGACTAAGTAACGTCTCTCCAGCCAGAGTACTGTAAAAAATTCCTCGCTCAGTTATAGAACTACTTCCTTCGGCAGTAACATTTGCTCCTAAAATTACGCTCGTTTCCGTTATATCTCTAATGGTAGGATCTTCAACCACTGGAAGATCTCTTGGCTCTAAAGTAGTAAAACTCACAGGATCTGTATATCCCGTTCCTGACTCGTTAGTTCCAAATCCTCTAACAAACAGAGTAGTATTAGGAGATAAGTCACTTAAAGTAGTAGAGTATGCTCCTAACTCCCCATTACCAGCTTCAACGATAATAATACCTGGAGTATCTATAGTTGGATTCGGAGAAGTACTGTAAATGAACCCTTGTTGCGTAACCTCAGAGGTTCCTTCTTCTTCTAATCTGGCTGTAGCAATAGCGCTAATGTCAGTAATCCCAGAAATAGCCAAACTGCTCAAAACGGGAATTTCAGAAACTTCTGGAGTGATAAAAGATAAGTCATTTGTATAAGAAGTACCTACAGCATTTTTAGCATATCCTCTAAAAAATATTCTGGAATTGCTAGCTAGGCCCATTACATCCAAATTGTAAATACCAATAGCTGTTAGGGAATCCTGGACTTGATTTACTTGATTTTCTCCCAGAATCGGCTGAGGATTAACTGACCATACAACTCCCCTTTCTAATATTTCCGATCCACCATCACTCACGATTTCTGCTCCGCATTTAGCAGTAGTAGCAGTGATAAAGGAAACCGTGGGATTCTGAATAATAGGAGTGGAGGTGGTATTTGAATTGATAATAATGGAATAATCTTCAACTTGTCCGAATTCCAATGGTCCACAAGGATCTTCAGTCCCAGCAATAAAATCGGCTAACACCCTCATTCTAATAGGAGAGTCTGTGATGGGTACATCTTCAGGTATAGCAACGATTCCTCTGTGGATCTGAGGAACCCCATTCTCATCAGAAGAAAAGATGATTTCTCCATTATCACTAAAATCTCCATCATTGTTATAATCTACAAAAACCCTCACTTTTTGTTCATTAACTTCTGTTACTACTTGTATTTCATAACTTTGACCTAAATCTACTTCAACTACTTGTTGACATACCAAATCTATATAAACCCCATCTGTAGTTTGAGTACCGGAGATATAATCTAGATTATTGAAAACTACTCTTGTCGGACCTATGCCAAAATCATTTCCATCATTTGCTGGATTTATAGTAGGTATACAAGCCGCAGTCGGAAGGGTATCCGGTGGAGGAGCATCACCTTGAGAACTAATTAGACCACTTCTTAATTGCAGGAGAGAAGTACGCATACGAGATCGCTGTCCTTCAGTAAACCTTTCAGAACATGAAGAATAATCCATGTGATTAGTTACAGAAAGACCAAATGGTCGGCCAGTACAAGGATTATCTTCATCTACTCTACAGCTGAAGCTAGATCGTTGAATAGGGTCCGTATCACATACCCTATCCCCATCTAATGTACAATCATTATCAATAGGGCAGACTGATCCATCTCCATCACCTTCAAATGTATGATAAAGGTTAAAGTAATGTCCTAATTCATGTCCCAATGTTTCATTATCGGCCTTCATTTGTGAGGCCAAAATAACTATTCCATCTAGTACCGGATCTGGGCTAAATTCTGGTAAATAGGAATATCCAGCGATAAAGCGCCCAGAAGTCCCATCTCTTCCCTCAATTTTATTAATAATCCAAACATTGATATATTGATCATTAGGCCAAACGCTAGCGGATTTTACCACTAACTCATCTACTCCGGCTCCATTATTCACTTGTACTCCATCTGATACGTATGCAGGATTATCACTGAAATCTATTCTGTTAATACCTGAAGACTCTTCGCAACCAGGAGATCTTTTCGCTAAACTAAAATCAAATTCAACATCAGGACCGCTAAATCCACCAGTCCCACGGAACATGGCATTCGCGTGGGCGAGTCCATCTATAATTTGTTCATCTGAAATATTTTCATCTTGCCCTACAGGACTTCCTGTATGGACTACATGGAAGACTATGGGTAATGTAAAAAGTTCTCGATTAGCTGAATGAGATCCGTGTTGCAGTTCACGCCTAATTTTATCTTCGGAAGAATATATGTCTCTTCCCTCTTTAAGCATCTGTCTCACAGCCTTTCTGTGAAAAAAGTCCGTAGCGCATTCAGGTACAATATCACCTTGGTTTTGACTTACCAAAAGACCAGGAATAAGTACTAATATAGCGTTTATTAGAAAATGGTATAAATTTCTCAAATCAATGCACATCATTTTATATGGAAATTAAATCTCCGAAGAAATTCCAGGCAGATTCAAAGCGATTTTAATACCTATATTGTAGTATATTTAATAGTTTATTAACATAGTAAACAACGAGAAATTTTATCAATTAAAAAAAGTTATTTAGCCTGAAAAATATACCCAATGTTGTATTTGATGTTATATGATAGCTCAAACACTATACCAATATTTATTTAAAGTCTCTCAATAAACATACATATGTATGAAAGCAGTATTGCAAATACGTATGACATATTAGTCGTAGGCATGGGGCCAGTAGGAATGACTTGTGCAAAATGGCTGGCTTTGAAGGGATGGAATATCGGAATAATTGAAAAAAGAGCTTCTCTCTTCAGTTTTCCCAGAGCCATTCACATGGATGATGAAATAGTAAGAATACTTACAAAGATATTTGATCGTCAATCTATATTAGAATTGCTAAAGCCTGTTTCTGGAATGAGGTTAAAGGATAAAAATGGGAACATTTTATTGGAGACCAGTAAAAAAAGCGAAAGTGGATTTGCTTCTAGTAATTTATTCTATTCTCCTGATCTAGAGAAGTTAATGTTTGACGAGATAAACCAAATGTCAAATATATGTTGCTTATCCAATTTCTTAGTGAAAGAAGTAAAGCATTTAGAATCAATGGTATTGGTTATAGCTACAAGTCCTAATAATAATGCGGTCCGTTTTCGGGCGAAATATTTGTTAGCATGCGATGGCGCTAATAGTATTGTAAGAAAGCAATTAGGGGTTCTGGTGAAGGATTATGGATACAGTAAAACTCACTTAAAGGTTGATTTACAGGTAGATAAGCCAATTGGGAATAATCATCGAGATTGGATTGTGAAATATTGTCTTCCCCGAAATGAATCCTTTGTTTTTTTAAATGCGACAGGAAGTCATTCCCGCTGGGAATTCTCACTAAATAAGAAAGAAAAAAATGAGGGTACACTAAATGAGGATGTTGTTATAAATAAGGTTCGAAAAGTGGCTAATATAGAAAGCCCCATTGTGTTGCATAACAAGCTATACAAATTCAAATCTGTGATAGCGAAAAAATGGAAAATTGGTAATATATTTCTGCTAGGTGATTCGGCTCATCAAATGGCTCCGTATATTGGTCAGGGAATGTGTGCAGGCATTCGGGATAGTGCTAATCTATGTTGGAAATTAGACTTGATCATGTCTAAAAAATCTAAGGAAGATTTACTCACATCTTATGAATACGAACGATTACCACATGTAAGATTTTTCTTGTTATTAACCATTCTCACAGGAGGTTTATTTAACGGAAAACTAATGTACCCCTTGATTTGGAGCAAATATCTTCTTCCAAAAAGGTTAAGAAACATTCGAATTAAGCCACTTCGAATAAAAATGAGAGGAAAAAAGTATATTCCTTCTTTGGCTGGAAGATTATTGCCACAAAAATCCGCTTCAGAAGATGCCGTAATGATAGACGATCTGTTAGACTGGAGATTTGGTATGATTGGCAGTTCTAAACACCTCCGTAACGACTTAGCAAAAAAGCTCGAAGGGTGTAAGGTCACTTATTTGTATATGGATATAATAAGTAAACGGATTTATTCAGACGGAAACCGTGTAGTCTATGTTGAAGCTCATTCGAAGTTGTTGGCTTGGTTTGCAAGATTTGGTTTGAGTATTCTGATAATCAGGCCTGATAAATATATTTGGGATGGATCTACTGAAAAACACAATACTAACCTTGTTAATAGATTTTTATCTGAATTTTATTCACATTCTGCGAATATGAACGCTACGGATTTTTGAGTTTTCCTTATTTACACGGTATATTTAAACTTTTGTAATTTTATTTAATAATTCGATTTTATCAGGATGAGCAAAAAGCCACGCAATCCTAAATTTCAGATTCACGCTAAGAAATGGGATGACACTTTTAAACTAATCTCTTGGTGGGATACAGATAAAGTAAATGCTGCCAAAATATTGGTAGTAGGTGCTGGAGCACTTGGGAATGAGGTGTTAAAGAATTTGGCATTGATGAATGTTGGATCTGTAATAATTGTAGACTTTGACAAAATTGAATACTCCAATCTGTCTAGATCTGTTTTGTACCGGGAAGCTGACTGCGGAGCATATAAAGCTGAAATAGCTGCTAAGCGTATTCAGGAAATAAATCCGTCGGTTCAAGTTCAGATAATTAAAGGAGATATTATGTTGGATGTTGGGCTAGGCGTATTCAGAAGGGTAGATGTTGTGATTGGTTGTTTAGATAATCGATTAGCGAGATTGTATATTAATAGACACTGTCATAAAGTTGATAAAACCTGGATAGATGGTGCGATTGAGGCTCTTTCAGGCCAATTATGTGTATACAAGCCTGGTATATCCTGTTATGAATGCCAATTATCGCAAAATGAATGGAGCAGTATTGATTACCGATTAGGATGTGCAGATGTAGCACAACGATATGCTTCAGTTGGTAAAATTCCTACTACACCGATTTCTTCTTCTATCATTGCTGCTATGCAAGTTCAGGAAGCTATTAAAGTGATACATAATTCTGAGGAACAATTATCTGCGGGGGATAAATTCTATTATGAAGGGATGAATAATGAGATTATCTGGTTTCCCTTTGGTCCGCTAAATGAAAATTGTCAGAGCCACTTTCTCTACGATCCAATTACAGAGGGAAAAGAATTATCTGCTAACCAAACTGTTGGGGAGATTTTGGAGGGGATTTCCAAACTGCTAAATGAAGAAGAATTTGAGATTGAGCTTGATTATGAGATTGTTTTGGAAGTTACCAACAAAGAATCAGAGGAAACGCACGAGCTTATTATAGCCCAACCGCATTTGACGGATGAAATAATTGCGGGTTTATCAAAAGATGTGAATGATCATCTAATTGTGACAAAAAGTACTCATGTGATAGATGACCATTTCCCAAATAAAAACATTAAATTAAGAGCGTTAGGTGTTCCGGAATTGCATATTTTGCGAATACAAACAAAAAATCAGGAGTATTTTGTAGAATTAACTGGAGATGAAAATTTTTTTCAGTTTTCCTGATAATTGAAGAAGGTAACCATTATTGGTTCCTATGAATATGTAATAAAAATGTCAATTGTATGGATAATATTAACTTAGTGGTTAGGATTTTACCTGCAGGGGATGAAGTAGATGTAGAATTGCCTTTACAAACCACAGCAAAAGAATTAATCGAAGAATTATTGGATTCAGGCGAAGTCCCTAAAGCGGATCCACACGGGAACCCTTACACTTACGATTTGGTATTAAAAGGTACCAGGGCACATATTATGCCTGAGAAAACTTTATATGATATTGGAATAAAAGATGGTGACACCTTATTACTTATGCCTAGATTAGTTGCAGGTAAATAAACGAACATAAAGAAATAAACATCATGGTGGTACAGGAGGCCCCTACATATGATCTTAGTAAACTAAATAATCCGAGGGAAAAACGTCTCGCTCGAGAACACATGAAACTCCACGACTTGTGTGAGCAGTCTGTGAGGTTATCATATGATATTGTACCGCGTAAGGGCAGAGCTCCCGAGATTTATTATGTCTACTTCATTCTGAAAAGTATCGTAGGATTGGATAAACAATTTAATCCTAAATACGGCTTTAAGCATACCTTGAAAATTGACATTCCTGCTGGATATCCGAACACCGCCCGCCCTAAGTGCTATATGGAAACTCCCGTTTGGCACCCTAACGTTAAATGGGAAGGGAAATTTAAAGGAAGAGTATGCGTTAATACTGAGGATCTAGGGCCTTTATTTTATTTAGATGATCTGGTATTGAGGGTGGGAAAAATATTACAATATCAAAATTACCACGCTGAGAATGTGCAGCCCTATCCTGAAGATGAAAGAGTGGCCCAATGGGTTCGGGAATACGCAGAACCGAACGATATTGTCAATAAGGAAAAAGGAATTTATGTGGATGGAACTTCTGTATTAGGGCCCATTCCTGCATGGGAAGGATTTACTCCACCTGAGGAGGAGAAAAAATCCAGTGGTAATTCTGGCCTTAAGATTTTAAAAAGAAGGCAAAGTTCGAGTCAAGTAACAGATAAGAAAATATCAATTAAGCGAAAAAAGCTTTAATGATGAGACCAACGATCATTCTCCATTCCCTGCTCACCTTACTGCGTAACCTGTTATTGATAGGGTTATATATATGTTTGTTTGACCTAACATATCTTATAGGGCAGCAAAATTATTCGCTTCCCTACAGATATCAAGGCAGAGAATCCAAGGCAGAGCTAACGTTGGGGATATTTGCAGAAAAAAGCGGAACCATTAAAAATATAAGTAGTGCTACAGAAACGAAAGTCGATTTTACCGATACTAACACATTCAATGGACGGGGTGATGGACGGATCCGATTTTCATTTTCTAATCTTACTTTTCCTCACCCCTCTAACAGTAAAAAGCTAAGATTAAGTATAACAGCCAGTGTACCTAATGGATTGAGATTATATTCATCTGGTTCCAGTTTTAGATTAGTAGATGCGAAAGGAAATACAAATGGAAGAACAGTTCAGGAATTAATTTACATTGCTACCAAAAACGGTAAACCATCTATCACTATCCAATGGAAATTAGATGACGATAATGGGGTTATTTATGGACGTGGATCAATTAGTAGAAGATTAGACATCAAGATTGCCAGCAGTGATAATAACGTAGCTGGGAATAATACAAGCAATACACCTGATGAAACAAGTAGTGAAGACTCAGAGGATGAAAGTTCACTTACGAGGAGTATCGTTGATTATTCTAAAATGCAAACTCAAGATGAAGAAGAATTGTGGGCACAGATTATTGAAAGAGACGAGGAAGATGGATATAGACTTTATTTGAGAAAGCTTGAAATCGAAGGTAATACCTTCTCAGGAAAATATAAAGATGAGGCAGTTCAGAGAATCATTGAACTGAGAGATGAAAAGAACTGGAAATTAGCTTCGGATAAAAATACGGTAAAAGCTTACAGGAGGTATTTATCTGATTATAGTGATGGAAAGTATGTAGCAGAAGCCAAACGTCGAATCAACAGTATGACGAAATCCACTGTAAGTACTCCATCGACACCTAAGGCTGAACCTGAACCAGAAGATGAAGATGAAAAGCAATGGCTGATAGCATTGGAAAAAGACACGGAAGATGCTTATAGCCAATATATTAGTTTGCATCCTGAAGGTAAGCATATAGATGAGGCACTTCAAAAAGTTGAAATAATTGTTAGAATGGATCCCCCCATCAATGGAATTCAAACTCAATACAATCTTAATTTTTCCAATATTCAATATCCTCTTATTCTTGAGTCTGTACAACTTCAAAACCATCCTGAGCAATTATTTCTTCCCTCGGCAGATGAGTTTATAGTGGAAACTCAGTCGACAGAAGATAAACCATTTTATGATTATTCATGGGAAGAAGGAGAAATGAAGTTGCAGATACAGTCTATTGGGAGAAGAGACGCTCATGTGTTGATGACCCTAGGAACACCAGATAAATACAAGTTTATATTCAAGGATGCTTTAGAACGAACCAGGGAATTAGTGATTGATCCCGACCTGGCTGCACTGGAAATAGATTCTATTTGGGGAGAACTTAAATCAGAAGATACCTTATTCGTTAAACTTGATGGAGGTAAACCGGATTACTTCATAAGATTGTCCCACGAAGAAGACCAGTTTAGTAGCTATGAAAAACAATTAAATAAACACCCCTATTATTCGGATGTATGGTATCTGGATAAAGAATCCTTATTCGAAGAGAAAGACTTTGAAAGTGGTGTGTTTAAGGTTTCCTTATTGGATTCGCGAAAACTCGAAGAAGTTTCATATGATCGGTCCAAGATAGCGGTAGATGGAGGTTATTTGCTTTCGGGTATTAGTTTATGGTGGGTTCTTCTTCCTGTTTGGTTAGTGTTAATTGTTTGGCTGGTGGTTAAGTATAGAAGAAAACATTAAAATCCACGGATAGTATGAGAAATCACATTTATCCCAGGACGCTGCTCATTCAAATATTGGCAATGTGTATGACAACCGTCGGCTATTGTCAATCGGCCTTTTTTATTTATCATGAGGTGTCTGATAATAAAGTGAGTCCTGCGCAGGGATCTTATGGAGGGTCATTTGTAGTAAATAAGGCGCCTCAAAAAGATAATATTCTGAATGAAGATCTGCTGGTGTCTTCTAAGGAAAAAGAGATCTTATTACTAGTTGAAGTTTTTAATAAAAATGGAGCTTCTATTTCTTCTATGCAAATAGATGATATCAAGGTTGATGGAGGTTTGCTATTTTCAGGTTCTAATGACAAAAATATAGTATATTTTTCCTATTCTGGAGATCCTCAAAATGGTTCTGTATCATTTCGTTTATCTTCTCCCGCACCAGATAGTTTTGTTGTTTCAGCCAGTATTCCATTTTCTATTTTATCCAATGAAGGCGAAATGGGGGATAAACTAATAAAGGCTTCCTCTTTGAATAAACCTGAACAAAATAAAGTTAATGATAACGATGAATTCAATAATAGACTAGTAGAAGCGAAAACCTTAGAAGAGGTCATCCAACTTGCAGATGAATATGAAATTAATGAAGCTATTTCCAGAAAGGTTAACGCTCTCACAGCGGATTATAAAATTCAAGTTGAATTGGTAAATCAATTAGGATCAATTTACATCTATAAATTTTTAGAGCATTTGCCAGATGCTTATATCCCATACTCTCCGGTTACGCTATCATTGGAAAAAGGAAATCCTCAATTGATAAAACACCCTAATATTATTACAAACTCCGGGTTAGAATTTGAGATGAATATGGTTAAGCCGGATACATTTATATTCTCAGTGAGGGATAAGTATGGCAAAATGGGATCATTTAAAGTGCTTCCAGCTACTGAAAACACTAAATCTACGATTACCAAAAGAATTAATGAAACCAGAGAAGCCGTTAATATTCCTACTGAAAGAAGAGCAGAGAATGAAATACCAACAGATGAAAGTGTCTTAGCACGTGGGAGTAGTGATACTGTCATTGATAATAATTCTTCTTTAGATTCTCAACGAATAGATACTCAACGAAGAAAAACAATACAGGAGCAAAAAACTGAGATTTTGTATGCAAGCTTAATTAGTAATGCATTATTTCTTCAGGTTACTGGAAAACCTCCATTTATATTGCATTTAACCCCTCAGGATTCAGAAGGAGACATAACTGAACATAATCGGGCGATCTATCTGGCAAGAAGTTATTTAGTAGATACTTTACTGCAGGAATATGACCATCCTTCTTCTTTTGTATATGCTATTCCCAGGGATTCCTTAGAGAAGGAATTGAGCGGTTCATATAAGTTATTTATCCAGGATGCGGATAAACTTGGGCATCAATATCAAGAGATAATTCATTTTGATTTAGAGTCAGAGAATAAATTTCCATGGACGTTTGTGGGGTTAGGGGTCTTATCGGGATTATTTCTCATTATGTTAGTGTTGAGAAATCTTAAACAGAGAGACATTAATAATACTCGACAGGAGCTCGAAGATAGTGTTAGTCCAGGCCTAAAAGATAAAGTGTTTGTACCCCCTCCGGAGAAAATGGTCATCAAACCAAGAAATCAGAGAGGATATGAGGAAAGTTCTACAACTGAGTATACTGCGCTTAAGAATGAAAAATCAAAAAATGAAGGTCCTCCTAAAATTTATACTGAAGATATCAATGTAGAGACAAAAGGGAAAGGATACGATCCGGATGAATTGGAAAACAGTTTACTCGATGGGAATTATTGTAAACTAAATATGAAGGATCTTTGGAGCAATACTGCAGTAGAATGGGTGGTATGGGACCAAAATTGTCTAAAAGAACTCGATCAGTTTATTAAAGAGCATAATAATGCTGATTTCCTGGAAGAAAACGCAGATGGTATTCCTGAAATTGGTGGATTTCTTTTAGGAAAGTATTCAATAGATAAGGTTGAAGAAAAATATTGGGTGCTGCTTAAAAAGTTTGTTCCTGTGAAAGCTGTTCAACAAGGAAGATATCAAATTGAATTTGGAGTCGCATGGGCCGGGAATCAACTAGCAGAGGTTCAGGATCAATTTAAAGATTTGGAAACCATTGGTTGGTTTCATACGCATCCAGGGCATGGGTTATTCTTATCACATGCAGATCTGAATATTCATCAGGGATTCTTCCAAAAACGATATCAACTGGCCATTGAAATAGATACAATTTCTGCGGATTTAGATACAGCTGTTTTTCCTAGAACAAAAGATGGTTCTATTAATAATGCAAGAGATCTTCATCCGGATGTTTCATGGTTCAGATGGAAAGATATTTTACAAGGAGCTAACATTTCTTAATAATCAATTTTTATGATCAAAGGAAAAAGAAAAGCAGCAAAACCTGTGCTTATTGATTATTTTGATGAAATTGCAAAAGATAATACTTATAAATCGATATCTTTATCTGATCAGTGGTCCGATACTAGAGTGGAAAAAATTTTTCTAAAAGCAGAAGTAATTTTTAGAATTCATCTTTGGGTTGAAAAAAGTTTAGGGTTAAATCCAGTCCCGGAAGTAGGGGGGTTTCTTTGGGGAAATTTTGCCAAGAAAGAGGAAAAAAGTTACTGGGTAAGTTTTGAACATTTTGAAGCAGCAGAAGAAATTGATCAAAACAGCGCTGTCCGTTTGGATTTTGGGACGAGGGTATTACAAAATATGGATGATAAAAGTGAATTACACGATACAATGAGTCTCACGGGTTGGTTTCACACACATCCTGGTCATACGCCATATTTGTCGAATACTGATCTTTCCACCCACGATGGATTTTTTTTGCAACCTTTTCAAATCGCTGTGGTACTAGATTCCTTAACTAAAGCCTTTGATACTGGATTTTTTTCCAGGAAGCACAACGGAATAGTTAACAATAAGGAATTTGATACAAAATGGGTATCATGGAAGGCATTACTAGAAGATATAGCATGATGAATTTGGCCATACGCATATACATAATCTTTATTCTACTAATTTCCATTGGTGGCACCATGCCTGTTCTTGCCCAAATGGAGGCATTTAACATTGATACGATTATCTCTAATCCTAATGACGGGACTATTGATTTTTATGTTAGGGCACTGGATGAGAAAGGCAGAAAACTGAATCTTACTGGAGTTAACACTAAGGTGTACGAAGTAAAGGGGCTTAGAAAACTTCAAGGAAGCCGAAATATTTTTAATCGATCGAGATTCAGACCAATTACGAACCGTTGTAAAAGTAAAAGAAGATCAGCGTATATCTATGGGAGAAAAGAGAGAATATATGTTGAGTTGGAACGATGATTTAAAACAAGCCAGACACATTTATAAATCTCCTGGAACGCCTAATTATCCCAATGGCTTATACAGACTAGGGTTGAATGATTGGATGAATATGATAGTGGTCGGATTATTAGGTGTAACTCTACTGTATATTGTCTTAGGTCAAGTTTATCCATTATACAAACAGGTATTATTTAAGAAGAAGTATGTTAGGCCTTACATTGATGTGAAAGAAGATGGGAGAACCAGATACGATCCGATTACGGGAGAACCTTTTGAAGATCACGAGAAAGTAGTTATTAAGTGCCAAAGGATGACATCTTGGGAAAGCTGGAAATTTAATGGCCACCAATGTCCCGATTTCCCTAAGTGTATGCACGCTAGTGATCCCTGTAGAGAGGGCCGTAGAGAATATGCTTATGATAACTTTTTTGAGCAACAAGGAGAATATCGTTTTTTTAATTGGTTGTGGTTTGGAAGTGTGGGTGGATTTAGCGCATGGCTAGTCTGGGCGAGTGTAAGGTTAATGTTACCTAACGAAAGCTCTTATTCAGCATCAAACATTCCTTTCGATTGGTTTTATGAAATGTTTCTTGGTGCTGCTTTGGGTATCGGATTAACATTTTTCCTAGCCTATGTTGAGGAGAAAGGCCAATTCAGAGTATTATCCTGGAGCCGGATTTTTGTCAGGATATTTATGGGCATGTTTGGTGGTATTATTGCTTTTGCACTTGGGCTAAAAATCAGTCAGTATATTCCAGATATGGATTTAACACTCGATCTGTTTTTAAAAGGGTTGCCAAGTTATACATTATTGGGAATCTTCATTGGAGCTGTTTTGGCATTTAAATCCAGTATCAAATTGTCTAGAAGTGTAGTAGGTGGAATTGTGGCAGCATTAATTGGATATAGCTTGTACTTTCTTGTAGTTCAATTATTTCAATCACCCGAATGGGGACGAATGCTTGGTTTTGTCGTATTGGGGACTATTTTGGGAGTAATGATAGTGTCTGTAGTGTATCAAAAAAGCGATTACATGTTAGAAATCATTTCTCCTCCTAAATTTAGCAGAACATTATCTTTAAACAAATGGCTTGATGGAGGAGAAGATGTTATGATAGGTGCCGATCCTTCATGCCAAATATATATAAAATGGCAAGATCCTTCCGTTAGTTATAGACATGCTTTATTAAAGCAAGTAAATGGAGCAATACATGTTACCTCTTTAGAGGAAATTTCGATTAACGGAAGAGACATTCGTAGAAATCAGGAAGTGAAACTTAGAAACGGGGATCTTCTTAGATTGGGAAGAGGAGGGGGAACTCAATTACGCTTTTTAGAAACACAGCAAAGCTACTACATAGGAGATGAAAATTTAGAAAGTAAAAAGGGTAACGATCCGCCTAGTATGGAGATATCTCAATACACATACTTAGCAAGAGATTCTAAGCCTAATAAAATAATTATTAAGCGCAGGAATAATTTTTGATTATTTCCAATAAAGAGATGATGAGCGATAAAAGATATACGTTTAAGAAAACATTGCTTTTCTTTTTTTCATTAGGGCTGACTATGATAGGTTATGGTCAATCTACTATATACCTTGATAACACCTCTACTATTTTATGCAGTTCTGCAAAAATTGAAGGAAATTTTGTGGAATATATAGCTATGGGGACAGCGAAATCTGATAAGAAAAAATTGAAACAAATACTCATGGTTCTTCATGAAAATGGAACTGCTTATATTATAGAAGATGGAGTTGCTAATCAGGTTCATTTTCACAATAACGATCACAGCATCATTTTTTTTAAAAAATGGTGCTGTACATAGAGCTAATGATTTCACCGTTTCCGATTATGATGTATTATTTACTGAATTTTTTACCCAAAAACAGAAATCGTTCAACAGAGAAGATTTAGGAGCAATATTAAATGAAAACAAGATCCTTTTACCTTATACTACTCACGAAGTAGTTGCAAAACTACTTCTGAACGCAGGTCCTAAATTAGCTGTAAATCAACCTGAAGGATTGGCTCTTGGTCGAACAGATGAATCTCAGATATCAACTGTATCCGATCCATCCAGACAAACATCCACCTCAGGAACAATGAATAATGATGTTAGTGCTAATCCTGTGGTCTTTCCTTCTGATCAACCTACAGAGTTTAATATCGATACTTCTCAAATGAGGAAATTAGAAGGTCAGCTTGAAATTCCTGTTGATATGGATGCCTTTGAAAAAAGAGCTATCGATAAAGTAAAAAAATTCACAGATTACGTTGAGAAGGTTTTGGAAAGTGAAGATAGATATCAAAAAAATGTAATTATTAAGCAAGCCCGAATTTTATTTGTCGATGATACTTGTATTGTTCAAGTGTCAAATGTCAACTCCGACAAGAAAAAAGATTACACTGTCAGACAATATTTTGAACACATTAAAGACGTAGGTAAATATTACTCGCGAGTCGATGTTACGATGGGTGATGTATACTACGTTTCGAATCTAAGAAAATTAGATGATGGAAACTGGTATGGGACTGTTTCTTTCATTCAAAAATTTTCGGGTTTCAAAGATGATTTATTGGTTTATCAGGATAGAACAACGAAAAATGTAACTGTTGTTCTCAAGATCTTTGAACCTGAAATTAATGGAGATAGAGACGTTGTCTGGGATGTTTTATTATCAAATGTACTCGTAGAACATACAACTAGATGAAAAAACTTAGTTATATTCTGTTATTCATACCCTTTGTCTACATCTCAGCTTTTTCTCAAAACAACTGGGATAATCACGTATTTGCTCATCAGGTAAAGCAAATTGATGAATTTTTTGGAAGGTTCAACGGAGATACTTCTACCTTAATTTACGAGTATAGGTTGAAAAATTATCCAGATTTACCTATGGATAGAGAACAGCTTTTACTTAGCTTATTTGACCAGCGAAAGCCTGATTGGGATACTTTATTGGTAAGAGCATTTATGGATGATGTGATTCACGGCGGTAAATTTGTTAAGTTAAGCTTTTATGATGACGACTGGTATGCTAAATTGAAGTGTAGTATGAAATATAAGGGAATTCCTGAAAAGGTATCTCTTACACTTCAGGTAGAACATGAAGAAGATTATTCTTCCAAATGGGTAATAAGAGGAGTAGAGGCGAATTTTTCTGGAACTTCCTATTGAAGATCAATCGGGATTAGTGCTTAATCCCTCAAGTGAAGGAACAGACTTTATCAATTTAAGAAAGCTGTTTTCTGCAGATAAAAATAAAATCAGAGGTTTTCTGTATAGAAATTTTGAGGCAGGGAAGATGGCATTATTTATTCAGGAATTACTCGAAGGTCAAATCGATTACGAACAAATAGACCATATTACTTATCACTTTCTTCAGGTAGATGGATGGTGTTTCACTGTATCAAAATTTCTAAGAGACGATCCCAATTCAGGTTGGCTAATTAGCTCATTAAGAGCCATGAATGACAGGGAAAAACTTGATTACAGAGTTGAAGCACTAAACTTGGACTAATTACTATTTTAGCATCTATTTCGTTTCTTTTATTAGTTACTTATTTTTAAGAAGGTGCATCGACAAATGGCCATCATGAGGTACAATAATTATTGGCTTATTATATTGGTAAGTATCTGCTTTTATCCTGTTTCGCTGTTGTCTCAGGATGTTGCAAGAGGTTTATCTAATATTAAGCTACAATCATATCAGGTACGGGCCAAATCTCATGTAGAAGATTTTGCAAAACTTCTTTCGAAGATCGCTTATGAAGAGGATGCCTCAATTATCGAGATTTATATTAATCAAAATATAAATGGCTCTACCAGAATTTTTACTGATAGTTCCGCATACATTGAATATGATTTAAATCCTGGTATTAGTAAAAGTGAGGAAAGTGAGAAAGGAGATGTAATCACTTATTTAAGAGATTTTCATATCAATTACTCACTGGATAATTTAGAAGAAGATGAAGAGGTGTTTTCAAATGTTATTTTCTCAAATATTAAAACCTCACAAGTCAAAAGAGATCGATATAATGGAAGGTATTATGTGAGAGTAAGGTATACTTCTCGATTTAAAGGAACACATACGGATATTGACATGCCGTATACACCCATAGAAAGAGTTGCTCAGGTAGATTTTTTGGAGGGTAATAATTCTTCCCAAGCCTTTATCTCAAGTGTTATTTTTGCTAATCCTGCAGATACAACCACTTACTTATCAGCTGCTTCAGCTAGGGCTATAAATATTGAGTTTACTAAACAATTACAGGAGGCTCAATATTTACTAAGTATTCATGATTATCAGGGAGCGCTAAATGCCTATAGGAACGCTAATGAAATGGCTAATTCCGATAGTATTAGCAGCAAAATAAATGACCTAGACAGATTAATAGATAAAATCACCTCACAATGGCAGTTTTATCAACTCAATTCTTTCAATCAATATATTCTAGAGAATCCAAGAGATTATGAAGTTATATCATCATAGCCATTTGGCATACCAACCTGTTCTTCAGGAGCAGTTAGATAAGGACCACCCCAAAGGCCTCTAGTCGCATAAATTGTAAGTCTTGGATCATTACGTTCTTGTAGCCAATCAACCAGGGTCTTAGAGATCATATTCTGAGCTCCCCAATCATCAGGGATCAATGCTCTTGAGATCTCCGTTCTGGTTGAACCATTGGCTAGGTCCCGAATTCATCTGCAAATAAGCCATATCGTCATTACTGGTCATTACGCCACCATTGAGGGCTTTTTGCACATACTCCTGAGCAGTTGCAGGATCTACATTAGAAATACGCATAGCTAAAACGAAGCATCAGAGGAATTGGCAAGTTTCTTCCACTTGGCAAAGTCTCCTCCATACATAACATCTGCATTTCCCACCTGGTCAGGGCCAGTGCCAATCGTATTGGCAGCTGTCTCTAACTTAGCCAACATATCTTTGTAGATAGATTCCTGAGAGTCATACTTGGGAAAGAAAATCCCTTCCACTCCTTTGTTTGCTTCAGAATAAGGAACATTTCCATACAAATCAGTCATGATATGCATAGGCAGAATATATAATACCTGTGCCATCTGATTTAGATTGGTCCAACTTGGATTGGTCCCTTCAGGTCCTGTCTGACGAATTACTTCTGCAAGCGTTTTCAAAGATCCATCATATACAATATCCTGATATCCATTAAAGCTGTCCAGGTGATAAAAGTACTTATCTCCTGCCCCTCTCTCTCCTCCTATACACAAGCATGACATTTGCTGAATTAATCCAGCAGCCAGGTTCAAATTTACCCTTCCATTAATGAAGCGGTTTTCAGCTGCCTGGACCAGACCGGTAGTAAACATGAATCTCCAGTCTAATTCATTTGCAGCAGTTGGGTTGATATTCAATTCTATGAGCTCGTCTGTATCACAACTTGATAGTGGTAACAAGCAGACAAATCCAAGAATTAAGAATTTATTCAAAATTTTCATGATAAAGTTTCGATTAGAATACTATTCTTAAATTAAATCCATAAGAACGAGTGGTAGGGAGAGAGAAATAATCAAATCCCTGTGCATTGGTGTTATTATAAGTTGATTCTGGATCAACATTTTCAAGATTACTAAACAGTATCCCGAGGTTTCTTCCAACGAAAGAAAGTCTTACAGAATTCATTGGCAAATTGGCCATGATACTACTTGGGAGACTATATCCAACGCTTATTTGTCTTAGCTTGATAAAAGCAGCATCATACATATAGCGATCAGACAGTTGAGAATAGGCGGTCCAGAATCCCTGGACTTCATCCGCCTCCAAAGTCTTGGTCATAGATTCCCCATCTGGTGTAACACCAGTTACAGTAATATTTTCTCTGCCTTGGGCAACGATCCCCATATCTTCGAAATTACCCACAGTCATTTTATGGTTTCCATAAGAAGTCAAGCGGACATTCGTACCAGAATATAGATCACCACCAGCTTTGAAATCAATTAGGAAATCGGCATAAAAGCCTTTCCATCTAATGGTATTATTCAAGCCACCGATAAATCTGTGGACACCATTACCCAGGATAGACAAGTCAGAAGACTGAACTGGCTGACCATTATCAGGATTGAATACAGGCTGGCCATTCACCATTTCCTGAGTAAATCCTTTGATCGTACCAAAACGTTCTCCTACGATATTGTGTACATAAGCCCAACGAGTTCTTGAAGTATTCGTACCACCTGAGAATCGGATATCATCCAGACCATCACCTAATCTCACTACTTCATTATCGTTGAATGCCATATTAAAGCTCACATCCCATGAGAAATTATTTCTCTGGATAGGTGTACCAGTTAACAATAATTCTACACCCTGATTTTTCATTTCACCAATATTAACTACAGTAGATACGAATCCTGAAGATTGAGAAATCGTAGCAGAAATAATATCGTCAGTAGTTTTCTGGCTATAGTAAGTCAGGTCAAGTCCTAATCGGTTATTGAAGAACCTCAATTCCGTTCCGATTTCAAACTCTGTAGAAGTCAATGGTACCAGATCTGCATTTGGGAGAGAAGATTGTTGGATGGATGCATTAGGTTGTCCATTATGTCCTTGTCCAAGTCCATAGGTAAGCAATAATTGGTATGGATTAGTATCTCCACCAACTTGTGCCCATGATGCTCTCAGTTTACCAAAGGTCAGTAATCCTGTTTGATCAAGTCCCAGGAGCTCACTGAATACTAAACTACCACCGATCGAAGGATAGGTAATCTCATTTGACTCAGGAGACAGGGTAGAGAAATAATCAGTCCTGGCAGTACCTGTAATATACAGGTAATCTTTATACCCTATGGTTGCAGATCCAAACACTGAGTTGATCCCTCTTTCACTTATTCCATAACCAATATTTTGGTTAGCCAGGTTAGACACCTGATGGAAGAATGGAATATTGAAGTTATTACCTGTCAAAGCCAGGGTTTCATTTGATTGCTTCATATTATTATACCCACCAAAGGCGTCAATAGAGATATCTCCGAAAGTCTCATTAAAGCCTACGATCCCTTCGAGGTTTATTTCTCTCACACGACGCTCTCTTTCCTGCATACTACCTCTACGCTGGTAACCTGTACCAAATGGCGTGAAGTCAGTTTCTCTTCTGGTATAGTAGTCCATGCTGAAACGTCCCTGTACATACAGGAAGTCAGTAACATCAATTCTTGCAACATTTGAAGTGATCACACGGTCTCTGGTATCATCATTGTTAAATTGATGTGCAGCCCACCAAGGGTTAGCATTCCAAAGGTTAGCAGAGATCTGATATTCTTCTCCTGTAGATTTATTATCAATGGTGGTTACCCCTTCTGGAACAGCACCCAGTTTATTAGGATCTCCTTTGAGGTCATTAATATTGTAGTTTGCAGGAAGCGCATAAATGGCATTCGCAGCATTACCAGGAGAATCCGCTACTCTAGGGCGGTTATTAGCCTGTTCGTTAGAATAAAGTACCTTTGAAGTCAAGGTGATCTTATCTCCAAATTTTCCTCTATAGGTAGTACTTATGTTTCTTCTGTCATATCCAGAGTTTGGCACAATCCCTTTATTATCCAGAACAGAAGCATTGACCCTGATATTATGGTCTTCATTCCCTCCAGAGAAACCTAAAGTATTGGTCCAGGTAGTACCTACCTCAAAAAAGCGGTCAAAGTTTTCCTGGAATTGATAAGTATATGGACGACTTACACCGTCAAACTGCGGTACCAGACTACCATCTAGTCTTGCTCCCCAGTTGCTACCACTACCAATATTCCAGGCTTCATCAAAATCAATAGGTGCTAACCCATTTCTTCCATGTCCATATTCTGTTTGTAGATCGAATAGGTCAATGGGATCTTCGAATACAAAGTTAGAATTGAACTCAATACCAATTCCTTTTCCAGCTTTACCGCTCTTAGTAGTAATCAAAATTACACCATTAGAGGCACGAGAACCGTAAAGGGCAGCAGCGTTTGCTCCTTTCAATACAGAGATTGTCTCAATGTCATCAGGGTTGATACTGGAGATTCCATCTCCTTCATCAGCTCCACCCCATAGTCCAGCCTGTCCAAAAGACGAGTTATCAATGGGTACCCCATCGACTACGTATAATGGTTGGTTGTTGCCTGTGAGTGATACTGTACCCCGGATGACTACACGGCTGGCGCCTGCAGGTCCAGAAGTCATGTTTGAAGCATTTACTCCAGCGACTCTACCTACAAGGGCATTGGCTACATTCAATTCTCTAGCCTCAGTAAAATTGTCTCCATCTACCTCTGTGATAGAATACTGAAGGGCCTTCTTTTCTTTTTCCACTCCAAAAGCGGTTACGACCACTTCATCAAGTTGTACAGCATCGAGCTGAAGAGTAATGTCGATAGTAGTCCGACTACCAACTTCTACCTCTTGTGCAAGATAGCCAACATAAGAAAAGGCAAGTTTCCCTCCATCGGGAACAGTAAGGGAATATTTCCCTTCAAAGTCAGTGATCACACCTCGTGTGGATCCTACGACTATTACGTTAACACCAGCGAGGGCCGAACCATCGTCCGAACTGGTGACCTTACCCGTAACTGTCTGTTGGGCCCATACCTGGGAGAATCCAACAGTGATCAGCATGGTAAGCAGTAGTAGTACACGCTTGTTCATAGTTGATTGATCAATAGGGTTAAAAAAATTAGTTGAATGATCCTATAAAAAAAGAACCATACCGGTAATTGATACCAGTATGGTTTTGTATATAATATCTTGATACAATAAAGCTTCCTAGACCTAAAGTCATGAGTAGTAGTAGTTGAACAATTATGAGCTTAATCTCAGCAAAAATCCCCATTTCCCAGGGGGTAGAATTTCCCATCCAAGGGGGAAAAATGATCCCCCGCAATCGATTTCGCTATCAATGAAATTACTACTTTTTTTTGAATACAAAAAGCATTACACGGCTTTTTCAAGGGATAAGAACCTTATCAATGGTATGGATAAATCCATTTGCACAGCGATCATCTACGGTAATGAAAGTAGCACTTTTATTGATGATCATACAACCATTATTCTCCTTGTTAAATTCAATAAGAAATCCATTGAAATTTGGATAGATGAAAGCTTCAGAATGAATAGCCTGATAGGTAAAAGACCTTTCCAGCACATGGTTCCGTAAAAACTCCGCCAGACTTTCTCCTTCCAGTTCCCATCCGGGATTCTCTTCTAAGAACGCTTCCCAGGCCCGATTGGTTGGCAGCAGCAATGTTACTCCATTATTAGATGGTAGGGTAAACAATCCGAAAGTATAGGTATCCGTTGCCTCGATCGTGGCTAATACTTCAGCAAACTTACTTCCGGCTTCTGTTTTCAAAGCAGCTTCTATGATATTCAAGGATTGATGCTCTTCCTCTGCTTGCAATACACAGGCTAGTTCCTGAGAAGTCAGGGAAGGTGCAGGAGAAGGACCAAAATTTACAGGACGAAGTCCGCCATATTTATCTTCACACCCGAGGAAAAGGATGGAAATTGACAGAATAAAAAGAAATGATCTCATTTCAGGTGAACGTTAATATGAAAAATTGAAAATAGCGTATGGTATATATAAAATTAATCTTTTCAATCTTTATTATTCCATGTTAACCTAGCCCTTTTCGATTCAAAGCTTTAGGGCCTGAAGATACCATCATACCCATTCCCCATATATGCACCCCAGGATGGCTGTCTATAAGGAATCTGTGTGCTAAGCCGCTCTACTTTCATGCCATCAAAGGTATAAGTATGCTTCAAATTGGTCCCATGCACATAAATGATATCCAGAAAGCCATCATCATCCACATCCCCTATCCATGGGGTTGAAGCCAAATTACTTCCATTAAAAGAATCGCCCAATGGTAGCACTTTTTTATTTCTGGTATCAATCGCCACCAGCATATTGTAGAACGTCTTTTGGTATAACTCATTGACTTCCTGATAGTTTAGGCTAAGCAATAGTTCATCAAATTTATTACCCGTAAGATCCACTGCAACGGCGGTACTTGTTTGATAAAAACCTAAAGAATCCTGAAAAACGATCTTTCCATCTCTTCCGTTGAGCATAAATTGTCGATTCCACTCCAGTTTAGGCCAATTGCCCTGAGCCACTGACAGGAAAAAATCCGGTATCCTGTCCGCCGTAAAATATCCTACCGCAATAGAGCTATAGGCTTCGGTATTTTCCAGGGGAGTATTCCACATCAGACTAAAATCCTTCCCATCATAGGCGAATACTTCCCCTTCGACAGCCACTGCTACCAGGTCCAATACCTGATCCATATTAATATCAACCCATACGGGTGGAGCAATAAAGCCCTTATCAGGGCTGGAAGTCAATTCCTGGGCTGTGGAAAGATCCCCTTTCAATACACAAGCCAGACTAGCCACATATAAGTGTCCTCCTATGGTCTCCCCTCCACTACCGAAAGCAATCCAGCTCTCTTCTACTGAATCTCCTTCCCTGATAGCGATAGACATATAGATCTCTTTTCCATCAGGCATTTTTGCCTCCGCGATCAACGTACCATTTGCCCCACTGATCAGCACCAATTTACCCGCTGGGCGGTTCGGATCATAGGGCTCTACCATGACATCCCCTCCATTGGAGATTAAAATATCTTTTATCCCATCGCCATCCAGGTCGGACACCCATTGTGGATTATAAAAATTATACCATCCCTGGCTTGCCGGTTTCTTCTTGCCCTGGTAAAACTCCCATAACAGATGCCCATTTTTTCCGTTGATAGCTTTAAGTTCAGCGGATCGGCCATTGATTACAATATCATTCACCCCATCTCCATTTATATCCCTCAATGCTGCAGAACCAAACATTTGGTCTTTTGCACTGACATTCCAAAGCAGCTGACCATTGTTGCCATCAAGGGCAATAACAGCCGAATCACAATGTTGAAACTCTGCCCTCCCTGCCCCCAGGATAATATCTTTAATTCCATCTCCATTTAGATCTGTAAGTCTTGGAGAAGAAAAAGTACCTATGCCAGGTAATTCTTTGGCCCAGGAGTTTGATTGAGCGAAGGAAATGCCTATCCACAGACTGGCCATTAAGTAAGCAAACGCCCCATTCCTGATAATGCTTATTAAGGCATCTCCATGGTACATGCCTCTCATACTATTTTGCCTTGCCATCTCTCAATTTGAATAGCTGTAAAGGATCGTCATTACAGCCGACCAATAATAATTTGCCTTGCCGTGATTGGATGAGTTCCAAACTTTTAACATTAAAAGGAGCCAATAAGCCACTCTCCTGGGCTGTGAGTGAGGTAAAGTTGCCAGCGCCATCTCCCAACATCACCAAACCGATACCTGCGTCATTCCTGGCTGTTTCTACCTCTGCATTGAACAAGTTGCCAGCAGTCACGAGGTCCAGATGGCCATCCAAATTCACATCATGTATTTGTATGTCATTGATTGCAGAAAACTGTGCCTCCTGAGGAAGGGCTCTCATCTCAAATTGACCGTTGCCAAGATTCTCAATATACATACTGGAAAAAGTATTGGCAGCATAATGCAGACTGTTTTCGAGCTTATTTTCTCCATAGATCTCAAAGACATCTGATGAGGCAAATAGGTCGTAGGTTTTGAATTTATTCTTTAGTGCCGGTACTTGTTCTGAAGAGCATTGCCTGCCTCTGACTGGATACTTAATCCCGAAATTATAGTAGGTAAGGACTACATCTTTCTTATCATTCTTATCAAAATCATAGTAGTACACCTCAAATGGTTGGTCTACCTCAGCCTGATATTTGTAGTTTTCTCCCAGATTCCCAGCTACCAGGTCCAGGTCGCCATCTTTATCGACATCTGCAGCTTCCACACTAAACCACCAGCCTTCGCTAAACCTCAGTCCTGGACTCCATGCCCTTTTCAGTTTTCCTTTTTCATTATGGAAAAGACTTATCGGCATCCACTCTCCTACTACGACCAGGTCTTCCCAGCCATCCTGATCATAATCCACCCATACCCCATCATTGACCATACCGAGCTCTACTAATTCTGGGGCAAGCTCAGCAGTTGCGTCGATCAATTTTCCGCCTTCATTGATCAGGAGGGTACTGGATGCTGGTTCAGGGTAGCTCCAGGGTATCAGTCTGCCACCAACAAACAGATCCAGGTCTCCATCATTATCTATATCTCCAACAGCAAGCCTGGAAGCACTTGAGGTGAGTTTGGGCAATCTGTCCGTTGCCTTTGAGAAATTTCCCTGACCATCATTTAAGTATAAGCGATCCTGATAGGAGCTTGACTCTTTCATGAATTCATTTCCGCCACTAGCGACATAGAGATCCTGATCGCCATCATTATCTATATCAAAAAAAACAGCCCCTACGTCCTCATGTAGTTTGTCGCCCATAATATCTGCTATTTCTCTGGAAGAAAAATGCCCATTTT